>NZ_CP125942.1:3003190-3603828 GCF_039602135.1 Glutamicibacter sp. B1 | reverse complement strand
TAAGGGCGCCCCACTCTCGTCAAAAATGCAATGTTGGTCACACGATCCTTGTTTCCAAGAGTCGAAAACACCGCCTTTTGGGACGGCATCACCATTGATTCTATCCACCATCCACACAGTTATGCACAGCTAGGTGGAAAAAGTTGACCTTGAAGGTGTGGAAAACAGGTTTTCCCATGAAAATGTGCGTTTTAAGCAGGGAGATGACTAGCACTTTCATGTATAGATGTGAACTTTCTTTCCTTCTTCATCAAAGTAATCCACAACTTTGAGGTAGATTATTCACAGGCCAACAGTTCCCATAGGTGCCGCTGGCGCTACTTCCATGCCAATTTGACCTATGGCGCGCATTTTTCTATTGTTATTCAGTCCTGTGTGCATCATTTTGCGACTTGCTCATTTTGTAGAGCCCGTGAATTTAGCACATTTTATAAAAACAAAGAGCGTCAACCTGTTGTTATCGAGCTAGCTGGTCAACGGGAAGAACGCATCATCTAGATCGTCTTGGAGTGTCACCGTGAGCAAGCGGACTTTTCAGCCTAACAACCGTCGTCGTTCGAAGAAGCACGGTTTCCGTCTTCGTATGCGTACCCGTGCAGGTCGTGCCATCCTTTCGGCACGTCGCGGCAAGGGCCGTGCAGACCTTTCAGCATAAATTTGCTAATCAGCTGTTGGCTTCATGATTTCAACGAGCTCAACTAAAGAGCTGGTCCAAAAAACATGTTGCCAAAGAATCAGCGACTGCGCCTAGCGCAGGATCTTACAGCCACAGTACGTTCCGGCGTCCGAAGCGGACGCCGGAACGTCGTGCTATATGCACGCCGCCGTCAAACTGATGAGTTTGTGGGGGACCGGTTTGGATTCATTGTGTCCAAGGCTGTAGGTATTGCCGTTAAAAGGAATCTCGTCAAACGACGAATGCGAGAAATTGCCCACGAGCTCAGGCGCGTAGATGGCGATGTCGACATTGTCGTCCGAGCTCTTCCTGGCGCCTCGGAACTTTCATGGGATGAACTTCGTTCCCAAGTAAACGCATCTTTTTCCGCTGCGTTACGGAAACTCGAGGATCGCTGATGCGTAAGGACTCCGCTCCCCGGACTGGTGTTTTGTGGTTCATTGCCGATATTCCACGGAACATAGTCATTGGGTTGCTTAAGATTTACCGAAAAATCATCTCGCCACTTTATGGCGATGTATGCCGATACTTTCCTAGCTGTTCTGCCTATGGGCTCGAAGCAGTGACTCAGCACGGCGTCATTAAGGGTGCCGGACTGACCACTTGGCGTATCCTTCGGTGCAATCCGTGGTCTCACGGAGGCGTCGATCACGTTCCCGAGGGACCAAGGATTTGGCCAGAAGGCAAACTGCCGAGGATCATAGTTCTGAATCATCCTGTGATTCCCGACGATGAAGACGCCGCGGATAGCGGCCGCAAGGAGCTCGACCACTGATGAACAACTTTCTAGACACGATATTGACTCCGTTTACGTATGCGGTGTCGTGGGTTTTGTGGGCATTCCACGAACTGTTCACTCGGATTGGGATGGATGAAGGCTCAGGTGTTACCTGGACCCTGTCGATCATTTTCCTTGTGCTGCTGATTCGTACCTTGCTGATTCCAGTCTTCGTCAAGCAGATCAAGTCGCAGCGAGCCATGCAGGCCCTGCAGCCTGACCTTCGTAAGCTTCAGGCTAAGTACAAGGGCAAGACCGACCAGCTCTCGCGTCAGGCAATGGTGCAAGAGCAGCAGGCGCTGTTCAAGAAACACAAGACCAATCCACTGTCGTCGTGCCTGCCACTGTTGATTCAGATGCCGTTCTTCTTCGCGCTGTTCCGCGTACTGAACAACGCCTCCCACGCCAGCGAGAACGGTCAGTCCGTTGGCGCTCTGTCTGTTGAGAACATCCGTAGCTTTGATAGCGCCCAGATCTTTGGCGCACCGCTTTCGGATACCTTCTTGGGCACCTTCAACTCGGGGAACACTAACTGGGCTGTAGTGATCGTGGCCGTTGTCATGATCCTGGCCATGATTGCTTCGCAGTTCTTCACCCAGCGTCAGCTGATGACCAAGAACATGAGCAAGGAGGCCCTCGAGGGTCCGTTCATGCAGCAGCAGAAGATGATGCTGTACATCTTGCCTTTGGTCTTCGGTATCGGTGGTATCAACTTCCCAATTGGTGTTCTGATCTACTGGACCGCAACCAACCTCTGGACCCTCTGCCAGCAGTTCTGGGTTATTCGCAACAACCCAACCCCAGGTTCGGAAGCAGAGCGTGAATTGAACGCCCGCCGTGCCGCTAAGGGTCTGCCACCAGTAGGCATGAAGAAGGAAGAAGCAGCTGCAGCCGCTGAAGAAGCCGCCCAGAAGGCTGCTAAGGGCCAGCGCGAACAGCCAAAGCGTAATAACCGCCGGAAGAAGAAGTAGCAATGACTGCAACTGAGAATATCGACGTACCAGAACTTGAAACTCAGATCGATGACGATCAGGAGGTTTTAGACGAGGGTGAAGTCGCGGCCGACTACCTCGAAGAACTTCTGGATATTGCTGATCTTGATGGTGACATTGACATCGAAATCCGTGGCGGACGCACCTACATCTCCATCGTCACTGAAGAAGAAGACACGTCCTTGGACAGCCTTGTGGGTGAAAAGGGCGAGATCCTTGACGCCCTTCAGGAGCTGACTCGTCTTGCTGTACTGACGGCTACCGGTGAACGTTCGCGATTGATTCTGGACATCGCAGGCTACCGTACGAGCCGTGCTCAGCAGCTCAAGAAGGTTGCCGAGAACGCTATCGAAACCGCTCGCGAAACCGGGGAAAAGGTTCATCTGGAACCGATGAGTGCATACGAGCGCAAGCGCGTTCACGATGTGATTGCCGATGCAGGACTGCATTCGGAATCAGAAGGCGAATCAACTCGACGCCATATCGTTGTTTCGGTATTGGACAGCTAAGTAACAATACGCACCAGCGTGCTGATCGACCTAAAGGACCAAGACCATGACTGAGGATCTCAGCCTTACTGCAGAAGAGACCCTGGCTGCCGAAAAAATCTTCGGCGACCGACTGGATCTAGTTAAGCGCTATGTTCAGCATCTGGCTAGTTCGGGCATTGAACGCGGACTGCTTGGTCCTCGTGAAGTCCCTAGGCTGTGGTCCCGTCACGTGCTCAACTGTGCAGTGATTGAATCGGTGATGGAACGAGACGTTGAGGTTGCCGACGTAGGCTCCGGAGCGGGCCTTCCAGGTCTTTGCCTTGCTATTGCCCGCCCAGACCTGAAGCTGACCCTGATTGAGCCCCTTGAACGTCGCTGTATCTGGCTGTCCGAGGTCATTGATGATCTAGGTCTTGATAACGTGACCGTCATGCGTGGACGTGCCGAGCAAATGGTTGACGCAGTCAACGCTCGGTATGTCACCGCACGTGCGGTGTCGGCATTGACCAATTTGGCAGGCCTGACGATTCCTCTGCTGCACGGCCAGGGCGAACTAATCGCCATCAAGGGTCGCTCGGCTGCAGAAGAGATTGAGAAGGCGTCTAAGGCTATTCGTAAGCTCGGTGGCAAAGAAACTGAAGTCTTGACCCTGGGTGAAGATTTGCTTGCAGAGCCTACTACGGTGGTTCGCATTAAGGTTGGCTAGGCCGACGCGATAGTCTGTTAATTAGTGCTGGATCGCTGACAAGCTTTTCTTTGGAGTTTCGAAGATCAAGTTTTGTTCGCAATTCAAATAACTTGTTTTGAATGTTTCACGTGAAACATTGTCAGTGAAACCATCGATAAGGTTTTCACTAATTCACGAGGAGGAGTTTTACCGGTGTCCAAGACTAAGAGCTCGTCGGATAGTGCTTTTGATTTCAGTGACTCGTCCTCGCCTCTGGCTACGCAGATAGCTAGCGAACATCGTCGTCGCGAAGCTTTGGAGGCCCGCACGGTGCCAGCTCCTGAGAAGACCCGCTATTTCACAATCTCCAACCAGAAGGGCGGCGTCGGCAAAACTACGACGACCGTCAACTTGGCCGCTGCATTGGCCAAGGGTGGCTTGAATGTTTTGGTTATCGACATAGACCCACAGGGCAATGCGTCAACCGCATTGGGAATTGAGCATCATTCCGAAGTTGATAGCATTTACGACGTACTTATCAATGATCTTCCGTTGTCTGATGTTGTCGCAACGTGCCCAGATCTACCGTCGCTTCAGGTTGCACCAGCCACGATTCACCTCGCTGGTGCAGAGATTGAGCTCGTCTCTTTGGTTGCACGAGAGCAGCGCCTACAACGAGCTCTGGACGACTATGCGCGTACGCGCCAACGTGAGGGGCTGCCACGCCTGGACTACGTGTTCATTGACTGCCCTCCAAGCCTCGGACTCTTGACTGTAAATGCGTTCGTTGCCGCGCGTGAGGTTCTGATCCCAATTCAGTGTGAGTACTACGCACTTGAGGGCCTCAGCCAGCTTTTGAAGAACATTGAGATGATTCAGAAACACCTGAATTCCAAGCTCACAGTTTCTACCATCTTGCTAACGATGTATGACGGTCGAACCAAGCTCGCAGCTCAGGTTGCCAACGAAGTTAGAGAGCATTTCCCCGAGCAAGTCCTCGACGCCGTCATTCCTCGCTCGGTACGTATCTCTGAGGCTCCGAGCTACCAGCAGACCGTGATCACCTATGATCCGAACTCTACTGGCGCTCTTTCCTACACTGAAGCGGCCTATGAAATGGCTGAACGGGGCGCTTAGCCAATATTCGTCGCTTCTCGGCTGAAGAATGCAGTTATTCAACGGTGAATTGTTGTTTTAGATAACTAGATTTTCCTCAAACTAACAGTATGCAACACCGACGCTAACTTTCATCAAGCATCCCCGGTTCAATGTCTAAAAACAGTAGACTAGTCTCGGGCTGAATGTTCGGACGAAAGGGCGTGCAAATATCATGGCAGAGAAGAAGCGTGGTTTAGGTAGGGGACTGGGAGCGCTGATCTCAAGCTCACCGGTAACTGAAGCGCCCGAAGATACCTCGGTTGTTTCACGTGAAACAAATAAGCCAGAAGCTAAAACTGCTGCACCTGCAAAACCTAAGACGTCTCGTCCTGTCGACATGTTCTTTGAGCCTGGGCGTAAGTCGACCTCACCTAAAACTGCAACTCCTACTGCTAAGTCGACGAAGCGTCCTCGAGCGACCATGCCAGGTCTGAGTACAACACTATCTTCCAAGCCGGCATCTTCTGGAAAGTCGACCTCTAAGAACGTAGAACCCACGGTCACACCCGTAGAATCAGCTGCTCAGGCCGACAAACCAACTACTGAGATTGATAATGCGACTGGGCTGGTAGAAGTACCGGGTGCACAATTTGCCGAACTCGACGTAAAGCTGATTCACCCGAATCGCAAGCAGCCACGTACCAATTTCGATGAAGAGCATATGGATGAGCTCATCCACTCCATTCGAGAGATTGGGTTGCTGCAGCCTATCGTCGTTAGGCCTTCCCGTGAGTCTGATGATGCCCCTTATGAGCTCGTCATGGGTGAGCGCCGTTGGCGCGCGACTCAAGCGGCTGGTCTCGATAAGATCCCTGCGATCATTCGTGACACGCAAGATACTGATCTTCTGAGAGACGCCCTCCTCGAGAACCTTCACCGTTCGCAGTTGAACCCACTAGAAGAAGCGGCCGCTTATCAGCAGCTTTTAGAAGAGTTCAATTGTACTCAGGAAGTTCTTTCTGATCGGATCGGTCGTTCAAGGTCGCAGATCTCGAACACGATTCGTCTCATGAAGTTGCCTCCATTGGTTCAGCGTCGCGTGGCTGCAGGCGTTCTTTCTGCCGGCCACGCAAGGGCTCTGCTTGGCCTGTCGAGCGGTGAAGCGATTGAACAGCTGGCACAGCGAATCATCAACGAGGGACTCTCAGTGCGTGCCACTGAGGAAGCCGTGGCCCTGAGTGATGACAAGCCAAAGAAGGCAACAAAGAAGCCGAGAGAGACCCAACGAAACGAACGGCTTGATTTCCTGGCCACGTCGTTGGCGGATCGCTTAGATACGAATGTGAAGATTCAGCTTGGCTCACGTAAAGGCAAGGTGAGCATTGAATTTGCGTCTGTTGAGGACCTGAACAGGATCATGCAGGTTATTGATCCGAATATGAAGCAGTAAATTATTTGCGATTGGCTCATGTTTCACGTGAAACATGAGCCAATCTCTTTTTAAGGCGATGTTTCACGTGAAACCTTGCACCTCACCAATGGCTGTAATTAGGAATCTAAGCGTGGGGAAATGAGTCTCTTTGTCCACTCTCGGAGAGGACTCGTTACTGAAAACGGCAGCTTGCTGCGATACCCGTTTCCAGTAGCAAAAGGATCGCAATGCAGATTTGAAGGCTAGTGGCGAAGAACGAGGGACTGCAGTGAATGAAAGTTACCGACATCCTGAACCAAAGGGTCGGGGAGCGGTCGGAAAGAACTAACCCACCCAAATTATGATGGACGGTTCGAGCTTGTGCGTGTTTCACGTGAAACAAGCATGAATCTAGACTGTATCTGGGCTTCAGGAAAACTGCCTTGCACTTAGGCTTCATTGCAGAACTGACTGTACCTTTGACTACTAGCGAGTTCTTCGTGCGGGGTTCACGGCGCGTAACTGCACTATTGGAGATACTAGCCTTCTCGATATTTGGAGGTTTGGAAACTAGCTGAACTGCCTATACGAGCCACTGAACCAAGTCTTGGTTATTGCCCTTGGATACTGCCTCTAGCAACGTCTCGTGCCATCAAGGGAATTGGTATCACTTGATGAGGTCTATCTGGTGAAGAGATTCATTTCCAATAGTTCGTAGAATACTTACGAATCTTGCAATGTGCTTCGAGCCGAAGGAACCCTTCATAGGTCGGTGTCCATGCGTCAAGGCTTCGAAAGACGTGGCACAGCCATTGCTCTCACCCCTTCAGACAGTGAGTAGCGGTGCTGGGACTTCATTCGGGAAGCTGCGGATTCCGCGGTTCACGACCAGCTGTTCTTTGGACGATGAATATTTACAAGATCCGGCGTTCAACTAGATCGGGTTCATGCTCATCACCAAGTAGCTAAAGTGAGCGCGAGGCTCAGCCTTCTTCGTCGCCTGTAAGTTGAATAGAACGATGGCGGGAATGAGTAGACGATGAGTCATAACCGTTTCCAAAGATCCTATCAACGCTTTAAGTCGGCGTCGAACGTTATGATCCGTGCATACGACAAGGCAGGAACCAGCACGGAAATAAACAACGCAGAACTGACTATGACGCTCTGCGATCGATTCGCAGGGGGAGAGCCATCAAGAGCTAACATCTTCGTCGCGTGCCCCAGCAAGGCGGATACCCCATCCTCGAAGCTTCGTTGAACATCACGGAGAGTTCCTGCCCGGCAGACGCGTGTCCATGTTTGAAACCTTTGACGCTAGATTATTCTACGAATCATGCCGGGACGCGCACTGCAGCGTTACAGGAACAACCGCAGCTGTTGCTACGTTCACGGCTTGTCCGTGCCCTAAATAACCAGTGGCTGGGAATGTGTACGCGAGGAAGAAAGTATCAGTTAGACCGCTTACTAACGCAATTACGGCACCGTTGCCATCACCCACCTTGAAGTCTGCGTGCACATAGAATTCACCGACGCAGTTCTTGAAATCCTCCATGGCCAACAACGGTTGCTTGGCCACAATACTGCTCCGAGCTTCATGCCATAATCAGCACCGAACTCTTGAATCGTCCATCTAAGGATGACACCGCTTTGCCCAATGCGATCTGCAATGGCTGTGCAATTGGGTGTAATGATCTGGTGAGCAAACTTGGGGAATGGTCGTCAGATCCTTTCATCTGATGTCGGTTAAGGAACACGGGGTCAATCTGGCGTTGCCGGTACTGCGCCTGAGTCGTGAATAAAGTGCTGGTTGAATTGGAAACGGTCTACCCAGTTGCTCAACATCATGCATTGAGCTCACCGTACGAAGTTCATTTGGGCTCGTCCCTCAAGACCGTCAAGATACGCATCTTAGTTGTGCATAGGTCGGTGGATCCGGACTCTACTGGCATTCGTGAGATAGTAACTAATACGCGAGGAGAGCTAACGATCAGCACTGTGGACTTGGATTCTAAACGTGGGTTACGCCAGGGATGGGTTCGGGGGAGTGATTGTAATCGATGGATTCTCTCGGAACTATTGAGCCTCTTTCTGAGCTTGGGTTTCAACGAACAGATGTGGGGTCGTTGAGGTAGCTCATTTCGGCTAGCCTCAGATTGTGTTAGGTGGTCTGATTCGTCGATCCAAGTTGAGGTATATCGAGCCATGAACATTCGTAGGTTTACGAGTCACCAAAACTCTCAATCGGAGTCACCTGCCCGATATGCCTCCCGGCAAACGACTAGACAGACATTGCACATCAGTGATGTCTACTAGAACTTTCCTGGCGGCCATAGGGACATCCAACATGAAATGGCGAACTGCTGTGGCTCCGGATTCAGAGAACCATTGTGTTAGCACTGCAAAACACGCGGGTACCGTAGCAGAGCGTAGCTCGATTGCTGGTCGAGAATGGGCCTGGCAGCGACGAAGTGATACAGCATTGCGCGGATGATGCTCAATAAGGATTGTGGGTGGCTCTCACCGAGAATAATGCTGTCCTCTGCTTATGGCTCTGAACGGCAATATTGGTGGCTCTCAATGATCCAGATATTCAACCATGCTGAGGTGGTGCCTTTGACTGGTGATTCGTACGTAGCGAAGAATCATTAGAACCTGCAATGTAGTTTTAGGACAGTTAGTACGGTGCGGTCAATTTTCCTTTGACATTAGAAGATCAATATTCACTTAGCGATGACTCTGAGACAAGAACAAACGACACTCGTGAACAGCTGAGCCTGTCGTGGCCCCAAAGCTGCTGGTGGTTGGCAGTGTCCTTCAAGGTGTTTGCTGGCTACCCATAGCAGTATTGGTGGTCCCTATAGGCAATATTGAGTGGCACCCAGACCTACGAATATTCATTTCCGCTAAGCTCGATTGCTAGATCGTGTGGGGGAGTAGTTATAGGTGGTAATCAGACAGCATGGCCACTCAAACCATTACGCCATACTGCAGAATGAAATGCCTTGATCACTGATCGATGCTCTTTTCAGAAGTTCAGCTATGACGCAAGTCAGGTGAATGTGTTTGTAGACGGAACGACGGATTGTTCGAATTAGACATTCTCCCTCTGCCTGATCAGGCTGACTGGCATGCTCAGCTATGTGCTGAAGCAATGAGCGATGGATATATAGACGGGTTGCACCGTATGGAACGTGAGCCGAGAGAGACTTCTAAGTAACTCGTTGCGATGAGCCGATCACGTGCGTAAAGCGACATACAGCGATATCTTCGATGCAGGGATTGTGTTCACCACAGACAGTTTCTCGTTGAGGTTAGGTTGTAGGAAAGTGCCGACATTCTGAATAGAACCGAACTGCGATATTTGGCGGCGCTCAAAAGGAATAACGTTGACGATCGACTAACCAAGGAATCCTGACTTTGAACCAAGAAGTCTTCGTGCCGGGTACATGTTCATTGATTCAGTTCATCAGCAGATTTCGACGTGGCACGTTTCGGATCGATGCGCGATTCAAAACCCGAGTGGGTGGAAAATTTGAAAGTACAGGGATGGGTGCCGTCCATACAAGGAAGCGCCGATGGTGTGCCAAAGCTACTCGCTGTCAACGTGTTCACGATTGAAGACGTTGGGGGAGTAGGTACCAGAGCTCTCAAACCACGTTCGCAGACGCTTCTTCAGGCTGTCTAGTTGCATTGAAAACATGCCCGCGGCGTTGGGGTACCTCGTTCCACCTGGACACTAGATCCATCCTGATGGCGGTCGTGTTTCACGTGAAACATTGCTTACGGCTCTTTTTGAGACAGCTACAGTAGTAGTTCCATAATCGTGTTTCACGTGAAACATGTTTGCTTCTTGGGACTGAAAGTTGGTCAGGACCAAGGGGTATCAGTAACGCCTGAATTCGGTGCAGCTGCAGAAATGGAAGATGCGTTCCGACTCGATTCTAATGAAGAGTCGATTGAAGGCTATTCACATTCAGCAGGTCTAACAGCTTCCGAGGTTCGGAACTACACAGATACTCCATCGGTGCTAGGGCCTACACTCCTCGTCGTCAATATCATCTCTAGCAACGTCGGAAGCCGTAACCTAAGCTCCTTCCATAGTCGTGGAACAAACTGATGAAGAAGCTGATTCAACGATAGGTAATCCGGGTAGAAATGATCCTTCAGTTCCACATGTAGGGGAACCTTGGAGGTGAATCTCGATTACTTGAGAGGTCTTACAACGAAGTACTGCAACTACTTTTTCGAAGCTTTGACCGTGACAATCTGAAATGACGAACGAACACGAAGAGCAAGGAAGCCACACTCTGTGGCTAGCTGCTTCCTGGACGAGACTTCAAAGAAAGCACATTCTTCCGACTCTAACGAACACAATCGCATTTAGAACTAAGGAAACCCGTCCTCACGCGAATGCTCACGTATAGCCCGTACATTGATCAGACCGGCGGGTAGGGGAGTCGATGATGGGTTACGGCGCTTTCGACTGCAGATGCCAGTGCTACAACCGGGAGTCTCAGTCGTTGCTTCATGCACTGGACACGACGCCAAGAACAACGTGGACGCGAGGCACTAGGCACATTACGTTCTCGAGCCTCGGAGACCAGATTGCGAACAAGATTTATTTGTTCGCTTCCTTCCTTCTAAGAAGTAGTAACTGTCTAAAGGGAGACGGAATAGGAGCAAATGTTGTTGTGTGCTGGCCCGTCCTACCGTTGAATTTTTCGGACACCGTCACAACAGCTAGCGCCGATAGCTTCAACGCAAAGGTGGCCATTGCTTGCTTGGAAGCGAAAACACCTTCGTCGATGCCTAAAGATTTTTGACATCGGTGGTCTTGTTGCCACCAGGATGATCACTGAATATCAGGAACTAGACTTTTGGGCCGCTCGAACAGCTACGCCAATGAAACCGCGAACACCACCAGAAGCACCGTCTGTAGCTGTTACGCCTCATAAGCTCTTTTACGGCCTCCTGTGGGGATTACAAGGAACAACTGCGTCTCACTCGACCACGACCGTACAGAAGCTTTCTAAGCTCCTCGTTGATAACAATTACCGACAGCCCAGACCCAGTCTTCGGTAGGCTGCACAGTCACGCAGACTTCAATCTCCAACGAAGAAAGGCACTAGCATCCGCCTGTCCGCATTGGGCACCAACACAACCTCGAAATAGGAAGCTCGATATGATCCACGATTGCATGGACCTCGGCAGTGCTCTCGTTTAGCCTCTGGCGCATCTGGTATGCGACGGCGATGTCTTTAGAATCTATGGCATTCATTGTTGATGCCGGCCCTAGGCTCTGGCCTAGATAGGTAATTCTCTTTCATGTTTCTCGATGGATCGGTCTCATCAGCTGCAGATCTCATCGTCAACGAAATGTAGGTGGAGCCGAGGGGTTCTACTTATAGATTTTCGTCTGCAACCGAAGATGCTGAGTTTGTTTCGAGGGTCCATGAGCACTGTCGGTTCAGAGAAAACGAAGAGCAGTTCCGGCTTCTCAACGCGAGTGGTGCTTCTTAGGTCCTCGCCGTAGAAACAACCGAACACCGATGTACATTCTGTTTCAGAGCGTTAGGAGGATCCTTGATACAGAGCGAACAACATATTTGATCTTCGAATGAGATTCATGATGTCTGGCAGCTTAAGACGCATTGAATTCGTCGATTGTCCTGACGTTTCAACGATTCGGAGTCGTAAAAATTCTTTTTACTTCAAAAACAAACGAAACAGTTTTCTATGCATGACTTCTTTTTCAGTAACGCTTCAAACGCACCGTTACAGATGCCTTGACCCCAGCTAGGGTCGATTAGTACCTACCGACACAGAAAAAGGGACCAGCCGAAGCTAGTCCCTCTCTCAAAACTGTTTTAAGACTTACAGGTATTCTGCGAAGTCCTTCTCGATGACAGCCTTAGGCTTAGCACCGATCGAGGTAGCAACGTGCTCGCCACCCTTGAAGACATAAACAGCAGGGATGCTGGTGATACCGTACTTAGCAGCAATGCCCTGGTTCTCGTCAACGTTAACCTTGACGACGTCTACCTTGGCAGCGTGCTCTTCAGCGATCTGATCCAGAACTGGACCGAGCTGGCGGCAAGGGCCGCACCATTCTGCCCAGAAATCGACGATGACTGGCTTTTCGGCTTCCAGAACTTCGCTCTGGAAGGTTGCTTCAGTTACTGCTTTTGCGTTGCTCATGAGAGACAACCCCTTTCTGAAAAACTAATTAGGCGGTAGCTACGGATTCGTTGACGTTAGCCAGGTAGTGCTCCACATCCTGTGCAGCAGCGCAGCCGGAAGCAGCTGCAGTAATTGCCTGACGGTAAGTGGAATCGATGACATCGCCAGCAGCAAATACGCCTGGCAGCGAAGTCTTCGAGGTACGTCCTTCGACGGCAATGGTGCCCTCGGAAGTTAGTTCGAGCTGATCCTTGACGAGATCAACGCGTGGATCATTGCCAATGGCAACGAAGATACCAGTGACATCAAGGGTGCTCTCTTCACCGCTGGTACGGTTCTTAACAACCAGACCCTGGACCTTGTCGTCACCGTTGATGCCAACCACCTCGGAATCCCACACGAAGTCAATCTTCTCGTGAGCCAAAGCGCGGTCAGCCATGATCTTCGATGCGCGCAGTTCGTTGCGGCGGTGTACGACGGTGACCTTGGAAGCAAACTTGGTCAGGAACAGTGCTTCTTCCATTGCGGAGTCGCCACCACCGATGACGGCAATGTTCTGTTCGCGGAAGAAGAAACCATCGCAGGTTGCACACCAGGAGACGCCGTGGCCGGACAGGCGCTTCTCATCTTCCAGACCCAGCTCGCGGTATGCGGAGCCGGTGGAAACGATGACGCTACGGGTACGGAAGGTGGTGCCGTCGGCCAGTGAGAGGGTCTTGATATCGCCTGTGAGATCCATCGCAGTGACATCATCGAAGAGGATTTCGGCGCCAAAACGCTCAGCCTGCTTCTGCATGTTGTCCATCAGGTCTGGGCCCATGATTCCCTCTGGGAAGCCTGGGAAGTTCTCCACGTCCGTGGTGTTCATCAGTTCGCCGCCAGCGGTTACTGAACCGGCGATGACCAGTGGTTTCAGGTTCGCACGCGCGGTGTAAATCGCAGCGGTATAACCCGACGGGCCGGAGCCGACGATGATTACGTCGCGGATTTCGTCGTTCTGTGCTGAAGTCACGGGGTAGAACCCTTTCGTCCTAATAATGCGAGGTGGATAGCGAGGCTTAACCTCACTATCCACCTCAACGTATGTCTTTGCTAAAAAATTCCGCTTCTATTACTTAGCGGAGAACTCACCGATTTGCAGACCGAATGGGCGTGATTCGTTACCGCCCGAAGCCTTACGAGGCAGGTCGGTGACGTTGAGGAAGACGTAGGAACCCTCCATGGAATCCTTATCGCCATCCTTGACCGTCACGGAGATTGATGGGCCGGAGAATGAACCCTTGGCCACGGACTTGGCATCGCCTAGGTCATCGGAGTCGCCGACTAAAATTTCGTAGTCACCGCCGGTAGCGTTGAGGCCCTCGAGGTTCACCTCGGAGATATCTGACTTATCTTCGAGCTCGAGGATGAAGACCATATTCGAGGCGAAGCCACCGAAGTTGCTGGTGGTGTACGTGTAGGTGTTGTAGACGCTGGAAGCGTTGCCGTCGATCATCTTCGACAAGGTGCCATCGGTTTCAGCATTCAGCTGCTGATTGCCTGGAACCAAGCGCGAGATGTCGGCGATCTTAGGTGCAGCGAGGGAAGGCTCGGTAGATTCCTTAGCCTTTTCAGTTTCTGCAGGCTGCGATGCCTCCGTCTTTTCGCTTGGACCGTTGGCAGTGGTGTTCTTATCTCCACCGAGGAAGTTGAACGCGAAGACTACGGCGAGAACCAAGACGATCAGTAGCACCGCGCCAACAAGCAGGCGGGTACCCTTCGAGCTGCTCTCTTCCTCTTCTTCCTTGGCTACAGGAGCTGCGGCGCTCTGCGCGGGCACGTTCTTCGCTGCTGCAGGGAAGGTTGATGCCTTGGCAGCCCCGGCGGTATCGGCAGCTGCAGCGGCACCAGTGGCTGCGCCGGTCGCGGCAGCCGCCCCCTTCTTCTTGGCTGGCTTAGCCTCGTCCTTAGCAGGCTTCTGTTCAGCAGGCTTCTGTTCAGCCGGCTTCTGCTCAGCTTCTGGCTTCTTTTCTGTCGACTCGGCCTTGGCCTGCTGCGACTTGGAATCTGCTGGGGTGTTGCCCTTGGACTGAGCGGCCGCAGCCAGAGCCGCGGTGGCGGTGACGTTTGGCTCGTCGTCTTTGTCATCGTCCAAACGGGTCACCTTGGGCTGACCCTCGGTAGCGGGCTGTTCAGCGGGCGCTACAGGGTTGGCGGTGGTGGCAGCAATCTGCTCGTTGGGAGCAGTCTGATCGAACTGCTGCTCTTCAGACTGCTCTTGGTTCTTCTTGCCGAAGCGGTTCTTCAGACCTGCGAGGCCACTGGAGAAGGCGGTGCCGAGCTTGCGCTGATGCTCTGGTTCCTCGTCTTCGTACTGCAGCTGGTCGTAGTACTGGCTGTCGTCGTCATAGGTTTCTGGCACGGCCTGGCGAGATTCGCCGAAGATTTCGGTGCCGAGGGTGTCGGTGAAGAAAGGCTCCACATAGGGTGCCTCGTCGGATTCGAGTACGAGATCCAACAGGTCCGAGGAACGAGCCACATTGGCGACTAGGTAAGTCTGGTTGGCGTCGGTGATGCCAAGGTCGAGAACCTGAACGTTGGAGGCACGCTCACCCATGGCGATTTCCCGGGCGCTGGCGGCAAGCTGCGAGGAATTCTCGCTGGAGGCCACCATGATGCTCACGGATCGATTGAGAACCTGGTCAATGCCGCCGAGTACCAAATCACCTTCAGCTGATGAAAGGACAGTCTCGGTGACCTGGTAACGGCCGCTGAGGACAGAGCCGACATCGATTGGCTGCGACACGTGCATCTCCAAGGGTTGATTGTTCTTCGGTAGCAGTCCAGAGACCACCACCTGTCATGTTACCTGTCAGCGGGGTCTAAATCGTGCCAATTTGCCCATAATCACTAGCAAGTTTTAGAGGATTTTCAACGCTTGATTCCTGGGATACGACGAAGGAACGGACCGAGGAAGCCAGCAAGCTCCGGCACCTTAGTTTTGTGCAGTAACCCGAGGTAAATCACGCCCATGGTTCCGGCGACGAGAATGATCGAAATAATCGCGTTGAACAACGAGCTATAGGCGAATCCAAAGCTGAATCCACCCAATAGCCATAGCACTAGGCAGCCGGCTGCCCCGGAGATGGTCGCCATCCAGCCCACACGGACGTAGGTATCGATAACCGAGGTGACACCATAATTGCCGTAGCGGCGTTTGACCAGGTAGTGCGTGCCGATGCAGGAAAGAATATTGGTCAGCCCGTAAATGAACGCGATGGCTGCGGCAATATGCAAAGGATCAACTAGCGCGGCAGCGGAGAAGGCCAGAATCAGGCCAAGGGCTGCGGTGGCACTCTGGATCAGCATCGGGGTACGCGTGTCTTCTTCGGCGTAAAACACGCGCAGCATGAAGAACTGTAGCGACTTAAACGGCAACCCCAACGCGGTGAGGACTAACAACTGACCCAATGCACCGGCTGCTTGAGCAGCATTCTGCGAGGAACCGGCGAAGAGTCTGCCCAAGGGGCCCGCAAGCACGATGAAGACGATGGTGCAGAAAACGATGGGGATTGCGGTGGAACGCATTCCGCGATTGAGCAGTTGGCCGACATCACCGGCACGCTTCTCGGCAAAGGCACGAGCAAAGTCGTTAAAGAGCACCGTGGCCACGGTCAGTGCGAACAGTGAGTGTGGCAGGACGGTGATCAGCTGGGAGGTGTTCAGGGCATATTCGCCGGCCACCGAGGCGGCCTGATCGGCTGGCATCTGGGCACGTGCTGCGGTCGCACCGGAGACGATCTTGGAGTACAACAACGAAGAAAGGTTGCCGATGACCATGGCAGCCAAGGTCCAGATCGCAAGCTTGCCCACGTGGCGCAGGCCCATGCCTCGCCATCCAAAATCGAAGCTGAGTTTCAGTCCGCTCTTTTTCAACGGCCAGAACAGGACCAGCGCCTGCATGACGATGCCCAAGGTGGCCCCGCCAGCGAGCCAGATGGTTTTCAGGGTGCTCCAGTTCTCCATTGGATCACCCGAGGTATAGGAACCGAAGGTCAGGATGAACGCACCAATCACCAGAAGCTGGATGATGTTGTTAATCGCCGGTGCCCACATGAAAGCGGCAAATCGGCCGTTGGCGTTCAGTACCTGCCCGAGTACCGCATAGAGCCCGTAGAAGAAGATCTGCGGCAGTGACCAGTAGGCGAAGGCCGTGCCCAGCACGATCATAGGCTCTGACCAGTTGTTGGTCAGGGCGATGATCAGCGGCCTAGCACTCAGCGTGAGGATCAGGGTCAAAATACCCATCACCACCACGGTGAGCGTAATCAGTTTGGAGGTGTAGGCAGCTCCGCGGTCTCTGGCCTTGGACGCCTTGATCAGCTGTGGGATCAGCACGACGTTGAACACGCCGCCGGCCAGCAACATGTAGATGATCGTGGGGATGACGTTGGCTTTTTCGAAGATATCGGCAACCGAGGTCACCGAACCGATGGCCATTGCCAGCAATGCCGTGCGAGCAAAACCAAGCAAGCGGGACACCATGGTGCCCGAGGCCATCAGGGCATAGATCTTCGAGCGCGACCTACCTTGCTGATGATGTAGCTCCGCTGGAGGTTCGGCGACTAAGTCCATGGCCCCGGTCATTGGTTGCTGATCGGAGCCGACGGATGGATTAGGAACCTGAGTCATGCTTTGTTAGAACCTCGCGTGCCAGATCAGCGATCCGGCGCTCATTAGGGAAGGACAGACGTTTGCCAAGTGAACCTAGCGGAACCCAGGCAACATCGACGGCTTCATGATCGGGATCGTTCTCGATCGTCAGATGCCCGCCGGTAGCTTCCAACAGGAAATGGTGCACGGTTTTGTGCACACGGTAGTTTGTCACGGTGAACCAATAATCGACCGAACCCAGTGGTGCCAGGATCCGTCCGGCGATGCCAGTTTCTTCCTCGATTTCACGGATAGCCGCTTCCTCGTTGGATTCCACACCTTCAGGATGTCCCTTGGGCAGGCACCATTCCAGACGGCCTCCACGGTTATACCGAGCAATAATCGCCACGGGAAGTTGTGGATCATTAAAGTCAATGACGATGCCACCGGACGAGACTTCTTCCACTGTTGGCAAGCTTGTGTGACCGCCAGTTGCCTGCGCGCGAGCCATTGACGCAGTCAATGGAGTGCGCTTTGGGGCAGACGGGATCGGTCGGTTCATGGATCCACTCTATCGAGAAAGTGGCCAGGTTCGCCTTATCGACGTGGACAAGTAAGTTATCTCGCAAGCAAACTCGGTGCTTTTTCAAGCATTTCGCCCAGATTTCTGGCACGCTTAAGTAACTATGCATGCACTTCCCTCACCTGACGCGTTGCGTCAAATCCTGCCCTCGGTCATTTTCGACTTGGCCGACCGCTTTGTCGCGGCAGGCCATGAGCTGTCCCTGGTGGGTGGACCGGTTCGAGATTTGTACCTGGGTCGAGTTTCTCCAGACCTTGACTTCACCACGAGTGCGCGCCCCGACGAAACTATCAAGGTGATCTCTGGTTGGGCCGACAACATCTGGGATGTGGGACGCGAGTTTGGAACCATCGCACTGAAAAAGGGCGAACACACCCTAGAAGTCACGACTTATCGTGCTGACGCCTATGACAGTCAATCCCGTAAGCCGATCGTGGCTTTTGGTGATAACTTGCACGATGATCTCTTCCGGCGTGACTTCACCATGAACTCCATGGCCCTTCGCTTGCCTCAGCTTGAACTGGTTGACCCGTTTGATGGCGTCTCCTCTTTGAAGGATCAGTCGATTCGCACCCCAGGTGCTCCCGATGTTTCCTTCTCGGATGACCCGCTACGCATGATGCGTGCTGCTCGTTTTGCTTCGCAACTGAAAATTGAAGTCAGTGCCGAGGTACGTCAGGCCATGAGCGAAATGACCGATCGCATCGATATCATTTCCGCCGAGCGCGTGCGCGATGAACTGGTCAAGCTGATCAACGGGGCAGATCCACGTTCTGGCATTAACTTGCTTGTTGAAACTGGGTTGGCCGATAAAGTGCTTCCCGAAGTTTCTGCGCTGCGGCTGGAGATTGACGAGCACCATCGTCATAAGGATGTTTATCAGCATTCGCTCACCGTGCTCGAGCAGGCTATTGCCTTGGAAACCGATCAGGACGGGCCGGTTCCAGGTCCGAACTTTGTGTTGCGCTTTGCAGCGTTGATGCACGACATTGGGAAGCCTGCCACGCGTAAATTTGAACCAAACGGTGCGGTGTCTTTCCGCCACCACGACGTGGTTGGTTCCAAATTGGTCAAGGCACGCATGCGAACCTTGCGCTTTGATAAGGAAACCACCAAGGCCGTTGCTCGACTCGTTGAATTGCACATGCGTTTTTACGGCTATGGGGACGCTGGATGGACTGATTCAGCAGTCCGTCGATACGTCACTGACGCAGGTGACCTTCTCGAGCATCTTCATCGCTTGACCCGTTCGGATGTCACCACCCGTAATCGTAAGAAGTCCGACCGGTTGGCCTTTGCTTACGACGATCTCGAGGCGCGCATCGCACAGATTGCAGAGCAGGAAGAACTCAAGGCCATCCGTCCAGATTTGGATGGTCAGCAAATCATGGCCCTGCTGGCAATCAAACCCGGACCTGTGGTTGGCCGGGCGTACAACTACTTGCTGGAGCTTCGTTTGGACGAGGGGCCGCTGGGCGAAGAAGTAGCGACAGAGCGACTTCGCTCATGGTGGGAAGAGCAACCCGAAGCTCAAGAGGCTGTTACCGGAGAGTAACGCCTGACATGAGAAGAGTTGAGTGAAGATGCCTGGAGCCGTAGTGGCGCCAGGCATTTTTGCGTCTCAAAAAAGATCTTAAACTTTTTGACTTAACTAGTGGCGTTGCGAATCGAATCCATGTAAGCTAAATATTGTGATTGGGAAGTCTCAATGAGATTTGCGGATCGATAAAACTTATCAACTAAGCCTCGTGGTTGCTCACGACTGGCTACGAATAGATTTTAGGAGGTGGAGAAACGATGAATATCATCCTGGATATTTCTACTCATCGCGCATGGCGACGTCAGGGCGGCTTTGTGCCGACCGGCAATTTCGGCTTCGTCTCTCCAACCTCCGGAACAGTGGATTCCTAGACTACGGTGAATCCCCACCCAAGTTCCTGAGGTTGCAGGTCAGTAATCGACTCTCACCTTAGGAACTTTTTTCATGTCTAGCACCCTGTACTCCTCGTCCGCTCAACGGGCCGTTCGCACCGCGGAACTGATCTTCGCTGGTCCAGAAAGCCTGAAAGCTCGCGCTGTTTCAACTACGCGCCAAGATCTTCCCTCTCCTTCAACAGTGAATGAAGGGAGGGACAGCAAATGAAAAAGCGTCAAGAGAGCAGCAAGCTGAAAAACTTTGACAGCACGGAATTCCATCGCCGAATGCGAGAGCACGAACTGAAGAATCACGTGCCTGTAGAAATGTACTTACGTATTCGATAATTGCGCACAACGCCATTACCGTTGTCCGCCAATCGAATAAGAGGTACCCACTATGAACTCGCAAATTAGTGCTCAGAGGCCCGCCGGCCTGCAAGCCGGCGGGCTTCTCCGCGTCTATGGGTATCTATAGATACAACAATGGGCCAGAACAACAAGTCCTGACCCATTGAATGCTTTTCAGCTTGAACGAAAAGCTTAACGCTCGACCTCGCCACGAATAAAGGCTTCTACCTTGGCGCGTGCGGTTTCGTCGTCGTACTGCTCAGGTGGCGACTTCATGAAGTAGCTCGAAGCCGACAGGATCGGGCCACCAATGCCACGATCCAGAGCAATCTTGGCTGCACGAACAGCGTCGATGATGACACCAGCAGAGTTTGGTGAGTCCCAAACTTCCAACTTGTATTCCAAGTTCACCGGAGCATCACCGAAGTTACGGCCTTCTAGGCGAACAAATGCCCACTTGCGGTCATCAAGCCACGCAACATAATCACTTGGACCGATGTGAACATCATCAGCACCCAGCTCAGCCGAGGTGTTTGAGGTGACTGCCTGAGTCTTGGAAATCTTCTTTGACTCCAAACGATCACGCTCGAGCATGTTCTTGAAGTCCATGTTGCCACCTACATTCAGCTGGTAGGTGCGATCAAGAACTACGCCGCGGTCTTCGAACAACTTGGCCATCACACGGTGGGTGATGGTCGCACCGATCTGAGATTTGATGTCATCGCCAACAATTGGAACACCAGCGTCGGTGAACTTCTGGGCCCACTCTGGGGTGCCTGCGATGAAGACTGGCAGTGCGTTCACAAAAGCGACGCCGGCGTCGATGGCGCACTGTGCGTAGTACTTAGCTGCTTGTTCAGAACCAACTGGCAAGTAGCACACGAGGACATCAACCTTGTTGTCCTTGAGCGACTGAACAATGTCTACAGGTTCGGCATCAGATTCTTCGATGGTTTCGCGGTAGTACTTTCCAAGCCCATCTAGGGTGTGGCCACGCTGCACAGTCACGCCAGTGGTTGGAACGTCCGCGATTTTAATGGTGTTGTTTTCGCTGGCCAGGATAGCTTCGGACAGATCAAGTCCGACCTTCTTGGCATCAACGTCGAAGGCGGCTACAAACTGTACGTCACCTACGTGGTACTGACCGAACTGAACGTGCATGAGTCCAGGAACGGTGGACTCCACATCCGCATTTCGGTAGTACTCGACACCCTGGATAAGGGATGTGGCGCAGTTACCTACGCCAACGATGGCAACGCGGATCGGGTTAGCCGACACATGAGCTCCTTATTGAAATGTATAAATCCTTGGGAATCCTGGCATGCCAAAGGCAGGCCATCTAAATAGACTCCCATTGATCTTAAGTCCTTAAGACCGTGGAACATTCCCATTCAACTTGGTTTTCAGTCATTTGGCTGATCGTTAGGAGTGTTCACAAAATAACGTGAGCACCGATCCTATGGATTGATCTTTGATTCAGTACAAGTGCAAAACATAAGATGCTAATGACAACTACTGCGTATTCAGACTAGAACCTGATGTCATTTGCAAAACTACTTTTAGTCATGACGCACTTTTGTACCCTGCCCACGTGATTGCCGGTAGCCATGACGCATTCTTAATAGCGCCTTAACCAAAGGAGTTGGCAATGCGGTACGCAGCCGATGGCGCAACGGTTGGCGCCGGATGAAGGTCAGAATTTCTGGATCTGTACGCAATTTACCGGCATTGGCACGTTGGGCAAGGATCTCCAAGGATTGAGAGAAACTGCGATCCATGCGATGGAAGTAGTTCTCCCGTAGCCACGCCTTGCTCGGGACACCAAAATTCAGGGACACGACGTCCTCCAAGTTTCCGATGATTCCGGAAGCAACAAACACGGTATTGATCATTTGTCGGTTCACGCCGAAATCCGAAAGCACCATCGTGGGTAGGCCTCGATCGATGGATTCCAACGCAGCCGTTGAGGAAACCGTCACCAGCGCGCTGCCAGCGACCAGGGCTTCACTCATGGATCCGGTATCAAAACGAATCCGTGATTCGCAACTGATCTTTTGACGCGCCTGCAGATCTGCGAAGAGGCTGTCATAAGGATAGGCCTCGAGGTGTGTCTGAGGTTCGCCAGCCTTAGCGCGAAGCTTGATCACAACTTCCACACCAGGATTCATCTTGCTGGCCTGCTCGAGCGCGAGCAGGATTGATTCGCGCTCTGCGAGGGTCTCAGGCACCTTGGCTTGGGGCGCGAAAACCAAACGGGTGATCTTCTGATCTGGTTCTGGTGGGAAGCCGGCACAATGCAAAAACGGCAACTTGCTGACCATAATCGTCGGTTGATGCCCAGAGTGAGACTCGGTCATAAACGAAAAATCGCGGGCTTCGGCATGCGAATGGCAGATGAACGCGTCGCCGGCACGACGATAGTTCCAACCCTTCTGCGTGGCTGGGTAAGCAACACCTGGCAGTGCAGAAATTAGGGCGGTGCGCCGGGCGTCAACGGGCTCGGAACGCAGGATCCGTGAATATATCTCCGCGACTACTGGACCGGTGGCCGAAGCGAAGAGAATATCCTCATGGACCGAGTCTGCATCTAGTTGGGAAAGGTTTACGACCTCCAACATTTGTGGATCCAGATCGGTACCTTCAAAGGCTGCAGCAATTTGGGCCTCGGTGGGCATCACCGGAGTGCGCGCCAAAAACACCCTCCGGTCCCATTCTGGACCGAGTCGATGCAAAAAACTGGTCGCCAGCTTCAGATACGAATCTGAATCGGCGATGGCAAGTACTGAGGGTTTCATTCGTGGCTTCACACCTTCAACGAACTAGACAGGTGTTCACGCAACTCGAGATCGGTGCTCTCAGTCCACCAGTGGTCGGGGACCGCCTGAGGATAGAGATACCTAGAATCTGGCCCCAATAGCAGGCGTAGAGATGGGATAACCGTAGAGGGCAATGCGCGGATTTCCTGACCAGGACGCAGCACACGCAACCGCATTTCAATGGGGACCGTGTGTTCCTTGAGCACAACCTGGTCAATCTTCGAGATCTTTTCGAGCAGCTCAGGAGTTTCACGACGGTGCGGGAAATAGGCCACCGGACCATCGGCAGAAATCTCCTCGATCCACTGCAGATAAGGTTCTTCGTGAATCAACTGGTCAGCAACCATGGCTGAACCGATGAGCAGGGTCGGTTCGGTAAAGCTCTCAGCCACCGGCTGAGTCGAGAGCCACTCAAACTTATGTTGAGCGAACTTAATCCCAAGCTCAGTCATCCTTGCACGTGTTTGAGCATCAATAAAGAGTGCAGAAACAATTAGCAACCGGCCCTCTCGAGCCAACTGACGCAGTCGATGCCAGGTAGCTAGCCCCATAGCGATGCGCGCGGCCGAATTTTTGGCACGCGCACGAACCAAGGGTGTTGGGGTCTCGCTGATCAGCTGCTTGATCAGTGCCAAGGTAGCGAGCCCGTCATCGATGATGATGATTTCCTTGGCCTTCACGCCAGCGAGCAAACTGCGCTGAACCTTGCCTGAAAACGCATCCCCGGTGACATACCTATCCGAGGAGCTCTTAGGCTGTGGTGGTTTACGAGCTGCCTTCTCGAAGCGTACCCCTGCCGGAGCATGCTTCAGCAATGCCTGAGTTGTCGCTTCCAAAGGCATCCCCAAGCGAGGGATGATCCGGATATCCGTGCCAAGAAGGCCCGCAGCGTGGGTTTCCACAGCGGAGAGCAATTGCAGTGGGGATTCGACCCACACATGAGCCGTCCCGAATCGTGGACGCGGAACCTCATGAGTGTCGTGCTGGGTCAGTTTCATCATGGTGAGGGTCATTTTGCCAGTCGGCTCAAGGATTTGGACAAGCTCTCCAGTTGCTTGGAGCCTTTTCGCAATACCCGGCGTGAGGCTCCACGCACCTTTGAAGGCAAACTGCTGCGCGAAGCAAGGTGCACCCAGCGTGGCGGTAGGTCCAGTTTGGTAATGCGCCGGCGCTTGAAGTGCGCGGAGAATTCAGCGTAGTGAGTGTTGAGGAACTCGATGGCCGGTTCACGCAACTGAGGCAACTGCGCCGCCTGCATACAGTAAGCCACGGTGAGCAAGAGTTGCGAGAGCTGATCCTCACCATCACTGTGCGCGGGTGCTGGCACATCTTGAACAAACAACGCGTGAATGATGGACAGCGGAATACGGTTGGAATTCTCGTAAGGTGCCAGTGCCTGCAACATCATTCCGGTGCCCACCGCGTGGACATCGGTATTTAGAATGTATTTGGCGGTGGCCAGACCGGTAGAGAAGCACGAGATCACGACTTCTGGGCGGGCCGAAGCGATCACGGTTTCTGCAAGGTGATCGGTAGCCAGCAATTGGAAACGTAGTCCCATCTCCTGCGCTACACCGGCCAGACGTGCCGCCGAGGTGGCACTGGCCGAAGGATGAGCCTTGAACAGCACCGTATCAATATTGCGGTTCAGGGCTTCCTGCAGCATTTGTACATGCAGCTCAAACTCTTCATCCGCATCCATCAGACCCAAGGATCCCAAGTACTGTCCGAGGATCAGCGCATTTGAACCCGGCTGCTCAAAATGAGCGTCTTGGGCAAGCTCATTGAAGATCTTGGCCAGCTGGTCGGCGTACATCACCTTACGGACCGGTTCGAATTCGGCCAGCAGGTGTGGTTCCAAGCCCGGGACTAGATCAACGTGGACGGTACCCATCAACCGCTGACTGATCGACAGTGGAAGCTTGTTACGGGTTGGACCATAGGACATCAGCCCATCGGAGTGCACCCACAGTTGGGCATCAAAAAAGATGCGTGCCAACGCACGAGCCGGGTTAACCTGAATAGATTCCAGGACCAGGGTGAGCGGACCGCTACCCAGATTCCATGCTTGACGCAGCAAGGACTCAAAAATGTGCAGTTCATCTTCGCGCGGGTTGAACTGCGCGGGACGACGTGGCGCGGTTAAAGCAGCAAAGTCCACCACACGGTCAAAACGGGCGGCCAACTGTTCAAAACCTGGGGCTTCGTTCAGTGGCGTGGTCAGCTCGGGAACCTGAGACCCATTGGCCAACACCAGGATGTGTTCATCTGCTTCGGGGAGCAGTCCTGCATCGGCCATCGCGGCCAGAGAAGCTAGCTGAAAGTAGCTGCTGGCTTCAATCAGTGCGATCACTTGGCGACCCCGATCTGCCCTGGCTGGAGGTAGGAAAGGATGTGGCGTCGACGGGCAACATCCATCTCCAAAACTACCTGATGTGCCACGGCAACATCGATATCACTGAAAATCTCACGCAACTGTTTCTTGATGGTCAGGCGCACTTGTGGCGGGTAGTTCTTTGAACGCTTTTCATGGTGGCACACGATGGCAAAGAATTGGCGTAGGGCCTTGGGCAGGTGGCGCGCGGAGTTCGGGTGTTCACGCACGGTGGCCAAAACCTGGGTGTAGGCCTCGAGGAATCCGAGCTGGCGTTCGTCAAAGACCTGGCTGAGCGAATTGGGCAGGCCGCGACGGTAAAAAATACTTGGGGATGAAATGACCGCGTACCGCGAAGTATCTAAGTGCAGCTTCCAGATCCATGGGCGGTCTTCAGCCGAGAGCAGTTGCTCATCAAAGTAGAAGCAGTCAATGGATTTCATTAGCTCGGTGCGGTACATGCCGGCCCACGAGTAGGGGTAATCCACCATGGACGGTGAATCAATAGGTTCAATGTCATCGGCGGGGTTCAGCACAATGCCACGCAAAGCCTGTGGAGCACGGTAGATCACCCGATTGGTGCCGGTGACCCGCACATGGTCGCAACGCACAAAGTCCACGTGCAGTTTGCTCAAGGTATCGGCTAGGGTGGCCAGGTGTTGTGGCCCGTACCAGTCGTCAGGGTCCAAGAAGGTGTAGAACTCGCCGGTGACCTGCTTTAGAGCAATGTTCCTAGCGGCTGAGACACCCACATTCTGCTCGAGCTTGATCAGTTTCAGCCCAGGGACCCGATCGAGGTAGGACTCGATCAATGAGGCGGTGGCATCGGTGGATGCATCATCCACCACGAGCACTTCCATCTCCCAGTTGCCCAGCTTTTGCCTCTCGAGGGAAGCCAGCGCATCACAGATGTACGCTTCCTGGTTGTAGGCCGGGATGACCACGGATATGCGGCCAGGGATCAGGCTCGTCATGGCGGGACTGGCTTCCTTTACTTGGTGCGATACTGCTTCGAGATGACTCATGGAACTCGGCGGCCGGACCTAGAACAGGTTCGGCCGCCGAGATAACACGCTGTGTGGTGACTAGGCGTCGACGCGACGCAGGCGGCTCAGTGGAGCCAATTCGCCTGGGAAGACCTTCTTGACGCCGTCACCCATGGCCTGCTCGAGGATGCGGATGTCGCGGATCAGCGACTCGAAGCCCTTTGGCTCCAGCGAGGAAGCCTGATCCGAACCCCACATGGTGCGGTCTAGGGTGATGTGACGCTCTACGGTCACAGCGCCCAGTGCCACAGCAGCCAGCGAGATCTGCAGGCCACGCTCGTGGCCCGAGTAACCTACTGGAACCTGGTAGCGGTCGCGCAGGGTTTCGATCATGCGCAGG
The DNA here is from genome assembly GCF_039602135.1 of Glutamicibacter sp. B1. Lineage (NCBI taxonomy): Bacteria > Bacillati > Actinomycetota > Actinomycetes > Micrococcales > Micrococcaceae > Glutamicibacter > Glutamicibacter ectropisis. The sequence goes on along the minus strand of NZ_CP125942.1, from coordinate 3,577,479 downwards.
TTAGCTTCTTCTGGAGGCAATGGGTAGGTGGAAGTTGCGTGCATCATGACCAGCTTGCTGGTGCCCAGGGTCTCAACAGCCTTGTCGATCTGCTCGATGGTGGACATGCCGGTGGACAGGATGATTGGCTTGCCGGTTTCTGCCAGTGCCTTGAGCAGCTCAATGTCAGTCACCGATGCGGAAGCAACCTTGTGGGTTACTGCACCCTGCTCTTCCATGAATTCCACCGAAGGAACATCCCATGGGGAAGCGAAGGCGTGCAGGCCCTTGGATGCTGCGTAGGAGATGAGCTCCTTGTACTGAGCCTGATCGAACTCAACGCGGTAGCGGTAGTCCAGGTAGGTCATGTCGCCCCATGGGGTGGAGCGGATCTTGTCGCGCATGTCGGTTGGGGTGGAGATTTCTGGGGTGCGCTTCTGGAACTTCACCGCGTTAGCGCCGGCCTCAGCCGAAACGTCGATCAGCTGCTTGGCGATTTCGATATCACCATTGTGGTTGATGCCGATTTCGCCGATGACGTAGACCTGCTGGCCAGCGCCAAGCAGGGATTCGCCGATAGCAACTGGCTTGATTTCGGTGTTCACGGAGGTCATTGATTTGCCTTTCATTGGGTGAAACTTGTGAAAAATGTGGGTTAGCGTGCTGCGAGGACCAGTTCGGCCAGTTCTCGCACCGCCCCGTATCCGCCCTTGCGGGACAGGCGGTGGCGTGCAGCACGGTGTACTTGTTCGTTAGCGTCGGCCACGGAAATGGGCCAGCCAACAAGGCCCATGGCGCCGAGGTCATTCACGTCGTTGCCGACGTAGGCCACACGCGCCGGGTTGATCGACTCATCGGCCAACCACTGGGCCAAATATTCGGCCTTATTATCGATGCCGTGGGCTACTTCAACCTTGAGTTTTGCGGCCCGAGCGGCAACCACCGGGTTAGCTTCCTTGGAGAGGATCAGGAACTTCACTCCGGCGGCCCGAAGTCGAGCCACTCCCATGCCATCTGAACGGGACACACGCACGGTTTCGGTGCCGTGTTCGTCCACATAGGCGGTGTCTGGGGTGTGCACGCCATCAAAGTCGGTGATGATCGCATCCACGTTGATCGCTGCCGGTTCATCGTTGATGGTTAGCTCCGCCAACATCAGATCCGCTTCGGTATCAATGTCGATGCCGTGCTCACCGGGCACTTCGTGGACCTGAACGCGTCCGAAGAAACGGTGACCAGCTTCAAGGAAGCCTTCGGTGTTCATTGCATAGAACGCCCCGGTTTCACGGAAACGCGGTTCACGGTCCTGCCGGCGCGGACGGTGCGACTTCTCGTGTCCCACCGCGATGGCCTCGCCGTTCTCGTCGATTGCCCAGTGGAAGCCGTGGTCGGCAACCGCTGCGAAGCTGACTTCTGCTACCCCGGAGGTGACCGTGGTGATGGCTGCATCCAGGTCGGCCGGGTCAATGATCGGGCTGGTGCACTGGATGAACAGTGTCACCGCCGGCTTTGACTCGGTGTTGGTCAGGACATGCTGCAGAACCGACTCGCTGCTGGCCGTATCCCCGGCGATATCTGCCGGTCGGTCCACCACACGAGCGCCGTAGCGTAGTGCTTCGGCTTTGATCTGTTCATGATCGGTGCTGACCACGACGTCGCTGACTGTACTCGCGGCCTTTGCTGCTTCAATAGCGCGTCCCAGCAGCGACTTGCCGCCGATCTCACGCAGGTTCTTGAGCCGTATGCCTTTAGATCCACCCCGGGCGGGGATGATCGCCATGACATCTGGCTGATTGGTTTTGCTCACGAATATGACGCTATGGGCCTTAGTTAACTAGCCGGGAGTATTTAGGTAAACGAGGGGTGAAGTCGCGGTGTAATCACCTGCTTGTTTGCTGAAAGTGAGGTCAGCTAGCGGTTTAGCGGGTTCTTTCGGTTTGCTGGTGCATTAAATAGGGAGCTTAGAAGCGTTTGTTAACGCGAAACGATGTAGTGCACGCCGGTGCCCGTGCAGAAAACATTTAGGCTGTTGTGTATGCAGGAGCCAAACCAGTCACCGCCCAAGCGTGGTCCTTTGCGTATTACTGTTCCCTCACGCGCCGATAGCTTCCTTCGGGGATTCACCGCAGTTATCGGAGGCCCGCTGGGTCGACGCAGCGATCCCGGACGAGTTGACCCAGGATTTTTCAGCGTGGAACGAGTCATCATCCTGATGACCACCCTGGGCGCACTGCTCATGCTGCTGGCCAAGAACCCGTGCCGGGTCCTGGGCTGGGGTGGGACCAACCCTTACACCTACGCCTGCTACAGCGACTGGGTACCGCTTTTTAGCGCCCGCGGTTTTGCCGATAACCCGTGGGCGCCCTTTAGCGCCACCGCCGAATTTGAATACCCGGTACTGATGAGCTCCGTCGCCTCCGCGGTGGCCACGCTGGTGCCACAGTCGGCAACGAGCCGTTCACTGATCTACTTTGATATGAACCTGGTGCTGGTGGCGATCCTGTGGATGATCACCGTGCTGTGCACCTTGCGCATGACCGGACGTCGCCCCTGGGATGCCGCCATGGTGGCCATTGCCCCGGGCATCATTCTGGCCGGCAGTATTAACTGGGATATGTGGGCGGTCGCCCTGCTGGCCGCCGGAATGCTGGCCTTTGCCCGTAAACATACGGTGCTGGCCGGAGTGCTCATCGGTTTAGGCACAGCGATGAAGATCTACCCCTTCTTTATTCTCGGCGCGATCCTGGTACTGGCAATCCGCACCGGAAGACTAAAAACCTTCTGGGTCACCGGCGGCACTGCGGCCGGCACCTGGGTTCTGGTCAATCTGCCTTACGCCCTGGCTTTCCCCAAATCCTTCATGCACTTCTTTAACTTCTCTTCGGAACGTGGTGCGGGACTATCTAGTTTTTGGCACGCTTGGAATGCGGTGGCCGCCAAGAACCCGGGCATGATCAGTTTTGATGCCCAACAGATTTCGCGCTACGGCCTCATCCTGTTCTTCTTGTGCTGTGTGGGTGTGGTGCTGCTGGGCCTGCTTGCAAAATGTACCCCACGCCTAGGTTCGATGGCCTTTTTGATCATCGCTTCCTTCGTGATGGTCAACAAGGTCTACTCGCCGCAGTTTATTGTCTGGCTGATCCCGCTCTTTGTGCTGGCACTACCGCGCTGGCGAGAATTCGTGATCTGGATGCTGGTGGAGGTCGCCCACTTCTATGGCCTCTGGAACTACCTCGCCTCGACTTCTGCAGAAGACCCGCATAAGGCCTTCCCAATGGTCGGCTACGTGGTCTTGGTACTCGCCCATATGATCATGCTCGGTTACCTGATGTACCTGGTGGCCCGCTCGATCCTCGACCCGCGCCGAGACCCAATCCGTGCGGTAGGCCAAGAAGATCCGCTAGCCGGTGAATTTGCCGGTCTAGAAGATAAGTTCACCCTGCGCCCATGGTTACCCAAGGCGAAAAAGCACTATGAGACGGCGGGAAACAAATCATGATCGACGTTGCTGTCATCGGTGCAGGACCCAATGGTCTGGCAGCTGCCGCTGTGGCCGCCAGGGCCGGGCTTAACGTACAAGTCTATGAAGCCAATGACAGCATTGGGGGAGCGGCCAGAACCCAATCCTTAAATGGTTCCGAAGCGATCTTTGACCTAGGCAGTGCCGTGCATCCAATGGCCCTGCAGTCACCGGCCATGCGTGAGTTGGGAGTTCACCAGAAGGTTGATTTCATTACCCCTGAGATATCTTTCGCCCATGTGCTCGATGAGCGTACCGCCTACGCTTACAAGGATTTAGAGCGCACCGTAGAGGAATTGGGTGGCGAGGATGGACAGATCTATCGCCGACTAGTTCAACCGTTGGTTCACCAGATCGATCAGATCAGCGACACCCTGCTCAATACCCTGCTGAAAGTACCTAGCCACCCATTGGCTCTGGCTACCTTTGCGGCCTCCACGGTGGGCGGCATGGGGCTCAAAGATGTGTTCAGCAAAAAATACGAACGCGCCGCCGCCCTGTATTCGGGATGTGCCGCCCATGTGGCCGGTGGATCACGCGGACCAGCCAATGCAGGCGCCGGACTCTTCCTTGCCGCCACCGCCCATGCCAAAGGCTGGCCCATTCCCCTCGGCGGTTCACAAGCCATCAGTAATGCCCTGGCCGCTGAAGCCACTGCCCACGGCGCGCAGATCCACACCGGAGTGCGGGTGAACCATATTGATGAATTGGCTGCGCAGAACATCCTCTTTGATACTTCCGCCGAAGAAGCCGCAAAACTCAGCACCGGCCACCTGCCACACCAGCTAACTTCCGCCATGTCCACTACGCGGCGCTCGCCGGGTAGCTGTGTGGTTCACTTTGTGCTCTCCGAACCGGTGCCGTGGCGGGATCAAGCCCTGTCAACCGCCGGCACCGTACACCTAGGCGGCACCGCCAAACAGGTTGGTGCAGCTGAGCGCACTGCCAACCGCCGCGGGGCAGCGAACCCCTTTATGATCGTCGCCCAGCCATCATTGTTTGATGACTCTCGAGCACCGGCCGGGCAACACGTCATTTGGGCCTACTGCCATGTTCCCTTGGATTCCTCCCAGGACATGCGCCAAGAGATCCAAACAATGATTAACAAGGCCGCCCCGGGCTTTAGCGAGATCATCCTTGAAGCCCATGTGGTCACCGCACAAGACTTGGAGCGGCAGAACGCCGCCCTGATCGGGGGAGACCTTTCTGGTGGCACCATGGATTTGCTGGGCACCATCAAACGCCCACGAATTTCTCTAGATCCCTGGTATTTGCTGTCTAAGGGGCTCTACCTCATCTCCTCGGCGGCCCCTCCGGGACCATCGGTGCATGGCATGGGAGGCTTCCTTGGAGCCCAGTCCATGCTCAAACGTGAATACAACATCAAAAACTGGAAATCGGTGAAATAACTAGCAATGCAAGAACTCCTAGTTCAAGTCATCGGATGGCTCCTGCTTGTTGTACTTTGGGTGCTTTTCATCTGGCAGTATCGCAAAGACCCCCGTCGACTCGGACTAGCTGCACTACTTCTCCCGCTAGTATTAGTCAGCATTTCCGCGGTGGTGGATCTGTTGAGCGCCCTAGTGCCCGGTTTCGGTTTCTTGATAACTCTTATCGTGGTGATGACCCCACTGATTGTGGTGGTCTTTGGCGGGGCACTGATCTATAACGGTGTTTTGATGTGGCGTCGTGAAGGCGTGCGGCTTTCTAATTTGATGTCTTTGGCCGCCGGGGTACTGGTGTTTGTTCTGCCGGTACTTGCGGTGTTACTCGTGGGCATCGGTACCTGGTGGAGTTACTGCCTGGCATTTATCTTGTTCATGGCTTCGGTATTTACCGCGTGCCTCTTTGTGATGATGTTGCTCTACGCCTGGGTCCATGCGATTTTCCCGGTGAAAAGTCGGGCCGTGGCAGCAGTCATCCTTGGGGCACGCACCATCAACGGCAAGGTCACCCCTTTGCTGCGGGGCCGATTGGATAAAGCACTCGAACTCAACGCTTCGCAGGCTCAATCGAACTTGTTGATAGTCCCTACCGGGGGACAGGGGCCCGATGAACTGGAGCCCGAGGCGGTGAGTATGGCCCGATACCTGCGCGAGAAAGGGATCACCGAATCTCAGATCCTGATTGAAGACCGGGCCAAGGACACCATCCAGAACCTCAAGTTCTCTGACGCGTTGGTGCGCGAGCGGCAGCCCGCTGGAAAATTGTGGCTGGTCACCAGCGATTATCATGCTCTGCGGGCGGGGCTAGCCTCACGCCAGTTGGGCCTGGATGCCCTGGCCTTCGGCGGGAAGACGGCGGCCTATTACCGGCCCAGTGCCTTCCTTCGTGAATGTGTAGCGATGGCCCGTGATCACCTTAAACTCATGATCCTTTTGGCGTTACCCTTCGGTCTGGGACTAGCGGGATTAATTCTGGTAGCGATCAACTCTGGGTTCTAACGGTCTCGCAGTACCTTAGTGGGCATGCACCATCAGGCGCATGCCCACTGTGCTCACACCCGGTACCCTCACCCTTTTGAGTGAGTCGAAGATCAGCATTCGGGGCGGTTCATTTGCACCCCATTTTTCCTAAGCTGGAAACATGATCCAGGCTCAGCAGTTGACGAAGAGATACGGTAATAAAACCGTGGTCGACCACGCGTCGTTCACGGTGCAACCCGGAGCGGTGACCGGCTTCCTCGGCCCCAACGGTGCCGGCAAGTCCACCACCATGCGAATGATCGTTGGGTTGGCAGCTCCCACCAGCGGACAGGTGCTGGTAAACAATCGCGAGTTTAAGAAGTCTCAGCACCCCCTGACCGAGGTGGGTACCTTGCTGGAGGCGAAGTCCGTGCATAAGTCACTGACTCCCTTGGCGCATTTACGTTCCATGGCAGCCACCGCGGGCTTGCCCAATTCAAGAGTCCAAGAAGTTTTGGAACTGACCGGCTTGAGCGGGGTACAGCGTAAAAAGGTCGGTGGATTCTCCCTCGGGATGGGCCAGCGTCTAGGTATCGCTACTGCACTGCTGGGTGATCCGCAGGTCCTGATTCTTGATGAACCTGTTAACGGTTTGGATCCTGAAGGCGTGGCATGGGTACGTAACCTGGCCCGAGCGCAAGCAGCGGAAGGTAAAACCGTCTTCATCTCCTCCCACCTGATGAGCGAGATGGCACAAACAGCAGACCACCTCATCGTCATTGGTCGAGGACGCATCATGGCTGATGCCCCGATTAGTGAATTTATTGATAACGGACTTGCTCAGACAATCGTTCGGGCAGCAGATATTGACGTACTCATGAATGCCTTGAGCGCTCAAGGAGTCCAGCTTCGCCGTATTGACGCGCAGACCTTGGAAGTCACCGGCCCGGAGTCAGAAATTATTGGCCGTCGCGCTTTGGAAACAGGGGTGGCCCTCAGTGAGCTCCGTCCGATACAGCGAACTTTGGAAGATGCCTACATGGAATTGACTCGAGATGCCGTGGAATACAACTCAAATATTGTTGCCAAGCACAGCGATGGGAAGTAGAAGAGCATGACTACTCAAATTCAAACGCCAAGGCGTGGCAAAGTCACTTTTGGTGGAGTTCTGCGCAGCGAAGCGATTCGTATGTTCTCCCTAAAATCCACGGGAATTCTGCTGAGCATTGCTGTCGTACTATACGTGGTGATTGCCATGGGAGGTACCTGGGGTATCGGTTCCTTATTGCAGAGCATGGGCGATGTCAGCCAGATGGAGGGCATGGGTGCCATGACCCAGCCTGGCTTTGCCAGCGAGACCATTGGTTCAGGACTGGTCTTCAGCCAGTTGATTCTGGGCGTATTAGGAGTTCTGTTATTCAGTGGTGAATTCACCACGGGTTCAGCGGTCAGCACGTTCTTGGCCAGCCCCCAAAGACTGCGAGTCATGTCAGCCAAGATTGTTCTCATCGTATTGCTGACCGGCGTGACGCAACTGGTCTCTAGCCTCCTTGCTTTTGTTGCGGCTAAGCCAATCGCCGAAAATTACAACCTAACCCTGGACTTCGGAGGCGAATCCTTCCAGTTCGTGCTTTGGTATGGCGCCTTGGCTGTCATCATGACTGCGTTGATGGGTCTTGCGTTGGGGATGATTCTGCGTAACTCTGCCGGCGGCATCACGGTTCTGACGGGCGTGTTTTTTGTCCTGCCGATTATCACGTCGCTCCTTGGAATGCTTGCGGATTGGTTAAGTAACGTTTCAGCCTTCCTCCCGTATCAGCTGGGACTGTCTTTGGCCACGCCGTTGAGCGTTCCGACAGAGTTGGAGCTGTGGCAACAGTTGGCCGGCGTCGCCGGATGGATTGTTATTCCTTTGGCCTTGGGTGCAGTTCTACTAGCCAAACGGGATATCAAGTAACAAGCTGACAGGTTAGAGAAAACTACACTGGAATCATGACCCAACAGACGCTTCAGGAAACTGTTGCTTCCTTTGACGAACTGACCGCCAAGCGGATGGGTCGGTTGCGCCGTTATCTGCGCACCCACCCACGCTTGGTGGTCATCGGCGCAGTAGTGGTGTATCTGTTACTGACCCTGCCGGGCGTGTTGATCACTGCATCCATGCCGGGAGCCAACTCCACCGGACTGCTGGTAAGCACCTTGGCTGTGAGCGCAGCCCTGCTGTATCGCCGAAAAGCACCGATGACGGTCATTATTCTGGTGTTTATCTTTGAATGCGTCGCGTTGATTATTGCTGGTCCACAAGGTGGCCTAGGCGGCGTTGGAATGATCATCGCGCTGTACACGGTGGCGACCAGCTATTCGGCGAAGCGTACTATTCCTTTGGCGGTCTTGGCCGGTAGTTTCCAAGTTGTCCTGATGGTGCTCATGGGGTACCCGGATATGGCGGATCTGGAACTAGATCCGAGCGAAGGGATTGACGAAGCGACGTTCAGCCGAATCGTCATCGGTATCTCCGGAAGCTTTGTTATTGGTTTTTATATTGCCGCGGCAGCGGTAGGTATGAATGTGCGCAATGCACGAATCCACGAAGCTGAACTCAATCACTGGGCCCGTCAGGTATCAAGCCTCGCACAGGTCCAAGAACGCAACCGTATTGCCCGAGAAATGCATGACGTGGTGGCCCACTCTTTATCAGTGATGATTGCCTTGTCTGAAGGGGCCCGAGTGGTGGCCAAACGGGATCAGGCGCGAGCCGACGAAGTACTGAATGAACTCTCTGGCACCGGTAGGGCTGCCCTCGCCGATATGCGACGCATGCTAGGAGTGCTGCGCCAAAACGAAACCGGTGAATTGGAGCCGCAACCTACCGGTGGGAATGTTGAACAGCTCTTGGAGGGTTTCCGTACCGCCGGGTTACCCATTACCTTCACCCAATCCGGGGGAGAGCTGCCAGAAGACACAACATTCCAACTGACGGTCTTCCGGATGATTCAAGAATCTTTAACCAATTCACTTCGTTATGCCCGCAACGTAAGCGACGTACAGGTACGTTTGGAACGACGGCGTGATGAACTCCGGCTGGAGGTCATGGATAACGGGGACGCAACCAGGGTCCCCAGCGTCGGTAGTGGACGCGGACTGCGGGGGATGCGCGAACGCGCCGCACTCTTTGATGGAACAGTTGAAGCCGGCCCGGTAGCCAGTGGTGGCTGGATCGTTAAAGCCGTATTGAAGATCCCCGAAACTGACGCGAAAAACGAAAAGCAGAAGACAGCGAAGGAATAGACATGGACGAGCAAATTAGAGTTTTGTTGGTTGATGACCAGCCGCTGTTGCGCATGGGATTTCGACTCATCCTTGAAGGAGAGGAAGACATCCTTGTCGCCGGAGAAGCCGCCGATGGTCTGGACGCGTTGACCCAGACAGCGACACTGAAACCGCACGTGGTGCTGATGGATGTTCGCATGCCCAAAATGGATGGCATTGAAGCCACCGAACGCATCGCAAAGCAGTACCCCGATACAAAGATCATCATTCTGACGACCTTTGACTTGGACGAGTACGCGTTTTCTGGGCTACAAGCGGGCGCCAGCGCATTCCTGCTCAAAGATGTTGCGCCTGAAGAACTGGTTCATGCGGTGCGTCTCGTGGCTTCGGGGGATGCTGTCGTGGCACCTCGAGTTACCGCGCGGTTACTGGAAACCTATGTCCGTAACGGTGGCAAAGCCCATGCTGGGCCAGCCACTGAAGCCCCGCGTGACCCATTACTTGATGATCTCACTCCACGCGAGCAAGAAGTGTTGCGAGCGCTCGCCGAAGGGTTATCCAATGCAGAGATTGCTCACCGTTTTTTCCTGTCTGAAGCGACGGTAAAAACTCACGTGCGTAGGATCCTCACCAAGCTACATCTGCGTGATCGAGTCCAGGCTGTGGTTTATGCCTACGAAACTGGACTGGTGATTCCTTCTCAGGGACTCGACTACTGATCTCAATACATAAAACTGCTGGTCACTGAAGATATTCAGTGACCAGCAGTCTTATGTGAACTTAACGTTTGTTAGTCTTACGCTTCTTCTTTGCAGTAGACCTTAGCTGGATGACGCGTGCTACTCCAGCGATGGCCACAACTAATGCTCCACCGATAGCAGCGATCAGCAGAGCCAAACCGAGGTTTGCTTGTCCCTCGTAGGCGAAGTATCGAAGCGTCACTACGTCCTGATTCTGTGCGATAAAGACGATCAACAGAATCAGTACGATGATGCCAAAAATGGTGGCCGTCCAAATGCGACCGAGTTTGGTCACTGGAAGCTTTTCCTGAGACTTAGGAGATTCGCGAGATGTCTTGGGTTCCTGATGTCCGCGCGGTTGGACAGCATGTTCACCGGAATTGGCTTGCAGACCATTTTCAGGTTCCACGGGCAGGTCGTGTGGCTGTGGTGTTGGATCAGATGTAGCCATAATGATCTCGCTTTCGTAGTCTCCGGTCTGTCTTCAGCTTTACTGACGCTCGGCTCCAAGTCAAGCATGAGATGCAGGTATTTGATGGGTGCATTGTTCACCGCTGGAGGGCTGAACCATCGGGAATCGAGCACGGGGATACTAAGCTGGAGTGCAACCCGGTAATTCAGGCGGGAACCTTATCCTGGATTTCAGTGAGACGATGACAGAAAGAAGTGAGTAACCAGCTATGGCACAAGCCGCAGCAATGGCCCACATTGCAGACCTGGCCGAATACGTCGCAACTTCCCCTTCCAGCTACCACGCCGCTGCCACAGCCGCTAAGCGTCTGGATGCTGTCGGGTTCACCGGCTTGAACGAAGCTGACGCCTGGAACCTTGGTCCAGGTTCCTATTATGTGGTGCGCGATGGCGCGATCATCGCATGGGTTCAACCCGAAACCGCCACCGCAACCTCCGGTTTCCACATCCTCGGCGCTCATACAGATTCTCCAGGATTCAAACTCAAGCCAAAACCGACCACCGGATCCAATGGTTGGTGGCAGGCCGGCGTTGAGGTCTACGGTGGCCCGTTGCTTAACTCGTGGCTAGACCGTGAATTGGTGCTCGCTGGCCGATTGGTACTTAAAGACGGCACCGAGCATTTGGCTCAGACCGAACCGATCCTGCGCATTCCTCAGCTGGCCATTCACCTTGACCGTCAGGTCAATGAGGGTCTCACCTTAGACAAGCAGACCCACACTAACCCCATCTTCGGTGCCGGTGACTTAGCTGATGCCGATATCTTGGCTGTACTTGCAGAATCCGCCGGGGTAGATCCAGCGATGGTGGCCGGCTATGACATTCTGACTGCGCCGGCACAACGTGGTGAGGTCTTTGGCCAAGGGAAGAATTTCTTCGCCAGCGGCCGACTGGATAACCTGACTTCGGTGCATGCCGGGATCATCGCGTTGACCGACCATTCACGCAAGCCTTCGGGACAGCACATTGCGATGTTGGCTGCCTTTGACCATGAAGAGTTGGGTTCTAGCTCCCGCTCGGGTGCTTGTGGCCCCTTCCTTGAAGAACTGATCAACCGTATTCAGGCTTCCCTGGGTGCAGGTGTGGAAGACCAAGCCAGGGCGCTGGCTAACTCGGTATGCCTTTCGGCTGACGCGGGCCACGCGGTTCACCCGAATTATCCAGAACGCCACGACCCGGCTAACCGCCCACAGGTGAATGCTGGTCCGTTGTTGAAGATCAACGCCAACCAGCGTTATGCCACCGATGCAGTGGGCGCTGCGGCCTTCGCCAACTGGTGCGAGAATGCGGGGGTTCCTTATCAGGAGTTTGTCTCTAACAACCGGGTCCCTTGTGGATCGACCATCGGTCCGCTGACTGCTACTCGACTGGGGATCCGAACCATTGACGTCGGCGTTGCCCTACTGTCCATGCACTCCGCACGTGAAATGTGCGGTGTTGATGATCCTTGGTATCTCTCCAAGGTGGCTCGCGAGTTCTTCGGAGCCTAGTAGAAACAGCAGCTTTACGGCGCGACGAAAGGGTGTGGCAGCAATTCTTTTTTGGTGCCACACCCTAAGTAGTTTCCGCGGTCGTTTTGAGATTCGCTAATCGGAACAAGCTTCGATCTTTATGCGGTCCTAAATCTCTCACCTATCGATCAAATGATCTTCTCTGACACAGGTCGAGTATCGTGATCAGCTCAGCCTTTGCGCATCACAGTGCCATGTGCAGGAGAATAGTGGGCAGCACCGAAGGAACCTACCCAAGTTCATCGCACTAAAGTAGATATACGCATCTCGTTAACAATTTTTTCCTAAGTTGCGTACTCAGAGCCATGCATCTAGATTTTTGATACGTTGGTTTATTTAATTGTGCGAATTCAAGGAAGGTAATTTGTTCTTCCGGCATTGTTGACGCACTTTTGCCGATCGTCAGGCCAGACATTTCACGGGTAGCTACTACTTTGTCTTCTATCTGCGACACCGACTACTGCACTTATTGGAAAGTGTCAGGTAATTACGATGTCCAAGTGCCCTTGGCGAAGTCCACGCACAGTGTCTGAAGCGGTAGGGGTGGTGCTCACAAGACCCGCGAAAATCGAGACTCACAGGGATGAGATCCTACGACGAACTTCTTTGCAAATGCGCACGACCACGAACAAGTCCGTAGGGGCTTGCCCTAATTCTTGACCTGACATGTAGCACTTGCTAGCGAACCCATGCGATTGCGGAGTTCTGCTAGGACCCGTAGTCGGCCCATAGCGGCATTAAATGAGAATGAAAAGTGGATAAAAAACTAAGAATCACGACAATTTGTGCCGTTTCGATGTTGTTCTTGAGCGGTTGCACGGGTGCGGATAGCCCTAAGACAAGTTCTAATGAGCCGAGTAACATGACCAGGGCCCAGATGGAGAAGGAATATGCGTCAGCGATTCAGTCTTTGGAAATGCCGGAGGGAGTTTCGTATCCCGATGCTCCAGAAACGCCGACTGTAGACGGTGTTAAGGAATCGGATGTCACCTGGCAGAAAGGTGCAGGCGAGGCTGACGCAATTATCGACTGGAACTGCCTGTGGGGCCACGAGTGGCTTAAATATCAAGGTCAAGATCAGAAGCTAGCGACGAACGCACTCAATATGTACAAGTCCATTCTGGACCAGCCTGCTTTTAACAAATACTTTGACGCCGAAAGCTTCCAACCAGTAATCCGCGAGAATATTGAGAAGGCTGAATTGGGAGATCCTTCGGGGATTAAATCTGATATGCAATCTTCATGCAGAGGTGACCTGTGGTGAGGACAATCCGAAGCACGGCCATAGTGCTTCTTGGTATTTCTCTACTCACCGCATGTTCGGCTTCAGTCAATGCTGAAGGCGATGTACCGGCGTCTGGCGACGGTCAAATTCCAAGAGCCCAAGTCTCGAAGCAGGACATTACCTCTGTCCTCGCTGTATCAGGGCACACGGAGACCAATTCGGAGATCTCTCTAGTCGCAGAGAAGTCTGGCCCTATTGAGTGGAAAGTCAAAGAAGGGCAGACAGTCAAAGACGGGGCGGTCTTGGCTGAAATCGACGGAGACAAAATAACGTCACCGAGCGATGGAAAAGTCCTGAGCATTGCTGTGCCAACAGGGACTACGGCGCACCCCAATTTTCCAATTGGAGCATTTGAAGCAAGAACACTAGGCATCAAGGTACAAGTTCCTGTTGAGGACGCTTATCGCTTGTATTCGACCCCGACCAAAGCCAAGGCAAACATCGAATCGGGTCCTGCTGCCCAAACCTGCGATTTGTTTTTGGCCTCGCAACTGGAGAATGCTGACTCTGAGGAACAAGGTCTACCGGAGTTCGTATGCTTATTAGAACCAGAAGTTAACACGATGCCGGGATTGCCAGCAAAGCTAGGCATTGAAACTGCTTCTAGCGCGAACACACTGACGCTGCCCGTTGAGAGTGTTTCCGGGTCGGCGCAGTCGGGTCAAGTAACGATTATTTCCGACGACAACCAACTGCAGAAACGGGACGTCAAGCTGGGCATTAGTGATGGAAGCATGATTGAGATCATCGAAGGAGTGAAAGAAGGGGACAGCGTAATGGCTGTAGCTCCTGAGATCTTCGATGAGTGACCAAGGATCGACAATCAGCTCTACGGGCGCTCCCTTGGAGCTACGTAAGATTGATATTCGCCTTACCGGCGAGTCTCAAAAACTTCTGGTCAGAGAAGCTTCGGGAGTAGTCTCCGAAGGAGAATCTGTAGGGATACTCGGGAAATCCGGAAGCGGAAAAACCAGCCTACTTTCAGTGCTCGGTTTGATGTCAAAACCTACCGGTGGCGAACTACTGCTGTCGGGTATACCTACTTCTGGGCTGAACGATGCGGAGTTGGCACGCCGCCGCAATGAGGACATTGGCTTTGTATTCCAAAATTACTCATTGATTGGTCACTTGAACGTATTCGAGAATGTTGCCTTGCCTTGTTCGTATGGAAAACCAATGAGCAAGAAGCAAACCACTGAAGCTGTGACAGAACAATTGCACGCGGTGGGCCTTGAAGGATTCGAAAAAAGACGGCCTAAAAGTCTATCTGGCGGTGAACAGCAGAGAGTCGCTATAGCTCGCGCCCTTGTCCGTTCACCACGGCTGGTGTTGGCAGATGAACCAACAGGGGCGCTGGATACTGCTACTGGATTGCAAATTCTAGAACATCTAGCTTCCGCGACCAGCCGCGCCGGCGCGTGTTTAGTTGTTGTCACGCATGACCAGGAAATTGCGAGGGCAATGGATCAAACGTGGGTCTTGCGTGACGCTGAGCTGCACCATGAAGTGAAGGGGCGACGATGAAGTTTCGCCATATGCTCGTTCATGGATTGAATGACTTGCGTGCAAATAAACTTCGGCATTTTCTAGTTGGAGTAAGCATGCTGCTCGGAGTCTTGGGTATTGCTGCCGTGTCTAGCGCCGACCAACTAGTAACCAAGTATCTAATTGCTGAACAAGAGCAGTTGCATGGACGCGCGCAAACTTTCGCAAGCGTATTGAACCCGGGAACCTTGGACGGAGAGGATCTAGCTGATTCGCTAGAACACTTGAATACGGTCGCAGAAAGCGTCGGAGGAAACGTACTGTACACAGTTTCCAGTCCAATTACTGTTCCGAGTGTTCGCGGTCAAAACATTGAGCGCGTTACTTATACGGGGGACTTCGCGGCATCTTATCGAGTTCCACTTTCTGCTGGTATATGGCCGCGTGAAAGTGGTGGTTTCGCCCATGAGGTCGTTCTGAATGAACAAGCGGCTGCCCTGCTTGGAATTGATGACGTCGCACAAACTTTCGCAATTGATACCCCGCATGGAACCAAGACGGCCATCGTCACTGGAATCGCCCAGGACGGACTCGTGGGGGAAGAAGCGCGAATATATCAACCCCAAGGTTCTGTTGATGACGCTGGCTTGCTGAGCAGTGAACCAACCACAATGCTCTTGACTGCGCCCGGCGATAAACAGATTGCCTTGCAACAATTCGCTGCCGACTTTCTGGCCCAGCATGGCAATCCGTCCGCGGGCTCCATGGAGTTCATGCGTCAAGATACTGTCGACAGCACAAAGAATTCGGTTGCAGTAACCAAAGCTGCGTTCTTGACTGCAGGTATTTTGACGCTAGTTGTCGCCGCAGTAGGAGTTCTCAACGTTGGGCTAGCGACTGTCGGCGAACGTTCTGAAGAACTGGTGATTCGCCGAGCGTTGGGTGCTACTAAAGTGCAGATCTTCGGTTTGGTCATGGGTTCGAGCTTGATCATCGGTGTCGTGGTTGCTGCGATTTCGGCAGTCATCGTTTCTGTTTCTGCCGTATTTGTTGTTCCGCGATTCATGGGTACTACAGGTCTAGTTGGAGGCATTGACTTGCCGTTTGGCGCGTTATGGTTTGGCCTAGTTGCTGCATTGATTACTTCGTTCCTGGGCGCCTTGTCTCCCGCGATCAAAGCTACAAAGCTTGATGTCGCTCAGGCTCTTCGTTCATAGAAACAACCAGGTGCAAAAGTATTTAATTCATCAGCCCAGGTTATTGGCGCTAGAAGTTCAGGTGGCACAATTATCAGTATGACGATCTTTGCCCAAGACACGCTGATTTTCCAGCAAACCAAAAACTTCTCAAAGAACGATTTTGCGATTCATGATGCTGCTGGTGTGCAGGTAGCTCATGTCGAGACTGGTGGAAGTACGCTGGGGCGGATGTTCACGGGTGCACGAGAACTCACAGTATTTGATGGACCGCAGAATCCGGTCATTATGGTCAAAGATACGATGACCATGGGTCGCGACCGATTCGAAATCTTCGATGGAAACGGCAGCCCACTGGCGAGCTTGGTCAAACGGATCACCTTCCTCAAAACCCGCGTCACCATTTCGATGCTCGGAGAAGAACTGGACTTGCTGGGTAGCGTTTGGGATTTTGACTTCCAAATCACTAATGCTCAGGGAGTACTCGGAACAGTTACCCGCAAGTGGTCTGGAATGGGTAACGCATTCCTAGGGATGTCGACCTATGCTCTGCAGCTGGGTGGAAACCTGAGCGTTCAGCATCGTCAAGCGATTATCGGGTCGGTCCTAGCCTTGGATCTGATCCGTGAAAAGCAAAAGCGCCACTGATCATCAGGGAAGCGTCCGCAGTCGATTTAACTGCACCCGTCACCCCACAAAGGTATGCCCTGCGGGGCATATTCAAAAGGTGCAAGTCAGTTAGCGTTTGATTTGCTCCCGAAAGGCTGTCGGGTGGCTGTCGGGTAGTTGTCGTGACCTTGTCGTCGTCCTGTCGTGGTGTATTGAGACCCCGAGGGATAGCTTTAATGCCATGAACATATCAAGGATTGCAGAACTGCGACGCTCCAAAGGCTGGACTCAAGAACGACTGGCCAAAGAGAGCGGTATTACTGTCAGAACCATTCAACGACTTGAAGCCGGTAACGATGCCAGCCTGGAGACCATCTCACTTGTTGCCAGAGCCCTGGACGTTCAAGTAGGTGATTTGTTCCAAAGCGTACAGGCACCAGATTTCTCTCAAGCCGTTGAGGGGCTTGAAACCAGGACCCTCGCTGATCAAGAACGACGCGATTCCATTACTCAAGGGATCATGATGGTCTTTAGAGCAATAGGCATTCTAGTCACTTTCGGTACGGTCATCCTTGCGACAATGGGTCAGTTTGGTTGGTTCATTTGGCTGCTCATCCCTATCTACTGGGGTGCCGGCAAGATCCTCTTAGACGCAATTATGCGGTTGGCCGTTGACCCAAAATTGGATGCTAAGTATCCGTTGTCGGTTCCCAACCGTAGTGACGACAACTAACCTTCCCATGAGCAGTTTCCTCCGCTGATACCGTTTGATTACCTGCTGTTCATCGGGAAGTGGTCATATCGAACAATATGAGTTCGAATTCCGTGCAGGTCAAAAATTTCAGACCAGAAATCCAAGCACTGCGAGCACTTGCAGTTCTGCTAGTGGTCGCATACCACCTCGAACCTAATGTGGTTCCAGGCGGTTACATCGGCGTAGATATCTTCTTCGTTATTTCTGGTTTCCTGATTACCTCCCACCTACTTAGGGAGGCTGCCAGCACCGGAAGAATCAAACTCTCAGCATTTTATGGCGGAAGAGCACGGCGCATTCTGCCCGCAGCGATGCTTGTGATTCTTGTGGTCGTGGCGGTTGGGTTCCTCGTGTTCCCTAAAACTCAGTGGGGCACACTGGGCGTCCAGGCTTTAGCCTCGGCGTTCTCGGTGCAAAACTGGGTGTTGGCTGCGGACTCCGTTGACTACCTCGCCGCCGAACAGGCAGCCGGACCACTACAACACTTCTGGTCCCTCGGCGTTGAGGAACAGTTTTATCTGTTCTGGCCACTACTGATATTGATCGTTTGTTGGTTGGTGAAGCCCAAAATATCGGGGTCACACTCGGACCATTTTGCTGCACGCCGTCGATGGATATGGATGGCCTTTGGCGCAGTGGCGCTGTTGTCGCTGGGATATTCCATTTTTGCCGGGTATTCGGGAGACGCCGCAGGATATTTTGTGACCACCACCCGCATCTGGGAATTAGCTATTGGTGGTTTGTTGGCCCTTGGCGTGCAGGCGCATGAAGCAGGAGCTTTGAACCTGCCACGGTGGGTTTCTGCTTGGTCCACGCGCAATCTGGCAGTCCTCATTGCGCTGATTGTTATCGGTATCGCGGCCTTTACCTATGACGCATCTACCGTTTTCCCCGGTATTGCAGCTGCCGTTCCAGTGTTTGGATGCGCGGTAATCATTGCCGCTGGCAGCACCCGAGGCCCGGGTTCCTTGCACCTGTTGGTGAACTGGTCTGCGGTCCAATGGGTCGGTCTTGCCTCCTACTCGTTATATCTGTGGCACTGGCCGCTGATCATTTTTTACACCGAGATCTCCGGTGGAAAACCTAGACCTTTGCAATCCATCGCCCTGTTCATTGCATCGCTGCTCCTAGCGTGGCTCAGCCTCAAGTTTGTGGAAACCCCGATTCGTCACCTGCGATTCTTGGCGGTCTCCCCGGCCCGTTCGCTGATTGCCGGCGCCGCAATGGTGGCGATCACCGCTTCGGTGGCTCTACTTCCTGGGCTGACCCAAGAGCGCATCGTGGAACAAGAACAGCGCGTAGCCACTGCACTGGCCGAACAACCCCCTGAAGGATTTGGTGCGGCCTCACTCTCGCACGGTGCGCCAGCATTTGTCACCAGTGAGCATCAGGTTGTTCCTGTTCCGGCAGAAGCGGCCAAAGACCTTCCTAATATCGGCAATTGTGTCCAGAAGCCACAATCCACGCAGATCAAGGAATGCGAGTTCGGGAACAAAGATGCGAAGTTCACCGTGGCCCTGGTGGGCGACTCACACGCCGCACATTGGTTTGAAGCACTAAGTGAGTACGCGAAGAGTAAAGACTGGAAAGTCGTCACGTACCTCAAAAACTCATGCCCATTCAACGAAGCTCAACGTAAAGCTGATCAAGACGGAAGCATTAACTGCCAAGAGACGTTCGACCAGACCATGGATGCTCTGACCAAACGCAAAGACATTGACGCTGTAGTCACCGCAAGTTGGGGTGGATCCACTTTCGTGTCGGATCCAGCAAAGGGCCTGGCCGCAGCCTGGGGCAAGCTTGAAGATGCTGGACGGCCGGTCTACGCCATCGTCGATACTCCTCGACCACCGCAAGATACCTACGCCAGGGACTGCGTAGAAGAGAATATCGATAACCCGCAGGCCTGTTCCTTCCCGGAAAAGGGAGCCTTTGAAAAGGGTGATGCCACCAAGGCCGCAGCCAAACTAGAACCGAGGGTGAAAGTCTTAGACTTCAGCGATCAGTTCTGTGTGAACGGTACCTGCCCGGCCGTTGTTGGCAATGTTTTGATCTACCGGGATAAGCACCACATCTCTGATACTTACATGAGCACACTCGTGCCAGTCTTTGGACAACGGCTACAGAAGGCCATCGATTCCCAGTAACCGTCACTCAATGAAGGTGAATTTGATTCGGAACAGCAGGCACAACTCCGTAGGTTTCGTCGACAGAAACCATATCGAATAATCAGATGCCATGGTTTTAGGACAACCTCGGAAGGGAATCCTTTTGTTCCCATTCACTTGGCCAATATGCTGCTGAATGATTCGAAGTGTCTGGCGAGAACAGCGCTGACAAGCATGTAAAGAGACGTAGCATATGTAGTTTTGTTGACCTTGGGCCTTGTCTCATTCGCTTCATGGAGTCGAATCGTGACCTTGGGTTGAGCTCTGGTGATGCCACTAGTCATAAAGGCGCGCGTGAATATTTGAATCATCAATACTCGGTGGAAAGCAAATAACTTTTCACCGAGGGGCCAGCATTGAGCAGTGTAGTTTTCGACATTGAACAGCAAGCGGGTCGAAAGTTTCATGAAGAACTTTCGCACATTAACGCTGACATTGAAGTTGTCGCGGGATCGGCACAGACCGTTGCATACATGCACGATCGAACTGCTGATCCAACGCGTTCAGACCTTCCTGAACAGGGACCCATTGTCGTCTTTCCTACCTCTGCGTCGCAGGTCCAAACGATAGTTAAAACTGCGGCGAAGCACGGATTGAGCATTGTTCCGCGAGGCGCAGGGACAGGGCTATCTGGAGGCGCAACCGCCCAGGAAACACAGGTGGTACTGAGTACTGAAAATCTCAATCAAATCATTGAGATTTCAGCCGGTGATGGTGTGGCTGTCGTGGAACCGGGCGTGCTCAATGGGGATCTTAACCGGGCACTGGAACCGCTGGGCTTGTTCTATGCCCCAGATCCAGCAAGCGCAGCGATCTCGTCCATTGGCGGAAATATCGCCACTAATGCCGGAGGAATGCGTTGCGCTAAGTACGGGGTGACGCGTGAATCTGTCCTGTCTTTGAAGGTTGTACTTGCAGACGGCTCTCTGATCACGGTGGGGCATCGTTCGCTTAAAGGTGTCACCGGGCTTGATCTGGTGTCTTTGTTTGTCGGCTCAGAGGGCACGCTAGGAATCGTCGTGCAGGCGACCGTGAGGATCCGTCCGCTGCCCGTCGCTCGTAAGACCCTGAGTCTCTTCTTTGACCATACACTCGATGCCGCCCGAGCCGTAGAAAGGATCAAAACCTCCACGGTGCAGCCGGCCGTCCTTGAACTCATCGATGCACCAACCCTGACAGCGATCGACGCAAATTCAGGCAGCTCGCTACGCGAAAACGGGGCAGGGCTGCTGCTCATTGAGCTCGATGGCTACGGCATTGACGAGCAGATTCGAGACCTCAGGGACATTGTGCTCCCGTTGGGAGGGCGCCTGAACGAGGTCAGTGATGAAGAGGGTCAGACCCTGTGGGAATTGCGACGTTCCGGACGCAACTTCCCAACGCACAAGTGGCATATCGGGGAAGACATTGCTGTTCCTTCGTCAAAACTTGCAGAGATTTTCGAGTTTTTCCCAGAAATCGAACACGAATTTGGGGTGAAGGTTTCGGCGGTTGCCCATGCTGGCGACGGGAATCTGCACCCCCTTCTTACACAAAACCGCGAGGAGGACGATAGTTCACATATCGTCCCTCGCACACTGGCTCAAGCTGCAGATGCCTTGGTCAAAAAGACGTTGTCTCTGGGAGGAACTATTACCGGTGAACACGGTGTAGGGAATGTGAAGTTGCGCTGGGCCGAATGGGAACTCGCTGATCGAGTCAGAGCTCTGCAGCTAGAACTCAAAAATGTTCTGGACCCGGCTTCCGTGTTCAACCCCGGCAAAGCACTCTAAGTTTCATTTCACTCACACTCTTGAATCAAGGATATTAATTATGACTTCAACGCTCGTAAAGCGACGCAGTTTCCTGACAGGAACCGGCACATTGGCGGCCTTGGCAATTCTCACGGCTTGCGGAAATAAGCCTGATGTGGAATCGGTCGGCTCATCGACGCCCGTTCGAGGAGGAGCCCTGACTTTCCTCATCCAAGGTTTTGATGCGGGATGGATTTCGAGCAAGACATCCATCTCCAGCTATGAAGGTAACCTCTGGGGGCACCTGACTGACAAGCTTGTTTACGTCAACGAAAAGGGAGACCTGAGCCCGTGGGTCGCCGAAAGCTGGGAAGAAAATTCGGACGCCACAGAATTTGTTCTGCACCTGCAGAAGGATGTGACTTTCTCTGACGGCTCACCAGTAGATGCCAATGCCGTCGTCGAAAACATCAATGCTTGGGCCGTGGGAGATGCCGAACGTGGTATCGCGAAGGTGGGACTGTTCCCCTCAGCAAACTTTGAATCGGCCAAGGCTACTGACACGAGAACAGTGAAGGTCAATTTCTCGTCACCTACCCTCGGATTTATCGCTACCCTTGGCTACCATGGTTGCATCTTGCTAGCTCCCGCTACTCTCAAGAGCAACACCGATGAACAAGCTGACCTTGCAAAGACTATTGGTTCTGGCCCCTTCACGCTTAAGAGCTGGCAACAGGGAGAAAGCTATGTGCTTCAGCGACGTGAGGACTATAGCTGGGGTCCCAAGGCTCTTGGCTATTCGGGACCGGCTTATCTAGATACCCTTACCTACAAGGTAGTTAGGGACGCGTCGGTCCGCACATCCACTGTTCTATCAGGTCAAGCTGATGTTTCCTTCAACGTTGAACCTCAGGAAATTGATTCTCTCATTTCCCAGGGCTTCTCCGTTTCCACTCCTCGTTACCTTGGTTTCGTAGATGGTTTCCAAGTAAATACCCAAACCTTCCCGACCAACCAAGCCAGCGTACGTCAGGCACTCCAGCACGGTATCGATCGCCAAGAAATCCTTTCCACGATCTACACCCAAGACTGGCAAGCGGCAACCACGTTCATCCAAGGTACTGTCCCCGAAGCAGGCGACTTTGCTGACTACTTCGCCTTCGATCAACAGAAAGCTACGGATTCTCTAGAAAAAGATGGCTGGAAACTGGAGTCCGATGGCTACCGATATAAAGATGGCAAGCTCCTTGAAATCACCCTCGCGGCAAACCCTTATGTTCCTTCGGATAAGGCAGTGGATGAGCTAATCGCTCAGCAACTGCAACGCATAGGTATCAAACTCAACTTGAAAGTTGTCGACGTCGCCAATTACTCGGCGTGGCAGAACAGCGAACCACCCTTGCTCCACACCTCTCGCAGCTTTGTCGATGTTGGTACTGTCGCCGGTATCCTCACGAACCGCAATGGTGGCGAAGACTGGTTCAAACTCGGAGATAGTGACCAGAAACTGAACAAGCTTTCTGATCAGATTGCTCAGGCTAGAAATCGTGAGGAACGGGCGAAGGTGGCCGACGATCTGCAGAAGTATGTTCTGGATCAGGCATACTTTGTTCCTTTAGTTCAACTAGTTCAGCGTCTGTATCTGAGCAGTCCAAAGGTGCGGGGTATTCAGTACAACGGTCTGGCTTATGCGAACTTCTACACCGCATGGGTGACCCAGTGAGTGCGCGGTTATCGGGTTACCGGAATCTGGTGCTCAGCCGACTGGGACAGGGGATTGTTGTTATCTTCTTGGCGTATGTACTCAGCTTTATTGTCGTTTCAGTGCTTCCTGGAGACGCGATTACCAATTCATTGCGTGACCCACAGTCCGGTCTGAGCGAAGAAGACATCGCGCGCATCGTGGCGTTTTACGGGTTGGATAAGCCCGTACTGATCCAGTTACTGCTGGCCCTGGGGCGGTTCGTATCCGGAGATTTAGGTATTTCCTTGCAATCGGGGTTGCCGGTTGCAGATCTGGTCTTTGATGCCTTGCCATCTACGGCTTTTCTGGCTTTGACCGCGCTGATATTGGCTCTGGTGCTCGCAGTGGCGATTGTCGTTGGGGTTCACTTGCTGCCACCGGCAGCTGCGGGAGTCTTGCGTTCTGTTCCCTCGTTTTTCCTCTCGGTACCTAACTTCGTCATCGGGCTGATACTGATCAGTATTTTCGGGTTCACTTTGCATACTTTCACCATTACCGAACCAAATTCGCCGGTGGCTACCTTTTTCGCGGCGCTTACCTTGGCAATTCCTGTCAGTGCACCGTTGGCCGAAGTCTTGGTCTCAAGCCTTGATGTGGAAACACGTCAGGACTATGCGTTGGTTGCCCGTTCCCGAGGGTTAAGTCGAGTGAAAGTTTTTGCCCGACACCTGCTTAAACCTTCAGCATTGCCGTCCGTGACTATGGTGGCTTTGCTCATCGGAGAGTTGCTTGGCGGGGCAGTGATCACCGAAACGATCTTCGGTCGCAATGGTGTGGGCACTTTGGTTCAGCGCTCGGTGGGAGCCGGCGATCAACCAGTTTTGCTTGCCGTTGTAGTCCTTTCAGCCGTGATTTTTGTGCTGGTGAACTTGATTGCTGACTTAAGTGTTCCCTTCTTGGACCCCCGCACCTCAGTTACTAAAAAGAAGAAGGATCTGGTGTCATGACTGGGATTTTGCAAGTTCAAACAAATCAGGAAGTCAAGAGTGCACCAGGCAAAAGACCAAGTTCACTCCCAATCAGTGTCATCATCTCTTTCGGGGTCATTGCACTGGTCGTGCTCTTCTCGGCATTCCCATCGTTTTTCACATCTCATAGCCCTGAGGTGGGGGATACTTCGGCAAAGCTAGTGTCTCCGGGTCTGCAACATTGGTTCGGAACAGACTACCTGGGCCGCGATGTGTTCAGCAGAGTTGTTCATGGATCGCTCTCTTCAGTCAGTAGTGCATTAGTCGCAGTACTCATCGGATTAGTTGTTGGTAGCGGTATCGGGCTGCTCGCCGGTTTTCTCGGTGGATGGGTTGACGCAGCACTGGGACGAATTATCGACGTACTGCTGGCTATTCCCGGGTTTCTTCTGGCAGTGGTCATCGTAAGCTCGCTCGGATTCCAGACGATTAATGCAGCCATTGCTACCGGTGTTTCAGCAATCGCGGTGTTCGGCCGGCTAATGCGCGCCGAAGTGATTAAGGTTCGCGGTGCCACCTACGTGGAATCTTCATTTCTCTCAGGTGGAAACCGTCTGCAGGCACTGTTTTTTCATATTCTTCCAAACGCCGGGCGTTCTGTACTAGTCCTGGCAATCCTGCAATTTGGAACATCCATTATGGTGATCGCCTCCCTGGCTTTTCTTGGTTATGGCGATCCTCCACCGTCCTCTGATTGGGGGCTACTTGTAGCTTCAGGCAAGGAGTATCCCACCGCGCCATGGCTGATTTACGCTCCGGCGGCAGTCATTGTGGCCACGGTGCTATCAGTCAATCGAATTAGTCGTTGGCTCAAGAAAGTGAGATGAGGACATGACGAACCACAGTTCTACGCAGGTGGATGACTTCTTACTGCAGGTTGATGGTCTGAACGTTTGGTACGGGAAAAATCACGTCGTTCGCGATGTTCAATTCCAACTTCGACGCGGTCAGGCACTGGCATTGATTGGTGAGTCGGGCTCAGGAAAATCAACAATTACCAAGGCGCTTCTTGGCCTACTTCCCGAAGGCGTCGGTCGTGCTGATGGACGAGTCCTCTTCGAGGGACAGAACCTGCTGGCTCTGTCTCAGCGAGGTCTGCGTAAGTTTCGCGGGTCCGAATTAGGTTACGTTCCGCAGGATCCTGGTACGGCCCTCAATGCCGTACGAACCATCGGATCACAGGCCCATGAAGCGGCCGACCTCACCGGGGTAACGGGGATAGCCCAGCAGCGTGAGTTGATCCTTGAGACCTTTGAACAGGTCGGCTTGCCCGATCCACAGCGAGTATATGACTCATATCCTCATCAGCTTTCCGGCGGTATGCTGCAGCGCGTATTGATCGCGTTGACGGTTTTGCCTCGTCCAGCACTAATTGTTGCCGATGAACCGACTTCGGCCCTGGATGTAACAGTGCAGAAAACGATCTTGGATTTGCTTGATCAGCTGCGTACGTCGTTAAACATTGGTCTGTTGCTGATCACCCATGACTTGGCTCTTGCCGCTGAACGTACCGATCATTTGGTAGTCCTTCGACAGGGACAGGTTCAGGAGGAGGGTACTTCTGCGCAGATCTTTGCTAATCCTCAGACCGACTACGCGAAGCGATTATTGTCAGATGTTCCCTCGCTTAGTACTGAACGTTATCGGGATACTCGTGGACGCTTAGTTGAACCAATTACCAGTGGGAACGGTGTCATTCGCGTTGAACAGGTAGTTCGTCACTTTGGTGCGGGCAGTGAAGTGGTCAAAGCGGTCGACGGAGTGAGTTTTGAGGTAGCTCGCGGCAGTACCCATGCATTGGTAGGGGAATCTGGATCCGGAAAAACCACTACTGTAAGGATGCTCGTTGGCTTGGAAGCGCCAAGCGGCGGCCGGATCACGTTAGCTGGAAAGGATCTGAGCAATCGCAACGCCAAAGAGTGGCGTGAAGCCAGAGCTCAACTTCAGCTGGTGTATCAGAACCCGTTTGCGTCGTTGGATCCTTCATGGTCGGTGGCTCGAATAATCCAAGAACCACTAGCGCGGCTGAAATATGGAACGCGAGCAGAACAGAAAGAGCGAGTCCTCGAAGTACTCGCAGAAGTGGGACTCAACGAATCGTTCCTCACCCGGCGCCCTGCTCAACTTTCCGGAGGCCAACGTCAACGCGTGGCCATTGCGCGCGCACTCAGCCTGCGCCCTGAAATTCTCGTGCTCGATGAACCAACGTCTGCGTTAGATGTGAGCGTTCAGGCGGACATTGTTGACCTGCTGGCAGTGTTGCAACGCGAACATTCGCTGACCTACCTCTTTGTTTCTCATGATCTGGCTTTAGTTCGCCAGGTTGCTGACACGGTGTCGGTCATGAGAAAGGGAGTTGTTATTGAAAGCGGAACGAGTCAGAAGATCTTCGAAAATCCTGAACATGCCTATACCAAAGCATTGATTGCTTCGGTGCCAAGTTCACGAGGCGAGAGCACTTTAGGAGCCACACAACAAACCCCCAACCATACCTATGCAGGAGTCATCGCATGACCGTCGCTAGCGCACTACACACTTCAGAACTCGTAGGCCGATTCTCCAAACCACAAGGTTTTGGCGATGCCACCCTGCGCAGCCCGCGCACTGATTCTATTGAGCTCTTGGGTGGAATTCCCGACCCGGAAGTTCTTCCGGTTGCTGAACTCACCGCAGCAACCGAACGGGTGCTGTTGAGATCCGGAGTGCCAGCGTTGCAATACTCTCGAACCGAAGGGATCACCGAACTTCGCGAATGGATAGCTGCCCGCGAAGGCGTTTCAGCCGATCGCATCATCGTCACTAATGGTGGTTTTCACGGGTTATCACTAGCTATCCAAGCGCTGATCAACCCGGGTGACCTAGTGGCCGTCGACAACCCAATTTTTCCGTTGTTCCTTCGCGGATTGGAACTGGCCACCACCAATATTCTGCCGGTGCCGGTCGGGGCTGCGGGATTAGATGTGGATGCATTGGAAGGCCAATTGCGCGCGGGGGTACGCCCCAAAGCACTGTATACCGTGCCAGACTTCCACAATCCTACGCAAGGATCACTCTCGCGTCCCGATCGGCAACGGCTTGTCGAGCTTGCCGCCCAATACGGCTTCGTTCTCTTGGCTGATAACCCTTACCGGGAGCTTTACTTTGGCACAGAAAGCGCATCCTACAGGGAATTTAATGACTCTGAAAACGTCATCCACATCAATACGTTCACTAAAACCCTTGGTCCGGGACTGCGTCTAGGCTGGCTTGTTGTACCGAATTGGCTGAGGTCAGATATTTCCGCACTGCGAAGTCGGCAGGATTCACACTCGTCCACTTTGATTCAGAGCATCGTGGCAGAGGCATTGACCCACGAGGAAACCCTATTTGATGCAACGTTGGACAAGGCACGAGCTACCTACCGCAACCGAGCTCAAGTCCTCGCCACTGCCTTGGAAACCGAGACACAGGGTGCCCTGGACATAGAGCTTCCTAACGGTGGGCTATTCCTCTGGCCGAAAATTGTCAGCGATCGGATTGACCCGCAGAAACTCTCTGAATCGGCACGAAGCCATGGAGTGGACTATCAGCAAGGGGCCTTTTTCCCGAGCGGACCGGGCACAGAAGCTGCCCGTCATCTCAGACTGTCTTTTGGGCACGTTTCGGAAGAAAACCTCAAAGAAGGCGCTCGCCGGATTGGACTGGCTTTCAAAGATCAGGGCTAGATCAGCACCAGCATTTTCGATTCATGATGTGCAACACCATGACTACAGCTCAGAGCATCTCTGGGCTAGACTAGATAAGTCTGTGCTACTGCATGCCCGAAAGTTGGGCGTCTGGTACATGGATAACGCAAGAACCTCCTGTTGCGGAAATACCGCGACCGTTTAGCCCAAAGGAGGTGGGTTCACATGCGTGCTTATGAACTTATGGTCCTCATTGATCCAGAGGTCGATGACCGCACCGTAGAGCCAACCATCGAGAAGTACCTCGAGGTTGTTCGCTCCAACGGTGGCACCATCGAAAAGGTTGATGTCTGGGGTCGTCGCAAGATGGCTTACGAGATCAAGAAGAAGGCAGAAGCCACTTACGTAGTGGTGAACTACACCGCAGAACCAGCCGCTTCCGCTGAGCTTGAGCGCCAGCTGAAGATCAACGAGCAGATCCTGCGCCACAAGGTCACCCGTCCGGAAGAGGCTCGCGTTTAATTACGCAAATCCTTCCGTCGTAAGAAATAACGTTCAATCTTTCTAAGGAGAGTCAATGGCAGGCGAGACTGTTATTACCGTCATCGGAAACCTGACCGCCGATCCGGAGCTGCGTTTCACGCCTTCCGGCTCAGCCGTAGCGAACTTTACGATCGCTTCGACTCCTCGCACCTTTGACCGCCAGTCCAATGAATGGAAGGACGGGGAAGCCCTGTTCTTGCGTGCATCGGTATGGCGCGAGGCTGCAGAGAACGTTGCTGAAACGCTGACCAAGGGCATGCGCGTCATCGCCCAGGGTCGTTTGCGTTCACGTTCTTACGACACCAAGGAAGGCGAACGTCGCACCGTGATGGAGCTTGAGGTCGATGAAATCGGCCCATCGCTCCGTTTCGCTTCCGCCAAGGTCACCCGTACCCAGCGCTCCGGCGGTGGCAACGGTGGCTTCGGCAATGGTGGCGGTGGAGGATTCTCCAACGCACCACAGCAAGGTGCCCCAGCGCAGCAGCCGCGTCAGCAGCAGCCGCAACAGGGTGGCGGTTGGAATGCTCCAGCCGCTGATCCATGGAGCACCGGCGGAAACAATGGTGGCGGCTGGGGCAACCCAGGCGCTGACGAACCGCCTTTCTAAACATTATTTATTCACCATCCCGCAGATCATTCTGCGGGCTCCCAAGCTAAAGGAGCTCCACGATGGCTAAGGCTGAAATCCGTAAGCCCAAACCAAAGTCCAACCCCTTGAAGGCCGCTGACATCACTGTCATCGACTACAAGGACACCGCATTGCTGCGCAAGTTCATCTCTGACCGTGGAAAGATCCGCGCTCGTCGAGTAACCGGCGTTTCCGTTCAGGAACAGCGCAAGATCGCACAGGCAATCAAGAACGCACGTGAAGTAGCCCTGCTGCCTTACTCCGGCGCTGGCCGCGGCTAAGGAAGAAGGGATAGCAAAATGGCAAAGATCATTCTGACTCACGAAGTATCCGGTCTCGGTGCTGCTGGCGATATTGTCGAGGTAAAGAACGGCTACGCCCGTAACTACCTGCTGCCACGCGGTTTCGCAATCGTCTGGACCCAGGGCGGTGAGAAGCAGGTGGAGTCGATCAAGGCTGCACGTGCTGCTCGCGCTATTGCAAACCTTGAGGAAGCTCAGGAACTTGCAGCTAAGCTGAAGTCCCAGCCGGTGAAGATCACCATCAAGGCTGGTTCTAACGGTCGCCTGTTCGGCACCGTCAAGACCATCGATATCGCTAACGCCGTAGAGGCTGCCGGTCTGGGTAAGATCGACAAGCGCAACATCGAGGTCAGCGACCACATCAAGTCGACTGGCAACTACACCGCAACCGTTCGCGTACACGAGGACATCGTTGCAAACCTGCGCCTGCAGGTTGTAGCTGCTGCAAAGAAGTAAGTCTTTTTAGACGCACCTTCTTTTCAACGGGTGGCGTACATTCCGCAAGGAATGTACGCCACCCGTTGACG
Organism: Glutamicibacter sp. B1; assembly: GCF_039602135.1. Taxonomy (NCBI): domain Bacteria; kingdom Bacillati; phylum Actinomycetota; class Actinomycetes; order Micrococcales; family Micrococcaceae; genus Glutamicibacter; species Glutamicibacter ectropisis. Next base: position 3,547,976 of record NZ_CP125942.1, on the reverse strand, counting down.
TTTAACTCCACGGAATAAAAGACACTGCGGGTTCTTACATAATTCATCACTTCTTCGCACAACCTTCCGAACATCATCGTTGGTCATGCGGCTTCCGACCCATAACCTCATAGGTGACAGTGTCCCAAGCCAGCACGACGACAGGAGATGGTGGACCACATGGGTTTTGCATATGCCGATCCAGATGTACTGACCGACGAGCAACGCGCCGCGCTCGCTGAGCACCAGCGGACCGTGCATCAGCAGCCACGCGAGCTGACTCTGAAGGCCCTGCGTGAAGAGGCCAAACTGAGCCACGCTGATCTGGCCACACAGCTGAAGTGGCCAGTAGAGCGGATCAAAAAGCTGGAATCCGGCGACCTAGACCGCGTGCAGCTGGCTACCTTGCGTCGATATATCGAGGCGCTGGAGGCTCGAATCGAGATCACAGCGATCCGCGGCGAAGCCTACGCCCGCTTGTGTTAACCCGCCTTTGAGACGCGTCATCGGCAACCGGCCACCGCAAATCGAGGCCAGCTCATCGAGAAAACTACCACCCATCGCGCAATAGCCCCACCCGCGGTCTATCTCTCCTTCGATAACGACTAAAGTGTTCCGATGAGATGCGGGTTATAGACCTACGTCACAAGGATGTTTCGAAGGGATTATTTTGCACGAGCGTATTCACCACCGGGCCTTTGCTGATCGACTGATGAGCGCCGAACAGGCAGCAAGCTTCATCAAACCAGGAATGACCGTCGCCATGAGTGGCTTTACCGGTGCGGGATATCCCAAAGCCGTGCCCGGCGCTCTAGCTTCCCAGATGGAACGCCAGCACGCAGCAGGTCAGGACTTTAAGATCAACGTGCTGACCGGCGCCTCCACTGCTCCCGAACTCGATGGGGTACTGGCCAAGGCCGAAGGCATGAATCTCCGCCTGCCCTATATGTCCGATCCAGAGCTACGCCGACGCATCAACGACGGCAACATGGAGTACATGGACATCCACCTGTCCCATGTCGCTCAGCACGCATGGTTTGGGTTCTACGGCAAGATTGACGTAGCCATCGTGGAAGTCGTGGGCGTCACCGCGGAAGGCGACCTGATTCCCTCCAGCTCCGTAGGAAATAACAAGACGTGGCTAGAGATGGCTGACAAAGTCATTATCGAGGTCAACTCACAACAGTCCGCAGCTATGGACGGCATGCACGATGTCTACTACGGCACCGCGCTTCCTCCGCACCGGAAGCCCATTGATTTGAGCACGGTGCGTGAGCGCATTGGCCAGAAGTACCTAGATGTTGACGTGAATAAGGTTGTCGCGGTGGTTCAGACCAACTCACCGGACCGCTTGAGCCCCTTCGCCCCGGTGGATGAGACCAGCGAGAAGATCGCTGATCACCTACTGAGCTTCCTAGATTCTGAAATCCGTGCGGGCCGACTGACCGAAAAGCTTCTGCCATTGCAGTCCGGAGTGGGTAACATCGCCAATGCCGTGCTCGCGGGGCTTGCCCGGGGTGGCTACAAGGGTTTGAGCGCCTACACCGAGGTCATCCAGGACGGAATGCTGGAACTGATCAAGGATGGCACCATTGAGTTTGCCTCGGCTACCAGCTTCTCCCTCTCAGCTGAGGGCGTTGAGGAGTTCAACAAGAACGTTGAACACTACCGGGAACGCATCTTGTTGCGCGCCCAAGAAATCTCCAACCACCCCGAGATCATCCGACGTCTGGGCTGCATTGCCCTCAATGGCATGATTGAGGCCGATATTTACGGCAACGTGAACTCTACTAACGTGCTCGGTTCGCACGTCATGAACGGTATTGGCGGCTCCGGAGATTTCGCCCGCAATGGCTACCTGTCGGTGTTCATGTCACCTTCCACCGCCAAAGGCGGAAAGATCTCAGGCATCGTCCCGTTCGCTTCCCACGTGGACCACACCGAGCACGACACCATGGTCCTGATCACCGAACAGGGCCTGGCCGACCTGCGTGGCCTCTCACCCAAGCAGCGTGCCCAACTGGTCATCGATCAGTGCGCACACCCCGAGTACCGCCCGTTACTTCAGGACTACTTCGACCGTGCTTGCAAGGATAGCTACGGCAAGCACACTCCACACCTGTTGGGTGAGGCGCTGAGCTGGCACCAACGCTTTGAGCAGACCGGAGATATGCGCCCAGCGAGCTAGAGTTACTTACTGTGTCGAACGTACACTTCTTGAGTTTGGCTGTTATATAGCCGGTACTGATCTAGCTAAGCTGTCGGGACCGAAGGATTTGCCGGGTCTTGGATTTTGACTCCGGGCTGATAAACCACGCCCAGGGGTGCATCAAAGTAGCTCAACTCGGTGAAATCGTTATTGGACGAGTAACTCAGGGTCCGTGGATCTTCACCCTTCTGAGTGAGTTGTGGGTAGCTGATTTCTAGGCAGTCCTTGTTGTCGATTTTTGACTCTTTTGTCAGCTGGCACCAGGTGCCATTGACGGTGGCGGTCTTGAGCGTGCCATTTTTTGGGTGAGCCAGATCTTGGATTTCCGTGGTGATCAGCTTCTTGCCGTCCCACTTCAGGCTCGCCTTGATCTTTCCTGAAGGGGCAGCCGCCGGCTCCATGGGCAAGAGCTGGCGGTCAACGACTTCCAGTTGTCCGTTGACGAATTTTAGCGAGCTCGGAATCCCGCGGGCGCCACCGGTAATGTCACCCATGAGAAAGGGTTTGCCTAAAGCGGCGATGCCTTTGGCGGTGTTCTGGAAGAGCTGGATGTGTGAAGGCCAAGAAACTCCACCTTTGTCGCAATAGAACACTGCCGCGAGGTCTTTCACACCGTCACCGGTGAGGTCCCCGGCCACAATCAGTTTTGAATCGGCAAGGCTTGGGACGCTGGCATTGGGGTACTCGGGGTGTTTTTTCTGCAGGACACCTTTAGATAGTTTGCCCGCGGGGAATCCGCACATGGACGGGATGCTTGCGGAGGCCACCATGTCGGCGCTAAGGTCGGTCAGTGCCGTTGAGCTTGGTGCTGTGCTCGCGGAGCTGGGGGCTGTGCTGGAAGATGGTGCTTCGAGGGATGGCGAATTGGTGGAACACCCAACGAGAGTCAGGGCAGCGAGAAGGCTGAAAACTATGGGAAATTTCTGACGGTTCTTCACTGCGCTCTCACCTCTGCAAGTACGTGTCTGATCAACTACGAACTTATAACTAACCGGTGCACGAATGGAGGCAATGAAGCAGTATTACAGGGAGTTTTTCAGATTTCAGGCTGCACCTCAGGAAGGGCGATGAATAGTCGGACGGTAGGTAAGTTCTTGGATGCTGCGATCCAGAAGGCGTGAATCCACCAGCTCAAGGTCATAGTCATCTACACCGCCGAAGACCGGCGAACTACCATTGCGTCCGGTGAGGACCGGGAAGATGGTGACCTGAATAAAATCCACCAGGCCAGCGGCGAGCAGGGAATGGTTCATCGCCAAACTACCGTGTGACCTGAGGGGGAGTGTCGAGCTACTTTTTAGCTTTTTCACCACGTCTAGCGCATCGTCCCGCTCTAGGGTGGCATCGGGCCAATTCAGGGGTTCCTGAAGTGTCGTGGAAATGACGGTGGCTGGTTGCTCATGTAAGGCCACACCCCACGGGTCTTCAACTTCCGGATTTTGCTCAATATCTTCCCAGAACCTTGAGAACAGGCGAAAGGTGTTGGCTCCGAACACCACATGACAGGGTGAACTATAAAATTCCATGCGCCTGTCCAGCAGCTCAGGTCCCTGTTTGCCCCAGTAGCCACCCCAATCGCCGCCGGCACTGCCGAAGCCATCAAGACTGCTGAACACGTCAAAGGTATAGGTGGCACTCATGATGAGCCTCCAGAAGCTGATTCGCTAAGTGCCACCTAGGATACGCTCAGGCCTTTGGCATATCTACGTTTTGGGTGCGTAATTGTCCGCGCGAGAGCTCTTTTCCGGTTCCCTGGTCCGTGATGATCACTTCCCATAACTGCTGGTTCCGTCCCTGGAAAAGCGCGGTAGCCACCACCTGTACTTGTGCCCCGGTAGAAGGTCGCAGGAAGTCGGTGGCATTGTGAACGCCGACGGCAAACTGGTTGCGATCTGCCACCGCGTAGCTGGCTCCAACACTGCCAGCACTTTCAACCATCGAGGTGTAGACCCCGCCATGAACTACACCCCACGGAGTGTGGTGGTTTTCGTTTAGGTCGGCGTGCCCACGTACGTAGGTGGCGGTGATTTCGTCAAAGACCAGTCCCAGACTTTGAGTAAATTGGCTGTCGTTGTCGGGAATTCGTTGTTCCGGGGAACTCATTGGTACTCCAAAAGTGTTAGGCGCCGTGCAGTTGTTCTAGCGCTTGGGCTCGTAATACATTCTTTTGCACCTTACCTGTTGAAGTCCTCGGCAAATCTTGCGGGAAGATGATGGTGCGTGGAACCTTGTAGCCGGCCAGTTTTTCTCGAGCAAAACTGATCAGCTCTTCGGCCTGGAGATTGGAACCTTTACTGCGGATGACATAGGCGACCGGTCGTTCGCCCCACTTTTCATCGGCCAGGCCAATGACTGCTAAATCGAGGACTTCTGGGTGGGAGGCTAAGGCTTGTTCTACTTCGATGGTTGAGATGTTCTCGCCACCAGAGATGATGATGTCCTTGGCCCGGTCGCGGACCTGGATATAACCATCGGGGTGCATCACTCCAAGATCCCCGGTGTGGAACCAGCCCCCGGCGAAGGCTTGCTGGGTGGCTATTTCGTCACGGTAATAACCAATCATGACGTTATTGCCACGCAAGACTATTTCACCCATACTCTGCCCGTCGGCTGGTACATCGTTCATGTTCTCATCCACGATGCGTGCAGATTCAGCGGTGATCATACCGACGCCTTGTCGAGAAAGCTTTGCCGCGCGTTCAGTCGGCTCTAGTTGCTCCCATTCCTCTTGGAATTCGCAGACCGTGTAAGGTCCGTACACTTCGGTCAAACCGTAAACGTGGACCACCTCAATGCCGAGTTTTTGCAGCTTTGAGATGATAGCCGGCGAAGGCGGTGCTCCGGCGGTAGTAATGCGTAGGGGAGCATCAAGCTGATGGGCCAGAGGGGAGTCGGCAATAATGGAGCAAACTGTTGGTGCTCCGCACAGATGCGTTGTTCCTAAGTTTTCGATAGCGTCCCAGACTGGTTCTTCACGAACCCCGCGCAGGCACAAGTGGGTTCCTCCGGCGGCGGTGACGGCCCACGGGGTACACCAACCGTTGCAGTGAAACATGGGCAGGGTCCACAGGTATCGAGTTGCTGAGGTGAAGCCTTGATGGTGTGCTTCGCCCAATGAGTTCAAGTAGCTGCCACGGTGTGAGTAGAGTACGCCCTTGGGTTTGCCCGTAGTGCCCGAGGTGTAGTTCAAAGTTATTGGTGCCCGCTCATCGGCGATTGCGTAAGGAAGTTGTTCATCGCTGGCCGTGGCTAGGAGTTCTTGGAGCGTGCCATCAACGTCTACGTGAGGGCGCGCGCCGGTGTACTGGTCATCGGTGATTTCAATGAGTGCCTGCAGGGTCGGATTTTCCCGCCGCAGGTTTTTAGTGTTTTCTAGTAGTTCCGTGTCCGCAAACAATAGCTTCGCTTCGGAATGATCCATGATGTACTGCAGTTCATGGGCGGATAACCGGGTGTTGAGTGCGATGAGCACTCCGCCAGCTAGCGGTACCGCATAGTGTGCCATCAGCATTTCCGGGGTGTTCGGTGCCAGCACCGCCACCCGGTCACCGGGGTTGATGCGTTCGGCCAGGACCTGAGCGAAACGATGGACCAAGCCTTCGAATTCTCGATAGTTATAACTACGCGTGCCATGCACAATGGCAGTCTTCTTTGGATAAACCTCGGCGGAGCGTTCAAGGAAGCGCAACGGAGTTAGTTCGGAATGGTTGGCATGAATATTGACCATGGAGGCATCCTTCATTCATCTTCTCTGGCAACGGTGGCAGACAGTATTGGTGTGACCCGGAACACTGTAATCCTTATCCTTACATGAACCTCAGCGTCAAAGTTAGAAACGTAGTTTCATATCGGCGAGTGGATGAGAAATAGCGGTGACGGTTCGCGGATTGGTGAGGTCGGTGGTCTGTCATAAGTTAATGCGTTACGACTTACATCACATGGTCGATGACTACGAAAAGCCTTAGATGCGGGTGATTTCGCGAATAAAAGACTGTGCGGGATAGTCAAAGGGGTATCGATGTCGAATATTTTGTTGAATATTGCGATTTGCGAAGTCATTTGTTTGACGGTGCTTCGTCATGAGCCATATCGTTTTAAACAGAATCAAGAGCATCAGCTAAGAGCCCTGGCTTGCTGATCGGCAACCCTCTCAACGGTAGTGGGGTGCTCCAGGTGAGGATTCGGTTCTGCACTAAATGGTGTCGGAACAAGTACCGCGCACGGCGTGAAACCTCAGTGGGAACTAGTTCGGTTCATCCCGAATCACAACGTCCACTGGGTCTGGCGCAGTGGGCAAGACCCGAAGGAATCGAGCCATGTCATTAAATCGTGAACTTGACCCGTTATCGTTGCGTAAGGTTTTCGCTCAGCACCCCTCAGGTGTTGCTGCTCTGTGTGCAAAGATTGACGGTGTTAAGACCGGAATCGTTGCATCGTCATTCACTGTCGGAGTTTCACTGGAACCTGCATTGGTAATGTTTGCAGTCCAGAAGTCGTCTAATACGTGGCCGAAACTGCGTGCCGCTAGCCATATTGGGGTTTCGGTGCTCAGTGATCAGAATGATGGCGTGTGCGCGCAGATTGCTTCGAAGAACGGTGACCGTTTCCGTGGTATCAATACCGTGACCTCTGAAGAGGGCGCACTATTTGTCGAAGAGTCCACCTTGTGGCTGGAGACCTCAATTTACAACGAAGTTGAAGCAGGAGATCACTGGGTTGTGCTTTTGGAGGTGCATGGGCATCACGTATCGCAGCACTCCCCACAGATCTTCCATGATTCTCGATTTCATTCCATCCCAGTTCCTGAGCTCGTCTAACCCCTCCGGTAAGTAGCTTGCGCGAGGCTCGGTGCGGATCACAACAGTGATCCCCACCGAGCCTTGTTGATTATTGAGCACGTTGAACCCGGCAAAGGGTTATCCACGGTGCGAACGAGGGAACCGACGCAAAAATGTGGACTACTGTTCATCTGGGGTTGATCCAGTTCAATTTAAAGCTGGTGACTAAGTCTTTTGTGATCATGGGTGTATCCACATGTTTATCCACACACTTGTGGGTAGATTGTGTGGAACCGTGTATAAAAGGCGAAAAACCCTGAATTTCGGGCATTTTTGCTTGTTGATAACTTCTGGGGACATAGCGTTATCTTCAATAAAATAACTTTCTGTCCACAACTGTGACAACGTATAATGCCTAGTCAGTAGCTAGTAATGATTAAAATATGGCGGTAATCCACAGAGTTCTCCCCAGATAGTAAACAGGCTAATCCACAAGTGAGAGTGCGTTATGCACAGAAGCTGTGGATAATGAGGTTTACGTGGCTAAATATCAGCCCTACTGTTGGCCTTGGGACAGAAATATCCACAGACGTTTTCCATCAAACTGTCGGTATCAACTGACAAGATGAAACGTGGCCGCCTGGCATGGAAGATCTTTCCCAGTGCGGTCAAGAGGGGATGGAAGTGTCTGCAATGAGTGCTGAGCCGGTTTACGAGGGACGAGAATCCGACGCAGGGCGCAAACCGCCGCAGGATGTCGAAGCTGAAATGTCTGTGCTCGGCGGCATGATGCTATCCAAGGACGCCATCGCCGACGTTGTGGAGGCGTTGCGAGGAACCGACTTCTACCGTCCGGCCCACGAATCCATTTACGAAGCCATCATCGACTTGTACGGTCGAGGCGAACCTGCCGATGCCGTGACCGTGGCTGACCTACTGACCAAGCGTGGCGAAATTTCCCGCGTAGGCGGTGCCGCGTACCTTCACAACCTTATTCAGCAGGTACCTACCGCAGCTAACGCTGGCTACTATGCAGAAATCGTGCGCGAACGCGCCGTGCTGCGTCGCCTCGTTGATGCCGGAACGCGCATTGTCCAAATGGGCTACTCACCCGACGGTGAAGTTGATGCCATCGTTAATGAAGCGCAGGCCGAGGTCTACAAAGTTGCAGAAAACCGCAGCAGCGAAGACTACGTACGCCTTTCGGACATTATCGAAGGCACTGTCGATGAAATCGAAAACGCCGCCAACGCAGGAGATGGCATCACCGGTGTCCCTACCGGATTCTACGAATTCGACGAACTGACCCAGGGCCTGAAGGGTGGGCAGATGATCATCATCGCTGCCCGTCCTGCAGTAGGTAAATCAACCTTCGCGTTGGACTTCGCCCGCTCTGCAGCCATTAAGAACAACATGGCTACCGTCTTCTTCTCCTTGGAAATGGGTCGCAATGAAATTGCGATGCGCCTGCTTTCCGCCGAAGCCTCGATCCAGCTCCAGGATCTGCGTAAAGGTTCGGTGGAAGATGCCCAGTGGACCAAGATTGCCACCACCATGGGGCGTTTGAACGAAGCGCCACTGTTCATCGATGATTCGCCGAACATGTCCATGATGGAAATTCGTGCCAAGTGCCGTCGCCTGAAACAGCGCAACGAGTTGCGCATGATCATCCTTGACTACCTGCAGCTGATGAGCTCAGGTAAGCGCGTGGAATCACGCCAGCAGGAAGTTTCCGAGTTTTCGCGTAACCTCAAGCTGTTGGCTAAAGAACTCGACGTTCCACTAATTGCCTTGTCCCAGCTGAACCGTGGTTCTGAACAGCGAACTGACAAGAGGCCAATGGTCTCGGACCTTCGTGAGTCCGGTTCCATTGAGCAGGACGCCGACATGGTGATCCTGTTGCACCGTGACGACGTCTACGACAAGGAAAACCGCCCGGGTGAAGCCGACGTGATCATCGCGAAGCACCGTGCCGGTCCCACGAAGACCATCACCGTGGCATTCCAAGGCCACTACTCACGCTTCAGCAATATGTCCTCTGACGGTTAAGCCCTGCTGAACTAACATGGCACCTACTAAGACGGTGACTTGCTGGCTATAGTGGGTGCCATGTTCGCTTCTTTGCAGGCTTTGCTTTGGGGCACAGTGGCAGGCTCGGCCCTGTTACTGGGTTCTGGCGCCGCGTGGTGGCTGAAAATCCCAAAAGTTTGGGTCTGCGCAATTATGGCCTTCGGTGCAGGAGTGCTGGTCAGTGCGCTGAGTTTTGAACTTGTACTTGAGGCCTTTGAAACTGGCGGACTTGTAGCCACGGTAGCCGGCGTACTGGTTGGTGCAGCGTTGTACTTCTCGGCAAACCGACTATTGGACTGGCGCACCAAAAAGCGACCGCAATCTACAGTCAACGCTGGGGACAGTGAGTCCTCCGGAACCGCATTAGCCGTCGGGGCCTTAATTGATGGCATCCCTGAATCGGTGGCCCTGGGGTTGAGCGTGGTGACCGGTGCCAGTATCAACCCCGCTATGCTCATTGCCATTTTTATTTCCAACGTTCCCGAGGGCCTTGCCAGCACCGCTGCGATGAAAAGTGCCGGACGCAAAGGGACATCGATTGTCCTGCTGTGGGGATCCATTACGCTTGCGAGTGGGCTGGCCGCCTTCTTTGGGGCGTTGGTCATGGCATCCATGCCTGAAGAAGTTCTGGCTTTCGCCACTGCAGTGGCAGCCGGCGGGATTCTAACGATGATTGCCGACACGATGATTCCCGAAGCTTACGCTGTGGAACATGACTTCACCGGATTGTTGGTTACCGGTGGCTTCCTTTCGGCCTTTGTCTTGCACGTGCTAGGCGGTTAGGAAAAGCTGGCATGATTAGTCCATGCCCCTAAACCGTAGTAGTCACACCCCTGCGCCCGCTACAGACACCATCTATGCACCACAATTCTTGGCCACCACCATGGGCATGTTTATTCTGGTGTTCCTCGTGGCCTTCGAATCCATGGCCGTCACCACCGTCATGCCGATGGTCAGCGAACTGCTTGATGGTCAACGCTATTTTGCGCTGGCCTTTGCTGCGCCGATTGCTAGCGGGATGCTGGGCATGGTGGCCGCCGGGGAAGTGACCGACCGCTGGGGGCCAAAATACCCCTTATTCATCAGCGTCGCGATCTTCTGTGCGGGCTTATTGATCTGTGGTTCGGCAGCAAATATGCAGACACTCATTGGTGGGCGGATTCTGCAGGGTGTCGGTGGTGGAGCCATTACGGTGGCCATCTACGTACTCATTGCTCGCGCTTACCCTGGGCACTTGCATTCAAAAATCTTTGCGCTCTTCGCTACTGCGTGGGTACTGCCAGCGATGGTTGGACCGTGGCTGGCCGGCCTCATGGCAGTGCACCTTGGGTGGCGTTGGGTCTTTTCGGGTGTCGCCGTTTTGGTGGTGGTGTCCTTCTGCGCCATGATTCCGGTACTCAAATCACTGGACTCTGTGCGCAATAAAGATCTCGGTCCGGTATCACTCAAGCGCCTGGCGCTCGCCGGGCTTACCGGTCTTGCCGTGATCTCGATGAACCTCATGGGCAACTCGAACAGCAGGTTCTCACTGATCGGTCTCGCATTGGCCCTGTTGGTGGCGTTGGTGGCCATTCGCCCACTGTTACCCCCGTGGAACATTCAAGGTCAGCCGTGGTTTGCCAGCAACCATCATGACCAGGATTTTCATTACCGGTGCTTTCTTTGGTGTGGAGGTTTACCTGCCGTACCTGTTGCGCGAGGAGTACTTCCTTGCCCCGGATCGGGCCGGTCTGATTTTGACCGCGTCGGCACTGTGCTGGTCGGTGGGTTCATGGCTGCAAGGAAAATTGGGGGAGCGGGTCTCTTCCTCGACGTGCATTACCTTGGGAGCCGTGGCCGGGAGCGTGGCCATAGCCACTGCATTGGCCACCGCGATCTTCCACCCGCCGGTGATCGTGCTGGTGTGTGGCTGGGCCGTGGGTGGATTTGGTATGGGAATGATCTTTCCCCGGCAAAACGTCAACATGCTCGCCCTATCAGCCAAGGAAGAACAGGGTTTTAACTCCTCAGCCATGTCCGTGGCAGACTCGTTGGGCAATGCCGGGGCCACGGCCATCGGCGGTGTCATCTTTGCGATGGCCGCTGCCGGTACCGGGTTCGTTTCCGTCTTCACCTTCAGCTTGGTGTTGATCCTGATCTTGATCGTCATTTCCCCACGGACCAAGGGAAGACCAGTTTCTTTAGCCGATTAGTCGCGCGGCAAGATGTCCAGGTGAGCCTTGGTTGGCTGAACGAGGTGCTGGTCGTATTCGCGGTGTTTGGCCACGTAGTTTTTGACGTACGGGCATACGGCCACAATTTTCGCTCCGCTGGCAATGGTGTTCTCTAATGCGAACTTCACCATCGTGCTAGCCAGCCCCTGCCCGCCATATTCCTCATCCACGGTGGTGTGGAAAAAGATCCGTTCGATACCGGTAGCACCTTCAAAGTCGCGGAAGTGCGCAGCTCCAATGATCATGCCATCGTCTTCGAGGGCGAAACGCCTGCGTTCTAGAAGCGATACTGGTTTGATTTCACTCATAATCGGTTTCCTTAGTTTCAGGACGGGTTGACGCGAGGGCGCAGGCGAACAGTGGGCAGGGTTGGGGCAGGTAAGGCCGCTGGAGTGTTGGGTGGAAACGGCCCAAAACGATCTTCACTGGCATCGCCCGGTTCGGCTCCGATTTCTGCTTGCCATTGTGCACGGAAGGCAAGGACCTCTTCATGGGTACGGCCCACAAAGTTCCACCACATCAAAATGTCCTCATTCAGCGGTTCGCCGCCGATAAGCAAAGCCAGCACCGGCTCATCGCCGGAGGCTAAACGCAGAGTTTTACATCCAGCCCGCACGAAGCCGAGTTCTCGTGGGGCCAACTGCTGCCCGTTAACATTGAGGGTGCCTGAATCTACTAGGACTCCATGCTCATGATGTTCCGGGACGAGTACCTGGATCTCGGTGTTCGGTGCCAAACGTAGTTCCGCGCCACCGAGTTCGGTGTGGGTGATGACCGGGGACGTGGATCGTTGTCCGGCGATTTCATAACTGCCCAGGAATACCGAGATTGACCAGTTGTCACCGTGAAGAGGCTCGGGCCGGTAGTTCTCAAAAGTATGTTCCATGTTTCGAGCGTGGTCTGGCAACGCAGTCCACAGCTGGGCACCATGCAAGATGGTGGTGTCATCTGTGAGAATTTCTGAATGGCTAATGCCATGTCCGGCGGTCATGAGGTTAACCTCGCCAGGACGCACGGTGGCTTTGAACCCTGCCGAATCCAAGTGGTTGATTCCTCCAGTGAACAACCATGAGACAGTTTGTAGGCCGGTATGTGGGTGGCGTGGAACGTTCATGCCACCGGTGGCTTTAACGTCGTCGGGACCATAGTGGTCCAGGAAGCACCATGCGCCAATGAGGCTGCGTTGCTTTTGCGGCAGGGTGCGGAAGACTGTCATGGCGCGTGGGCCGCCCAAGGGGACTTCACGGGGAGTGAGGATTTCAACCTCAGCGTGGGACGCGACTTTGCAACAGTCGATTTCAGCGGGGCTGTGCTCCAGATTGCTCATGTGCCAAGGTTATGCACTGCGCAAAATTTTGGCCACAAGAAACTGTTCAAGACAGGGGTACGATCGATACACCGGTAGTGTCCCATTTAAGGAGTTTGCAGCAACGTGGACGGTATGAGCCAACAGGCCGAGGATCTTCTCAAACTGGAAAGACAAGTGTGCTTTGGTCTAGCGGTCGCTTCGAGAACGGTGATTTCCGCCTACAAGCCTGTGCTGGACCCTTTGGGTCTGACACATCCGCAGTATTTGGTGATGCTGGCGTTGTGGGACTCAGGGCCGATGAGTGCTCGTGAACTCAGTGAGCAGTTGCATCTAGATCCTGGAACCCTGTCGCCTTTGGTGAAAAGGCTGGAAGCTGCCGGGCTGGTGGACAAAGCCAAAAACCCGCAAGATGAACGGGCGGTTATCCTGCAACCCACTGCCAAGGGTGCAGAACTTCGCAAGGACGCATTGAACGTGCCCGTGGAGATGATGGCGCGGCTGCAGCTATCCGAGAAGGAAGTTGTTGAGCTCAGAGGGATTTTAGATCACTTGATTGACGCCGGTGGAAACGCTCCGAAGGTGTGATTAAAAATTTAGTTGGTGCACCAACTAATAACGTATACTGGTAACAGGAACACGACCGAATACGCGTACTGCAAAGGATCACCCTCATGGATGAATCGCCGCTGCCAATCATCACCGATACCACTGGCCTGAGCACCGGATACCGCATTCTCTGGCGCCTGAAGTACTTGGGTTTGAGCATCTTCGGCCCAGCAGAACGTCGTGTGGTTTTGAGCCCACGTGAACGCGCCAAGTGGGACCGTGCAATGAAGGTCAAAGCAGCTCATGAAGCTGCAGGAACTCAGCCCGATGAGCAGACTTTGTACACGGTCAGCCGCATGGAACCACGCCGTCGCCCCCAGTAACAACGTCACTTCGTGCAGGCCGGAAGAACAAAGGTTGGCGTGTGGTGAGCTAAGTTTGTCGCGATACCATTGAACTCATGGAATCGATGACTGAACTGGTGATTGCACGACAGTTTTCCGCCCCAAAAACAGCTGTTTGGGCAGCTTTCGTGGAACCCGAAATCATTGTCCAATGGTGGGGGCCACAAGGGTGGAGCGTCAATGAAGAATCGGTTGTCTTCGAAGCCAAAGTTGGCGGTCGCCATGAACTAGAAATGGTTCAAATTGAGAACCCAGAGGCGATGGTTCCACTCAAGGCCGTCATTACCTCATTTGACGAATATGAGTGCTTGGTCAGTGCCGATGGCCCACATGAGATGACCTTGGACCTAGTCATTGAAACTCGTATCGAATTCAAGGAATTCGCCGGTCAGACCATGCTGACGCTGACTCAGGGACCGTTGCCTTATGAAGTAGTGGATTCCAGTACTAAAGCCTGGCATTCAGCCCTGGGTAAGCTCGAAGCACTACTCTCCGAGTACTTCTAAACAAAATAGCTTCGGATCTCCTTGATTTTTGCGGCTTTGCCCGCAGAAGCAAACTTCAGCACATGGCTAAAGTGAGTCACCGACTTTTGCTGATCGTAGCTTTGACCATCGGTGCTCCCTTCCTTGCCGTGGGTTAGAACGCTGAAAAATTGCAGGGAGTCAGTCGTCGGCGTTGCAAGTATCCATTCGCGCACTGAATCCACGCCCACCAAGGTTGTTCTTCCGATGATTTCCCACTGAATATCTTCGGAGAACCACTGCTCAAGTACCGATACGTCTTGGTCATGAACGGCGGTAATTACGTCGGTAATAATTTGATGGCGAGGAGCATTGCCGCAGGTTGCTGGTATCTCTACTTTCATGGGCCTTCCTAACCTCGTCCGATATACGGCATGCCACCGGCGGTGATGGTGAACTGATTGATAGAGGTTCCCAAAGGTAACCCAGCGATGTAGGCGATGGCTTCGGCAGCCTGCTCGAGGGGGAACGTTGGCTCAACAATTCGTTGGCCACTGGGCTGCAGGGCCCCATCGTTGGCACCAAAGTCATCGAGCAAGTCGCTGGCCGTATTGCCGATATCTAGCTGCGTCGCCCGGATCTGATAGGGGCGGCCATCAAGCTCCAACGCTTTAGTTAGTCCCGCGATCCCATGTTTGGTCACCGTATACGCCACCGAATTCACGCGGGGGACCTGGGCGGAGATCGACCCATTATTAATGATGCGGCCACCACCATGAGCCTTGAAGTGTGCAAAGGCGCTACGGGCTGCATTGATGGCACCAGTCAGATTAATCTGACACACCTGGTCCCACTGCTCGGGGCTCAACTGGTCGATGGAAACCGAAGGACCAAAAACTCCTGCGTTATTAAAGAGCACATCGACGGAGCCAAAACGCTGCTGGGCCGCAGAGAAGAGTTCATCAACGGCGCTGGCATCCGTGACATCTGTGGGGATGACCAGTGCCGAGGGATGAGACTGCGCAGTTTCCTCCAAGGTGGACTTGGTGCGTCCGGCGAGGACAACATTCCATCCCTGAGACAAGAGCAAACGGGCGGTGGCACGTCCAATGCCAGAACCGGCACCCGTGATCACGACGGTGCGAGTTGCCTCGTTTATCTGAGGGGACTGGGACATTATTTCTCCTTGCAAGGTTCCATCGGCATTGGTGCAACGTGCGTACTCTCATCCTAGGAATACCGGCTCAGAATGCACAGTCGAGATAGTAGATATTGCGTGTCATTCGGGGTGCACTAGGGCAGAAGCAATCCAAGCTACTAGGCTTAATTTGTTCGGCCCACAGGAAATTGGCCGATCAACCCTCAAAGGAGACTTGTGTTCCTCGACGTGCTTTACGGTGTTCTGCCACTGTTCTTCATCATGCTCATTGGCTTTGGCACGAGTTATGCACCTAAGTTTCCTGCTTCCGTGGAGCCGGCACTGAACGTCTTCGTGTTCTATGTGGCCTTACCTGCATTGCTCTATAAAGTAGTGGCCCGCGCCGATATTAGTGACGGAGTGCCGTTCTCATTTCTCGGGATTAGCATCGCGGCAACACTACTCTTCGCGGTGATGAGTTGGGCATTCTTCAGATATTTACTGCGTGTGGGTCCACAACGCGCGCTCGCCGGAATGCTCACCACGAGTTTTGGTAATGTCTCATACCTTGGAATTCCGGTGATCATCGGGGTGATGGGGCCGGAAGCAGGTTTTGCGGCTGGGATGGGTCAACTGGTGCACAACATCATCTTCATGGTGGGCTTCCCGATTCTTGCGCAGATCATGTTGCCAACCGGAGCCCATGCCGAGCAACATCCCGCCAGTGGGTCGCGGTTGCTTCGAACCATCCGAAGCGCACTGCTTTACAGCCCGGTGACCTGGGCGATGGTCATTGGTGGTGCCGTGGTGCTCACGGGAGTTCATGTGCCCGGACCTATTGATGACACGATTGACCTGCTCTCCGCAGCGGCGGCTCCTGGAGCACTTTTTGTTATCGGCATGTCACTGAAGCGAACCATTGAACGCTCCCGTGCAGCAAGGAACGCGGAAGCGGTGGAGGATCAAGCATCGACCGTCCGGGCCAAGTCGTCGATGCTGGTGATGATTATTGGCAAGCTCGTAGCGCTACCGCTTCTGACCGTAGTGATGCTCCAGCTTTTCGCGCCACAGCTGGATCGCATCTGGTTCAACGCGGCAGTGCTCATGGCCGCCATGCCAGTCAGTGCCACCGCCTACATCATGGCGCACAATGACACAGGCAATGGCGAACCTACCGCCGTGGCCATTGTGATCACCTGCCTTCTATCTGTCATTGCACTTCCGGTGCTCGCGCAACTGGTCTTGAAATAAGTAGTCGCGGGCCGATGGAACTCGGCCCGCGACTACATCCATGACTTGCTCTGATCAGTTGGTGATCGATTGCTTCTCATCGATGGACTGTGGAGTATCAGCATCGATCAGGTCTTGTGCTTCGGCAGCAATCTGGTTGGCACCTAGCGCGGCTTCATTGGCCTTGGCCTCGAGAGCCCGGCCCTGCAGGGCTGCTAGCTCTTCAGCGGAGATTGGATGGCTTTCTGTCATCACCGGCTTGAGCTGATCTATCACCATCGTGAGAGCCAAGCAGACAAGAGCCCAGATCGACAAAGTGATCAGGTGCGTACCAAGACCCGCGCCACCGAAGTAGAGCACCGAACGCACCGATTCGACGGCTGCCGGCATAGGCAAAATGTCGTGCAGAATCGTGAACATCCGAGGTTCCATGTAGATTGACAAGGCGCCGTTGGAGGCCGGAACGCCAAGGAACATCACCAGCAACATGGTTGGCAGTAGACACAGCATGCCAATGAGGCGGTTAAAGACCGTGGTCAACATCGAGACTGCGAAGATGGCCAGCATGCCCACCCCAAAAAGTTCCCAGAAGTGTCCGTCCACGGCGTGTGTAAGTGGTCCGGCGATCATATAGATCACCGCGGACATGAAGGCGGAATAGACCGCGAGCAGTGGGAGCAGTGTCTTTAGCGGACGCAGGTGTGGCGCTGCGGTGGAACCGACCATGATGGCCATGAATCCGGCCATGACCCAGCCCATGCCCACGTACATGCTTGCCGTACCCATATTGTCGTGATCCGGCAGGGCAGCCAATTCTTGGTACTCCACTGCCATATCTTGCGACTGTGCGATCTGGGTAAATACCTGTTTGACCACCTGTGAAGCGGCGTTCCCGGAAGCCTGAGCAGTGTAGATAGTTGCCTCGGGCTGCGTAGCTGACGGCAGTACAAATGCTCCGGTGAGTTCTTGGGATTCCACCAGTTGCTTGGCTTCATCGGCGTCCTGCAACGTCGTGAAATCAAAAAGTCCCGACATGGATTCTTCCAAGGATTGCGCCATCTGATCGGCTTGCTCGGTGGTGGAACCAACAATGGCGACCGGCATATGACGCGGTGTTGGGGTCTGCATGGCTCCGAGCATGGCAGTGAGCATGATGGCAATCAGCGTGAAGGGGACCGCGCCCAGGGTGATGTATCGCCAGGCTTTGCGCTGTGGGCGTGGGCCGCCGTGAAGCGAGGCAATGTTGATCTGGGTGGGGGTTGGGCTCTTGCCCTTCTTGGTGCGTATCTTGTCGATCAAGGTGGTTAGTAGCAGTGCGGCAACAGCTCCACCGACGAGGATCAGAATGTGTTTAGCTGCTCCGTCGCCGTTAAAGTACAGCACCGAACGCATGGCTTCACCCAGTGCCGGCAAGGGCAAGAATTGGTGCAAGAACGGGTAGATCTTCGGCAAGGCGTAGACGGACATGCCCATGTTGGATGCAGGCTGACCAAGCACCATGAACAAGAGCATTCCAGGGATGGCCGCCAACGGCCCGAAAATCCGGGTCAGCAGCACTTGCGAGGAACCCACGGCGAAAACACCGAGGGCCAGTGTGCCTATCACGGGAATGATGCTTGATGCTGGGATGACGCCCAGGATCGGTCCACCAATGAGTACCCCGAGACCGGCCAACAGGATGGACCATCCAGCCAGCAACGGAAGTGCTCGGCGGCGCTTGAGCAACTCAGGGGAGTTGGAGAAAGCCAAGGACCATGGCATATATCCTGCGGTGACCATGGCGGTGGCCAAAAGCATCGCGCCCATGCCCATGGGGTCGTTCTCTGGGAGGGGAGCAATGTCTTGCGCATCCACGGTGAATCCTGCCTCGGCGAGGGCAGGAGTTAGTATCGCCGAAATGGCGCCGGAGGAGGAAACACCAGCGCTGCTGGCGGTGTAGAGGGTCGCAGAATTCGCGTCGAGGACCACTGCTGCGGTGACTTCGCGGTCGTAAACCAGGTTGCGTGCTTCCAGAGATGAGTCGACGATTTCGGGATCGACCGCTTCGCCGTTCGTGGTGTCTAGGTCTTCTACAAAGTCCGAGGCTGCCGAAGCGCTACTGGAGTAGATGGCTACGGGCATGTTTTTGGCTTCTTGATGGTGCATCGCACCCAGATAACCCCAGATCATCATTCCCACGATCATCAGTGGCATGACGAAAACCGCGGCGGTCCGTCCGATTTTCTCGGCTTTAGCTCGTTTAGCGGCGAGTTCTTGCGGGGAAAGGTCTTGTTGTTTGTCCTTGGCTTTGTGCCGGGGTGGCGGAGGTGTTTGTGGCTCGGTGGGTGCAGTGCTCAAATTCCCATGCTCCTAGGAGTGTCGGTCCGTCGGGGCTGCTGCAGCAGGCCATCGGAAGTAGATGTTGTACGGCAACGACTTTACGCCACGTGGCGTAAAAATGACATAACGTGAGCTGTGGATCACCATGGAGATGGTGGTTGCCACGTATTTGATAGGAGAAATGTTCCTTGGGTCGACATAGCGACAAGGCGCGAGAAGTTTTGCTCAACGCTGCAGAAGAGCTGTTCGCGCGCCATGGAATTGATGCCGTGTCCAACCGCAAGATCACCGAACATGCCGGAACGGCTAATCACTCCGCCATCAAGTACCACTTTGGTGCTAAGGATGACTTGCTGCGTGCGATGGTTCAACGAGCGGTGGATGACGTGCGTGTCTGCCGTGAAAAACTCGTAGGGGATGACAGTGCCGATCCAACGAGCCTGCGCGAACTGGTAACCGTCCACACGCTGGCGTTGATCCACTCTTTCGATGCTTTGCCTCGACCTTCGTGGCGGGCGCAATTCTTGTTTCAGGTGCGTCTGCGCCCCGAATTTACCGAAATGCTGGCCGGCTTGATCAGCGAAGGGATACAGCGCCGGGCCGCCGCGAGTGACACCCTTGAGGAGCTCAAGGGCATACCGGAAGTTGTTGTTAGCTCAAGGGCGAGGATTCTCGGGCCCATGGTTCTTGGGCTCTGTGCCGAATATGAGGCGCTCGTGAACGAAGGCGAGCAGCGTGGTAGCTGGGAGTCCATGGGGTATTTCGTGGTGGACGCAGTCGTGGGAATGCTGGCTGCGCCGAGTACTGCGCCCGCAGATTTTATGGACTTTACCCAGAAGTAGTTAGTGGGCGCGACGCCAGCCTTTCCACGTGGGATGTAAAAGCTGTGACTGGAAAGTGTGCTCAGTGAGCGAGCTGTAGCTGTTTCTTGTTGCGCTCGCAGTACTGGGCGCTGTGGGCGCCCTGCGGCAGGTCCCCGTTTTTGATGTTGCTTCACTGAGCCAGCACTCAACCTTGCTGCTTTCGAGGCGCTAGGGCTGGCCATCAATGATTGCTCGCTCCGAATTCAGGGTGATGCGGAGCCTTTGAGCCTAGCGTCCTGAGGAAGTTCCAAAAATCTTGTTCCACAGTGACGGGCTAGTAGTGGAGATTTTTGGCTGACGAACAATATCCGGATCCAGGTTGTCGATGGGCTGGAACAATCCCGTGCGCAATGCCGCCGTTCCGCTTAAAGGACGATTCTCTGCGGTTGGATAATTAATTTTTGTCTGATTGATGGCGGTCATGACCCCTCCTCTGAATTGGAAAACTTTCGCATTGTGAAAGTTGCGTTTTGTCTAGTGAAACTAGTATGCGAGCTCTGTGGGGGTGTTGGCAAGGGGTTTGGGCAACTGATTTCGCGGGAGTGTGAAAAGGATTTAACAAATACACGTCGTGTAAATTTTTCGGTTTTTCTCTTGACGAGCGCTCTGTGAGATGGCTTACAGTTGTGCAATAAGGTTCCACGAAACCAGCATCGAGTCGAAGCCGAAGACAATAAATTTCGGTGGTAAGGGTGTTCAGCCAAGGTCCGTGGAATGTCGACCGAAGAAAAGAGCTGATCACCCAATGCATCTCGACGCATTCAACGAACTCTCCGCAGCGGAAGCCGAATCCGTGCTTCGACCCTGCGTTGATGTAGACCGTTGGGTCCACGACCTGATCTCAGCCCGCCCCTTTACTACCCGGGCAGAACTAACTTCCTATGCACTGAAGGGAATCACTCCTTTTGATTCCCTTGAACTAGACATGGCCCTAGCTCACCATCCACGGATCGGCGAGCAGGCTCAAGGGCAAAGCAAGGAAGCGGACCTCTCTCGTGGTGAGCAAGCCACGCTGAACCTGGATGACGATGCCTCCGCACGCCTGAAAGTTGCTAATCAGCGCTACGAACAACGCTTTGATCGCGTTTTCCTCATCCGTGCTGCCGGCCGTAGCACCGAAGAGATCTTGGCCGAATGTGAACGCCGGCTCGGCAACGATGACGCCACCGAAATTTCTGAAGTCGCGACCCAACTACGCGAAATCGCGGTCTTGCGGCTCAACGACCTCATTACCAATTGATTCGCTCCAACATTTAGGAGATGACCATGGCAGATGTCAGCGCTGAACGCAGCCACATCACCACCCACATTCTCGACACCGGGACCGGGAGGCCTTCCTCCGGTGTCAAGGCCACGCTGGAAGCCAAGACGGCATCCGGCTGGCAAGAAATCGGAACAGGTACAACCGATGCGGATGGACGCATCAAGAACCTAGGACCGATACAGGTTGAAGCAGGTCGCTACCGGATTTCTTTTGAAACCGGCGACTACTTCGGGAAGCAGGGAACGGAAAGCTTCTTCCCCGCGGTAACCATCGATTTCTCCGTGAATAACGTCGATGAGCATTACCACGTACCTCTTCTTATCAGCCCGTTTGCATATTCCACGTACCGAGGGAGTTAAAGAAATGACTACCGAAATCACCGCCCCAGCCCAGACCAAGATCGTGCTCGGATCCAACCAGTACGGCAAGGCAGAAGTCCGCCTGGTCAAGATCACCCGCGACACCGACCGTCACCAGATCCAGGACCTGAACGTCACCAGTCAGCTTCACGGCGACTTCAGCGCAGCCCATCAGGACGGAGACAACTCACGAGTTGTCGCCACCGACACCCAGAAGAACACGGTGTACGGTCTAGCCCGCAATGGCGTGGGCGCCATCGAAGAATTCTTGGTCAACCTTGGTGAGCACTTCACCGGTTCATTTGAATGGATCACCGGTGGCCGCTGGGCAGCACAGCAGTTCTTCTGGGACCGCATCAACGACCACGATCATGCCTTCTCGCAGAACAAGTCCGAGGTCCGCACCGCCGTGCTGGAAATTGACGCACAGGGCAAGAAGTCAATCGTTGCCGGTCTAGAAGACCTCACCGTTCTGAAGTCCACCGGCAGTGAATTCCATGGTTTCCCGCGGGACAAGTACACCACCTTGAAGGAAACCACCGACCGCATCTTGGCCACCGACGTGACTGCACGTTGGCGCTACACCGAAGAAGCCATTGCCGAAGGCATCGACTTCGATGGTGTGTATGCCTCGGTCCGTAACCTGCTGCTCACTCGTTTTGCACAGACTCACTCCTACGCGCTGCAGCAGACCATGTTCCAGATGGGCCAGGCAGTACTTGAGGAGCATCCAGAAATCGCCGAAATCAAGATGTCACTCCCGAACAAGCACCACTTCCTTGTGGACTTGGATGTCTTCGGGCAAGACAACCCGAATGAGGTCTTCTTCGCTGCTGATCGTCCTTATGGATTGATCGAAGCAACCATCACGCGTGAAGACACCGAGGCCAATCACCCAATCTGGGCCAATATTCCGGCATTTATCTAACAGAACAGCGTTGAGGGTGTGCCGGTGCGGACACACTGGCACACCCTTGGCAGCGACTGACGTAGGAGGTCAGCCTTGAGCGCTACACCTGATGAATCTACCAAATCCATCCGGCCTGAGGATGTAAAACTTTCTGTAGGCAAAAGTTTTGCTTACGGCCTGCAACACGTGTTGACCATGTACGGCGGCATCATCGCCCCACCACTGATCATCGGCAACGCCGCTGGGGTCTCTCCTGCAGATATTGGTCTGCTGGTGGCCTGCTGCCTCTTCGTCGGTGGCGTTGCTACCTTGTTGCAGACCCTCGGCGTCCCATTTTTTGGCGCACAACTTCCACTGGTTCAAGGCACCTCCTTCGCATCAGTGGCCACCATGGTGGCCATCGTCAACGGTGGTGGGGGACTTCCGGCAGTGTTCGGCGCGGTACTCGTCGCCGCACTGATCGGTTTGCTCATTGCCCCGTTCTTCGCTCGCATTATCCGATTCTTCCCGCCGGTAGTCACTGGCGTCGTCATTACGATGATTGGAATCTCGTTAACCCCAGTGGCCGCGAACTGGGCCATGGGTGGAGACGCTAAGGCCGATGACTATGGTTCCCTAGCTAATATCGGTTTGGCGGCCGGAACACTGTTGGTCGTCTTGCTCCTATCCAAGGTGGGTAACGCTGCGATTTCGCGGATGTCCATTCTCCTAGCAATCATTCTCGGCACAATTGTTGCCGCCATCTTGGGGATGGCCGACTTCTCCAAGGTTGGTGAGGGAGCAATCTTCGCCTTCCCGCAGCCATTGGCTTTTGGAATGCCAGTCTTTGAAATTGGTGGCATCATCTCGATGACCATTGTGGTGCTGGTGATCCTCACCGAAACAACCGCAGATATTCTTGCCGTCGGTGAGATCGCAGGAACCAAAATCGATTCACGACGCATCGCCAACGGTCTTCGCGCCGACATGGCCTCCTCGGCTATCGCCCCGATCTTCAACACCTTTACCCAGTCGGCCTTCGCGCAGAACGTTGGCCTGGTAGCCATCACCGGAATTACCAGCCGATTTGTGGTCGCCGCCGGTGGCGGAATCTTGATGGTTCTCGGTCTGCTGCCGATTCTTGGCAGAGTTGTTGCTGCCATTCCAACCCCAGTCTTGGGCGGCGCAGGCATTGTGCTCTTCGGTACCGTGGCCGCCTCGGGAATCCGAACGCTATCCAAGGTCAAATACGATGGAATGAACCTAGTCATCGTGGCTGCATCGATCGCTTTTGGTTGCATCCCGATCGTCAAGACCGACTTCTATGCCGGTTTCCCTACCTGGTTTGAAACCATCTTCCACTCCGGAATTTCTTCCGCGGCCATCATGGCAGTCCTGTTGAACCTGCTCTTCAACGAATTCAAGTTCGGCAATACCAAGAACGCTTCAGTATTTTCAGCAGCCCCACCGCGCATGGTGAAACAAGAAGAGATCTGTGGCTTGATCGAAGGTGACCACTTCGAAAATGGCAAGCTGATTGACAAGGAAGGCTACGAAATTCCTGTCGTCTCTCCGGACGAATTTGAGAAAATTCAAACCGGGCAAATCCAGATGCCCGTGCCGAAACTCACCCAATCTCCGGAGCACTAAAGAGGAATTATGGCCGGCTCCCTTGGGCAAGGGAGCCGGTATTCTTCTAAGATAGGGATTTGTGCATCCAACAAATCTTTCCATCGGCGTTGACATCGGTGGCACCAAAATCCTTGCAGCTCTCGTAGACGAAGACGGAAAAGTCTACGGACAGATCCACCGCGAAACACCCAATCATGACGTCGCCAGGACAGAACGCACCCTAGCGGAAATGATTCGCGAGCTCTCTGAAGACAATGATCAGATGCCGGTGGGCATCGGGGCCGCAGGGTGGATGGATCGTCAAGGAAAGAACGTTCTGTTCAGCCCACACCTTTCCTGGCGTAATGAGCCGGTGCGTGATCGCCTGATGAAGCTCGTGGGGCACGAAGTCACCCTCGTTAATGACGCTGACGCCGCCGGTTGGGCCGAACACCGTTTCGGTGCCGGCCGCGGCGAAAGCGACATGGTCTGCCTGACACTGGGTACCGGCATCGGTGGTGCAGTCATCCTCGGTGGCCAGATCCACCGTGGCAAGTCCGGGATTGCCGGAGAATTTGGGCATCAAGTTATTGTTCCCGGTGGGCATCGATGTGCCTGTGGCAATCGAGGCTGTTGGGAACAGTACGCTTCCGGCAATGCTTTGGGGCGTGAAGGTGCAGAACTTGTGCGGAGCAAGTCGCCGGTCGCCTTCCGCCTGCGTGAGGCCGTAGGGGATAACCCGGATGCGGTCACTGGTGCAGATGTGACACGACTAGCCGCCAACGGTGATCCGGCCTGTAAAGATTTGATTGAAGACATGGGCGGTTGGCTTGGTCTTGGAATCGCGAATCTCGCCTCGGTGCTGGACCCTGGGACCATCGTGATTGGTGGCGGGTTGGGCACTGCTTCAAAACAACTGGTAGAGACGGCTGAAGAAACCTACCGTCGTAGTCTCTCCGGCCGTGGTTACCGTCCCTTTGCGAAGATCTGCCAGGCAGAATTGGGGCCGGCAGCTGGCCTAATTGGGGCTGCGGACCTGGCAAGGTTCAATCAACAGCAATAAAAAGATTGACAGGACATTAAGACCTATTTAGGCTCGGATCATTGGTGATTTGAGAGCGAGGTCTTGGTGTGAACCTGTCGGCTAAGCCAGACCGGACTTTAGGTGCATCCTTAGGTATTGTTCTGGCGACTTATGCGGTAGCAATGTGTGGCACAACGATGCCTACGGCGCTGTATCCAACCCTGCAAGATGAATATGGGCTCAGTACCGCCGCATCGACTCAGCTTTTTGCTGTTTACGCGATCGTGGTACTCGTAGTCCTGTGCCTATTTGGGTCCCTGTCGGATGCTATTGGACGTAAACCGGTGATGATTATCGGTTTGCTTGCCTCAGCGACTAGCGGAATTCTTTATGCGCTCGCAACAGAAGCACCAACCCTGTTCATTGCACGAATCCTCTCCGGGGTGTGTGCTGGACTGGTCACGGGTACGGCAACTGCCTACCTCACGGATTTGGCCACCAGTTCAACACGTGGTGCCAGTATTTCAAGCGTGGCAAATATGGCGGGTCTAGGTAGCGGTCCCACTTTGGCGGCATTCTTGACATACTTTGTGCCATCCACGCCGATGATCGCGTTTAGCGTCCATGCCGCTGCCTCCGGGGTGTGCATGTTGCTGCTGGCGACGATCCCTGACACCGTGGTGCACCGCGGGCATAAGTTGAAATTTAGCCTTCCTTTGATTCCTCGTTTTGCCTTGCGTGACTTTTGTGTCGGCGGCTTGATGACTTTGGGCTTCGCGGTGATGGGTGGCTGCACTGCCATGACATCCATCTTGGTGGTCCGCGCCTTCGGCATTACGGATCTTCGACTTTTGGGGCTCATTGGATCACTGATTTTTGTCGCGACGACGGTGGGACAAAAAGCCGGTGGAAGGCTAGTGAGTGAAAAAGTATACCTAGGCTATGTTGGGTTGATGCTGGGTACCGCACTAATTGCCCTAGCCCCGCGACTGCACGGAGCCTTGGCGGTAATGGTGTATTTGGTCGGATTGCTTGTTGCGGGGTTGAGTCATGGGGCCTTGTTCCCTGTAGGGCTTGGCATTGTCTTGCGGAGGATTGAATTGCGTCATCGTGGAAGCGCCAGTTCAGCCTTCTGGGTACTGGGCTACGCGCTGACCGCGCTGGGAGCACTGGGACTAGGTTGGGTTGGCCAGTTCACCGGCGAATCAATGGCAGTGACTCTCTTTGGCGCGATCATCGCGCTTTGTTCGGTAGGGTGCTTGATGCTGCATCATCGGTGGACCAGCGCTACAGTGGAACGTCTTTCAAAGAAATTCTGATTTTTCGAACTCTTTTCTTCTACTGCGGTGACAACCGAAGCGGCACTCTCACCGCTATTAACGTGTCACAAGACACATCATTTCTTGGAATGCAGTATGCCCCTGGTTGGTTGCAAACGAGTAGAACAAATTCGTGTCCGACTATGGCCAGTACTGTGGCCTCGGGCTGATCCGAAAGGCATCCAATGACTGTTGCATCCCAGGAAAACCAGGTCGACACCGCAACGCTCAACGCCATTTTTGGCGAAGCACGCACCGCTAACGCGTTCACCGGAGAGGTCACCGAGGCGCAGGCCCAGGAGATCTACGAACTGGCCAAGTTCGGTCCGACCGCGTTCAACTCCCAGCCACTGCGCGTGACTTACGTACGCTCGGACGAAGCCCGCGCCACCTTGGTGGATGCCATGGCTCATGGCAACCAGGCCAAGACCGCCGCAGCACCATTGGTAGCAATCCTCAGCTACGACACCGCATGGCACGAACAGTGGGATAACTTCCTGCCGGGCTACAACGCACCAAAGGCCATGTACGATGCAGATGCTGACTTCACCGCCGCTACCGGTAACAACAATGCTCACCTGCAGGCAGGCTACTTCCTGCTTGCTGCACGCAGCCTCGGCTTCGCCGTTGGTCCAATGACCGGTGCTGACTTCTCCGCAATCGACGCATCCTTCTTCCCAGAAGGCGAGCAGAAGAGCTTCCTCGTAGTCAACATCGGTCAGCCAGCTCAGAGCGAGCTCGGTGCACCAAAGGCTCGTTTCGAGTATGAGAAGGCTGTTCGCACCGTCTAGTCACGAGTGACTGACTCCCGAAAACACAATCAAGCAAGCCCAGAACTGAGCATTGTCAGTTCTGGGCTTGCTTGATTCTTAAGGCTAGTGCGCTAGTTTCTGGCCAGCGAGGAAGTCAACGCGGCGTCGGCATCAAGCAACACTTTCGCGGCCACTTCTAAACCTTCAACTGCACCCAACTCGGTATCCTCGTGCTCGATGTTGACCAGCATGTCAGGATCCACTTCGTGCAGGGCTTTGAGGAACTCGGTCCAAAATGCAGTGTCATGTCCCTTGCCCAAGGCCACAAAATCCCATGCCGAGTTTTTGGGCCACTCATTGGCCCACTCATCTCCACCGAGGTTGGTTCGATGCTCATCGGCGCGTAACCTGCGGAAGCTGTTATCCAGCACGCCTTGAATGGCTGCGTGAGGGTTAATGCGAACGTCCTTAGCTGCCGCATGGAAGACCCAGGAACCCAAGTCCCTAACTACGGCTACCGGATCCATTTGCTGCCAGAACAGGTGCGAAGCATCCAGTTCAACTCCGATGTTGCTGGTTCCTGCACGCTCGATGAGTTCGCGGAAACTGGCCGGATTAAAAGCGACGTTTTGCGGGTGCAATTCCAGGGCAACCTTAACGTCGTTTTCTTGTGCAAGAACGTCAATTTCTTTCCAGAAGCTGGCTGCGATGTCGTACTGGTAATCCAATTGTTCTAAGGCTGCCGAGTTCCATGCATTGACTACCCAGTTCACACGCGTGGCGCCCGGTTCGCCGCCGGGCAGTCCCGACATGGTCACCACGCGGTGTTGGCCCAAGCGCTGTGCGAGCTTGATGCTACGGCGAATGTCCTCGGCGTGCTTTTCGCCGATGATCGGATTGGGGTGCAAGGGATTGCCGTTGCAGTTCAGCCCGGCAATCTGAACGCCGGTGTTCTCGAAAATTTCTAAGAAGTCATCCCGGGCGGCGTCGCTGTGCAGGATCTGATCGATATTTGGCACATGAGCCGGTGGGAGGAATCCGCCGGTATTCAGTTCAATGCCTGTCAGCCCAAGATCCGCGATGACCTTCAACGCCTCGGCTAAGGGGCGGTCGTGGAGGATTGCGTTGTAGACGCCGAGTTTCATAGTGAGACCTTCTTTCCGTCATTGGCTGCTGACTGGACTACTGCTTGCAGGATTTTCATATTGTGTACGCCGTCGTCGAAGGTGGCGTTGGTTGGCAAAGTGCTTTGAACACCGGTGACCTCGTCGAGGAAAGCTCGAGCCTGGTAGCCAAAAGCATCGTTCTGTCCGAAACCAACACCGGGTGCGTCCATTGGCAAGCCGCCACCGATGTAGGCATGTTCTGGGCCAAGATTCACCGTGCGATAGCCGTTAGTAATCTCAGGTCCCTCGGTGAGCATGATTTCGATTTCGGCTGGTCGCAGCTGATTGAAGCGGGCGGCACCGTTTTCGCAGAACACTTCAAAATTCAGCGTATTGGGGTGACCGGCAGCTACACGAGAGACTTCCAAACTGCCCGCCGCCGAAGGGAATTGCACGTTGAAGGCGGCGTAGTCATCATTTTCTACTGGCTCCGATTGGTCGCTCAGTTCCACGAGATTGTGACCGGTTACCGCACCTGCAGGCAGGTAGCGTTCGGTGATGCTGGTGCGCAGCTGTCCGCCGCTTACTGAACTGATCTCGCCGGCCAAGAACTCGGCGATGTAGGCTAGGTGGCTGCCAACGTCGGCCAAAGCCCCGGAGCCAGGTTCGCCCTTGAAGCGCCAACTCATTGGCGCTTCAGGGCTGTGTCCATAGTCTGCCCAGTAGCG
Source organism: Glutamicibacter sp. B1 (assembly GCF_039602135.1). Classification (NCBI taxonomy): domain Bacteria; kingdom Bacillati; phylum Actinomycetota; class Actinomycetes; order Micrococcales; family Micrococcaceae; genus Glutamicibacter; species Glutamicibacter ectropisis. The sequence continues at coordinate 3,519,402 of NZ_CP125942.1, read as the reverse complement.
ACCGGAGAAGTGCAAGACCTTGCCTAGGGTTCCATCGGTGATGAGATCCCGGATGGCGGCGATGCCCGGAGTGCGCCTAAAGGTGAACCCGACGCGGGCGATGGACTGTGCATTGCGCGCGGCGTCAGCCATCGCTTCTGCTTCTTCTAAGGTGTCAGCTAACGGCTTTTCGCACAGCACGTGCTTGCCAGCGGCCAGCAGACCTTCCACTGCCTCGCGGTGGAAACGGTTGGCGATTACCACCGAAACCACGTCGATGTCGGGGTCGGCTGCGACTTCTTGCCATGAACCCAAAGCTTTTTCATACCCGTATCGTTGGGCCACTTTAGCGGCGAGTTCAGTGTTCACGTCTGCCACCGCGACGTACCGCAACTTAGGCAATGTTGGTTCGTAGAGGGTGGGTGCCGTGCGGTATCCGGCGATGTGAGACAGTCCGGCCATGCCGGCGCCAATGACAGCGATGCCGATGCTTTTTGCCACGGGAATTCTCCTGAGAAAGAGTGTTTTGGAATTTTTTGGAGCGCTCCAAAAGAGTGTAGAGCTGATTTTGGATCAGGGTCAAGGGGTTATGGGAAAGAAGGTTTTGGAACGGTGAAATCAGGCGTTGCGCGCAGCTGCGCAGGTGCCACGCTCGATCAGCAATGGCTCTAACTGCACCCGCTGGGCTTCACGCTCAGGATCGGCAAGCCGGGAGAGTACCTGTGTGGCCACATGTAACCCGAGTTCATGGTTGCGGCTATCTACAGTAGTCAAATGCAGTAAATGCGTGTCGGAGAGTGGGGAGTTGTCGTACCCAATGATGGAAAGATCTTCAGGTACCGACAGTCCCGCCTCTTGGGCTGCGGCCATCGCTCCCATGGCCATGGAATCATTGCCGGCCAGAATGGCGGTTATTTCCCCGGCGTCCTTCAGTAGGCGTCGGGTGCATTGGTATCCGGTATCTTCGGTGGTTAGTTCGCTGACTGAGACGATGTGTTCTTTGAGTCCGGCGGCCGTCAGTGCGTCCCTATATCCATTCAAGCGCAGTCGTGAGGCTCCGCCGCCACCGGCGATATGGCCGATGTGTTGGTGTCCCAGTGAGATCAAGTGCTCGATGGCCCGTCGGGCGCCGAGTCGGTCATCGCTGCAAGTGATATCTGCCCCGGGGATTTGGGTGGCGCGATTGCCGGCGATAATGACCGGGATCTGTGAAGGGAAGCGCATGGCTGGGGTGGGCTCGGTGGCCAAAACCAAAGCTTCGACTCGTGTGCTGAGGAAGCCGTCTAGCGGATCGGATTCGATATGGGCATTGAGTGAACGGTCGGAGACCGCGATGCGCAAACCTGCGCTGGCTAGACCTTCTTGAAGTCCGCGCAGCAGTTCCACAAACCAGGTGTTCGTGTAGTCGTCGATGACCACGCCGACGGTTTGGCTGGTCCCACCGGCCAGTGCTGTCGCGGCCTGGCTGGGGCGGTAGTTCAACTCCTTGATGGCCGCGAGGACTGCTTCGCGACGGGGGGCTGAGACGCTGGGGGAGTCGCGCAGCACCAGGGAAACCAGTGATTTGGAAACGCCGGCGGCCTGGGCAACGTCATAGATGGTTGCTCGACGGCGTTCAGCGGCCACGGTTCCTCCAAGGTGTTTGGGTGTCTTTTAAAGAGCCTAGCGTTTCACGCGTGCGTGCCGAGGTCTAGGGTGGTTTCCTTGTACAAATTTGCATTGACCAAGTCATAAAGTCAGGACATAGTCTTGAGACATTTTCTTAATTTTTAGCGTCAGGTATCGATGGAAAACCCTGATTTTTCGGGGATTTACATCCATTGTGTTACTCATGTTGTAAATATGTCAGTACAAACCTTTGACAGCGCATGTTTCATGGTGCAAAGTATTTCCTGTGGCACCGTTCACATTCTCGGCAGCCAGCCGATCCCTGAACTTCTGATTCGAAAGGACGTCGATCCGCGTGACATACGACGTACTCACCCTCGGACGCATCAGCGTTGATGTTTACCCGAACGACATCGGCGTATCCCTGGCCGACGTGAACACCTTCGGCAAGTACCTCGGCGGTTCCGCCACCAACGTCGCGGTAGCAGCAGCCCGTCACGGGCGCGCAACCGGAGTGATCACCAAGGTCGGTGACGATGATTTTGGCACTTTCCTGGAACGCGAACTAGACCGCTATAACGTGGATCGCTCGCAGGTCACCCGGGATGCCGATTTGCAGACTCCGGTCACCTTCTGCGCGATCCTGCCACCAGATGACTTCCCGCTCTACTTCTACGGTCGCTTCCCCATGGCACCGGACTGGAACATCAACACCAGCGACATTGACCTTGACGCAGTGAAGAATGCCAAGATCTTCTGGAGCACCGTGACCGGTCTGAGCCGTGAACCTTCACGCAGCGCACAACTGGCAGCCTATGGCGCTCGCCCAACCAGCTCACTGACCGAAGGCCAGTTCACGATCCTGGACCTGGATTACCGCCCGATGTTTTGGGATTCGGTAGAACAGGCCCGTGAACAGGTCACCGCGGCCCTAGCCTCAGCCACCGTCGCCATTGGCAACGACACCGAATGCACCGTCGCCGTGGGTGAAGGAACCCCCGACGAACAAGCAGACCGACTCTTGGACGCCGGAGTGCAGATCGCCGTCGTCAAACTAGGTCCCGAAGGAGTGATGGCCAAGACCCGTACCGAACGCGTGGTCTCCGCGCCGGTTCCGGTGCAGACCGCCAATGGTTTGGGCGCAGGGGACTCCTTCGGTGGAGCCTTCTGCCACGGGCTACTCTCCGGCTGGCCCCTGGAACAGGTATTGGATTACGCCAACGCTGCCGGTGCCATCGTTGCCTCCAAGGTCGCCTGCTCCGATGCGATGCCGACCCCCGAAGAAGTCAATGACCTGTTGGCACAGCGCGGCCGCACCGTCCCCACCTCCCAGAAAGACCTGGTCTAGTTATGCAACAGGTAACCGAGCTAAGCGTGGATCGCGAAGATCCACGCCGTTATGAATCCATTACCCGTCAACGCTTAGAAGACCCGGCATCGGTACAACGTGCCGCGGCCACCCGCCAAAAGCATGCCGGACCGGTATTAGGGCGCCAGAACTTCATTATTGCTGCCGATCACCCGGCCCGTGGAGCCCTGTCCGTCGGCAAGCAGACCACCGCCATGGCCGACCGCCGCCAACTATTGGACCGGCTGCAGATCGCCTTGGCCAACCCGGCCTGCGACGGTGTGCTCGCCTCGCCAGATATCCTCGATGACCTGCTCCTGCTCGGGGCATTGGAAGGCAAACTGGTTTTCGGATCGATGAACCGCGGTGGGCTGACCGGCCTGGTCAACGAGATCGATGACCGCTTCACCGGGCATACAGCCGCAGCACTATCGGCACTCGGCGCTGACGGCGGAAAGATGCTCACCCGAATCAGCTACGAGGACCAGGACACCGTCAAAACACTGCAGGCCACCGCCGACGCGGTCTCCGATCTAGCCCGGCACCAACTAGTAGCCATGGTTGAACCCTTCATCTCCAAGCGAGTCGATGGGAAGGTTGTCAACGACCTGCGCCCAGACGCCGTCATTAAGTCCATGGGCATCGCTGCCGGACTCGGCGAGTCCAGCGCCTACACCTGGCTGAAGATCCCGGTAGTGCAGGAAATGGAACGCGTCATGGCAGCCACTACCTTGCCCACGGTTCTGCTGGGTGGGGACCCGGCAGGTAGTCCGGACGAGGTCTTCGCTTCCTGGCAGGCAGCCCTCGCTTTGCCTGGGGTGCAGGGGCTGACCGTGGGTCGAACCCTGCTCTACCCCGAGGACGGGGACGTGGCCGCCGCCGTAGCCACCGCCGCCTCTTTGTTGAACACCACCGCACCTGTACGCAGCGCAGAAGGATAAAGCTCGATGACTACACGCACGATGACCGTGGCCCAAGCGGTTGTGGAATTTCTGGGCCGCCAGTACACGGTGGATTCCGTTGCTGGAACCCAGTACCGTGAACGGCTGATCCCCGGCATGTTCGGTATTTTCGGGCACGGCAATGTTGCCGGCGTGGGCCAGGCGCTAAAACAGTGGCAGGCCAAAGATCCCAGTCTCATGCCGTACTATCAGGGCCGTAACGAACAAGCCCAGTCGCATCAGGCCGTCGCCTACGCGCGTCACACTCGTCGCCGGGCAACCTATGCGGTGTCGACGTCTATCGGCCCAGGATCCTCCAACCTGCTCACCGGAGCCGCGCTGGCCACGGCCAACCGCCTTCCCGTCTTGCTGCTGCCCTCCGATACCTTCGCGACCCGCGCAGCAGACCCGGTACTGCAACAACTGGAAATGCCGCACGGTTACGACATCACCGTGAATGATGCCTTCCGCCCACTGTCCAAGTACTTTGACCGTGTCACCCGCCCTGAGCAGTTGGCTAGCGCCCTGCACCACGGCTTGCGTGTGCTCACCGACCCAGCAGAAACCGGTGCGGTGACCATTTCGCTACCCCAAGATGTGCAGGCCGAAGCCTTCGACTTCCCCGAAGAATTCTTCGCTGAACGTGAGTGGAAGATTCGCCGCCCTGAGCCCGAAGCCCAGGATATCGCTGAAGCTGCGAAGATGATCCGCGCGGCCAAACGACCGCTGATCGTCGCCGGTGGTGGCGTGCTCTATGCCTTCGCCACCGACGAGCTTGTAGCTTTCTGTGAAGCCACCGGCATCCCAGTGGGTAATACCCAGGCCGGCGTGGGTGTGCTTCCGTGGGACTCGAAGTACTCGCTGGGCGCAATTGGCTCCACCGGCACCACTGCTGCTAATGCCTTGGCCGAGCAGGCCGATCTCATCATCGGCATCGGAACCCGCTATGAAGACTTCACCACCGCCAGCCGTACCGCCTTCCAGAATCCCGACGTGAAGTTCGTGAACATCAACGTCGCTGCGCTGGACGCTTACAAGCACGGTACTGTGCTCCCGGTCGTGGCCGATGCCCGCAAGGCATTGATTGCCCTGCGTGAAGCCTTGAGCGGATACCGCGTTGAGGGAGCCCTGGAAGTGCAAACCGCCAGCGAAAAGCAGCGTTGGGATGCCACCGTGGATGAGGCCTTCGCCGAACGGCTTTCCCCGCTGGTGAGCCAAAACGCCATTATCGGTGCGGTGAATCAGGCGATGGATCCGCGCGACGTCGTGGTCTGCGCCGCCGGTTCGCTGCCCGGGGACCTGCATAAAATGTGGCGGGTTGCCGATCCATTCGGCTACCACGTGGAATACGGCTTCTCCTGCATGGGCTACGAGATCGCTGGTGGACTAGGCATCAAGCGTGCAGCCATCGATGAAGCTGCGCGCGGAGATCAAGAACACCGCGATGTGGTGGTCATGGTGGGTGACGGCTCCTACCTGATGATGCACACCGAACTTGTCACCGCAGTGGCCGAAGGCCTGAAGCTGATCACCGTGCTGATCCAGAACCATGGCTACGCCTCCATCGGTGCCCTGTCCGAATCCCTCGGATCCCAGCGTTTCGGTACCAAATATCGCACCTTGGATGCGCAAAACCACAGTTTTGATGAGGGCGAAACCCTACCGATCGATCTGGCCACCAACGCCGAATCCCTGGGCGTGACGGTCATCCGGATTACCCCGGGACCTGAGGCCATCAACGAGCTTTCAGCGGCGATCGCCACCGCCAAGGCCGCGCCGGAAGGAACTGGTCCGATCCTGATCCACATCGAATCGGATCTTTACGCCGATGCCCCCTCTAGTGAGTCGTGGTGGGATGTTCCGGTCAGTGAAGTCGCCGAGCTTGAAAGCACCCAAACGGCCTACCAGAACTACACCAAACACAAGGCACGTCAAAAGCCCCTACTGGGCTAAAACGCAAACCACAACACTTCAGCAGATCAAAGGAATAACAGCAATGACTACCACCGCCACCGACGTCGCAGAAATCTTGCACTACATCAACGGCACACCTTCGGCAGGTTCTGGCACCGAAACCCAGCCGGTCTACAACCCAGCCACCGGTGAAGTCACCGGTCAGCTACGCTTGGCCAACGACGAGGACCTGCAGCAGGCCGTCGCCGTAGCCAAAGCAGCCTCCGAAACTTGGGGCGAGGTCTCGATCGCTAAGCGCAGCAAGATCCTCTTCCGCTTCCAGCAGCTGCTGACCGAACACACCGATGAGCTGGCCCGCATCGTCACCAGCGAACACGGCAAGGTCCTCTCGGATGCCGCCGGCGAAATCAGCCGAGGCATCGAAGTGGTGGAATACGCTTGCGGTATTTCACAGTCGCTAAAGGGTGAATACTCCGACCAGGTTTCGACCGGAATCGACGTCTTCTCCTTCCGCCAGCCACTGGGTGTGGTCGCCGGTATCACCCCGTTCAACTTCCCGGTCATGGTGCCGCTGTGGATGGCCCCGGTAGCCATCGCCACCGGTAACGCCTTCATTCTCAAGCCATCCGAGCGCGATCCATCCGCCTCGCTGCTGATCGCACAGCTCTTCAAGGAAGCTGGCCTGCCAGACGGTGTCTTCCAGGTGCTGCACGGCGGTAAGGACACCGTTGACGGACTGCTCTCGCACCCGGATGTTGACGGCATCTCCTTTGTTGGCTCCACCCCGATCGCCAAGTACGTCCACGAAACCGCCACCAAGTACGGCAAGCGCGTGCAGGCACTGGGTGGGGCGAAGAACCACGCGGTCATCATGCCAGATGCCGATATGGACCTGGCCGCCGACCACATCAACGCCGCCGCTTTCGGCTCCGCCGGCCAGCGTTGCATGGCCATCTCCGTTGCTGTTGCCGTGGGCGATGCCGCTGATGCCCTCGTTGATAAGCTCGCAGAGCACGCCCGCAAGGTCAACGTCTCGCACGGATTTGATGAAGGGGCCGATATGGGTCCGGTCATCACCCCTGCCTCCAAGTCCCGCCTGCAGAAGATTGTCGGCGAAGCTGAGCAGGCTGGCGCCGCCTTGGTCATCGACGGTCGCGAGATCGTGGTCAAGGACCATGAGAATGGCTTCTTTGTTGGCCCAACCATCTTGGACAAGGTCAGCCGCGAAATGAGCGCCTACACCGAGGAGATCTTCGGCCCGGTCCTGGTGGTGCTGCGCGTGGATTCCCTGGACGAGGCCATCGACGTGGTCAACGCCAACCCCTACGGCAATGGCACCGCCATCTTCACCTCCTCCGGCGCCCACGCCCGCACCTACACCCGCCGCATCCAGGTGGGCATGGTCGGCGTGAACGTGCCGCTGCCGGTGCCGGTGGCGTGGCACTCCTTCGGCGGCTGGAAGGACTCGCTGTTCGGTGAGCACCACATCTATGGCCCGGACGGCGTGCGCTTCTATACCCGCGGCAAGGCCATCACCCAGCGCTGGCCAGAACCAGCCAAGGGCACTGCCGCCACCTTCAACTTCCCATCCAACTAATTTTTCAGCCACAGAAACGGTACCCAGCATGGCACAGAACATCACCATCGGAACTGCTCCGGACTCCTGGGGCGTCTGGTTTGCCGATGATCGCAAGCAAACACCGTGGCAGCGCTTCCTCGACGAGGTGGCCGAAGCCGGTTATAAAACCATCGAGCTGGGCCCTTACGGGTACCTGCCGACCGACCCTTCCCGGCTCGCTGATGAGCTGGCCGCCCGCGACCTGAACGTCTGCGCCGGCACCGTGTTCACCGCCTTCCACCGCGGGATCGACGGCAGCGCCAACGCCTGGGAAGAAGCCTGGGAGCCGGCCCGCAAGGTCGCCGAGCTGACCGCCGCCATGGGCGGCGAACACATCGTGGTCATCCCTGCGATGTGGCGCGATGACGTCACCGGGCAGGCACTGGAACCGGGCATCCTGGAAGCCGAGGGGTGGGACTCGCTGGCCAAGGGCCATGACCGCCTGGGCAGGATCCTGCAGGAGGAATTCGGCCTCAAGCAGCAATTCCACTCCCACGCGGACTCCCACGTCTGCGGCCAGGGTGATATCGAGAAGTTCCTCGAAGTCACCGACCCGCAGTTCACCACCCTGTGCCTGGACACCGGCCATGCCGAATACGGCGGAGCCTCCAGCGTGGATCTGATCCGCCGCTTCCCGGAACGCATCGGCTACCTGCACCTGAAGCAGATCAACCCGGACATCCTGGCCACCGTGCGCGAGCAGGGCATGACCTGGGCCGCGGCCAACCTCGCCGGGGTCATGTGCGAGCCGCCATCGGGCCTGCCCGACCTGAACGAGGTGCTGCAGGAAGTGGAGAAGCTGGGCCGCCCGATCTTCGGCATTGTGGAGCAGGACATGTACCCGGTCGCCGATTTCTCGGTGCCGCTGCCGATTGCCACGCGCACGCGGAACTATCTGCACAGCTGCATCTCCCGCACCCACGTTTAAGCAAGACTGAACCTAGCCAAAAATTTCTTGAAAGGACATATCGTGCCAGAGATCCTGCGCGTTGCCGTCGTTGGAGCCGGACGCATGGGCGCTGACCACATCCAGCGAATCCACCACCGTATTTCCGGCGCCGAGGTGGCTGCCGTGGTCGACATCGACCTGGACCGGGTCAACGCCGCCATTGACGGCATCCCCGGCGCCAAGGGCTACACCGACCTGGACGCCGCGCTCGCCGGCGGAGACGTGAACGCGGTCCTGCTCGCCACCCCGGGCTTCTTGCACCACGATGCACTGCTGAAGGTGCTGGAGGCGGATATCCCGGTATTGTGCGAAAAGCCGCTGACCCCGGATGCCGCATCCTCGTGGGAGATCGTCGAGGCCGAGGCGAAGCTGGGCCGCAAGCGCATCCAGGTGGGCTTCATGCGCCGCTTTGATGCCGAGTACCAGCAGCTGCGCCAGCTGATCGGGAACCAGGGCCTGGGTGAACTGCTGGTGCTGCACCACCAGCACCGCAACCCGAGCACCCCGGAAGGGTTCACCAACGAAATGCTGATCAATGACTCGGTGGTGCACGAGTTCGACGCGATCCGCTTCTTCACCGGCGAGGAAATCACCAGCGTGCAGGTGCGCCTGGGCAAGGCCACCCGCAATGCGCCCAATGGGCAGCATGATCCGCAGCATGTCTTGCTGGAAACCACCTCGGGCGTGCTCGCTGACGTGGAGATCTACGTCAATGCGAAGTTCGGCTACGAGGTGGCCACCCAGGCGTCCTTCGAAGACGGCATCGTGTCCATCGGCAACGATGCCGGCCCTTATGTGCGTACCGCAGGCCAGTGGGGCGGCAAGGTCACCCCGGGCTTCGAGGAGCGCTTCGGGGCGGCCTACGACACCGAAATCCAGTCCTGGGTTGACGCAGCATTGCAAGGCGAAATCGGCGGACCGAGCGCATGGGATGGCTACGCGACCGCAGCCTGCTGCGAAGCGGGCGTCGAGGCCCAGCGCACCGGTGCCAAAGTCGACGTAGTGCTGAACAGCAAGCCGGATCTCTACAACTAGGAACATCATGAAATTCGCATTGGATCCGACCCCGTTCCATTCCACGCACTCGGTACTGGAGTTTCCCAGGATCGCCGCGGAATTGGGCTATGACTACATCCAGCTGACCCCGCACCCGGACGTCATCCCGTTCTTCACCCACCCGAAGGCCGATGACGAGTTGGTGGCGAAGCTCGCCGCGCAGTGCAAGGCGACCGGCGTGGGCATCGCCTCGGTGCTCCCGGTGCTGCGCTGGTCCTCACCCGATGAGAATCTGCGCCAGGCCGCGGTGCGCTACTGGAAGCGCGCCATCCAGATCGCCGTGGATCTTGGCGTGACCCAGATGAATACGGAATTCTCGGGACGCCCTGAGCGCGCCGAGGAATCCGAGGCCGCGTTCTACCGCTCCATGGAGGAACTGGTGCCGATCATCGAGCGCGAAGGCATCAACGTGGCAATCGATCCGCACCCGGATGATTTCGTGGAGGAGGGCCTGGCCGCGTGGCGGGTGATCCGCGGGGTGAATTCACCGAACCTGTCCTTCGTCTACGTAGCCTCGCATTCCTTCCACATGAAGGACCAGCCACTGGAGATCATGGAGACCGTGGGGGAGCGGCTTCGCGTGGTCCATGTCGCCGACACGATGGACCACCATGCTTCGAACGGCTTGCGCTACATCACCAATCCGCCGGGCAACCCGGTGCGGGTGCACCAGCACCTGAAGGTGGGCGACGGCGACGTGAATTGGGATGAGTTCTTTTCCGGGCTGGTGGCCAATGGCTTCACGGATCGCGAGGAGAGTGTGATGGTCTCGAGCGTTTTCGCGGAGAATGAGAACGCCTTGGAGGTCTCGAAGTACCAACTGGAGCAGATGCGCAGCCGAGTAGCCGCCGCGCAGGGCGCACGAGTCTAGGCGCAAGCACAGATGCCCGGCCCGCACAGGGCCGGGCATCAAGTCCTTAAGGAAGGAATCAATCATGGAAATCGGCCTGATTACCGATTCGCTCTCATCGCGAAGCCTCGAGGAGGTCCTGGGCATTGCCGCGGACCTTGGCCTGAGCTCCCTCGAATTGCCTACCGGCAATTGGTCCGAGGCCCCGCACCTCAATCTCGATGCCCTGCTGGAAGACGATGCCGAGCGCCAGGCCTTCATGGCCAAGATTGCCGGTGCCGGACTGGGCATCAGCGCGCTGAATGCCAATGGAAACCAGTTGCATCCTGTATCGGGAGCGGAGCAGGGCGCCGTATTGCGCAAGACGATCCGCCTCGCGCAGCTCATGGAGGTCCCCACCGTCGTGTGCATGTCCGGATTGCCAGGCGCTGCGGGAGACAGCTCCCCGAACTGGGTGACCAGCTCGTGGCCACCAGAAAACCTGGCAATCCTGGAGTACCAATGGGAGCAGGTGGCCCTGCCCTATTGGCGGGACCTAGCTGCTTTCGCCGAAGAGCACAACGTGAAGCTGGCGATCGAACCCTGCTTCACGCAGCTGGTGTATAACGCCGCCACCGCCAAGCGCCTGATCGATTCGGTGGGCAGCACTTGGGTTGGCATCAACCTGGATCCTTCGCACCTGATGGCGATGGGAGCTGATATCCCTAGTGTGATCCGTGCCCTGGCCGGCACCATCATGCATGTTCATGCCAAGGACGTGCGCTTGAATGCCACAGTCGCCGCCGCCAACGGGTTGCCTGATGGCACCGCCATGACGCAGTGGCAGCAGCGGGCCTGGAACTATGTGACCCTGGGCCTGGGGCATCCGGGCGGCGAAGCCTTCTGGGCTGATTTCGTCTATGAGCTGCGCGCCGCAGGCTATGATGGCACGCTCAATATCGAGCATGAAGACGTGCTGGTCAACTCCGAGGAGGGCGTTCGCCGTGCCGCGGGGCTATTGCGCAAGGTGGCCCTGCAGGGTGCACCGGATTGGACGCCCGCCCAGGTATGAGACAGCTCAGGGAAGGATAGGCCGAAGCCGGAACCAGCCGATGGTTCTGGCCTCGGTTTTTTTCTTTTTGTCAGGACAAAATCCCGAAAAGGCTTGCCGGTGCAACCCTGATGACGTATTGTCCTTACATAAGGGCTGTGAAGCCCATCACTTTCAGTTTAAAGGCGGGGTAATGATGATGCGATGTAGCACCCCGTCACGCCGAATGGAAGACGCCGGGTCACAGCAGATCCGATGGATAGCCGTAGGCTAGCAAAGCTTCCACTCGGGAAAACCAAAGGAGTTTTCATGTCCACTGCGCAGAATCAATCTGCCAAATCGAGCCTCCCGCCCCTGACCGCGGGTCCGCACTCCAAGCGGCTTGGCCTGATCTCGATTGTCGCCTGCTTCGGCGGACTGCTCTTCGGCTACGACACAGGTGTGGCCAACGGTGCCGAAGGTCCCATGGCCGCGGAGCTCGGCCTGGATCTCCTGCAGGTCGGTGTCGTGATCAGCTCGCTGGTTTTCGCGGCAGCAGTCGGCGCGCTGCTCATGGGGCAGATCTCTGACGCATGGGGACGACGCAAGACCATCATTATGCTGGCTGTCATGTTCTTCCTCGGAACGCTGCTGGTGATCTTCTCGCCGGCAGGACCGGAGCCGGGAACCTTCTCTCCGGCAGGATTCAGCGTCCTGGTCGCCGGTCGCATCATGCTCGGCCTGGCAGTCGGCGGCGCCTCCACGGTGGTTCCTGTGTACCTTGCCGAATTGGCTCCTTACGAGATTCGCGGCTCCATCACCGGGCGCAATGAGCTGGCCATCGTCTCCGGCCAGCTGGCGGCCTTCGTCATGAACGCCATCATCGGCACCGCGCTCGGCGGGAGCGTTGATGGTGTCTGGCGCATCATGTTCGCCATCTGCGCCCTGCCGGCAGTAGCCCTCTTCTTCGGAATGCTCCGCATGCCGGAATCGCCTCGCTGGCTGGTCGAAAAGCGCCGCTACGCCGATGCGCTGCGCGTCTTGAAGACCGTGCGCTCGCCTGAACGCGCCTTGGCCGAGGTCCATGAAATTGAAATCGTGGCCGCTGAAGAAAAACGCAACAACAAGCCGGTAGGCCTCAAGGCGATCCTGGCCAACAAGTGGCTGTTGCGCATTATCGTCATCGGCATCGGTGTCTCCATGACCCAGCAGCTGACCGGCATCAATTCGATCATGTACTACGGAACGCGCGTGCTGGAAGAATCCGGGATGTCAGAGCAGCAGGCGGTCCTGGCCAACATCGCCTTCGGCGTGGTGGCGGTAATTGGCGGCGTGATCGCATTGCGCAACATGGACCGCATGGACCGCCGCAAGACCTTCTTGATCGGCTTGTCATTGACCACCACGTGCCACCTGCTGGTAGCGTTCGCCGGCATGCTCCTGCCGGTCGGCAACCCGATCCGGCCGATCGTCATCCTGATTCTGGTGGTCGCCTTCGTGATGTCCATGCAGACCTTCTTGAACGTGGCCGTATGGGTCTGGCTGGCGGAGATCTTCCCGCTGCACATGCGCGGCTTGGGCATTGGCATCTCGGTGTTCTTCGGCTGGGGAACCAATGGAGTGCTCGCGCTCTTCTTCCCATCCCTGGTTTCGGGCGTCGGCATCACCGGATGCTTCTTCATCTTCGCTGGCGTCGGTGCCCTGGCTCTGCTCTTCGTTGCCACCCAGGTGCCTGAAACCCGCGGTCGTTCGCTGGAAGCGCTCGAAGAGGACGTTTCCACCGGTGCGATCTACCAGGTCAAGGCCCCGGTGGGCGCGTAGCGGCAGCGCGCAGCCCTGCTGATCGGTTCAGCCCCGCCCTGAGACGGGGCTGAACCCCGTTAAGCGGCGTGGCCGCCGGTGCTGCCTCGCACCACCAGGTGCGGTGCGTGGATGCTTGAGGCGCCGGGAGCCTGCAGCGCTGCCTGCATGGCGGCCTCGGCCAGGGCGTTCACGTCCTGGCGGACGCTGGTCAGATCCGCCTGTGCCAGCCGGGCAAACTCGCTGTCGTCATAGCCGGTGAGGCTCATCTGCCCCGGCACCCCCAGGTTGCAAAGGTCAAGGGCCCGTCGGGCTCCCAGGGCTGCCCGGTCGCTAAAGGCCAGCACGGCCGTGGCGCGTTGCGCCGGGGAGGTGGTCTCCAGGTAGCGGCGCAGGACCTCGAAGGCTGTGGCATCATCCGCGCCGGCGGCCAGGATCTCTGCCTCGGCCTGGGCGCGTTCGGCAGCGTGCCGGAAGGCTTCCCGGCGTTGTTGCGCCGCAACGGCGGATCCGCCATCCAGGTGCAGAAGCCGGGTGTGGCCCAGTTGCACCAGGTGGTTGACGAGTTGCTCGATGCCGGCAGCTTCATCGGTGATGATCGAGGGCAATCCTTCGACCTCGCGCAGCAGGCTGATGACGGGAAGCTGCTTGGCCACCCCGGCGAGCTGGGTGGCGGGAAGTTCCGGGAAGATGCCGATCACCGCCTCGACTCCCGCGTCGATGAGGGTGTTGAGCACCCGGTGCTCATCGCGGTGCCTGCCGGTGGCCCCCAGGATGATCTCGAAGCCCTTCGCGTCGGCTTGGGCGAACAGGGCATCGGCCAACTCCGCGTGCAGCGGCTCACCGAGCGCGAGGGCCAGGCCCAAGGTCCGGCTGCGGCTGCTGCGCAGGGAGCGGGCCCGTGAATCAGGGCGGTAGCCCAGATCCGCGGCGGCCTGCTTGACCCGTGCCCGCGACTCCTCGCTGGCCCCCTCGGCCCCGCGCAGCACGATGGAGGCCAGGGCGACAGAGACTCCAGAAGCGCGAGCGACATCGGCGAGGGTGGGGCGCTTGGCAGGGCGTGAGGCCGAAGTTCCGGGCATGGGCCAAACTTTCTTCTAGAACGTTATAGACAGGTGTTCTCCAGTGTGCCATGATTTTCCTGAACACCAAATATAGAACGTTCTAGGAGAACTCCCATGGCTTATCAATCATTGCCGGAATCCAGCGTCCAGCCACTGCGCATTGCCGTCATCGGCACCGGGTGGATCGGTGCGTTCCACGCCCATACCGTGGCCCAGTACCTGCCCGACGCACAGCTTCATGTTGTCGCTGACCCGGCACCGGGGCGTGCCGCGGCACTGGCCGCCGAACTCGGATGCACCAGCTACACCGAAGACATTGCCGACGTCTTCGCCGACGAAACCGTGGACGCCGTGGTCATCGGGGCCCCTTCGAGTTTCCACGCCGGCCTGATTGCCCAGGCCGCCGCGGCCGGCAAGCACATCTTCTGCGAAAAGCCCGCGGCCCACGCGCTGGGCGATCTTGACAACGCATTGCAGGCGGTCGAGGACGCAGGCGTACTCTTGCAGATCGGCTTCAACCGGCGTTTCTCCCAGGACTTCGCCGCCGTGGCCGAGCAGGTGAATTCCGGAGCTATCGGCACCCCGCAGCTGCTGCGTTCGCTGACCCGCGACCCGGAAGTTGCCGGCGGCATGCCCAATGCTGCGAAGATCCGCTCCCACGTGATCTTCACCGAAACCCTGATCCACGATTTCGACACCCTGAACTGGCTGAACCCGGGAGCCGAGGTGCAAGAGGTCCATGTCATGGCAGACGCCCTGGTGGCTCCAGAGCATCGTGAGAACGGGCTGCTGGATACCGCGGTGGTCACCATGCGCTACTCCAATGGGGCCATCGCCGTGGCGGAGGCCAACTTCTCTGCCAGCTACGGCTACGACGTGCGCGGAGAAGTCTTCGGCTCCAAGGGCATGGTCCAGGCGGGCAACCCGGTCCAGGTGGCGGCCGCCAGCTATGACGCGCAAGGGGCCCACGCTCCCACCGAGCGGTTGAACATCGAGCTGTTCGCCCAGGCCTACCGCGATCAGCTCGCGGTCTTCACCCGCAAGATCCGCGGCGTGCGCGAAGGCACCGCCGATGCGGCCCTCACCGTGCCCACCGGCAAGGACGCGCGCGCCGCCTTGCGCGTGGCACTGGCCGCACTGGAGTCCTCCGAAACCGGCCTCCCGGTCAAGCTGGAATCGGCCACCCGGCTCGCGGTGAGCGCATGAGCACGCAGCTGGCGGTCTGCGCGGAAATGGTCTTCCTGGACCTTCCGCTCATCGACCGGGTCAGGAAACTCGACGAAGCGGGCTTCGAAATCGAACTCTGGGACATCCGGGACAAGGACCTGGCGGCCCTCGCGGCCACCGGCGCCCGCTTCGGCTCCATGACAGGCTACAGCCACGGCAGCCTCTGCGACGCGGACAGTGCGCACGAGGTCGTACGCACCGCACGGGAATTGATCCCGGCCGCCAAGGAACTGGGCATCACTCGCTTGGTGGTGCACCCGGCGCAGCTCATCGATGGCCAGGCCGCCACCCCGCGCTTCCGCGCCACCGGAGACATGTGGCTGACCGCGGCCAAGACCCTCGAAGAACTGGGGCGCCTGGGCGAAGAGCATGGCGTGACCTTCATGCTGGAGAACCTGAATACGATACTTGATCACCCGGGCATTCCGCTGGGGCGTGCCAAGGATACGTTGTCGCTGGTCAAGGGCGTGGAGCACCCGAACGTCAAGATGATGCTCGATCTCTACCACGCGCAGATTGGCGAAGGGAACCTCATCGAACTGGTCCGTGCGGCCGGCCCGTACATCGGCGAGATCCAGGTCGCGGATGTGCCGGGGCGCTGCGAGCCGGGTACCGGGGAAATCAACTATCGTGCGGTCGCCGCAGCCCTGGCCCAGCTGGGATACTCGGGTCCCGTGGGCATGGAAGCCTATGCCAGCGCGGATTCGCATGCGGCTATCGCGGCCTTCGCGCAGGCCTTCGAGCCGCTGCTGCAACCGGCGGGCTAGGAGAAACAACGAAGCGGTGGCCACAGGAGATCCTGTGGCCACCGCTTCGTTGTGGGCCTTGGAGGGCTAAGCGCCGGGGCCGAAAGGCAGGCGCGGATCCATGTCCTGGGCATCCCAGGTCTGGCGAATCCAGCCGTGGTGCGGGTCATCGCTGATCAGCCAGTCGCGCACCCGACCCGGCCCGGCCATCACATTCAGGTAGTAGAGGTCGTAGCCCGGGGCTGCCATGGCCGGCCCGTGCCAGCCGTAGGGGACCAGGACCACGTCGCCGGTGCGGACCTCGGCATTGACGTCGATGGGGCGCTCGTCCGAGGCATAAACCCGGGCATAGCCGATCGGATCGGTGTCCTGCGGGGCTGGCATATCGCGGGCCAGCTGGGTCTCGAAGTAGTAGATCTCCTCGAGGCTGGTCTCGCCCTCCTTCTCCTCGTCATGCTTGTGCGGCGGATAGGAGGACCAGTTGCCGGCCGGGGTGATGACTTCGCAGACGATGAAGCGGTCGGCTTCCAGCGCGGCCGGGGTGCCGAAGTTGTGGACTTGGCGGGAGCAGTTGCCCGCTCCGCGCAGCTCTACCGGCGTTTCTTCGGCCTTGATCAGGCGCGTCGGGTAATCCTGCTTGGCTGGAGCCAGGGTGATGGCGACACGGCCACCGTGCTCGGTGCTGACGGAGATGGCCTTGTTGATGCCGGTGTACAGGACATCTGCCGGGCCGTTGAATACCGATGCGCGACCGGCGAGCAGGTGCTCCTCGCCGTCCACGCTGACCGAGAAGGAGGAACCGGAGAGCGGAACCACGATTCGTTCTTCGGCTGCGGCATCCAGCTGGATCGATTGCCCGGGAGCCAATTCGGCCACCTTGAGCCCGGTATGGGCCCAGCCGTCCACCGCGAGGGCGGAGTCATGGGCACCGAGCGAGATGCTCCAATCTCCGTCGGTGGCGGAACCTGCAGGGTAGATCCAGTCGGTCATGTGTCATTCCTTTCGACGGCGGTGTCCGGTGCTTCGCGAGGCTAGCGCTGCACCAAGGTCATTTCAAAGCTGTACGCGTCAGCGCGGTAGACGTGAGACCCAGTCTCAACGTTGCGACCGGTGTCATCGACAGCGGTGCGCTGCATGGTGACTAGGGCGGATCCAGCCTCGGTATCGAGCACGTCAGCCTGGGCGCCATCGGCAACGGTGGCGCCGATGCGTTGCTGGGCGAGGCGGAAATTCACGCCTGCCTCGCGGAGCAATTCATACAGGCCGTGGGCCCGCAAGGACTTTTCATCCAGCTCGACGATGTCGTCGCGAACCCAATTCTCCATCAAGGCCAGCGGGTTGCCGCCGGCTGAACGCAGACGGGTGAAGTGGTAGACGGAGACGTCCTTGGGCAGCGACAGCAAATCCTGGACGTGTTCCGGGGCGGGAATATGCTCAAAACTCAGCAGTGTGGTGGTTGGCTTTTTTCCTGCGCGCTCGAGGTCATCGTTCAAGCTCGAGAGCTCCAGATGACGGCGGATCTGGCTGGAGACCACCTGGGTGCCCACGCCGCGCTTGCGCACCAGCAGGCCGGACTGGACCAGGTCGTCCATGGCCTTGCGGATGGTCGGCCGGGAGAGGCGCAAGCGCTGGGCCAGCTCGATTTCGTTTTCCAGCCGGGTGCCGGACGCCAGCGATCCGTCTCGGATGGCGCCTTCGATGCCCTGCACTACCTGGTGGTAGAGGGGGATCGGCGAAGAACGGTCGATCTTGATGCTCAGTGGTGTGCTCACGGTTGCTCCTTGCCAGCGACCTTCAGGTTATATGTCGCTTTGACAGGACAAACTATATCGGAAAATCGGCACTTTGGGCATCCCCCTGTGGAAACCCGTGCGATCCATGGCCTTTCCGCTGACTGCTCGCGCAGATCGCCTCCCGAATCATTCGCTGGCCTTTGGTCCAGAATCAGCCTTCGACTAGGAAATTTGGACAAGATCCGTCATTTGTCCAATTGTCCTGACAAGAAACCCTCCCAAATCCGTTGCCGATTGATCATGGTGAAACATAGGGTTTTTTGGAACGGTCCAAGAAAAGGAGCCCATCGAGGCTGCTGGAGATGACGGCGTGCGGCGCCGCAGATGAGGAGAAGGTCATGAATGAACAGCGCACCATCGGTGTTGGGTTGATTTCGGTTGGTTGGATGGGCAAGCTGCATGCTCGGGCCTACAGTTCCGTGCCCTACGTCTACCCGGAACTGGGCCTCAAGCCGCGATTGGTTGTGGCTGCGGACACCGAGCAGTCGCGGGTGGACTATGCCGTGGAGACGCTGGGCTTCGAGCGTGGAACTCTGGATTACCACGAGGTGCTGGCGGACCCGGAGGTGGACGTGGTCTCGATCTGCGCGCCGAACTTCCTGCACGCCGAGATGGCGATCGCTGCGGCGGACGCTGGAAAGCACTTCTGGATCGAAAAGCCAGCTGGACGCAGCTTGGCCGAGACGCAGTCCATTGAACAAGCCGTGGCGCGCAACGGGGTGGAGACTTCCGTGGGCTTCAATTACCGCCATGCCCCAGCCATCGAGCGAGCGCGCCAGCTGGTGCGCGAGGGCCGGTTAGGGGACATCACCAACGTCCGCGCCAGCTTCCTTGCCGGGTATGCCGCCGATCCGCGGGCCGCCCTATCGTGGCGCTTCAATCGGGAGCTGGCGGGCAGCGGCGTGCTTGCGGACCTCTTCAGCCACGCTGCGGATCTGTGCCGCCATGTAGTTGGATCCATCCGGGGAATTTCCGCGTCTACGAATGTCATGATTCCCTCTCGTCCTATATTGTCGATGGGCCAGGGAACGCACTTCGACTTGATCGAAGGCGGCGAAATGGGGGAGGTTGAAAATGAGGACTATGCTGCGGCGCTGGTGCGTTTCAGCCCCGAGGGCCCGGCCCACCGGGCGATTGGGACGATTGAGGCCTCCCGTGTTGCCGTGGGGCCGCAGTGTGGCTACCGGTTGGAGATCTTCGGGACCGAAGGATCGGTCAAGTGGGATTTCGAGCGCATGAATGAGCTGGAGGTGGTTCTGGGCCGCAACAATGAGGAGCAGGGCTTCACTACCGTCATCGGCTCGCCAAGGCATGGCGAATATTCCCGCTTCCAGCCCGGACCTGGCAACGCCATGGGCTTTGACGACTTGAAAACCATTGAAGCGAAGAAGTTCCTGGTGGCCGTGTGCGGCGGGGAGAAGTCCAACTCCACCATTGCCGACGCCGTGGCTGCCGCCGCCCTGGTTGAGGCGGCGGAGATATCGGCGGCCACCGGCGGCTGGCAGTCTGTGGGCCAGCCCGTCCAGAGCTGAAAAGTGCGATACTGGCAGCCATGTCGCAGATGCCAAGCCGCCGCCCTACGATCCGTGATGTCGCCAAGCATGCGGGGGTCTCCAAGTCCCTGGTCCTCTCGGACCCGAGCAAGGTCAGCTCACTGAGGCGTTCACGGGTTGAGGACTCGATCCGTGAACTCGGCTACCAGCCCAATTTGGCGGCACGATCCCTGGTCGCCGAGAATCGCCACGCCATTGGCGTGGTCTTGGGGGAACTGCACAATCCCTGGGTGCTCGAGGTTGCCGAGGTGGCGCGCGAGGCGCTGCAGGCGGCCGGTTTTGATGTGCTGTTCAGCGCCGCCGCCATTCACGACGGCCGGGGCATCGGACCGGCCGAGCCGCAGGCGCTGCGGGACCTGCGGGTGAGCGGGTTGCTGGTGCTGGGCTCGGCTGACGATACCGCCAGCTTCGAAACCGCATTCGGCGAGACCCCGGCCGTGTTCGTGGGCAGCGGGCGCGAGCTCCAAGCGAACACGGCTGTGGTATCCGTAGACGATGAGCAGGGTTTTGGCTTGGTCATGGACCATCTGGTTGCTGGCGGGCACCAGCGGATAGCCCACGTTTCAGGGGGACCGGGGCCGGTATCCGCCCAGCGTGAAGCTGCCTATCACCGGGCCATGCAGCGGCACGGGCTGCGCCAGCACGTGCGGGTCGTAGAGGCCGGTCCAAGCCTTCACGCTGGCTACGACGCGGTGGCGCAACTGCTGGCATCCGGTGCGCGCCCCGACGCGCTGGCCTGTTTCAACGACTTGTGCGCCTTTGGCGCAATCCAGGCCCTGGATGAGGCTGGGGCGAGCGCCGCGGTGACAGGCTACGACAATATTTCCTTGTCATCTTTGAAACGAATTTCCTTGACCAGCGTTGATTCCGATTTCCAGGATCTTGGCCGCAGCAGCGCGCGCCTGCTGCTTCAGCTGGTGCGCAGCCCGGAGGGTAAATTCACACGTCAACTGACGATTTCGCCGCGCCTGGTAGTGCGTTCATCATCCACGGGGAATACGCAACTTCCAGGCGAGTCAGCCGTTGGCGCCACTCTGGTGGAATGACATTCTTTTAGTCTTCACATCCTTATGTCTTTACAAAGTGTTGACGGATCGCCATTCATGTCGCACACTTTAGACAACTTGTGATTCACGTCACGGGATTTTGATTAGACGGCCCACTCCTGGGGACTAGCGGGGTGCGCTGACGGATTCCTGAAGGGGAAACAACAATGGGAAAGCCAACTTGGCGCAAACTCGCGCTAACTCTCGCCATCGTGCCCGCTCTGGGCTTGGCAGCCTGTTCATCCACGGGAGGACGCCAACCGGTAGCTGAAGCGGATTCGGGCGGGACTGTGGCAACGACAGACCGCATTAAGATTGCAGTCATTACCCACGCACCTCCGGGGGATACCTTTTGGGACATTGTCCGTAAAGGAGCCGAAGAAGCAGCGGTCAAAGACAACGTGGAACTTCAGTATCTTGGAGATCCTGAAGGCGGACGTCAGTCCCAACTCATTGAGCAGGCTATTGACCAGGGCGTTGACGGTATAGCCGTGACTCTGGCCAAACCAGATGCGATGAAGGGAGCCTTGAAAAAGGCCACCGATGCAGGAATTCCCATCGTTAGCCTCAACGCTGGCGAAGACCGTTTCAAAGACCTAGGAGCTTTCGCTCACTTCGGCTCAGATGAGCAACTCGCTGGCGAAGCCGCCGGCGAAAAACTCAAGGAAGCTGGCATCTCTAATCCCATCTGCGTCATTCAAGATCAGGGGCATGTCGGTCTTGAAGCGCGCTGTGCCGGCGTGAAAAAAGTCGTCCCCGGAACCGAAGTGCTCTATGTGCAAGGCACCGACATGACGCAAGTCGAGTCCACCACAACTGCCAAGCTACAGGCGGACAAGAAGGCCGACGCCATCATCGGACTGGGAGCCCCAATCACGATGACCCTGATCAAGTCCAAGGCGACCGCAAATTCAGATGTTGAGATTGCATCATTCGACATGAATTCTCAGCTGGTTCAGGAGATTACCGCGGGTAACGTGCTGTTCACCGTGGACCAGCAACCTTGGTTGCAGGGGTACATGGCTGTTGACGCGCTGTGGCAGAACTACCGGGGTGGGTTCACCATCGGTGGCGGACAAGCAACGTTGACCGGCCCGGCCATTGTTGACAAGACCGTGGCAGAAAAGATCACCAGTTTCGCAGAAGAAGGCGTCCGCTAGCCACGTCCCGCGACGCGCGCCTTACAAAACTCGCTTATTTGCTGGCGCGCAGCAAGGACACGGAGGAAAACTCATGACATCTCTAACAGCTTCACCCTCGCATAAGAAAACTACTGCGGCCCCGGATGAGCGGGTCGGTAAAAAGAGCACGCTGTCCATCCTGCTGGGACGACCTGAAATCGGTGCCTTAGTTGGTGCCGTGGCACTATTCATCTTTTTCGCCATAGTCGCTCCGGTGTTCTTGGCCCCTGCTTCCTTGGCCACCGTCCTATACGGAGCATCAACCATCGGAATCATGGCGGTAGGTGTATCGCTACTGATGATTGGAGGCGAATTCGACCTTTCCACCGGTGTCGCCGTGATCTCGTCCGCGCTGAGCGCCTCGCTGATCTCATGGTATTTCGGCTTGAATGTCTGGGTCGGAGTCGTCTTGGCGTTGCTGGTTTCTTTGCTGATTGGATTCATCAACGGGATCATTCTGATCAAGACCAAGCTGCCTTCATTTATTGTGACTCTGGCCAGTTTCTTGATGCTCACCGGTTTGAACCTCGGTTTGACCCGCGCCATTGGTGGTTCGGTATCCTCACCATCCATTGCCGACATGGAAGGTTTTCAAAGTGCCAAGGCGATCTTTGCCTCTTCGGTGAGTATTGCTGGAATCGATGTGAAGGTGACGGTCTTTATCTGGCTAGCAATGGTCATCATTGCCTCGTGGATCTTGCTCCGCACCAAAGTGGGCAACTGGATCTTCGCCATCGGTGGCGATGAAAAGGCTGCTCGTGCCGTCGGTGTCCCAGTGGTTCGCACCAAAATAGGTCTTTTCATGGCTGTCGGATTCTGTGGTTGGGTTCTGGGCATGCATAACCTGTTCGCCTTCGACGCCGTGCAGTCCGGTGAAGGCATTGGTAACGAATTCCTGTACATCATCGCCGCAGTGATTGGTGGTTGTCTGCTCACTGGTGGTTACGGCTCAGCCATTGGCGGCGCTATCGGTGCCTTTATCTTCGGGATGGCCAATAAGGGCATTGTGTATGCCGAATGGAACCCGGACTGGTTCAAGTTCTTCCTGGGCCTGATGCTGTTGCTGGCCACAGTGGTCAACATCGTGGTGAAAAAACGCGCGGAATCCAGCAAGTAGGAAGCCAAGGACAATAATCATGAAAACTCGTAAAAACAAGAAGACCGAAGAGCTGTTGGGAAAGCTCGAGCCGAAGACCAGCGATAACCTGCTGACGCTCAAAGGCGTGGGCAAGCACTACGGCAGCATCATCGCTCTACGTGGTGTCGACATGGTGGTTGATCCAGGAAAGGTCACCTGCGTGCTCGGCGATAACGGCGCCGGTAAGTCAACGTTGATCAAAATCATTGCCGGGCTACACCAACATGATGAAGGCGACTTCAAACTGCATGGTTCCTCCATCAAACTCAAGAGTCCGCGAGTTGCCCTGGATGCTGGCATTGCCGCGGTCTACCAAGATCTGGCAGTTGTGCCACTGATGCCCATCTGGCGCAACTTCTTCCTCGGCTCGGAATTGACCAGCGGCGTGGGACCGTTCAAGAAGCTCGATGTGCAGAAAATGAAGGACATCACCAAGCAGGAACTCTCCGACATGGGGATTGATCTACGCGACGTGGAACAACCGATTGGGCAGCTTTCAGGTGGTGAGCGACAATGTGTGGCTATTGCTCGTGCCGTTTATTTCGGCGCTAAGGTCCTCATCCTTGACGAACCAACGGCCGCCCTGGGCGTCAAGCAATCCGGCGTGGTGCTTCGCTACATCCTTCAGGCGCGAGATCGTGGTTTGGGCGTCATCTTCATTACGCACAACCCGCATCACGCTTATCCGGTGGGAGACTCGTTCCTGCTACTCAAGCGCGGTAGGTCCATTGGGTACTATTCCAAGTCGGAAATCACCGTAGAAGAACTGACCGCGCAGATGGCCGGTGGGGCCGAACTGGCCGAACTGGCTCATGAGCTTGAACAGCTTGGCGGACATGATGAAGAGCTGGCTGAGGCAGAAGCCGGCGTCAATCCACAAGTAACTGCCTAATACAACATAGAAGCCAAAGCTTGGGCGTCAACACCCGTGGTGAAGACGCCCAAGCTTTGGCTGTTTTTGGTTCTCAGAGCGAGTAGTCAACGATCTCGCTATGTCCCGAAGAAATAGAACGTGTGGCTGCCTGAGCGATAGCCTGAGACTTAAGGCCTTCTCGAAGGGAAATCGGCACTTCGCCGTCTTCCTCAAGGGCCTGAACAAAGGCTCCCAAGCTGGCAGCGTAAGTTGGTTGCACTCTGTCGAACCAGTTGCTGTGCAAGCCGTGGGACTGCGCTGCCTGCCCGCGCAATATGCTGACGTGACCCGAACGCTGCCGTTCCGATTCGGCCATAGCATCAGAGCCGAGGACTTCTATGTGCTCGTCATAGCCGTAGTTGGTATGGCGAACGCAATCAATTTGAGCAAGTGCACCACTGGGGAAGGCCAGCGCGGAGATTGAAGTGTCGACGTCACCAAATTCAGCAATTTCTGGCGCGCTCAGTGCCGAACCAAATGCATGCACCCGGACAGGGTCTTGGCCTGAAATCCAACGAGCCAAATCAAAAAAGTGCACTGCCTGGTCCCGGAACTGTCCACCAGAAGTTTTCAGATAATCCAAGGGTGGCAAGGCTGGTCCACGAGAAGTTAACTGAAGTAAGGCGAGTTCTCCGATTTCCCCCGAGCTCACAAGATCCTTGAGCTCCGCGTGGGCGCGATCGAAACGACGGTTGAAATTGACCATGGCCTTGATTCCTGCGCGTTCAACATAGGCCACTGTCGACTTAGCTGTTTCAAGGTCCAAGTCAATTGGCTTTTCAACGAGAGCCGCTAGGCCCGCGTCTGCTGCATAACGGAGGTTTTGCGCATGGGAATCTGTGGACGAGGCGATAAAAACTGCATCAAGGTCGTCGTTGTCGAAAATCTGATCTAGGCTGGTCGCTGCTTTTGCCCCATGTTGTGAGGCCAGTCCAGCGGCTCGCTGTGGGTCAATGTCATAAATCAGTTTGAAATCAACGTCGGGGTGAGAGGCCAGGTTCTGTGCGTGTACCGAGCCAATGAAACCCGCGCCGATGAGGGCAAATCTTTGCATGGAGAGATCCTTTAAAGAAGGTATTGGAGTTAGGAAGTCATGATGTCTAGGAGGTTGCGCATGGTGCTGGCGACCTTATGGAAATCGTGTTCATTGGCACGGTCGGAAAACATTTCAGAAACCCACCAACCGTCATAGCCAGTCGACTTAATTGCGTCCACCCATTGCTGCAAAGGGATGGCGCCACCCCCGATCACAACATTGCGATGTACATCCTGGGTTGGAACCTCATGTTCACGATCAAGATCCAAACCGTCAGAGATGTGTGCCGCCTTGATGAGTTCCTTGGGCAGCGCAGCGACTTCCTCCAAGGTGTCGCCGACGGTCCAAAAATGCCACGTGTCTAAGGCGATGCCAATATTGTCTCGGCCGCAGCGTTCGATAATTTCAAGTGCTTGTCGGCACCGATTGATATTGGACCAGGCTAGTGGTTCCAAATAGATCTCTAAGCCATGGTCGGCAGCGATGCTAGCCGCAGCAGAAACGTTATTGGTTGCAACGCTGATGGCTTCGGCCTCTGAGAGGCCGAGCGTGCCGCGATAACGAGTATCGGATTCCGTGAGTTTTCCTGCTTTGAAGTCCTTGACTACATTCCAGTCCACGGGTCCGGTGCACATTTGAAGAATGGGTGCACCAACGACTGTAGCGATTTCAGCCATGCGTTGGACCTCTTGGAGCATCTCTTCGCGGGCAGTGCCCTGGCGTTCTAGATCGAGTACGGCACCAATCCCGGTCACTTCAAGACCATCGAGCATATCGGGCAGTGTGTTTACCGAGTAGCCAGCGTCGAGGTAACGGTAGAGCTTTGGACTCTGTAATTCGATACCGCCGAATCCAGCCGATTTTGCTGTGGCGATGTCAGTTGCAACGTTTCCGTAGAAACTAGTTGTAACGTTCATGGAGAGTTTTGCCATGGGTCCTCCCGGACTTTGAGAGCGGTAAATAAACAATCTATGTACAGTTGTCAGTACAAAGTCATAAGGAATCCTATGCCTTACCCATGCGGAAAGATAGGGATTTGTCCGAAGAATTTTTCTGGCCGAACTTCTTGTGCCGGAATAGAGCACGGCCTCAGGAATAATCCATTGCCAGGCTAGGTTCGATGCCGGTTCGATGCCGACAAATAAAGGACGGCGCGGTGCCTTCACGTTGACAAATGAACACTGCGAAGTCCCCCTGATCCGAACAACCAGGAGAGTTTGGACGGGACGGGAATTGATGAAATTATTATGACGGGCGAGAGGGGCGTACTACCCCTGTCGATTCACGCTTGAGGGACCCTGTTGCTGCCATAATACGTTGAATTTAAACGCAGACGGCCGACTCCTTGCAGACCCAACGGGCCGGACGGAATATCACTGAGCGGCGCCATGCAGAATCGAATAAAAGCGAACGGATCGCACATGATCCGAAAGGGGTTCCATGTCCAATGCTCAGGGCCATTCTGCCGGAACGCACTTACCGTCGCTGACCCGTGGCCCGCATACAAAGCGCCTAGGTCTGATCTCTCTCATCGCTTGCTTCGGTGGACTGCTCTTTGGCTATGACACCGGTGTAGCAAACGGCGCCGAAGGTCCCATGGCAATGGAGCTAGGGCTGAACCTGCTACAAGTGGGCGTCGTGATTAGCTCCTTGGTGTTTGCCGCGGCGGTTGGAGCGCTCATCGCGGGGCAAGTCGCCGACTCATGGGGCCGACGTAAAACCATCATTGCTCTGGCTGTGCTGTTCTTCGTGGGAACCCTCTTTGTGGTGTTCTCTCCCGCGGGCCCGGAACCAGGAACGTTCTCCCCAGCAGGGTTCAGTGTCCTGGTGGCTGGAAGAATCATGCTCGGACTGGCGGTAGGCGGTGCATCCACCGTGGCTCCCGTTTACCTTGCCGAGATGGCACCGTATGAGATTCGTGGGTCCATCACCGGCCGTAACGAGCTTGCCATTGTTTCTGGCCAGCTAGCCGCCTTCGTGATGAACGCAATTTTAGATACCTGGCTGGGTGAGAGCATGGACGGCGTCTGGCGCATCATGTTTTCCATCTGTGCCTTGCCGGCCCTCGTTCTCTTTTTCGGGATGCTGCGTATGCCCGAATCTCCACGTTGGCTCGTGGAGAAGGGAAAGTATGACAAAGCACTGGAGGTGCTGAACACCGTACGCTCGCCCGAGCGGGCGCTCGCCGAGGCCCGCGAAATCCAGGCAGTCACCGATAAAGAGCGACAGAAGAATAAGCCCTTAGGTATCAAAGCGGTGCTGACCAACAAGTGGTTATTGCGCATTGTCGGGGTTGGCATCGGTGTGGCGACCATGCAGCAGCTCACCGGAATTAACTCCATCATGTACTACGGAACACGAGTACTAGAAGAGGCCGGCATGACGGCTCAGCAGGCGGTCTTAGCCAACATTGCTTTCGGAGTCGTTGCTGTTGTTGGCGGTGTGTTTGCCTTGCGCAATATGGACCGTCTTGATCGCCGAACAACCTTTATGATCGGGCTGACTCTGACCACCACCTGTCATCTGTTGGTGGCCTTCGCCAGCATGCTGCTACCGGTCGGAAGCGCGCTGCGTCCTATCGTCATCCTGATTCTGGTGGTGGCTTTCGTAGCTTCGATGCAGACT
The DNA here is from genome assembly GCF_039602135.1 of Glutamicibacter sp. B1. Taxonomy (NCBI): domain Bacteria; kingdom Bacillati; phylum Actinomycetota; class Actinomycetes; order Micrococcales; family Micrococcaceae; genus Glutamicibacter; species Glutamicibacter ectropisis. The sequence continues at coordinate 3,492,008 of NZ_CP125942.1, read as the reverse complement.
TTCTTGAGCGTTGCAGTCTGGGTATGGTTGGCCGAGATTTTCCCCCTGCACATGCGTGGTTTGGGTATCGGTATCTCCGTGTTCTTTGGCTGGGGGACCAATGGTGTGCTGACACTCTTCTTCCCCTCCCTGGTCTCGGGTGTGGGAATCACCGGCTCCTTCTTTATCTTTGCTGGGGTTGGAGCAGTGGCTTTGTACTTCGTAGCCACCCAGGTTCCAGAAGCCCGTGGGCGGACCCTAGAAGCGCTCGAAGAAGCTGTTTCTAGCGGTGCTATTTACCGGAGTCGATAAGTGGCAAACGCCTCTGTGGGCACCAACATTGTTTTTTGATCGTGTTTCGAAATCCAAGAATTTTCGACACTCCTCATCTTCGAGTAAGTCAAGGAAAGCCCCTGTAATCCTGCGGATTTTTCTTCCAGAATAAACATATGCACAAAGTAGAATATTATTTCCCAGTGGCTGTTTTAGCTTTGTTGTACCCGAGGTAACAGTAGTTAAAACGCGCGTCTTTGCAATAATGACCGTTGTGAACATTGCTCAGCCCGGACAAGGGCGTCCAGGAAACCGACCACCGTCGATGGCGGACGTAGCGGCTATGGCCGGAGTGTCCCATCAGACGGTCTCCCGCGTGCTCAACGACCATCCAAATGTCAGAGCGGGCACGCGAGACCAGGTGCTGGATGCAATCCGCAAGCTCGGATATCGACGCAACCGAGCAGCCCGTGCACTGGCGACTTCACACTCCAGCACTATCGGAATTCTGACCATCGGGAGTGAATTCTTCGGGCCGCAATCCACCGTGTTGGCCATTGAAGCGGCCGCCCGTGCACAAGGCTATTTCGTCACGGTGACCGCCCTAGACCGATACGACGCTTACAGTGCCAGCGAAGCCCTAAACCACCTGGTGGATCAAGGTGTTGAAGGCGTGGTTATGGTTGCGCCATTCGAAAAAGTGATCGAGGCGCTTGATGATGCCGGACTCACGATTCCGGTGGTGGTAGTTGCCGCCCGAACCAATGTGCCCGAGGCAGATCCGGCTCACTACGTCTATGTTGACCAGCGCGAGGGAGCCCGTCAGGCCACCGGACACTTGCTGTCGTTGGGGCACCGAAAAATTGCGCACGTCTCTGGACCGACCGGCTGGTTCGATGCCACCGAACGCCAGATCGGTTGGCAGGAAAAAATGTTGGAGGCCAAAGCTCCAATCATCGAGGTGCCTGCTGAATCCTGGCAGGCTCAGAGTGGATATGAGGCAGGTAAGCGTCTGGTTGATTCGGTGCGTGCCGGTGAAGTTAGCGCGGTGTTCGCAGCCAACGACTACCTTGCCACCGGCGTTTTGCGCGCCTTCTGGGAAGCGGATCTGGAAGTTCCTACCGATGTATCGGTGATTGGCTTCGACGACCTGCAAATTTCGAACTTCCTCATCCCGTCTTTGACCACGGTGCGCCAGCCATTCCGCGATGTTGGCCATGCCGCGCTAACCGAATTGTTGGACGGTGCCACGGCGGATAAGACCCCGAAGGTGATTGTTCCAACACTCGTGATTCGAGCAAGCACGGCCCCGCCGAAGTCTAGCTAAGCGGGCCCGACGTCTCGGCGATTCAACTTTCGGTGTTGCGCATCACAAAATGTTAGCGCTAACATTGCATCGAGGTTTTGTTCTGCTTCACGTGTTTTCCCAAGCACGCAAGCAGGTAACGATGGCGATGGCGCTGCTCATTGAGCTGTGCGAACGGAGAATTCATGGCAACACAGCTCAACGGGTCTACCGCCCACGAGATCATTGACAACGGTCAGGCAGTGCTGGGTATCGAGTTCGGCTCAACAAATATCAAAGCCAGCCTGATCGGACCTGACCACCAGCAATTGGCCAGCGGAAGCCACGCTTGGGAGAACCAATACCAGGACAAGAACTGGACCTACTCCCGCGAAGCGATCATCAGTGGCCTGCAGGACTGCACGGCCCAGGTATTGGCCAATGCCCAGGAACGTCACGGGGTGCGCCCAACGAACTTCGGGGCGATTGGTATTTCCGCGATGATGCACGGTTACTTGGCCTTCGACGCCGAGGGCGAGCTGTTGGTTCCCTTCCGAACCTGGCGCAATACCTCGACCGCCGACGCTGCAGCCCAGCTCAGTAAAGAGTTGAACTTCAACATTCCACAACGCTGGTCCGTAGCCCACTACTTCCAAGCTCTCCAGAATCGTGAAGAGCACGTGTCACAGGTTGCTCGCCTGAACACGCTGGCCGGATTTGTCCATGAATTACTCACTGGAGAATTTGTGCTCGGCGTGGGTGATGCCGCGGGGATGTTCCCTATCGACCCGGCCACTGGCAGCTACGACGCACAGATGCTCTCCGCCTTTGATACGCTGGCCGCGCAACATGGTGCCACCACCAAACTGGCCAAGTTGTTGCCTGCCTCGGTGCCGGCAGGTGCCGATGCCGGAACGCTCAGTGAGGCTGGAGCATTACTGCTTGATCCCAGTGGTCAGCTGAATGCCGGTAGCCCCTTGTGCCCACCGGAAGGTGATGCCGGCACCGGCATGGTGGCCACCAATTCGGTGGCTCAGCGCACTGGCAACATTTCCGCGGGAACTTCAATCTTTGCCATGGTGGTTCTTGATCAGCCGCTGCAAGAAGTGCACCACGAAATTGACGTGGTCACCACCCCTGACGGACATCCGGTGGCGATGGTTCACTGCAATAACGGTGCCAGCGAATTTGCGGCCTGGGCCCAGGTCTTCGGTCAGTTCGCCCAAGCATTGGGCAGTGAAGCCGATGAAAACACCATCTTTGAGACCTTGCTTCGGGCTGCCTTGGAAGGTGCGGCAGATGGGGCAGGACTGCTGGCCTACAACAATCTTTCCGGTGAACCAGTCGTTGATTTGGCTGAAGGACGCCCGGCAATACTGCGCACTCCCGATTCCACCTTGAACCTGCATAACCTCATGCGCGCTCAGGTCTACGCCATGTTTGCCACCCTGAGTCTGGGGTTGCGGGTGCTGGCCCAAGAGGGAGTGGAGGTGAAGCAGATGTTTGCCCACGGTGGCATCTTCCGTACCGCTGGTGCGGCCCAGCGACTGCTGGCTGCCGCGATCAACACACCGGTTCTTGTGGGCGAAAGTGCCGGTCACGGCGGCGCATGGGGTATCGCCGTGCTCGCCGCGTACCGACGTCGGGTCCTTGATGGATTACAAGATTCTTTGCCCGAATTCTTGAATTCTGAGGTCTTTGCCCAGGCCCAGTTACATCATGCTGACCCGGTGGAAGAAGACCGTGCGGGATTTGAGGCCTACCTGCAAAAGTACGAGGCCGGTTTGGCCATTCAGCGCACTGCCATCACTGCCATCTAGGCACAAGAAAAGTTTTGAACGAAAAGAGAAACCCATGAATCAACAACGAACCTTGCAGAGCTATCCGCTCTCCATGCGTGAAGAAGTTCAGCGGGTCCGCCAGGTCGTTGCTGACCTGCATGCGGAGCTTCCCCGTTATGAACTGGTGGTCTGGACGGCGGGCAACGTCTCCCAGCGGGTGCGCCACCCGGAAATTGCCGACGGCAGCGAAGATCTTTTTGTGATCAAGCCATCGGGAGTTTCGTATGATGATCTGACTCCTGAATCCATGGTGGTGTGCACCCTGGATGGTCAACTTCTGGAAGGCGAGCATTCGCCTTCCTCGGATACTGCCGCTCACGCCTACACCTACGAGCACATGCCAGAAGTTGGCGGTGTGGTGCACACGCACTCCACCTATGCGACCGCCTGGGCCGCTCGTGGAGAAGACATTCCTTGCGTACTGACCATGATGGCCGATGAATTTGGTGGTCCCATCCCCATTGGTCCTTTTGCCATCATCGGTGATGACTCCATTGGCCGCGGCATTGTCTCGACATTAAGCGAATCACGCAGCCCCGCGGTGCTCATGGCCAATCACGGTCCTTTCACCATTGGCAAGGACGCACGAGCGGCCGTCAAAGCTGCCGTGATGTGTGAGGAAGTGGCCCGCACCGTGCATATTGCACAGCAGCTCGGGGATCCACAGCCGATTGACCCCGCAAAAATTGACTCGCTCTACGAGCGCTACCAGAACGTATACGGACAGTAAGGACATCATGGCTAAGGCATATAACGACAAAGAAATCTGGTTCTTCACCGGAAGCCAGGACCTATACGGCGAGGAAACCCTGCGCCAAGTGGCGCAGCAATCCACTGAGGTGGCCCAAACGCTCGACGCGTCGCCTGAGGTTCCAGCCAAGATTATCTGGAAGCCAGTGCTCAAAGATTCTGAATCCATCCGCAAGGCAATGCTGGAAGCAAACTCGGATGACAAGGTGCTCGGCGTCATCACCTGGATGCACACCTTCAGCCCAGCCAAAATGTGGATCAATGGTCTCAAGGCCCTACAAAAGCCACTGCTGCACCTGCACACCCAGGCCAATGTTGAGCTTCCATGGGACACCATCGATTTCGACTTCATGAACCTGAATCAGGCCGCGCACGGTGACCGCGAATACGCCTATCTCGCCACCCGTTTGGGGACGGCTCGAACCACCGTGGTGGGCCACGTGTCCAACCCGGTCGTGGCCCGTCGCGTGGGAACCTGGGTCCGTGGAGCTGCCGGCTACAACGCCGTGCAGAACCTGAACCTGGTACGTTTTGGCGACAATATGCGCAACGTTGCCGTCACTGAGGGGGATAAGACCGAAGCCGAGATTCGCTTTGGTGTTTCGGTGAATACCTGGGCGGTTAATGACCTGGTCGAAGCCGTGGAAGCTGTGGCCGAGACCGACATCGACGCCCTCGTCGCCGAGTACGAACGTGACTACGACGTTGTCGAAGAGCTGCGTGCCGGCGGGGACCGCCACGAGTCGCTTCGCTACGCGGCCCGGCAGGAAATCGCCTTGGAAGCGTTCCTCAGTGAAGCCAATGCCATGGCCTTCACGACCAACTTTGAGGATCTGGGCGGGCTGAAGCAGTTGCCTGGCCTGGCCGTGCAGCGCCTGATGGGCAAGGGTTATGGCTTTGGTGCCGAAGGTGACTGGAAGACCGCCGTGCTGGTGCGCGCGGCGAAGGTGATGGGCCAGGGCCTGCCCGGTGGCGCCTCGTTGATGGAGGACTACACCTATGACCTGAGTGGGGGTAGTGAGCTGATCCTCGGTGCCCACATGCTGGAGGTTTGTCCTTCGTTGACCACCACCAAGCCACGCGTGGAAATCCACCCACTGGGCATTGGCGACCGTGAAGATCCGGTACGCATGGTCTTTAATGCTGACGCGACACAGGGTGCCGTGGTGGTTTCCATGGCCGATATGCGTGAGCGCTTCCGTCTGACCGCCAATGTGGTTGACGTGGTGACCCCACCGGCGGATCTGCCACACCTGCCTGTGGCTCGCGCCGTGTGGAGCCCGCGACCAAACTTCAATATCTCTGCTGAATCGTGGCTGGCTGCCGGGGGAGCGCACCATACGGTGATGTCTACCGCCGCCGGTATCGAAGCCTTCGAAATTTTTGCTGAAATTGCCGGTACAGAACTGCTGGTCATTGATGAAGAAACCACGCGAAGGAACTTTGCACAGCAAATTCGCGTCAACCAGAGTTACTACCGACTCGCTCAGGGTTTCTAGTTCTACCCCGTATTTCCGCGGTTTTTTGCTCCGGCGGAGCGCAAATTTTGGGCTCCGCCAGCGCAATGAGTAAGGAATCTTAATTTATCTGCAGTTAGGGGTGGCCTAATCTGCCATGTTAGCGCTAACATGGTGTGAGCCCAGTCTCACTCGCACAGAGTGGCACATTTTCAAGGAGGAAAAGATGGCATGGAATAACTGGACCCGCAAGGCTGCAGCGACCGTTGGTTCCCTCGCATTGGTTACCGCACTGGCAGCCTGTGGCGGCAGTGGTGCAGGTGGCGGCGCAGGCGCCGGAGACGGCGAATCAAAGGCGCCGGAGGACATCCAGGTAGGCGTAGCAATGCCTACCGAAACTTCCGAACGCTGGATTGCTGATGGTGCGTCCGTCAAGAAGCAGCTCGAAGAAGCTGGCTACACCGTTGACCTACAGTTCGCGAACGACGACATCCCTACCCAGCAGCAGCAGATTGACCAGATGATCACCAAGGGTGATGACATCTTGGTAGTTGCCTCGATTGACGGCACCGCACTATCCACCCAGCTGCAGGCAGCAGCCGACGCCAACATCCCGATCATCGCCTATGACCGTTTGATCAATGGCACCGAAAACGTTGACTTCTACGTCACCTTCGACAACTACAACGTCGGCGTACAGCAGGCTACCTCGCTGCTGACCGGTCTTGGACTCTTGGATGCCGATGGCAAAAAGACCGACAAGAAGGGCCCGCTGAACGTTGAGCTCTTCGCAGGTTCCATCGATGACAACAACGCACACTTCTTCTGGAAGGGTGCCATGGATACGCTCCAGCCATACCTCGATGACAAGACCATTGTCGTGAAGTCCGGCCAGACCGACATCCAGCAGGCAGCAACCCTGCGCTGGAGCCAGGAAGAAGCCCAGTCGCGCATGGAGGACTTGATCACCGCTCACTACGCCGGTGGCAAGACCAAGATCGATGGCATCCTCTCGCCATTTGATGGCATCTCCCGCGGTGTGATCACCGCACTGTCCAACGCTGGCTACGGCAAGACCATGAAGGCTGGCCTGCCAGTAGTCACCGGTCAGGACGCTGAAATCGCCTCGGTGAAGCTGATTGATGACGGAGTTCAGTACTCCACCATCTTCAAGGACACCCGCAAGCTGGCCACCCAGGCAGTCGACGCTGTCAAGGCCTACGCCGGTGGCGGTGAGCCAGAAGCCAATGACACCGAAACCTACGACAACGGCAAGAAGGTTGTCCCATCCTTCCTGCTGGATTCGGACATCGTGATCAAGGACAACATCAAGTCCCTGCTCGTTGATTCCGAGTACTACACGGCAGAAGAAGTAAAGGCCGGTCAGAGCAAGTAGTTTCCCGCACTCCGCGCTGGCCGCAACATCAAGGTGTTGCGGCCAGCAACGGGTAGGGTGCTCACAGCACACAGCAAGGACGTGCGCACTATGGACAGCACCATCCTGCAAATGCAGGAAATCTCCAAGACTTTCCCCGGGGTCAAGGCGCTCGACGGCGTCAACCTGTCGGTTCGCAAGGGCGAAATTCACGCCATCTGCGGCGAAAACGGGGCCGGCAAATCCACCCTCATGAAGGTACTCTCGGGCGTTTACCCGCACGGCAGCTACGAGGGCAAGATCATCTACGAAGGCCAAGAACTTAAAGCCTCGAATATCAAGGATTCCGAAGCCCAAGGCATCGTCATCATCCACCAGGAACTGGCCCTGGTGCCCTACCTCTCGGTGGCCGAAAACATTTTCCTCGGCAACGAAACCTCCAAGGGCGGTTTCATCGACTGGAACGAAACCAACCACCGCGCCGCACAGCTGCTAGCCCGAGTGGGTCTGGATGAACTTCCGGTGACCCAGGTGGGACAGCTGGGTGTGGGTAAGCAACAGCTGGTGGAAATCGCCAAGGCCCTGAGCAAAAACGTTAAGCTGCTGATCCTCGATGAGCCGACCGCTGCGCTGAACGACGATGACTCCGAGCACCTGCTCAACCTGCTGCGCGGACTACGCGACCAAGGCATCACCTCAATCATCATTTCGCACAAGCTCGGCGAAATTGAAGACATCGCCAATACCACCACCATCATCCGCGACGGCCAATCCATTGAAGCCCTGGACATGGCCGACCCGACCTCCAACCAGAACCGCATCATCCGCGGCATGGTAGGGCGCGAACTCTCCTCACGCTACCCGGACCGCGAACCAGAAATCGGGGACGTGGTCTTTGAGGTGCGCGACTGGTCGGTCCAACACCCGGTCCAGCAGGACCGCACCGTGGTGGATCACGCCTCACTGTCCGTGCGCGCCGGAGAAATCGTGGGCATCGCAGGACTCATGGGTGCCGGACGCACCGAACTGGCGATGAGCATCTTTGGGCACAGCTACGGTCGGAATATCACCGGCAGCGTGCTGATGGGCGGCAAGGAAGTTGATACCTCCACCGTGGGCAAGGCCATTAAAGCCGGCATCGCCTACGTCTCCGAGGACCGCAAGAAGTTCGGGCTAAACCTGATCGAAGATATTCGCGTGAACACCACCGCGGCCGGGCTGGGGAAAATCTCCTCCAACGGCTTCGTGAACTCCAACCGCGAAATCCAGATCGCCGAACACTACCGCAAGTCCATGCGCATCAAGACCCCCAATGTGATGGCGAAGGTCGGCAACCTCTCCGGCGGTAACCAGCAGAAAGTGGTGCTGGGCAAATGGTTGCACACCGCACCGGAACTGCTGATCCTCGACGAGCCCACCCGCGGCATCGACGTCGGCGCGAAATACGAAATTTACACCATCATTAACGAGCTGGCCGCAGCCGGCAAGGCGGTTCTGGTGATCTCCTCCGAACTGCCCGAACTGCTAGGCATCTGCGACCGCATCTACACCCTGGCCTATGGCCGGCTGACCGGCCAACTGCCGGTGACCGAAGCCACCCAGGAACGCCTCATGGAACTCATGACCATCGAGAAGGAAAGTACCCGATGACGATCACCACCGAGTTGAAGGATATCTTCACCAAGAATTTGCGCACCTCGGGCATTTACATTGCCTTTGTGCTCATCGTGGCACTCTTCAGCATCCTGACCAACGGGCTGCTGTTGAGCCCCACCAACATCACCAACATCGTCCTGCAGTACTCCTACGTGCTGATCCTGGCCCTGGGCATGATCATCGTGATTGTCGCCGGGCACATTGACCTCTCGGTTGGTTCCCTCGTGGCATTAACCGGCGCGGTATCCGCGGTGCTGGTCATCAAAAACGATATGCCCTGGTGGGTCGGTATGCTCGCCGGTATCGCGGTGGGCGCACTGTGTGGTTTGTGGCAGGGCTTCTGGGTCGCCTATGTGGGCATCCCCGCGTTCATCGTGACCCTGGCTGGTATGTTGCTCTTCCGCGGTTTGACCTACGAAGTGCTCAACAACGTCTCCCTCTCCCCGTTCCCGGGTGAATATGGTCAGATCGCCGGTGGCTTCCTCAACGGTCTGCTGGGCGGATACGGCTTTGATACCTTCACCCTGGTCATCGGCGTGATCGCTGTGGTCGGTCTGGTGTACTCGCAGTGGCGTAACCGTCAGGGACGCGTGAAGTACGGGCAGAGCGTTGAATCCCTGGCCATGTTCCTAGGCAAGAACCTGCTGATCGCTATCATCATCCTCTGGTTCTTCTGGCAGATCGCCACCAGCCGTGGCATGCCGATCGTCCTGATCATCCTGGCCGTGCTGATCCTGGGCTACAACGTGCTGACCACCAAGACCGTCTTTGGTCGCCACGTGTACGCCATCGGCGGCAACCTTTCGGCCGCCAAGCTCTCGGGCGTGAACGTGAAGAAGATCAACCTGTGGATCTTCATCAACATGGGCCTGCTCTCGGGCATCGCCGGCGTGGTCTTCTCCTCGCGCTCCAATGGTGCCCAGCCCGGCGCTGGCAACATGTTCGAGCTGGACGCGATCGCCGCCTGCTTCATCGGTGGCGCTTCCACTACCGGTGGTGTCGGCCGAGTGACCGGCGCGATCGTCGGTGGCCTGGTCATGGCGGTGCTGTCCAACGGCATGCAGCTGATGGGTGTGGGTGCTTCCACCCAGCAGATCGTCAAGGGCATCGTGCTGCTGCTGGCCGTGGCCTTCGACATCTACAACAAGCGTCGCGCAGGCGCTACTCACTAAGTCGCGGCCCCGCGCAGTGTACGACTGGGCCCTTCTGCACCGGCGTGTGGAGGGGCCCAGCGTGCGCTAACACCCAAGAACTCGCACTTTGAATCGCACCAGCTAAGAAAGAGGAATCATGCCCAGCGTGAGCGAAGCACAGGTTGGCAGCGTCAACGGCCAGATCATTAAGCTGACCGCCCACGGCTTCAATGCCGAAATCGCTAGCCTCGGCGCGAGCCTAGTCAGCCTCCAATACCAGGGACGAGACCTGGTGCGATCCTTTGACCCCCAGCACCCCCGCCCGGTTTTCTCCGGAGCGATCCTCGCCCCCTGGCCCAACCGCATCACCGATGGCCGCTATACCTGGGACGGGGAAGCCCGACAGTTGCCGATCACCGAGGTTGACCGCTCACATGCCCTGCACGGGCTGGTGGTCGACACGGAGTTCACCGTTGACCAGCACAGTGCTGAATTCGCCGAGTTCCGCACCACCATCACCCCGAGCGAAGGCTACCCCCATCACCTGCAACTGGTCATTGGCTACGGGTTAGAAGCCGATGGCTTGCGCACCACCGCCACCGCCACCAACCTTGCAGATGCGCCGGCACCTTTTGGCTGGGGATCGCACGCTTACCTGGTGGCCCCGGGAGAGCAGTTGAACAACTGGACGTTGAGCCTGCCGGCCCACAAGATTCAACTCACCGAAGGCGAACGCCTGCTACCCAAAGAGGTCATCGAAGTCGCCGGCACCGAGTTCGACTTCCGCACCCCACGAGAACTGGGCACCACCTTTATTGATCATGCCTACACTGCCCTGGAATTTGATGCCCAGCATCTGACCCGCGCAGTACTCACTGATGAGCACGGGGTCGGTTCACAGATCATCTGGGATGACACCTGCCCCTGGGTACAGATCCATACCGCGGACCGTGATGAGCCTGAACTGGACCGTACCGGACTAGCCATTGAACCGATGACCTGCCCGCCGGGGGCCTTTAATTCCGGTGAGGACGTGATCCGTTTGGAACCAGCGACCATCCACCAGGCCGGCTGGTTGATCGGCCCGGCCTAGGCTCGTTGGATGAACCGACTTGCTTGAACCCACCGACTTGAGAAGTATCTGGAGACATTGCCATGCCGCAGGGCAACGCAGCACATGAAATCACCCATCGGGTGCACCACCTCGCCGACGGACGCGAAGCGATCTTCTTCGCTGACGCTACTTCGACCGTGCCCGAACAGGTCGTTGACACCCGAGCCTTGGATCCACGCGGTGAGCCCGGGGAACTACGCTTCGACCGGTTGACCGGGGACTGGGTGGCTGTGGCAGCCCACCGCCAATCGCGCACCTATCTGCCGCCCAAGGACCAGTGCCCGCTGTGTCCAAGTGTGGGTTCACGTGAAAGCGAAATCCCCGCCGAAGATTTTGACGTGGTGGTCTTTGAAAACCGATTCCCCTCACTGGGCCCGGCGCTAGGACAGGTGCCAGAACGCGCGGAGAATCAGGTGCCGGTACCGGCTTACGGGCGCTGTGAAGTGGTGGTCTTTACCCCGGATCACAACGGGTCTTTTGCTTCACTGAATGATGAACGTGCCCGTACCGTGATTGAAGCGTGGGCGCAGCGCACCCAAGAGCTCTCGGGGATGGAAGGCATCGCCCAGGTCTTCCCTTTTGAGAACCGCGGGCAGGATATTGGTGTTACCTTGCACCACCCTCATGGTCAGATTTACGCCTACCCGTACCTGACACCTACGGCCCGCAAGATGGCAGAACAGGCGGTCAAACATCTTGAGGCTACCGGTCGTACGCTGCTCGGAGACATCCTCGAATTTGAGCAGGCTGAAGGTACTCGCATGGTGGTGCAGGGTGAACACTTCTCTGTTTTTGTTCCCTATGCAGCGCGCTGGCCGCTGGAAGCCCACCTGGTTCCACACCGCCACGTGCCAGACTTTGCAGCGTTAAACGACGAAGAAAAAGACGAGCTCGCGATCATGTATCGAGATCTCTTGCGTCGTTTTGATGCACTCTATGACACCCCAACTCCTTATATCGCCGCCTGGCATCAAGCCCCGCTGGCTGCCCCAGAGCGTGCCGCCTCACGGTTGCATCTGCAACTGACCAGCCCGCGTCGAGCTGCCGACAAACTCAAGTTCCTCGCCGGGTCTGAGGCGGCGATGGGAGCTTTTATTAATGACGTACCAGCCGAAGCTACGGCAGCAAGATTGCGTGAGGTCACCCCGTGAGCATTAGTGACAGCCAAGAGCATGCGGCCCGCGTGGCCGCACTACGAGAAAAGTTCACCAAGACTTTCGGACATCATCCGGAAGGCATCTGGCGTGCCCCGGGACGAGTAAACCTGATCGGTGAACACACCGACTACAACATGGGATACGTCCTGCCCTTTACCATCGACAAGAACGCCTTGGTAGCCATCCGTCGCAAGTCGCAACTGGAACCAGAGAGCACAACACTTCACTTCGCCTCAACCTACGGTCAGGCGGACTCGCTTCCCATCACCTCCATCACTATTGATGAGTTAGTGCCGCGTGCGGTCCCAGGATGGGCAGCCTATCCGGCGGCCGTGGTGTGGGTACTGAACCAGCTGGAGGGTGTTGAACTATCAGGGTTTGAGCTATTGGTGGACTCGGATGTTCCCGTGGGCTCGGGATTGTCCTCCTCGCACGCCCTAGAAGTTGGGACCATTGTTGCTCTGAACGATCTCTATGATCTGGGGCTCTCGCTCACCGAAATGGCTCAGCTGACCCAGCGCGCCGAGAACGAATTTGTGGGTGCCCCGACCGGGATCATGGACCAGAGCGCTTCATTAATGTCGCAGGCGCAGCATGCGTTGTTCTTGGATTGCCGTTCCATGCAGGCGCAGAATGTGCCGTTGCCCTTGGCGGAAAATGACGCGGTGGTATTGGTCATTGATACGCGGGTGGAGCATTCGCATGTTGATGGTGGTTATGCTGCGCGTCGACGAAGCTGCGAAGAAGCCTGCGAAGTTTTGAAAGTAGACGCTCTTCGCGAGGTAAGCGATGTTGCCCAGCTTGAGGGCATTGAAGACCCGGTGATCAAGCGCCGCGCAAAGCATATTGTCACCGAGAATCAGCGAGTCTTGGATACCGTCGAGGTTCTGCGCGAAGGTAACCTCAATGCTGTCGGCGAGCACTTGTATCAGTCTCATGTTTCCATGCGGGATGACTATGAGATTTCTAGTGAAGAACTTGATGCCGCTGTGGAAGCAGCGATGGGGGCTGGAGCGATAGGTGCCCGGATGACCGGTGGTGGCTTTGGTGGCAGTGCCATTGCCTTGATTCACCGCGACCAGGTGGAACCGGTCAGCCAGGCGGTATTAGAGGCTTTTGAGCAGGCCGGTTATGTACAGCCGAATATCTTCGCCGTGGTGGCTGACGAGGGGGCCGGCCGCGCGTAGATGGTGGGGCCGGTGACATCATGGTGAAGATTGTGTTGTCTCAGACTTGTTTGAGCGCCCCTGAAGTGGGCCTGTCTGGTGGATTGCCTACAGCCCGTAGTCAATGGACATTAAGTAACTGGGAAAACGCCTCAGATATCGTAGCTCTGGCTCCATAGATGGTGTGAAGGAATCTGGGGCGTACGACGAGCTCATGGGATTTTCGGCCGCAGAGAAATACAGCTTGATGGCAAGAATTCTGGCAAGACCATAACTTCATTCAAGAAATAACTTGAATCAGGCGAGCAACTAAATTTATTTCCCTCGGGGTCTCTTCTGTCGGAGGATTTACCTGCTAGACAATGCCTCTGCCTGTCACCCGTCGCAGCGCTTCGGAACGGACGGCCGTAAGCCTGAGCTGCTTCGAATGCGGGAAAGGCTCACCATGGTCCGCCATCCAGTGAATCTTAGCAACGTGAACTGCTCTGACTTCTACGTCCATTGGCCAAGTTTCAGCGCTATGCGTTTGGACGGAGTGGGTATCCAATGGCTAGAGGTATATTTTGGAGCGGTGACCTAGATCCAGGGCGACGATGGTGAGTTCTCCGTCGATTACATCGCAAATGACGCGGTAGTCTCCGACGCGGTATCGCCAAAGGCCTGTCAACGGGCCTTGCAGGGGCTTGGCACGTACGCGAGGATCATCAAGTGCTGCCACTTCATCGAGGTAGTTCATGATCTTTTGTGAGACTGGTTTATCCAGCCGTTTTAAGGCTTTGATCGCCTCCTAGTCGTACCTACCCTCCCAGGCCAAGTTCACGCCTTACATCATCACTGGAAACGGTCTGGCGACGACCTGCCCGAATCTCGGAGGCGTTCTGGGCGATGGTGTATTCCCGCTCAATCCGATCAAGTCCGGTCGTGATCAGCTCGCGTAAGTAGAACGCTTTAGAGCGGCCTGTTGAGGCGGCTAATCGGTCAAGGCGCTCTTCAGTCTCTTGAGGTAGTCGAATGCTGGTTGGCATCTAGTCCTCCTTCAAAAGTGAATACATGTATTCACCAGTTTACGACTCAGACCACGACTACCAGCAGTGTAAGTGGCACATAGGATTGCACACATAGTTTTCGGATAACGATCACCAGACCTAAAGCTGCAATTTAAGCCCCACATGGCTCTGTTCATACCCCAAACGTGCATAAAACTCGTGGGCCTTGACCCTCGAATTATCGGTGGTCAGTTGTGCCAGGCGGGCACCGCGAGCCCGACCGTGGGTATGCGCCCATTCAAGCATTGCCCGGCCGACTCCTTGCGACCTTTCGCTGGCGGCCACGCGAACACCTTCAATCTGTAGACGTGTGGTGCCGTTGCGGGATAACCCCGGAATGATTGATAACTGCATCGTCCCGATGACAGTGTCTTGTTCATCGCGGACTACTGCAAGATAGTTGGATGAGTCGCGGCTGATCTTGTCGAAAGCCCGTTCATAGGTCACCAGCTCGCTGCCTTCACGGGTGGCACCCAACTTGTCATCGGTAAGTAGTGCGACAATGGCTGGTACATCAGAGCGTTCGGCTCGTTGCACACGGTAACGGCGTTCACCCAGGCGCAGCAGTCCACCGGCTGAAGCGCGGGCCTGTGAACGTAGTTTGAGGATCAGGGCATCAAGCCAGCCACCCACATGTTCACGGCCCTCGGCGGTATCGGGATAGCGGCAACGCAGATGTAGACCGGCATCATCAAGGATGAACCACAACATCACCCCATCGGTGCGGATATTGGCGCTGATGTACTGCGCTTGAAGACCGATAGAGTCAACGCGCACCGGGAGTCGGCGCAGGTCCAACCAGGAAATGGCGAACATCCCTGGGGCTTCGGGCATACCCCCAAAGGGTTCCAGGATTTCTTCCAGCGGCCACGAACCGAGTCGTACCGCTTCCTTGACGGCAGCCGCGCAGGCCAGCGGGGCAGGATCGGAGGATTCAATGACCGAATTGGTGATGAACCAGCCCACCGAGTCATTCCATTGGTGATCGTAGCGGCTATGCACCGGAAAGACCGCACGTAGCGGGGCCTGGGCCAGTTCCAACGTCACCGAGGTCATCGCCGAAACAACAGCGCTCAACGTGGAGACAGAATCCTCTTTGGCTTGAGCAGCAAAAGCCGCGCTGTCATCGACATCCAAGACATCTCGGACTTCTACCCGTTCGGCGTGGGGGACTGGTTCTCCCAGGGGCAAAGGGAAGCGGGGCATCACCGAACCGCTGGCTTCCAAGACCTCTGCCCAGCGTTGGTGCACCTCACGTGGTGCACGTTCACGTTCGGATAACGCGCGGGTGTGATCGGTAAAGCTTGGCGCGGGTAGCGGCTGTGCGACCACGTCATCATCGGAAAGCCCCAGCGCTCGCAGTAGATCACGCACGATGACCAGCATGGACCACATGTCGACGTGTGAATGATCTGAGGCAATGATGAGGGTTGATTCCAGCGCGGTTTCCAAGAGACACAAACGGTGAGACGGGGCATTAAAGGGAGCGCAGGCTTGGTCAAAAACATCTCTCAAGGCTTCATTCATTGACTGACCGCTGGCCACAGGGTGCTGCACCCAAGCACCGGGTGAAACGTTGATCTGCTCAAGTCGTAGTTCGCCTTGAGAGTCATGGCTGAAGGCTGACCGCATGGTTCCATGGTGGTTGATGACTTCTAACCAGGCGGTAGCCAGATCTTCTAAGCTCACCTTGGCTGGCAACCTGAAACTGATGGCCATCCATGATCCTGGACGTTGGCCCAGAGAGACATGACGCCTCTGATCAAAAGAAATAGGCAACTCAATATCGGTAGGTTGGACCGAGAGGTCGTAACCGTGCAACTTTCCGAAGGGCAACCGTAACTGTGCAACGTTCGTCAGTCTCATGGCGTTATCCTATTACCCAAGATTGACTATGACGGAAGCGAACTTGGATTATGGCGAAATTTAGTGTTCAAGGCGCTGAACTTGCAGTAGAACTCAGTGATGAAGGTGGGCATCCGGTAGTTCAGTTACACGGGCTGACCTCCAGCCGGGCCCGTGACCGCGTACTGAATATGGATCTCGGCCGGGGGCTGAGCGGCACACGGTTGCTTCGCTATGATGCGCGCGGACACGGAGAATCCACCGGACGCAAAGTGGTTGAAGACTATGAGTGGAAGAACCTTGCAGATGATCTCTTAGCTTTGCTCCATGAGTACTTCCCGAACGAAAAAGTGTACGGTGTGGGCCCTTCGATGGGTTGCGCTACTTTGCTGTACGCAGCAATCAAAGAGCCCGAACGCTTCTGTGGGCTGACCCTACTACTACCGCCAACGGCGTGGGAATCGCGGAAGGCCAAAGCCCAAGCCTACTTAGATCAAGCTCAAATGCTGGAAACTCAGGGGTGGGAGGCCTTTATCCAAGCTGATGTAGATCAGCCAGTACCTCCCGCAACTATCGGCAATCCGATCACTGTCCCGGATAATTCACCGCAGTTATTGCCTACTATTCTTCGTGGTGCTGCCGCCAGTGACCTGCCACAACTAGCGCAGCTGGCCCGAGTCACCGTGCCCACCCACATCCTTGCGTGGACCGAGGATCCATCCCATCCGGTCACTACCGCGCAGGCATTGTTATATGCGTTGCCGCAGGCGAGGTTGGACGTTGCCAGCACCCGTGAAGAAGTGAATGTATGGCCGCAACAGCTGATGGAGGATGTGCTCAAGCACAGTGCCCTGCACCCGGCAGAACCGATTCTCTAGCTACGGCGTAGTTCTTCGGCGATGAGATCCATCGTGTCAGCAATGGCTAACGAATCGTGCAGCGGAATCACCGGCGACTCAAGTAGCCCTTCGCTGAGGCACTGCGCGACATGCGCCGCTTCCCAACCCAGACCAGTGGCGGGGGAATGCTCGGTGAAATCCTTGCTGTCGGCAATACTGCCATCACTACGGCGCAATGTGAGTCGGCTACTGGCAAAAATGGGGCGCTGCACCTCTAGAGTTGCCTTAGTTCCGGCAATCCAAGCTGACTGCGGAGAGTCAGTTTCGATGCTGCTGAAGATGCTGGACGTGGAACCGTCCTCATTGGCAAGTAACGCTGTAAAAGAAGCATCAACACCGCTGTGGGTCATGCGCCCGGAGGCGTGCAGAAGTCGCTGAGCAGGGGAGACCATATGGCTAAAAGCAATCGGGTAGATCCCTAGATCAAGCAATGCTCCACCACCCAGCGCTGGATCATAGATCCTTGAGGTGGGGTCAACGGCAAATTGTGCTCCGAAATCCGCATTAACGGCAATGATCTGACCGAGCAGTCCCGATGTGATGACCTGCGAGATGACGCTACCGACGGGCAGAAGGCGCGACCACATTGCTTCCATAACAAAGACTTTGGCGGCTTTGGCCGCGGTGATGACCTGCTGGGTTTGGGCGGAGTTGAGAGTCAGCGGCTTTTCCACCAGAACATGCTTTCCTGCGCTGATAGCTTGTAGTGCCAAGTCCGCGTGTCCGCTGTGCGGGACTGCTATGTAGACCACGTCGACCGTGGGATCCAGAAGTACTTGATCATATGAACCGTAGGCGCTCGTGTCATTATCACCATGTTCGCGGGCGAACCTTGCTGAACGTTCCTGGCTGCGCGAACCCACCGCTGAGATGCGGCTCTGTGTCAAAGTCGTGAGGGAACTGGCGAACTGCGTGGCAATCCAGCCTGGTCCTAGAATCCCCCAGTTCACTGCGGGCGCCGTTGAGGGATGAGCAAATGATGGGCTCGGTAGTGAAAGAGGCACAGTAGCTCCCTAAACGGGTGGGTGGGTAACTGCTCTTTACCCTAGCGACCTGTCGATGTCAGTAAAAGGGAAACGGCGAACTATCTAAGTATCTGACCACCGGGGAAGTGGCCATAGAAACTACACAGGGCTAGCTGGGTCAATCCTCTGTAGCTATTCCTATGCTTTAGTTGCACCCTTTATTTCACACTTTTTCATAGGAGCATTCATGAATCCCCCACCACGTTGGTTTGGCTCTCGTCCCTTGCCCCGACCGGAAGAAGACCTCGAAGACCAGGGTCTGGCCTTCGACGTAGGAACACTCATTGAGCGTCGAAAGGTGCTGGCCGGTGTTGGGCTAGGCGCTGTAGGTTTCGCCTTGGCGGCCTGTGCACCAACGAGCAGTTCAGACTCATCCACCACCGCTGAGATTCCCGACGAAACCGCTGGTCCTTACCCGGGTGATGGTTCGAACGGCCCAGATGTTCTCGAAGAAAGCGGCATCGTTCGAAGCGATATCCGTTCTAGCTTCGGCGAAAGCACCACCACCGCTGAAGGCATTCCCATGACTCTCGAGCTGAGCATCGTGGACATGGCCAATGGCAACGCTCCCTTTGAAGGCGTAGCAGTTTATGTCTGGCATTGTGACCGTGACGGTGAATACTCGATGTACTCCACTGGCCTGGAAAACGAGAACTACTTGCGCGGTGTGCAGGTAGCTGACGCCGATGGCATTGTTCGTTACACCAGTATCTTCCCGGCCTGTTACTCGGGCCGTTGGCCACACATTCACTTTGAGGTTTACCCAGATACCGACTCCATTACCGATTCCACCAATGCCATCGCCACGTCTCAGGTAGCTTTGCCGAAGGATATCTGCGACGCAGCATTTGCTACCTCGGGATACGAAAAGTCAGTCACGAATATGAAGAGCCTGACATTGGAGACTGACAATGTCTTTGGCGACGATGGTGGCGTTTCACAGCTGGCAACAGTAACCGGAGATACAACTTCGGGCTACACGGTAAAACTGACCGTCAACGTCGATACCAACACTGAACCATCTGCAGGTTCCGCCCCGGATGGTGGCGGTATGGGTGGCGGGGGAACCCCGCCTTCAGGTGGACCAGGTGAGCAAGGTGGCACCCCACCTTCGGGCGCACCGGGCGGAACTCCACCATCGGGAGCTCCTTCGATGCCATCTGATGAGGGCACAACCTCTGCCTCACCATCAACTGATTCCAGCAGTTATCGTCTTAGGCCAGCGGAGCAGCAATGCTATCCGCTGGCCTTTAGGCTCTGTTTATTTTTCAAAACTTCGCGTCAGCTAACGACAATGCGGGCAAAACGAGTCAGCTGCTGTCCTTCGTTGACATAGGAGAAGTCCTGCGAGGTGGCAAAGGCGTAGTGCTCACCGGCAGAGCGCAGTACGGTTTCTTCGGTAGTGACGATGCGCAGGGTTCCTTCAAAAACCAGAATCATTTCTGACCAACCGGCAGGATCCGGTTCGCCAACATAACGCTCCGTGGGTTCAAGAGACCAGGTTAAAAGCTGCGCTTCTTTGTTTGCTGGAACGGAAGCCATGAGGGTCGCCACGCTTCGAGGGTGTTGCCCTCTCCATACGATTTCATTGATAAAGGAACGTGGAGCTGAGGGTTCTGCGACCAGGTCAACAAACGTCACGCCCAAAGACTCCGCAAGTCGGTCTAGCCCGGTGAGGCTGATGTTTGCTTCGCCGGCTTCCAATTTGATCACCGTGCGTCGGCTAACCCCTGATTGGTCGGCGAGGGCTGCTTGGCTCAAGCCTGTAGCAAGTCGTAGCCGGCGAACATTTCTACTGACGTGGGTCAGTACTTCTGCGCTGTCACTGGTTTGCATGTGAACTATTATTCACCATAAGATTGTGCATTATGTTGCACAATCAGTCCCGTTGGCGTGCGTTCTCCCGCCAGGAAGCCGTATTGGTTCTCGCCACCGTCGTCTGGGGCGCAACTTTTCTGATCATCCACATTGCCGTCCAATACAGTGGCCCGTGGTTTTTTGTGGGGATGCGATTCATGACAGCAGGGCTCATTAGCGCCCTGCTTTTTGCGCGCGTCCTCAAGGGGCTCACGCTCAAAGAAGTATTTGCCGGAGCCTGCATCGGAGTGATGATCTTCTTCGGCTACGGTCTGCAAACCGCCGGACTGCAGGCGCTGAACAGCAGTACTTCGGCCTTCATTTCTGCACTTTATGTCCCGCTGGTTCCACTTCTACAGTGGCTGGTCTTCAGGAAGAAGCCAGGGCTCCTGACGTGGATTGGCGTCGCACTCGCGTTTATTGGTTTGGTGCTTTTGGCGGATCCGGGAAGTATCGGGGTCACCTTCGGCACCGGAGAAATCGTCACTATTATCAGCACCCTCCCAATAGCCTTAGAGATCATCTTCATCGGCTGGTTTGCTGGCAAAGTACACCTTGGTCGGGTCACGGTAGTGCAGCTTCTTGTGGCCGGCATTCTCGGTTTTCTAGCTGTTCCAGTCACTGGTGAACACATTCCAGAATTTTCATGGGTGTGGATCGTAGCTTCTGTTGCCTTGGGTGTGGCTAGCTGCATGATCCAGCTGGCCATGAACTGGGCACAGAAGTCCGTGTCGCCAGCGCGCGCGACGATTATCTATGCCGGGGAACCGGTGTGGGCAGCCATTATCGGTCGCATCGCGGGGGACCGACTACCACCAGTTGCCATCGCTGGAGCTGTGTTTATCGTTGCGGGGGCATTGATTAGTGAACTTTCCCCGCGAAAGAAGACTGCCGTCAGCGCTCAGCACGAGGACGAGATTGAACGCGCTGAAGTGTGACGGCAGTCTTTCGGTGATTGACCACTGAAGCAGATTGGATTTGAGCGGAGCTCAAAGACTTTCCGGTGGCCCAGACGAGCTATTTACTGATCAGTAACATCGGCATAGGATGAGCTTATGTTGACCCAGAGCATCACCAGTGAAGTCGTTAGCGTCCTCGTGACCGCACGAGATAGCGTGCAAGCGACGCTCTTCAAACCAGGCACAGAGATTACTGGCGTACTGGTAATTCATCCAGCAACTGCAACACCGCAGGGCTTCTACCGGGCCTTCGCGCAGCATGCCGCCGGTAGGGGAATACTAACGATCACCTACGATTACCGTGGCACTGGACTCTCCGGGTCTCCTAAAGCGCTCCCTGAGATCAAGATGCGTGACTGGATCCAACAAGATATTCCAGCCGTCGCGCAGTGGGCGGCCGAACGCTATCCGGACCTGCCCCATTTTGCCTTGGGACATAGCGTCGGTGGACATGGGCTTGTGCTGAATTACGGGACCGAGCGTCTGAAAGCGTGCGCGATTACTTCAAGCCATGTGGCCGCACTGCGTACTATTTCTCCGCTGCCCGAACGACTTCGCGTCACTGCGGTCCTCAACCTCATCGGACCAGTGCTGAGCAGGCTCATCGGCTATATGCCAGGAAAGAAGCTAGGGCTCGGCGAAGACATTCCTCGTGAAGCTCTGCTTGATTGGAGCAGCTGGACCCTAAGGAAGAACTACTTCTTTGATGACCCCAGCATGGCCGCTGTGCAAAGGGCAGAACAGCTTCGAGTCCCAATGCTGGCGGTAGGCGCCAGCGACGACCTATGGGCCTCACCCCACCAAATGGACGCCTTAACTAGCCATGTCACCGGGGTGCCCGTTGAACGCCGCACCTACACCCCTGAACAGGTGGGCGCCAAGAGCATCGGGCACCACGGTTTGATGCGCCGAGGCATTGGAGAACCAGTCTGGGATGACATCCTAGATTGGTTTGAAGCTAAAGATCCACGGAATTAGACAGCACCGGTAATTGTTTCCGGGCAGTGTCGAGCACTGTCAGATCCAGGTCCACCACGAGCAGTTCTGGCTCAGCCCCGGCTTGGGCGATGACCCGTCCCAACGGGTCGACAACAAGTGAATGACCGACGCCCAAGGGTGCTGTGCCATGCAACTTCCTGCCAACACTGACTGGATCTGCCTGATCAACCGCCACCACAAAGGTGGTGGAGTCTAAGGCCCGAGCCTTGGCGAGTGTGGTCCATTGTTCCACTTTGCCGTCGCCGGCACCCCAAGAAGCGCTGACCACGTTCACCGCTGCCCCAGAAACTGCATTGCGGATAAAGAGTCGCGGGAATCGAAGGTCATAACAGGTGGCAAGACCTACGGTGCTGCCTTCATGCTCAAACTGGACAGGTGTACTTCCGGGGGTGACCGAGTCCGACTCGGCATAACCAAAGGCGTCGTAGAGGTGGATCTTGTCGTAGTGCGTATCGACATCGGCACCAGCAACCACGAGAGTATTGCGCACCCGGTGGCCCTCCCCAGGAGTAAACATCCCAGCGATGATGGTGATTCCAATGTCCCTAGCCAACTGGCGGACTAAAGTGGCCCACGGCCCGTCGAGGGGCTGTGCCACCTGAGTCAGGTCATTGCCAAAAGCGACCTGCATCGCCTCTGGAAAAATTACCAATGAAGCTCCAGCTTCTTTGGCCTGCTTCGCATGATCGCGTATGGTCACCAGATTGTGCTGCGGGTCTGAAGTGCTCAGTACTTGGGCGAGGGCAATTTTCATCAGACGTTGTTCCCTTCAGCCATCTGTTCTTCTTCACGGCCCTTGGATACGGACATGATGTCGGCTTGGCGCTCGCCGTCGACGCGGGCGGCCAACTCATTAAGCTGGGCCATTGATTCTGGCGAGAGCTTCACGTTCAGCGATTGCAGGTTGTCATCAAAGTGGTGGGTATAACGCGTGCCGGGGATCGGGGAAACAGCCACATTGTGGAGTCGAGCCTGTTCATAGACCCACGACAGTGCAACCTGAGCCGTCGTTGCCTGTTCTCTTAAAGCGACCTCTTCAATAATCTGCCTAAGAGGGAGATTGTTGGCCATCCTGGAATCTTCGAATCGAGGGAAGTTACGACGGACATCATTGGGCTCCAACTGATCAAAGGAATCAACTTCTCCGGTGAAATAGCCACGTCCCAATGATGCGTAGGTGACCAGACCGACGCCTAATTCGCTGGCCGTAGGCAACAACCAGCGTTCGATGTCACGGCTGAAGATGGAGTATTCCATTTGAATGGCGGTAATTGGGTGGACCGCGTGCGCACGGCGCAATTCATTGGCGGTAACTTCGGATAAGCCGACGTGGCTCACCTTGCCGGCCTCGACTAATTCCTTATATGCACCCATTGTTTCTTCAATGGGGATCCGGCTATCAACCCGGTGATAGTAGTACAGGTCAATATGCTCTACGCCCAAGCGTTGCAGGCTCTCGTCGAGACATTTCTTGATGAAGGCAGGGTCTCCATTGACCCGTGGCTCTGACGGGTTCTTGGGGCGGACAATTCCAGCTTTTGTCGCCAGGGTGACTTCATCTCGACGTGTCTTCAGCACCGTGGAAAGCAATGTTTCGTTGTGCCCGGCACCGTAGATGTTTGCGGTGTCTAAGAAAGTCACTCCCGAATCGATCACATGGTTCACGGTGCGCAGCGACTCTGTATCGTCTGCTGAGCCGTAGGCGCTACTCAACGACATGCATCCGAAACCTTGGGCAGTCACGCTCAAACCTTGACCCAATTCAATCGTGTCGATGTTGTGCTGATCTGCCATGCCGGTCCTTTGCGTTGAAGTTATTACCTGTTAGTGAGCCTAACTAAGCCGTGCGTACTGGGCATCACCATCCGATGCATGTTGAGAAAAATTAACTCTCTACTCCGCGACACGCCTAAGCAAAACATGATCTGACATGTTTAAAGAGACAGAGTCTCATAACCGAGTACCAGTCTCTGAGTAAGATTCTTGTCATGGGTAGCGTAGTACGCGAACGAGTGCGCGAGAAGATGAAAACAGAACTGGCACAGCAGTTGTACGCTGTTTTTGCCGAGCGCGGTTTAGAGAATGTCACTGCCCAACAGGCTGCCCAAGCAGTGGGTATTTCCAGAGCAACTTTCTTCAGATATTTTTCATCGAAGGAAGACGCCGTGGTCACCGCTTTACGATCCATGAATATGCATTTTTCTCAAATGCTTGAGTCCATGGTTTCGAACCCCAGTGAGAGTCTGCTTGAACTTTTGCGTCGTAGTTTTGAACCGACGGTCCTGGCCGCTGAAGGCGACCCGGGAACGATGCGCTCACAGATCAATCTGGTCAAGAGTACCCCTGCATTGCGAGCCACATGGCAGGAGTCGAGGAGGGAACAGAGTAGTGCTCTTGCCCAGGCGCTTCACCCGTATTGCGCCAATCCGCGGCTGGCCGATACATCTGCCCTACTTGCGCTAACACTCTACGACCACGCGCTTCTTAGATGGGTTGAATCCGATGAGCACAGCCTGCGCGAAATCCTCGACGAGGCCTTCGACTTTGCGGCCATGATTGACGACAAATGGTCAACCAGTAGGTAGGCGTAAATAAGCTGAGCCTACCTAGAAGTTGCGCAAGTGTTGCTGGGAAACTAGGCACGGTGGCATCCACCGAATCCCCGAGCAGGATTGCGAGCAACAACTAATGAGCATGGAAAGTGCCGCATGGCATTCGCTATGGAAACTATCTGGCGAGCGTGGAAAGGCCTACGCTTCAACGACACCCAAACGGGTCCTGAAATTTGCTGCTGGATATAAAACCCGGCTCCTGATCTTCGTATTGTTCTCGGTGATTGCAGCTGTCCTCGCCGTGGTTACCCCAGTCCTGGCTGGCCGAGTCGTTGATGAAATCGTGGCCCAGTCCGGTGTACGCACCATCGTTAATTTGGCCATCATCATGGCAGTGATCGCGGTGTTAGATGCCATTACTTCCGTCATTGTGCGTTGGTTCTCCTCGCGTCTTGGCGAAGGAATTATTTACGACCTGCGTACCGCGGTCTTCGACCACGTGCAAAAAATGCCTGTAGCATTTTTCGCTCGCACACGTACTGGTGCCCTAGTGAGCCGCTTGAACAACGACGTCATTGGTGCGCAATCAGCGTTTGCAGGAACACTTTCGGGCTTAGTCTCAAATACGGTGGCGCTGATTCTCACGGCCGCGGTCATGTTCACCACCTCGTGGCAGGTCACGCTGCTTGCGCTGGTGCTTCTGCCTATTTTCCTTTTGCCTGCCCGCCGCTTCGGCAAATCGGTGGCTCTTCTGCGCCGTGAATCCGCTGAGCTAAATGCGAGCATGGGCAATCAGATGACCGAGAGGTTCTCCGCACCTGGTGCGACACTGATCAAACTCTTTGGCAGTCCCAAAGATGAGTCGAAGCAATTCGCCCTGCACGCCGGACGAGTCCGAGATATCGGCGTGAAGATGACGATGCGCCAGTTCTACTTTGTGACGGCATTGACGTTGGTCGCGGCGTTGGCGCTCGCATTGGTTTACGGATTGGGTGGCATGTATGCCATCCGTGGAGAGCTCGCCGCTGGTGATGTTGTCACCCTTGGCATGCTACTGACCAGGCTTTATACCCCATTGACTGCGTTAGCTAATGCTCGTGTAGAAATCACCAGTGCTTTGGTTAGCTTTGACCGTGTCTTTGAAGTCTTGGATTTAGAACCACTGATTTCCGATGCCCCAGACGCACGCCGCCTCGCCGTCGGTGCCCCGGTTCCGGTGAAATTTGATCACGTGAACTTCTCGTACCCCAGTGCAGATAAAGTCTCGCTGGCATCGCTAGAAGAAGTAGCAATCCTGGACACCCGCGGCGGTGAACAGGTCCTGCATGACATTAACTTTGAAATTCCAGCAGGGCAAACATTTGCCCTGGTCGGTTCCTCAGGGGCCGGTAAATCCACTGTGGCCTCGCTGCTGGCTCGACTCTACGATGTGGATTCGGGAAGCGTTCAGTTGGCAGGTCAAGATATCCGAGACCTGAAGTTAGATTCGCTGCGAACTTCCGTGTCGATGGTGACTCAGGACGGACACTTGTTCCATGAAACGATCCGTTCGAACCTTTCCTTGGCTCGACCAGATGCAACCGATGAACAGATTTGGGAGGCGTTGGAACGTGCCCGCCTTAAGCCGGTAATTCAGGCGTTGCCTGACGGGTTGGAAACCGTGGTTGGGGAGCGCGGCTATCGGCTTTCCGGTGGTGAACGGCAACGTATGACTATCGCTCGGTTGTTGCTGGCTGCCCCACAGGTGGTCATTCTGGACGAAGCGACCGCGGCCTTGGACTCTGCTAACGAAGCTGCGGTGCAGGCAGCTCTGGCTGAAGCATTGGAGAATCGTACGGCGCTGATTATTGCGCACCGTCTATCCACCATCCGCTCAGCTGATCAGATTCTGGTAGTCGAAGCTGGTCGCATCATTGAACGCGGTACTCATACGGAATTGCTTGCGCTTGGTGGCCGTTACACCCAGCTCTACGAAACTCAGTTCGCTCAGTAGCGGAGCAACTCCATCGCTCGCGTAGCTGGAAAGAACGCTTCTGGTGACAGCCGTGCTCAAGATGATGAACGGATGCAACAGCAACTAACCTAGCTGACTGGCTAATATGCGTTAGTTTTGGGCCCGTATTGACGGCTGAAGCTACTAGGGACTACGCGCCTTGCCTGGACAGGCTAGCGGTGCAAGGCTCCCGGCATTTTGGACAGATAAATGGCCTGACACCGCATTGAGGTATGTGCGCCGTTAGATCTCATGTCCCTCGGGCTTAAGATTTTGTCAACTACATAAGGGGTCGTACGGCTGAATTTTGGGTCTCAAGTGGATTCAGTCGTGGCCGGTCCATGACTGACGGAATGCCCTCCCGCTATGAAACACTTCTTGTGGTCCATTGCGCTTGCCGAAGATTCGTGGCCCGGAGAGCAGAATTCCTGGTTTAGATGGCAGGGCGTTCGCGGGCTACATCCCTGACTCGTTGCTGACCCATGATCCAATCAGCGATGGGCTGATCGATATAGCCGGTCAACCGCGCAATGTCCTGCAGTCGCCGATTCGCCTCAACGTGGAGCAGCGGTTCGCAGTGGGCCACCCGGTTACGCAGGCTGTGGAGGTTATTCAAGGGCGCCTTGACCTGCCGCAAACCTTCAATCCCCGGTTTGATGCCGGGGAAGGCGTTCTTGACCGCTTCATCCCAGAGGCGCAGCTGAGGTGTTGGCTTGCTGTTGGGCCACGGGACCAGGTGATTCCATGTACCGAAACTGAGCTGGAAGACTAGGTCGTCGTGGGTGATCTCAGCATGCTTGCGGGCATGGGATGAAGGGCGGGAAGACTTTGCAGCACCCGCATTATTACGGGCTTTCTTCAAAGGTGTGGCCACCAGGCCGTGCAGTGGGATGGCGGTGTCGATGCACCATTGATCGGTGAAGGTTTTACCCGGATTTCGGGGGTTATCCGATTGCTGCTGGTTCCAGTCCCTCAGCTGGGTGTCGATGGCATTGCGCACAGCAACCTCGGCATGGCCCAAAACTTCGTGGAATGCCCCGGCGAGACGGGCATTCCAGGCATAGAGGTCATAGGCCAAGGACGTGTCGCCGCCAGCTGCAGTGTGGTAGGTGCTGAAACGGGAGTCCCCGAAAAACTGGGCGGGGTCAGGTACTGGTGAAGTGTGCAAGGTAGGGTCCTCCAAAGGTGAAAGTTGAATACGGGGTAGCGCGCGCGTAGGATGGAGGTATCGCGAGGAACAAGGATTCTCGCTGAATACATCGTACGAGCCCCGCTTTCGAGCGGGGTTTCTGCGTTAAACGGAGACGTTTGGATCTTGTTTTGCTGATGATTTAGCCGCAGCTTTCGCTTGGGCAAGAAGCGATTTCCTGTTCTCTTTGGAGTACGCTTCCAGCGGCCATCGATGCCAGATATGCCGATATGTATTAGTCGTGAACGGGTCATTAGCTTTACGACTGATCTCCTGCATGAGACCTAGGCAGCGTAGTTCGCCAAACCCTCGTTCCGCGGTCCTCTCGCTAATGCCGTACCACTTACCGATTTGCTCATAAGATTTATCTAACGTCATCGCTTTAGGGTCTTGGGTTTCTCGTAGCAAAATGAGCAACGTGACCTTTCCTGGCATCGTCAACTGGTCGATGTGCCCCTCGGTCCAATACGCATAAGGCAACGCAAAATAGCGTTTCTTACCCTTATGATCCAGCCCGGCTTTAAGAGCGAAAACAGGTTTCTTAGCCCGAGGATCGGCCACCGCGAGAAGATCGACCTCCGGGATGGAAAGAGCCTTCGCGGCACGTTTTACCGCGCGCATCTCACTATTTAGTACTAGAGCCCACGCTTTCCACGACAGCGGCGTGCCTTCGAGAATAGGGCTCAACGCGTGAATGCTCAGGAGCAGATCCAGTTCGAGACGGCTACGTCGTTTCAGCAACTTGGAAAGCACCGTGTCGCCACGGTCATCTCCAGAGAACTTCTGAACGAATTCGAAGTCAATATTGACGAATCCGCGTTTTGCACGCGTGAACAGATCCTTGCGAATCGTTTCGGGGGTATACGGGTCCTCATCTACTAGTTGGTCAGCGACGGAAATTTCTTTACCATCTGAGGATGTCAAAAGGTCGGTGTTCATGCTTGAACTGCACAACTTTAGGTTCGCATTTACCGCAAAAGATCATTAGTTAAAACGACCATTTGAGGTGCCATTATGTAAGGTCATGCGATTTCTTAGTGCAATACCTCTGCGATACCCTGCAACACCGTTAAGCGTTAAGGCTCTAGACGCCTGATGAGCGCATTGTCGGAATTGCAGAATGAACGCTCGGCTCTAGCTTGATATCAATTTCGGCCGATAATCCAAGAGCCACTACTTTGTATAGGTCAACCAACCACACCCGCTTTGGATTTCAAAGGGACACCCATGCTATCGACAGCTACCATTTCCCCGAACTCTAAGAGCTGTCATCAAAAAAGGGGAGCATCTTGAACTCATACATTCTGGTGAGCAATGCTTTCCGCAAGTGATCAACGGGTGGAAGAATCTAGGTCATGGATGAGCTGACGCGCGATAAGGTGCAACGAAGAACGTTGTGGATCCTTTCCATTTCTCAGATCTTTGGCACCATCGGTGTCGGGGTCGCGCCATCCATCGGTATTCTCTTGGCTGAAGAAGTGACCTCCAACGAAGCGTGGGCAGGCCTAGCTCGGACGGCCAGTACCTTGGGCGCTGCTCTGTTAGGCATACCCTTGGGCAACCTTGCCGCACGCCATGGCCGACGCATAGCTCTGGCAAGCGGTTGGTGGCTGGCAGCCCTCGGAGGCCTACTCCTAGTTCCTGCGGCCCAGTTCCAATTGGTGGTGCCCCTCTTTGCGGGTTTGCTAATGATTGGATCTGGTTCGGCCATAAGTTTGCAGGCGCGTTTTGCTGCCACTGACTTGGCCAGTGATGATCACAAGGGCCGGAGCCTGGCGTTGATTGTCTGGGTTGGAACCATCGGGACCGTACTAGGGCCAAACCTTGGAATACCGGGCCGAATCATTGGTGATGCGACCGGCCTGCACATCTACGCAGGAGCTTTCCTTATTGCCGGGGCGGCCATGGCGGTGGCGGGTCTCTTGGTGTTCGTCTTGATGCGTCCGGATCCGTTGCTGGTCAATCGCAGTAGCAACCAATTAGTCGCATCGGCCATACCCACTCGGCAACGAAGGGGTATTAAGCGATTTGCGGTAGAGCTCCGTCTCAATGCGCCAGCTCGTTATGCGGTGGTGTCGATTCTCAGTGCCCAGGTGGTCATGGTGGCCATCATGACTATGACACCTATCCACGTCACCCACCATGGAGGTTCAGTGTCACTGGTCGGGGTGACCATTTCACTGCATATTCTGGGAATGTACGCACTGGCGCCAGTGGTGGGGTACGTGGCTGACCGGTGGGGGTATCGTCGCTCCATCGCTGTAGGGCTGGCGATTTTTGTGGCCTCGTTGTTGGTCGGCGGGGTACACCCGGTAAACATGGGGTGGATCATGACTAGCTTGATCCTGCTAGGCGTTGGCTGGTCGTTTATTAACGTGTCCGGCTCTGCCCTTTTCGCCACGGTGATTAATAAGCAGGAACGCGCCTCGGTCCAAGGCGGGGTCGATGCGTTGTCTAACCTCTGTGGCGCCACCGCAGCATTTGCTGCCGGACCTTTGATGGCATTGAGTTCTTTTTCTGCGCTGACCGTGGTTGCGGGAATTGTGCTTTTGCCACTGGTCTTCATGACAGTGGTTGCGCCCCAACGCATGGCCGTGAAGCGTTAGTCGGCGGCGGCCACCAATTGCACGCCGAGCTCATTGGCTGCAGCCAGTAGTACTGGCACTGCGCTTTGGGTGAATTTATCGTCCACGCGGGTGACTGGTCCCGATACCGAGATGGCCATGGGTGTTGGAGCACCAGGCACTGGAACGGCAATGCATCGCACACCCAATTCTTGTTCTTCCTCGTCAATCGCGTAGCCACGTTCGCGGGTGGCTTCTACGTCGGTGAAGAGTTTGCCCAGCGTGGTGATGGTATTCGCGGTTTTCGGTGGCATGCCAGCCTGGGAGACTAAACGTTGCACGCGTTCATCATCCAAGACCGACAGTACGGCTTTACCTACGCCGGAGTTGTGCAACATTGCCCGGCGTCCCACCTCGGTAATCATGCGCATCGAGTGTGCCGACTGAACCTGGGCAATGTAGGTGACCATGTCGCCATCCAGGACGGCGATATTGGCTGACTCGCCGAGTTTGGTGACCAGATCCTTGAGTACCGGTGAAGCCAGTGCACCAAGCTGACGGTTGGCTACTTCACCCAAGCGAATGAGTCGTGGACCCAGGGAATAGCGACGGTTCGGTAGCTGACGGACGTAGCCCACTCCTACCAAGGTGCGCAGCAGGCGGTGGATGGTAGGCAAGGGTAAGGGAGTGTCGGCAGCTAATTCGCTCAGTGCTGCTTCACCGCCAGCGCGGGCGATAACTTCCAGAAGCTCAAATGCGCGTTCGACGGACTGGACGCCGCCAGTGGTGGACTTACTGGAAGTCTGCGTCATCTTTTTTGCTCCTTAGTTAGGACACTCATTTTGGAAGTAGCTTACGCGTAAGTTCTACAATGCGAAATCCCCGTCTCAAGAATAGCTCAAAACCATGCTTTTCTTCCACGATCCGATAATTCTTCAACAAAAATCCGTGGTTGAGCCCACAAATACCCCTTGCGTTTTCATTTTGAGGATAATAGTATCCACTATACGGAAATCTTTTGGATTGCCGGGATCATGAATCAGCAGCCAACGGCACCATGACGGTGCAGGTTGCAGCAACAAGTTGGATGCACGTCAAAACATCCAAACATGGAACAGAGCAGTGCAGAAGAGCACAAGAGGTTAAGGAACAACTCATGAGTATTTCAATCACCAGCATCCCCGACGTCGCAGATGCCCAGCAGATTCTCTCCGATGACGCCCTTGCTTTCATCCAGAAGCTGCACGAGAAGTTCGCCGGAACCCGAAACGAGTTGATAGCAGCCCGTTCAGTGCGCCGCCAAGAATTCTCTGACGCCAAAGCCATCGACTTTGACCCACGGACCGAGGCAGTGCGCACCGGTGACTGGAAGGTCGCCGAAGCACCGGAAGCCCTGCGTGACCGCCGCGTCGAAATCACCGGCCCAGCGTCCCCAGCCAAGATGGCCATCAACGCCCTGAACTCAGGCGCCAAAGTCTGGCTGGCCGACCTGGAAGATGCTTCCACTCCGAGCTGGTTCAACGTCATCGACGCAATCTCCAATCTTTCGGCCGCCGCCCGCGGCACCCTGGCTTTCACCGACGAGAAGACCGGAAAGTCCTACGCGCTGCGCACCGACGCACCACGCGCTGTCGTTGTGGTTCGTCCCCGCGGCTGGCACCTGCCAGAAAACAACGTACTGATCAACGGTGAGCCAGCGGTTGGCGCACTGGTGGACTTCGGCCTGCACTTCTTCCACAACGCCAAGGTACTGACCGAATCCGGACAGGGACCGTTCTACTACCTGCCGAAGATGGAGCACTACCTCGAAGCACGCCTGTGGAACGAGATCTTCACCTTCGCCCAGGCCGAACTGGGAATCGCCCACGGCACAGTGCGCGCCACCATGCTCATCGAAACCATTCCAGCCGCATTCCAGATGGAAGAATTCCTCTACGAACTGCGCGAGCACGCTTCGGGCCTGAACGCAGGACGCTGGGACTACCTGTTCTCCATCATCAAGACCTTCCGCGAAGCCGGCGATGCCTTCATCATGCCGGACCGTTCGGCCGTCTCCATGACCGCGCCAATGATGCGCGCCTACACCGAACTGTTGGTGAAAACCTGTCACAAGCGTGGCGCCTTCGCCATGGGTGGCATGGCAGCGTTCATTCCAAACCGCCGCGAACCAGAAGTCACCGCAGCAGCCTTCGAGAAGGTGCGCGATGACAAGTCTCGCGAAGCCAACGACGGATTCGACGGTTCGTGGGTAGCCCACCCAGACCTGGTGGATATCTGCAAGGAAATCTTCGACGCCAAGCTGGGCGAGAAGCCAAACCAGATCGACCGCCAGCGCCCAGAGGTTGAGGTCACCGCGGCCCAGCTGCTTGACGTTGCCAGCGCACCGGGCGACGTGACCGAGGCCGGCGTGCGCGCCAACCTCTACGTCGCCGTGAACTACGTGGCTGTATGGCTTTCGGGCAATGGTGCGGTAGCCATCCACAACCTGATGGAAGACGCCGCCACCGCGGAAATCTCCCGCTCGCAGATCTGGCAGCAGATTCGCAATCAAGTGGTCGCCGCCGATACCGGCAACACCATCACCGCAGAACTGGTCTCGAAGATTCTTGATGAAGAAGTTGAGCGCCTGCGCGGCGAGGTCAACAACGAGGAACACTTCAAGGCCTACTACGAACCAGCCGCCGGGCTGATCGCCACCTTGACCAGTGGCAAGGATGAGGACTTTGCAGACTTCCTCACCACCGGCGCTTATGAACTATTGGAAAAGGAGTACGTGAGCAAGTCATGATCAACCCCTTCGATGAGTCCACACTGGCCAGCGTAGCAACGCTACTGGCCGCCACGGATCAGCTACTAGAAAAGTCCTACCCGGGAGATTCCGGGGCGCGCCAGCCCATCCACACGGTGTATGTTCCAGGGGATCAGTACTCCCCGGAACTACCAGCGGCTTGGGGCCACAACGCCATGGTGGCCGCCGGTGGCCTGGTGGGACTATCAATGCTGGCCACCAAGCTGAACCTGGCTGAACCACAGCGGTTGGCCGAGTTGGTGGCCGAGAAGCTGGCCAGTGAACCCATCGAAGATTTGCGCATTGACTTTGAAGACGGCTTTGGCAATCGCAGTGATGCTGAGGAGGACGCCGCCGTACTGGCAGCGGCCGACTCGCTCGCTGCGGCCATCGCCGCAAACAAAGCACCATCCTTTATCGGTATCCGCTTTAAATGTTTCGAAGCTCCGACCCGAGCCCGAGGCATTCGAACCCTGGGCCTGTTCATTGCCCAGTTGCTTTCCCGCGGTCAGCTACCAGCGGGACTACGCCTGACCCTGCCCAAGGTAACCACAGTAGACCAGGTCAAAGCCATGGTGTTGCTGACCGAAAAGCTAGAAGAAACCCATGGTCTTGAACCCGGCACTCTTCGCTTCGAAGTGCAGGTCGAAACCCCGCAGGTCATCATCGCCGCCGATGGCACCCATCCGGTGGCCGGGCTGATCCATGCAGGCCAGGGCCGAGTATCCTCCCTGCACTACGGCACCTATGACTACTCCGCCTCACTGGGCGTGGCTGCCGGCTATCAGTCCATGGAACACCCCGTGGCTGACTACGCCAAAGACGTGATGCAGGTGGCCGTGGCAGGCACCGGCGTAGAACTTTCCGACGGCTCCACCAACATCATCCCTGCCGGTGACCCTGAAAACATGGCTGAAGCCTGGGCGTTGCACGCTCGTTTGGTCTCCCGCCACCTAGCCCGAGGTATCTACCAGGGCTGGGATCTGCACGAAAACCAGCTGCCCACCCGTTACCTAGCGACCTTCGCCTTCTTCCGCGAGGGCCTGCAAGCGGCCGGCACCCGCCTGCGCAACTACGTTCACCAGATCAGCTCCACGATCATGGATGAACCAGCCACCGCCCGAGCCCTGGCCCGCTACATCCATCGCGGGGTCACCTGCGGTGCGGTGAGCGCAGAAGAAGTCGCCGAGCTAGCTCAAATCACCCTGCCCGAACTCGAAGCCATCGCGCTGAATCGCTCCCACGCCTAAGGATCCCATCATGACTGTTCCAGCAATCCAGAACTCCGCGTCCTACTACGCGAACTTCGGTGGACACCCGCCACAGAGCGACCTGCTGACCGACCGCGCCATCGTCACCGAGGCTTACACCGTGATCCCCAAGGGCGTGCTGCGTGACATCGTTACCAGTGTCTTCCCCGAGTGGACCAATACCCGCGCATGGGTGCTCAACCGTCCGGTCGCCGGCGGTGCCACCACCTTCGCCCAGTCCATCGTGGAAGTTGCCCCCGGCGGCGGAGCCACCAAGCCAGAACCGCAGGCTGAAGTCCAGGGCTTCATCTTTGTCCTCACCGGGCAGCTGACCCTGATCATTGAAGGCACCGAGCATGTGCTCGAAGATGGCGGTTACGCTTACCTGCCTGCTGGTTCCACCTGGTCGGCGCGCAATGACGGTACCGAACTGACCAGCTTCCACTGGCTGCGCAAGCGCTACGAACCACTGGCCGGTGTGGATGCGCCGGGCCCGGTGGTGGGCAATGAGCGCGACGTAGAGCCTGGCGCCATGCCGGGGACCGATGGCAAGTGGCGCACCACTCGCATGTTGGATCCTGACGATGTTGCTTTCGACTTTGGTGTGAACATCGTGACTTTTGAGCCTGGTGCTTCGATTCCTTTTGCCGAGACTCACGTGATGGAACATGGCCTGTATGTGCTCGAAGGTAAGGGTGTGTACCGGTTGAACGGTGATTGGGTTGAGGTGGAAGCCGGGGACTACATGTCACTGCGTGCCTTCTGCCCGCAGGCTTGTTATGCCGGTGGCCCGGATAACTTCCGTTACCTGCTGTACAAGGATCAGAACCGACAAGTCGCCTTGTAAGCTGACGCTTCCGTAATCTTCCGGGGCCAGTACCCACGCAGTTCACCTTTGTGCCGGCACGTCGTATCCGCCTCACTGTCCGAGTGATGTTTCATCTTTACCAGGACATGGCGGGCCAGTACATCGGGTTTTGTGCGGGTGCTAGCCCCGGTTTTTGATTCTTTAGAATCGAGGTTATTCCAACTTGTGCGTCGCTGGCTGGCGACATGACCGCAATGATTCTAGAGTTGTGATCTCCAAGAGTCTCGGGAGTCATGCAGTGTACGGTGTGAGTCTTACCTGGAAGTGTAAGCTCAAGCCAGATTTGCAAACTGAAAGCTCCCGATTTACACCGATAGGGACTTTTGGGGTTGGGCGCGGGTTAGCGCAAGGGTAGTTATGGCCAGAACGATACCAATGATTTGAATCGCAACAGCGATGGCAAATACTTGTTCCTGCAACGCAATGCACACATTACCTTCTCGCAAATGCTCAGATTCTGGGCCCCATCCAAGTGCGCCAGCGCTGATTCCACACGTCATTCCGTCAACGTTCAAGGGGATAGCGAGAAGTATCAATGCGACAACGCCAAAGGCGACGGAGAGGCTAGCCAGTATTTTGGACGACATTGACTTCGCAGAAAATTTCCTGAGTACCGTACCAAGGCAAAGCAAGAGCAGTATTAGTGATGCGAAAACTAGCCAAAGTGACAAAGGTTGGTCCAACATTTCCATTTGAGGTTTTCCTTATTTGAGTGAGATCCCATACCAAACGGTTGAGAGTCCCTGCTTCATAAATAGTGCGATGGTCGCGCTCGAATTGACGTTAGGTCTGATTGGGTATTTCTGTGAGATTTTTGGGGCGCCGTAACTTCTGCCCGAAACAACCAGTAGATAATCAGCCGGGTCATCGTGCTTTTGTGAGGATCCATGTCAGTGACTAGATGGCAGCCAGTTCGTCCGTTCCAAATAGTCTCTATTTTTGCATAGGTCCTGTGTTTTTCGCGAAAGTAGACAAACTTCTTGCCTGGGTTCAAGTCCTAGTCGCACCCGTAATTCCGTTACCTGCTCTACAAGGATCAGAACCGTCAGGTCGCGTTGTAATCTGACGCTTGCATAATCTTCCGAGGCCAGTACCCACGCAGCACCCACGCGCGACTTTCGCCAAGGGAACCGCTGAGCGGTGAGGGCGGCGTTGACCGACGCTTGTGGTGTGAAGTGTGGTCTGCAGGGGTCGCATGACCAGACGTTGCGCCCAAATAATCCTTGGGTGCGAAGAGTAAGCCAGTACTGCTGACGAGTTCGGTTCCTCGACTACTCGACGGGATACTTCGGCATGGGCCGGACGCCATTTAGTAGTGGTATCGGGCTTGGAGGATGATCAAGTCTTCGCCTATCACAATGTGTACCAACCGGTGTTCGTCGGTAATTCGGCGGGACCATGAGCCGGTGGCCCCGTATTTGAGCTGTTCGGGTTTTCTAATCCCCTGGAAGGGATCCCGAAGACAAGCCTCGATCAGAGTGTTGACTCTCTTGAGCACGTGTCGGACGGCAGCTTGCCAGTAGAAGTAATCGCCCCATCCTGCACGATCCTAGACGAGCTGCACTTATTCGTCCTAGTCGAGCTCGTGAGTCTCGGTCACTCCCGACCGTGCACGTTCGTAGGCATCCAAGAGCCGCCGGGCGTTGGCTGGCGAACGGAAGAGGAACGCGGTCTCCTGCCATGCCGCGTATTCATCTGCCGCCATGAGAACAGCATTTCCCTTGCGAGAGATGATTTCAACAGCTTGGCGGTCATCATTGACTTGTTGAATCAATGGAACGAGTGTCTTGCGTGCTTCGCTTGCGCTAATGGACATCTTGGGCCCTTCCAACTACTGGTCGTACCACCTAGAGGTACGACGATTCTATGGTGCAGGGAAGCGACTTGGCTGAGACCGGAACCGGCTGTGCTTTATAAACAGGAGGTCACTGCCGGAATAGAAGCGTCACTTTGGTAGCGTTGCTGAGGAATCAACCCTGTAATGGAGAAGAACCATTGAAGATAGCTTTTTACGCAGCCTTTGCAGCTATGGTGATTGGTGCGATAACCGTCATTTTGACGATGCCCGAACTATTTAATGAACCTAGCGCACCGCAAGTGGGCCTGGTGATTTGGGCAGGAGCCGTCTTCCTAGCTGGGTTTATCGTTGTAGGTCTGCTGAAAAGCGTTGCGACGATGGAGAATTAGTAACTTTTTGCCGACAAGCTGGCGAAGAGCAGGCCTGAGTTTTCGCCCGGGTTCTTAGAACGATTTATTTACGCTGAACCAACAATTACAACCAACCCGCCTGAATCCCAGTGATGGCGCGGATTTTGATTTCTCGTGCCACGGCATTACTTACAAATCGAACTTCAGCTACTTACAGATTCTTCATCGGCCAATTGCTCATCCTCATCTTGGGCGGCCCGTGAACTGAGGATCAATCGGCGTTCAAGGCGCGTGAGATTTTGCGAGGTCGGCTCGACAAGGGCCGGTTGCAAGGCAGAACGCAGCGCGTCCCCAACCAACTGCTCATCCAGGTCCACTCCAACGGCCACCAGAGCATCGTCGGCAGGATCAGAACCAGCTGTGGCCAACTGAAGATGTGGTTGCCATCCGACCATATTGATCAGGTAGCGCTGGATCCCGGTGCCGGTGCGAATCTTCACGTGGCCTTTGAGCCGGTAGGCATTTGCTGGAGGATTCTCTAAGAGATCCAGGATGGCGCCCGGATCTGCAGGCTCGGGGCAGGGAACGGTGACTGCATGAGCATGCGGGGCATGGGTATGGTCGTGCTCGGCCCGAGACGCGGCGGCCAGCGGAAGTTCGTCTGCCGGGTCCTCATTCAGCGCGATATCAAAGACCAGTTCCGGGTCGATGGCAGCATGGCTGGCGGGAACAATGCTCACCTGTGGGTTGGCTTGACGTACTCGCTCGCTGATTCGAGTGAAGGTCGCCTCGCGTTGTTCTGCGGAGATCATGTCTAACTTGTTGACCACCACGAGACTGGCTGCAGTAAACCGGGCTGGAGCCATGGCGGCCGTGTCCACCGTATGTTCGTGCTGTACTGCGTCGATAACGTCGATGATGCCACCGGGGCGGACCCCGGGTGCATTGCCGTAGCGCAAGAGTCGATCCACGTTGATAGGGTCAGCTGCGCCACTGGCTTCAACGATGATCGCATCCAACCGAAGTTTTGGTGCCGCAAGTTTTTCCAGTAACTCGTCAAGGCCACCACTATCTGGCAGGCAGCACACGCAGCCACCGGCAATGGACTCGGCGGCATCGATCTGCCCGGTGATCAGTCCGGTATCAACATTGATCTTGCCGATATCGTTGATGATCACGCCAACCCGGGTGCCCGGGCGGGTTAATAATCCATTGAGCAAACTGGTCTTTCCGGCGCCGAGGTATCCAGTGAGCACAATAACGGGGATCAAGACCGGTTCCTTTTCATCGTGGCGCAGCAGGGCGTAGTTATTCTCCCTGCTAACTGTGGCAATTTCACGTGTGGATACACGTGGCTGACGCGGTTACCAGGTGGGTAGTTGGGGAATCGGGCCGTCAGCTTCGATGTTCTGAGAATTGCCACGAGCCAACCAGTCAATCAAATGTGCGCGGTCAGCCCTCACGGTGAGTGAACCATCACCAATGACCCATTCACCGCCATCGTTGCCTAGCAGCGTCATGCCCGGAGCATCCTTGAAGCGCATGGTGCGCACAGCGGCTTCCAGCGCTTCCTCTTGAGAATCCGGCTCAGCCTCGGCGATGGTCCACACGGAATTCAGGTCATGATGATGGATGACTACTTCGGCAGTACGCAAGGCAACGATGGAGGCCGCTGGAATGATCTTGCCGTGTAGATCAACCTCTTCTACTGCAAGCTTGCCGGTAAGGCGCTCACACTCTTGCGCGAAGTAGCTAGCCGATTCTTCAAAAGCTGCGAGCAGTTCTTCGCTCGGTAGTGCAGCGAGCTCATCGATTTCTGCGTTGCGTGCTTCCTGCGATGCATAAAGTTTCTGTGGCTCACCGCTGGTGACCCAGTCCACGAGCTTGACCAGAGTCCGACCGTTTGAGGCCAAATGCGCAATGACATGTGCACGACTCCAACCCTCACACAGGGAGTCGGCGGTTAATTCTTCGGTGGACAGGGCCCGCACCGTAGCGGACATCGACGCAGTTTCGCGAGTGAGACGGGACAGGTCCGAATGCAGTCGAGCAGTATTGATCATGCTGTCACCCTATCAACGGGTGCGTTCGCTCAATAATGATGTCGTTATAGATTACCGCGCGACCCTGAACCATCGCTTCACGGCTGTATGCGCATGGGGAAATTCTGATGTGTAGTCAATCTCGTCGGCCTAAATGTTGGGCAGGAACGTGGCATGGCACGTAGCCTTGAAACTAAGCGAAGCAAGGATGGGAAAGTAGCTCAGTGGCGAAGAAAAAGAAGAAGCAGAAGCCCAAGCAGGGGCACCCGGCGCGCCTGCAGGGAGATGTCATCTCCATAGAACGCGCGAAGGTTAAGCGTGGTCTGGATGCACTAACCCCGCAGTTCACCCGATGGCTTGAATCCGAGCACGGGGATAGCGAATTAGCCCCGATGGTTTTGGCCACGGTGGGTGAAACCTTGAGCTTCTATGCTGAAGCCATTGAATTGCGCAGCGTCACCGACTTTGATCCCCCGCAGCTATTCACGGTGCTGAATGCAACCATCGAATTCGAAGAAGCAGAAGATCCAGACGACGACTCCGGAGAGCTACGCGATCTGGTGTTCACCGCATGGACCGTCTATTTGGACTTCTTGCAAGAAAACGATCTGTGGGGTGGCGATCCGGCCGGTATCGAATGGTTGCTGGAAACGATCAATTCCGATGATCCTTTCAACGGCGGCAGTGCCAAGAAGCCGTTGAAGGTACCGGAAACTGTTGAGGATGCCGTGGCTGACATGGACCGAATGCAGGTTTTGAAGACGGGTCGAGTGCTCCTGACCTGGGCCACCACCAAGGGACACAACTACTGGGACGCTGGCCCGGGCCCGAAGTATATTTCCCAAGCGGCTCAGGCAGTACGCGGACTATTTCCGAAGGAAGTTGACGCGTCGAGCCGTCATCACGTGGCTTCCATCGTGCTCACTGCCCTTGAAATGGCCGGCTTGCTGGACACCAAGACCGGTGCCGTTCCGGAACACGGCAAAAATGCGCACGATTTCATGGATGTTGACGACGCGGTGACATTCCAGAGCAAGTACGGCTACCTCCAGGCGGTCCTTGATTTGCTGCTGGCTGAGCCAGAAAAAGACGACGAGGAAACTGTTGAGTCTTGGGGTCTTTCTAATCTCTGGTTGCTTAGAGCGATCGATGGCGAAGCACAGCCGGTTGTTCATGACCGCCTCGAGTCGTTCTCCGAGGCTGGATTCTCCGGCGCACATCAACGTATGAAATTACTGCGTTCACTGGGCTTGGTGAATGAGGGAAGTACTTACGACATTCCGGGAATTGTCAGGCTGGCGCTGACCGACTTGGACGACGACGCCCAGGAAGACGAGCAGGCTGAAGAACCTACCGACCCAGCTGCGATGGATCCCTTCGGACTCGCTTTTGATGAGGAGGACGAACCTAAGCGTCTAAAACGCACCGAGCCGTATAAGGGCAAGGTGCTACAACTCAAGCTCTCCTTGCGCGATGTGAAGCCACCGATCTGGCGACGCGTCCTAGTACCGACCGACTTGAATCTGGGGGATCTGCACGACATTATCCAGACCAGCTTCGACTTCTCCGACTCGCACCTGCACCAGTTCTACGGTCCAAACTACAAGGTCAGCTACGGTCCCAAGAATCCATATATGGAAAGTGATGTCGATGAGTCGACAGTTCTACTCTCCAAGCTTTTCAAGAAACCGAAGGACCGGCTGAGCTACGCCTACGACTTTGGTGATGATTGGCGAATTGGGATCGAGGTTGAGGACGTTCTCGCCGCCGATGACGGTCAATTGCCACGGTGCATCGGCGGACGCCGCATGGGTCCACTGGAAGATAGTGGTGGCCCATGGCAGTGGACCCAGATGGTTCAAGAACTCAAGGACGAGAAGCCTCTGACCATGATGGAAGATACACTGCCCGACGAATTCCAACCGGTCCCGGGCGAAGACTTTGACCCGGCAGTATTCAGCATCGAGGAAATCAACGAGAACCTCGATCTTGAGTTCTAGCTAGTAACGGCTAACCGCACAGGCTCTGATCCGCTGTGCGGTTGGTCGTTGTCACCGGCGATTTTTCCGGCTTCTGTAACTCTTGGTAGTCCTGGCCGAGACTTAACTGAACACCATCAACTGTGGCGGTTGTTGGTTTGATGTCCAGATTCAGTGCCTTGGCTAGGGCTTTCGCCGTCTCTTGGGCCTGGTCGGTATCGGCGGCCAGCAAGGTGGTACGAGCCTTCACGCTAGCGGCATTGCCGATTGATGAAACGGTGAATCCCTCTTTGGTGGCCTTGGCCGAGAAGTCAGCTGCCAGTCCTGCTACCTGAGCTGCGTTAAAGATCTGTACCGGAGCCTGGGGACTCTTACTGTTTTCGGTCTTTTTCTTGTCTGCCGAACCTGCTAGAACAACAGGTGAATCCGCGCGCAGGCTGGCAAAAAGGGATTCCGCGTCAGCGGAGGGAACCACACGATTCTTATTCTGCGGCGCTTGCTCCCATGGCATGGTCATGAAGGTAATTTTGTCTGAAGGAACCGCTTGGGCCCTCAGGGCCAGTGAGCTCAGATCGGTCAGGGAGCTCAAACCGGGGTCCACAGTTAATGAAGACGTGGCATCATCCAAGAAGGAATATAGGCGGTCTGGTCGGGCGAGCGTTTCCTTGCTGGTGGCCTGTTGAACGATGGCCGACATGACCATCTGTTGGTGACCTAGGCGTGCGATGTCACTGCCATCGCCTACCGCATGACGGGTACGGGCCAAGGCTAGGGCATCAGTTCCGTTGACGGTCTGCTCTCCGGCTGGCAGGTCAAGGTTCGCTTTGGAATCCTTCATCGCCTTTGGCAGGCACACCTTGACCCCACCCAAGGCATCAACGATGGACATGAACCCTTCAAAGTTGATTTCAACAAAGTGATTCAACTGCACACCGGTCAGTGATTCAACAGCCGTGACAGAGCAGGCCGGACCGTAATTTAGTGCCGAATTAATCATCGCCACACCGCCAGGATAACTGCCATGACCGGTGTCTTCACAGGCGGGCATATCTACCAGGGTGTCACGAGGGATTTGGACTGCATCAATGCGTTTGTTCCCCGCGGCGATGTGAACCAGAACCATCGAATCGCTGCGTGCGCCCGAGGCTTTGCCAAATCCGGTGGCGTCCATATCGCGGGTGTCCGAACCCAAGAGCAAGATGTTCAAACCGTGACTCGAATCAGGTGCCGGCGATTCGGTGCTTCGAATAGCTGCTGTAGAAATATTGCCTTGCAACTTAAACCAGAGTCCACCAGCAGCCACAATCAGGGCAATGATCAGCGCAGTGATGAGCACAAAAGTGATGCGCCGTTTGCGAGGCCGTATTCGAAGCTCGGTCATATATGCGCCTCCTGTGTGAATTCATCTGGCTATAGTTCGATCCCAGACGATCACAAAAAGCTGAACGTGCACCAATAGATTCAACGAGGTAATCCATGCATCAAAGCTATGTCAGGGTGCGGGCCCAGTATCTACACCGTAAAAATCAGCCCTAAAACCTCGGGGTGCCTTCACTCACAGTAGGTGTAAGAACTCCGTTAGAGCCGGGTTTTGGAACGGATCGCGCCGGTAGATGATCCCGATTGCGCGGCCTGTTCCTTCCGGTAGCGCAAGTTGTTTGCCGCCGAAGACTTCAGCGGTGGTGGCCATGACGCCCGG
Source organism: Glutamicibacter sp. B1 (assembly GCF_039602135.1). Taxonomy (NCBI): domain Bacteria; kingdom Bacillati; phylum Actinomycetota; class Actinomycetes; order Micrococcales; family Micrococcaceae; genus Glutamicibacter; species Glutamicibacter ectropisis. The sequence goes on along the minus strand of NZ_CP125942.1, from coordinate 3,449,120 downwards.
AACCATCGTGATACCTCCGCAAGCAATGCTCAGTGGCACTAGGGCGTCGCGTTGCACAGTGGTGATGACCCGTGGTGGAACGCAGCCAAGCGAACGATATATCTCGTCGGTGACTTTGCGGATGGAGGTGGGCTGGGGCAGGCTAACCAAGCTCAAGGAACTTAGTAGTTGTGCGTTGAGACCCGTTGCGGTGTTAAGGTTGGCCGGGACTACGGCAGCAAATTCTTGTTGGCAAACCAGCCGGGATTCTAAATCGGCAGGAACTTGATGGCTCACGCCGAACGCTGCATCTGCACTACCCAAGCGGATTGTTTCAACCAGTTCCTCGTGGTCTTGGACGCTGAGGATTTCAAGGTGGATCTCTGGGTGCTTCTTGTGGAACTGGCCAACATACTCGGGCAACACGCTGCCGATGAGCGAAGGTAAACCCGCGATGCGCAAGGAACCGGTTTTCAGCTCCCTAGTCGACGCACCTAGTGCGTTGATCGAGGCCAGTTCGTCAAGGATGCGTCGTCCCGCGGGGACAATACTGCGCCCAGCGTCGGTTAATTGCATGGTGCGTCCCACTGCACGAAAAATGGGCACACCCAGACTCTGTTCGAGGGACTGAATTCTGCGCGAGAGCGATGGCTGAGAGATTCCGAGGACATCGGCGGCCGCAGTGAATGATCCATAGTCAACCACGGTGATCACTGCTGCGATCTGGGGCAGGGAAACACCGCTGAGATCTGATTGAGTAGCCATGAAGTGCGCGGCCCCTAGAAAATGAATTGGCAGTAGAGTTCTATCGCCAAACGCTAGCACGGGCACCTATGTTCATTGGGTTAACGCCCAACGCGGCGGGAAGCTGTGTTTACTAGCTTCCCGCCGCGGTTGAAATGGTGAATGTTTAGTTATCTGTGCCGTCGATTGCTGCACCGGCGGGAGTTGCCCCGCCCTCATCGGTCCAGTCCTGGCCGGTTTCATCATTCAGCGCAGGATCAGAAATGGTATCGGGCAATTCGGCTCCGTCCTTGTTCAGGAAAGCTTGTGGATCATTTGCAGTCATATTTCCATCCCTTTCGTTGGCTGGACTGCCAACCTAACAAGAGACCTTTCGTGAATGCCACCCTCGGAGGCCCGTTTTGAGCAAGTCATCAGCAAGACCTTAGCTCGCGTTGGCTGTCCCCACAGTTGATTCACGGACGACAAGTTTCGGCGTGAAAACGAACTGTTCTCTCACCGTGTCTGCGCCCACCTCGGCTTCACGCAACAGCACGTCCACTGCCGTCCGTCCGATTTCCTCGGCAGGTTGGCGCACCGTAGTGATTGGGACAACTGCCGACTGGGCAAAGTCGATATTGTCGTAGCCCACCAGGGCGATATCCTCGGGGACGCGGAGTGAACCGGACATGACTAGTGCTTGCAAGATACCCAAAGCGAGCAAGTCGTTGGCGGCAAAGATGCCATCGGGTCGTTCATCTGGGTTCATTGCCAAGATCCGCTCGCCCGCGGCGCGACCTTCTAAAACGGTGAGCTGTTTGGTAGGCATAACTTGGAGGACCGCATCTGCGGTTCCTGCGATGACCGATTGAGCTCCTTCGAGGCGGTGCTGCACCTGTTCGATGCTTTGTGGTCCGCCGACAAAGGCTATTTTCTTGCGTCCGAGATCTACTAGGTGTTGTACCGCGATGCGACCGCCTTCGACGTCGTTAACGGAAACGGATGAGAAGCTGCGATCTCCACTGCCACGGTCAACCAGAACTACGGGGGTGCCGGCTTCACGGATTTTCCAGAGACGACTCAAATCGCTGTGCATGGGGGAGATCAGTACCCCGGCAACCCGCTGTTCCTCGAAGAGATCCAAGAGTTGTTGCTCCGTAGTCAGTGAGTTGTCGCTGGACCCCATCAGGACCGTATACCCGTTTTCCAAGGCCCGGTGTTGAGCGCCTTGGGTGACATCCATGAAGAAGGGGTTGCGTCCGTCCAGGACCACAAGTCCAAAGTTCCGGCTGTGACCTGCACGCAATTGTCGGGCCGCGTCATTGCGGACGAAACCGAGCTTTTCTATTGCAGCACTGACTTTGTTGACGGTGCGTTCAGAAACGACCTCCGGGCGGTTGAGCACGTTGGATACGGTGCCCACAGAAACTCCGGCTTCGGCGGCGACTTCCTTTACGCTGACGGCCACAGAGATTTCCTGTTCTTTTCGAGGGTACTGATCTTGCGAGTATATCCCGGGTCCTGGTGGAGAGCTTAACGCCAGCATGTATTGAAAGGTTTCAAAATATTTCGTCAATCATGGGCGAATCTTCTTGATCTCTAATCGTGAAATGCCTTACACTCAGTGTACCGCATGATTGAAACGATTCATTTTATGCAAAATGAAGAGATAGCGGTACCACCAACAACGACGTTTGACGCAGGAAGGAAAGCTAATGCGAGTCTGCTTCCAGCTACAAGTTCGCCCCGAGCTCATGGACCAGTACATCGAACGCCACGCAAAAGTCTGGCCGGAGATGCTCCAAGCAATCAACGATGCCGGACGCCGGAACTACTCGCTCTTTCTACGCGCCGACGGACTGCTCATCGGCTATTACGAAACGGACGACGACCAAGCAGCGCAAGAGGCTCTCGACGCTGACCCGCGCACTGCACGGTGGGAGGCAGAGATGTCTGCATTCTTCCTCAGTCTCGACGGACGAGCGGATCAGCAAGCCCAACGGCTCAGTGAAGTTTTCAACCTCGAAGACCAATTGGCAAACCTGCCAGCAACAAGAAACTAACTCACCGCATCAAGAGAAATGGAGAGGTTTATGGGCGCAACGTTGAGCCCCGAGAACCTAGAAACACTCAACCAACTGGCCATCGAAGTCCCTTCCTGGGCCTACGGTAATTCCGGCACCCGGTTTAAGGTGTATTCAACCGCAGGAACACCACGAGACCCCTTCGAAAAGATCGCCGATGCCGCACAAGTACACCGACTCACCGGTCTTGCACCATCGGTGGCCTTGCACATTCCCTGGGACAAAGTTGAGGACTTTAGCGCCCTGCGCAGCCATGCCGAGAACCTCGGTGTGCGTCTAGGAACTATTAACTCGAACACCTTCCAGGATGATGATTATAAGTTCGGCGCGCTAACTCACGAGGATCCAAAGATCCGTCGCAAGGCCATCGATCATCACCTTGAATGCATCGACGTCATGGACGCAACGGGCAGCCAAGATTTGAAGATCTGGCTTGCCGAAGGATCTAACTACCCGGGCCAGGCGGACATGCGTGGTCGCCAAGACCGCTTGGCAGACTCGCTGGCAGAAATCTATGCCCGTCTTTCCGGCGAGCAGCGCCTAGTACTGGAATACAAGTTCTTTGAACCAGCTTTTTACCACACCGATGTTCCAGACTGGGGCACCTCCTACGCTCAAGTAGCAGCCCTAGGGGAGCGGGCAATGGTTTGCCTCGACACCGGGCACCATGCGCCAGGAACCAACATCGAGTTCATCGTGATGCAGCTGCTACGTCTAGGCAAGCTGGGCTCCTTCGACTTCAACTCCCGCTTCTACGCCGATGACGATCTGATTGTTGGATCCGCTGACCCCTATCAGCTCTTCCGTATCATGGCCGAGGTCATTCGCGGTGGCGGGTTAGAAGAACAGAGCACCATTACTTTCATGCTGGACCAGTGCCACAACGTGGAGAACAAGATTCAGGGTCAAATCCGCAGCGTGCTCAACGTCCAAGAGATGACCGCGCGAGCCCTGCTCATTGATCGCGTTGCATTGACGGAGGCACAGATTTCAGGCGACGTGCTAGCTGCCAACGAAATCTTCATGAACGCCTTCTACACCGATGTCCGCTCAGAACTTGAAGCTTGGCGGGCCGAGCGTGGCCTCCCGGCAGATCCGATGCAGGCCTTCCGCACTTCGGACTACCAAAGCCGCATCGAAGCCGAGCGCGTCGGTGGGGTACAAGCAGGATGGGGAGCCTAAATGGGTACCGTAGCAACGAAGCGCGGCATTACCGGCTGGAAAGCAACTATCGCTGTGGCGATGAGCAACTACATTGAGGCCGGCGCCATCATCGCCCTAGCCACCAGCCTGAGTCTGTGGCAATCAGCCTTCGGGTTTGACGATGCGCTGGTCGGTATTATCGCCGCCGTGTCCGCTAACGCCTTCGGCGCTGCACTGGGGGCGATGATCGGCGGTCCGCTGTGCGACCGGTTAGGTCGAAAGTTCATCTACACATATGACCTGATTGTCTTCATGATCGGTGCCTTGCTGATCACCTTCACGGCTAACACCACACTCCTGGTGGTCGGTGTGGTGCTCATGGGTATCGCCGTCGGCGCCGGCGTTCCAGCATCCTGGACCTATATTGCCGAAGAAGCGCCCGAAGAATCACGCGCTGCCCACGTGGGCACCGCTCAGCTGGCATGGTCCTTTGGACCCGCAGTTGGTTTTGCCTTGGCCATTATGGTCGAACCGCTGGGTGTGGCTGGATCCCGACTGATCTTCTTCCACCTCTTCGTAGTGGCCGCGGTGACTTGGTGGGTCCGTCGTGGCCTTCCAGAATCCACCCGGTGGAAGGAACAACGTGCAAACGAGCTGGCCAACGGAACCAAGATTTCCTTCTTCTCCGGTATTCGCTCACTGCTGGCCGAACGCAAAAACTTCTCGGCTCTGCTGTTCCTGATCGGCGTTTACGGCCTGTGGAATACCGTGGCAGGCCAGGCCGGCATCTTCCAGCCGCGAGTGTACGAAGCAGCCGGAGTCGAATCGGCCACCCAGCAGAACCTCTTGCAGGTATTGGTCTGGGTACTGACCGCCGCAGCCACCTACTTCGGCTTCATGAAATACGGTGACCGCGTCTCGCGTCGATGGCTGTACTTCACCGGAGCCCTGCTGGGCATCGTGGCCTGGGCGGTATTGATCTTCGTACCACCAGGAACATTCTCGCTGCTGTTCTACGCGGTAGCTTGGGGTATTTCTGCCGGTATCGGTGCTCAGGCCTTCTACGGACTGTGGACTGCCGAGCTATTCGCCACCAAATACCGTGCCAGCGCGCAGGGAGTGCTGTTCATGCTTGCCCGTGTCATGGTTGGCCTGCTCTCACTGGTCTTCCCGGTGCTGCTGACCAACATGGGGCTAGAAAAGCTGGGCCTGCTAATCCTGGGGCTGCTCGCCGCGGCGCTATTGATCGGAACCATCTGGGCGCCAGAAACACGTGGCAAGTCCCTAGAAGAAATTGAGATTGCGCGTTACGGCAAGCTGGTCGCTGCCGACCGGGTCGACGCGTAAATACCAGCGAAGAACTCCGAGAAGAACAACCGAGAGAATCATGACTCAAAGCATTGCAACATCGAGTACCACTACGGCTGCAGCTCTTATTGAGCGTTCCAACCGACTAGGCCAAGACAAGAAAAACACCAACTATGCCGGGGGCAATACTTCGGCCAAGGGCACCACCATCGACCCGGTCACCGGGGAGAGTATCGAGCTGCTTTGGGTCAAGGGATCCGGTGGCGATCTGGGAACATTGACCGAACAGGGCTTGTCCACCCTGCGCCTGGATAGGATGCGTGCGCTGGTTGACGTTTACCCGGGCGTAGAGCGGGAAGACGAAATGGTGGCCGCCTTCGACTACTGCCTGCACGGCAAGGGTGGCGCGGCCCCCTCGATTGATACCGCCATGCTTGGACTGGTCAACGCCAACCACGTGGACCATCTGCATCCCGACTCCGGCATCGCCATCGCCACCGCCAAGGATGGGAAAGAGCTCACCGCCAAGATTTTTGGTGGCAAGGTGGCGTGGGTTGATTGGCGCCGTCCGGGCTTCCAGCTCGGCCTGGATATTGCCCGAATCAAGGACGAGAACCCGCAAGCGGTGGGCTGTATCCTCGGTGGCCATGGGATCACGGCCTGGGGAGATACCAGCGAAGAGTCGGAAACAAATGCGTTGTGGATCATTGACACCGCGGCCGCTTATATCCAAGAACATGGGGAGCCCCAGCCCTTTGGCGAGGTAGTCTCTGGCTTTGAACCGCTGCCTGAATCGGAGCGTCGTACCCGTGCCGCCGCCCTGGCGCCAACTATTCGTTCACTGGCCAGCAAAGACAAGCCCATGGTCGGCCACTTCAGCGATGATGAGCGGGTCCTGGACTTCCTTGCACGCGAAAAATTGGCCTCACTGGCCGCACTTGGGACCAGCTGCCCCGACCACTTCTTGCGCACCAAGGTCAAACCAATGGTGCTGGATTTACCGGCCACGGCGAGCGTTGAAGAACAACTGGTCCGGTTGCAGGAGCTTCATCTCGAGTACCGCGCCGACTACCAGCGCTACTACGAGAGTCACAGGCAGGAGAACTCCCCGGCCATGCGCGGGGCGGACCCGTTGATCGTCTTGGTTCCCGGGGTGGGCATGTTTTCCTACGGGGCGAATAAGCAAACCGCGCGGGTGGCCGGTGAATTCTATCTGAACGCCATTAACGTGATGCGCGGGGCCGAAGCGCTCTCCAGCTACACACCGATTTCTGATGCAGAGAAATTCCGGATCGAATATTGGGCCTTGGAAGAGGCGAAGCTGCAACGTATGCCTCAGCCCAAATCGCATGCGGGACGCATTGCTTTGGTGACCGGGGCTGCTTCGGGCATCGGCAAGGCGGTGGCCAAGCGACTGGCTGCAGAAGGTGCCTGTGTGGTGATTGCCGATCTGGACTTAGCCAAGGCGCAAGAAACCGCTGCTGAATTGGGTGACACCGATGTTGCTGTAGGGATAGCTGCCAACGTGGCCGACGCAAAGGCAGTACAGGCAGCTATTGATGATGCGGTGCTGGCTTTTGGTGGTCTGGATCTTGTGGTCAACAACGCTGGTCTGTCCCTGTCGAAGTCCTTGCTGGAAACCACCGAAGCCGACTGGGATCTGCAGCACGACGTGATGGCCAAGGGCTCATTCCTTGTCTCGAAGGCGGCCGCCAAGGTGCTGATCGAGCAGAAGCTTGGCGGGGACATCATCTACATCTCCTCTAAGAATTCCGTTTTTGCTGGCCCGAATAACATCGCGTATTCGGCGACGAAGGCAGATCAAGCCCACCAGGTACGGTTGCTGGCTGTTGAACTGGGAGAGCACGGTGTTCGTGTGAACGGCATCAACCCCGATGGTGTGGTGCGTGGATCGGGTATCTTCGCTTCGGGCTGGGGTGCCAACCGTGCCGCTACCTACGGTGTCGCCGAGGAAGACCTGGGACAGTTCTACGCGAACCGGACTATTCTCAAGCGAGAAGTCATCCCGGAAAATATTGCCGATGCGGTATATGTGCTGACCGGACCAGAATTAACTCGCACCACAGGGCTGCACATTCCAGTGGATTCTGGTGTTGCTGCAGCGTTCTTGCGATGAGCCAGAAGCAAACACAACGCCCGGTGGCCGCCATTGATTTGGGGGCCACCAGTGGTCGGGTCATGATTGGTGAGCTGGTGGACGGGCAAATTCAGTTGACCCTTGTTCACCGCTTCGCCAATGGGCCGGTTGCGCTGACCGAGTTTGAGACTGACGCTTCGAGTCAGTCCTTGGCCTGGGATATTGATGGATTGTGGTCGCAGATCAAACTGGGCTTGAAGAAGGCCTTTGAGCTGCGTGCTGACATCGCCAGCATTGGGGTTGATTCCTGGGCCGTGGACTACGCCTTGCTTAAGGACGGGCGACGACTGGGGCAGGTGCGACACTACCGCGATCCGCGCAATGAGTTGGCTGTGCCGGAACTAGAGAAGAAGTTCAGCCGTGCCGAACTTTTTGAGCTCAATGGACTGCAGTTCCTACCGTTTAACACCGTCTATCAGCTCGAAGCTGAGCAGCAAGCGCAACGGTTGGCATCGGCTGATCAATTGCTGTTGGTTCCTGACTACATCAACTGGTTGCTTACCGGGCAGGCACGCTGCGAATGGACCAACGCTTCCACCACTGGACTACTGAACCAGCGCTCGGGAACCTGGGACCAGGAGTTGGTACGAGTGCTCGGGGTTGCGGATAAGCTTGCGCAAATCGTGCATCCCGGTGAAACCGTCGGATCCCTGGTGCCGGAACTAGCACAAGAATTTGGCGCTACAAATGCAGTGCAAGTCGTGGCGGTAGCTTCGCACGACACCGCCAGCGCCGTGGCGGCGACACCGTTGACCAGCAAAAAATCTGCCTACATCTCTTGTGGCACCTGGGGCCTGGTTGGTGTCGAACTCACCGAACCCGTGCTGACTTCCCAAGCCCAACGAGCAGGGTTCACCAATGAGCTGGGACTAGATGGAACGGTACGGGTCCTCAAGAACGTCACCGGAACCTTCTTGCTTAGCGAATCGCTAAGCTACTGGAACCAGGAGGCGAAGCAGGCCGGGGACGCTGAAGTTCAATTGAATGACCTACTGGCAGAAGCCCAGAAGTTACCGGTTCCTCAGGTCTTGATCGATCCACAAGCAGAACAGTTTCTTGCGCCGGGGAGGATGCCTGTTCGGATCAGTGAGGCAATCATTGATGCCGGTGGAATTGCTCCAGAATCGAAGGCGGAACTCATCCGCATCATTATCGAGTCGTTGGCCAGCAGCTTTGCCTCCCAGGCTCATGAAGCGGCGAGGCTCGGTGGGTTCGACCTAGAGGACATTCACATTGTCGGTGGTGGGTCTCAAGGTGAACTGTTATGCCAACGCATAGCTGATCTTGCGCGGGTGCACGTCACTGCGGGGCCAGTTGAATGCACCGCACTGGGCAATGTGCTGGTGCAATTGCGGGCCTTGCCCGAAGGCACTCATCGGGTCGATGACTTGCGGGTGGTGGTTCGCCGGTCAACAGGTTTGCGCCACTACCAACCAGTTGGTGCGCTCAAGCTGGCATAGCTTCGTGTGGGAAGCGATGCCATTAGTGATCCTCCAGCTGTGCAGGCTGGAGGATCACTTGCAGTCATATCTTCATCCTTCTCGTTGGCTGGAATTCCAATCGAACAAGAGAATAATGGTGAATGCCACTTTGGGAGTCCGGTTTTGAGCAAGGCATCAGTGAGCGGCTAGCTCTCGTTCTTTGCCCCCACAGTTGATTCACGGATGACAGGTTTCGGCGTGAAAACGAACTGTTCTCTCACTTCTGCGCTGATGAATTTTTCTTCTTCTTGTTATCGCGCCAGTTTTCGACAAGCAGTTCGACCACGAGAAATAGCACGCCAGCGCCAACCATGATGAAGAATACGCGGATTCCCTCACTGGGACTTTCGAATACTCCGCTGAACAGTCCGGACATCAATGCCGTTGGTACTGCGATCAGCACAAGGATAGTAACCGCTAGCAGAATCGTTAGAGCCTTTTTTGATAATGATCGGAAAAAATCCTTCAATCAGCTACCTCTTTAGAAGTTAGAAAAGATCTTTGTCGCACCTTAGCCAACCGGTGTTGCTATAAGGCTAAAGATCCGGCCGGGCAGAACTTAATTTGCCACTTTCTAGATGATAATAAGTTTGGCAACCTTCGGGTAATTTTCTTCAGTCTTGTGTATGCAGTGGATGAAGCTTTCCACTATTGCTTGCTCTTGGGCGCCTTGCGTACGTGCAGTTCTGCATTACTCTGGCGAACTTAACACGTGGTTTGATGCGCAACCCCCGTGCAACACATTTGCTAAAGAGATTCCAATCCCAAGACAGGGTCGCCACGCCAACTTGAACATCGTCAACCAAAGAGAACTTCAGAGCGAGGCGTTCAACGTCCATCTTGTAGAATAAATCATCAGGAGCGTAACCCCATCTTTAGCGTCCAACTCCGTAATCCCTATCGCAGACCGTTAGATGGGGGCCTATTCCTCTTCGACTGCGACTTTGATGCTTCGAGAGTTCCAAGGGATCGGTCGCAAGGGGCTCTCGTACCGGAGAGCGTGCCGGTAGCGTCTGTATTGATCACCACTGTGCCGGGGACGTTGGCTAAAACGCGCAAAGAGCCCTGAGCTAAGGATCGGAATGGACGGCCGGGCCCTCTAGAGGGTGTCAGGCTGTGCGCTGAACAAACACCACTGAATCTTTCATGACCGCCGGTTCCCCGGTCGGAGCAGTGATGTTTCGTTCTAGCACCTCGGCCTGCAAGATAGTCCAATCTTCTAAGTCCAAGGCCAACGCTTCGAGATCTTGCTCTGGCGATGGGAACGCAGGCATTGCGTGATCTACCGGCGGAGCCCATGACGGGCGCGCAGCGTGGGAGAGAATCAACAGATGTCCGTCTGGCGCGACGAAGCTGGCCGCTTTGCGTAGAAAATCAGCACGCGGGAACTCGAAGGGTGCCTGGAAGAAACTCAGGGTGACCAGATCAAAGGTTTTATCCGTGTCCCACTGCCCAAGGTCCGAAGCAACAAATTGGGCCAGATCTGCGGGGATCTCATGTCGTTTGGCTTCGTCGCGGGCTCGGCTGATGGCAGTTGGAGAGATATCCAGACCGGTGGCTTGCCAGCCATGTGAAGCGAGCCAAAGAACGTCTCCGCCTTCCCCGCAGCCGGTGTCCAATGAGGTTCCCGGGGTCAGTGGTTTCACCAAGTTTTCTATGACCTGGTTGACCTTGCCTGACCACACACGTTCGGACTGTCCGTAGTGGCTTTCCCAGAAAGCTACGCCTTCTAGTTCTTCGGTGTGGTGGTGGTGGCTCATGACGTTTTGTCCTTCAGTTTCTTGGTAGATGCGTTGAAATCACCATAACTACTTACTAGCTTCTCGCGCGAGGGGATTTGCGTTAGAGGCAAGATTTGATTCTCTACCGCGAACTAACCTTTCCGAAGAATCCTGCGATAGATGAGAGAACAATAGGCCTGCAAGCAAACCATGCGGCGGTGATGACCAGCAGCGAAAGAGCAAAGTAGAGCAACCCTGCCCAATTCTCGGCGTACTGCGTCGGATCGGTTGACCCTTGAGCGGCATACATATGGTTTAGATTGCGCAACGCTCCGGTGGAAAATACCAGGATGACGTGAACAAGAATGAAAACGGCAAAGTAGAGCATCGTGGGGAAGTGCAGGGCCCGGGCCACCTCGATGGGGTATTTCTTGGACAGCGATGGTGCCTTGGGCCAGAACGCGCTTAACCGGAATCCGGTGATCGCTGCTAATGGTGCGGCAACAAAAACGGTGATGAAATACGCCAGCTGCTGTAGCGAGTTGTAGTTCACCCAACCGTTTTCCGTGGGCCAATCCAAAGTGAGGTATTGAAGGGCCGCTGAAAGCGCATTCGGGACAACCTCCCAAGACGTTGGGACAATCCTCATCCAATGTCCCGAAGCAAAGAGCAAGACGACGAACACTAGACCATTGATAATCCAGAGCACATCTAAGCTCTGGTGCAACCAGAGGTTAATGCTCACCTTGGGGCTTCGTTTGGAAGACCAGTAGGCTGGAGGCTTTTTCTGATGTCGCACCTGCAATCCTGAACGGATGATGAGCACCATCAGGAAGAAGTTAAAGAAGTGGTTCCACGCTAACCAAGCAGGAACGCCCACAGGAGCCGACTCGGGGAGATGATATTCACCGGGATAACGCTGAATGAACGCCGCAACGGCATCGATACCGGCGATTCCACGAGCAACAAGAACCACTGCCGTTGCCATGCCCAAGGCGCAAAATGCACCGAGCACGACGGCGAGAATCCACTGTTTAGTGGTCAGCGGCCCATGGCGTTTCGGCTCTGCAGCAGCTGGCTTCGAACTGGTCGTAGCCAACGGGGTATTCGGCGCTGGAGCTGAAGCCGGTGCAGGAGCGGCAACAGGTGTAGCCACTGGCTCTGCGACCTGTTGTTTCTTGACTTCGGGTTCCGCGAGAACAGGTGTCGCGATAACTGGCGCTGCGACAACAGGTTCTTGAGCCTCTGCTGATGGGCGCTGTTCTGCCTTTTCGGCTGGCACAGGCGCAGCCGTGAAAGGGGCGGCGACAAAGCTAGCTGGTGGCCACGGCTGCCCGTCCGCCACCCGAGGTAAGCCTCGCCGAATCGCCGGCGCATCACCGTTGATTTCCACGGGACGCTCCTCTTGGGCTGGCTCAGTTTCTCCAGCCGATTCAGGGGCAACCAGGGAGGCCGGTTCTTGAACCGGCGCTGACTGCGCGGGTGATTCCGGTGCCACCGCGGGCTCAGCGGCAGCCAGGGGAACCGTGGCACTGCCCGGCGTCTCGCCAGGAGGCCAAGGATCTCCGCCAACAACTCTCGGCAGACCTTGGCGAAGCTTCGCTACAGGAGCCGTCGAAACTATAGCTGGCTGTACTGAACTTGTCTCAGGCTCCGGGGTTGGGACAACCTGGGTCGTTTCCTTGGCAACGGGGATTTCAGTTTCCACCGGTAAAACGGTGGGCTCCGTTGCTGTTTTTTGGACACTGGCCGGCGGCCATGGGTCGCCCCCGGGAATCCGAGGTAGGCCCTGCCGCAGGCTCTTAGACAATGGGCTCGTCATTACTGCGCCTTGCGTGCTTCCAAAGCAGAAATTACTTGCGGGACAATCTTGAAGACATCGCCGACAATGCCAAAGTCGGCAATCTCGAAGATCGGAGCATCACTGTCTTTGTTGATGGCCACGATGGTCTTGGCCGTTTGCATACCGGCCTTATGTTGGATGGCGCCAGAGATACCCAGCGCTACATATAACTGAGGGGAGACCGCAACGCCGGTCTGGCCTACCTGAGCAGCATGTTCAATAAAGCCGGCATCCACCGCGGCACGTGAAGCACCCACCCCAGCCTCTAGGGCATCGGCCAACTGATACACCAGCTCAAACTGTTCCGCGCTACCCAGCCCACGTCCACCGGAGACCACCTTGGTGGCCGTGCGCAATTCGGGACGCGCTGAATCGGCCTGAACCGAGGACACGTCCTGCACTGTGATTTCGGCGGAATCGCCCGCAGCAACGTCTAATGCCGTCAATGCTAGTTCCTGTGCTTGGGCACGCTCTTCAATACTGCCTACCCGCACGGTGATGACTGGAGCACCAAAGGTCGGGGCGCTAGTGGTCGCAAAGGCTCCGCCATAAATCGAATGGCTGGCAATCACCCCCTGCTCATCACGCTGTACCCCGAGCGCGTCCACACTCAGGGCCAATTTGTGGCGTACCGCGAAGCGTGCGGCTACCTCGCGGGAGGTCAGGCTATGGGCTAAGAGCACTGCTTGCGGTTGCACCAGTTCATAAGCTTGCTGCAGGACATCGGCCAATGGCGCGGTGAGCACCACGGAATCAACCTGTGCGCTCAGTACCGAATGAGCCCCGGCCTTCGCGGCATGGGCGGCCAAGGCTTCAAGGTGCTCTGCCTCCGCGGCAATGACCGCAACCGGGGTGCCGATACCGGCGGCGGCGCCAAGTAATTCGGCGGTGCTTTTCGCCGGTTCACCGCCAAGTGTGGTCTCAAGAAATACCAGGATGGAATCCGGGGCAAATGTAGTCATGATAATTTTCCGTTCACACCAGGTTGTTCTTCGCCAAAAATTCAACCAGCGCTGTGGCGGCCTGGCCGTCATCAGTCATGATGGTGCCCGCTTCACGGGCAGGGCGCTGATTCACGGAGAGCATGATCGACCGGGCGGTATCGGCAGGCAGTGCCTCCACGTCCAGATCTGCTAGAGAAAGTACCTCGATGGGTTTCTTCTTGGCGGCCATGATGCCTTTAAAGTTCGGGAAACGCGCATCGGGCAACGCCTCGGTGATCGAAGCGATGGCCGGAAGCGGGGTGCTCACCTGCGCGGTGGCGCCCTCCAGTTCGCGGGTGCCTTGCAGTACGCCATCGGTGATGGTGATTTCAGACAGCGAGGTAGCAGCCGGCAGGGACAGTAGCTCGGCCAGCATCACCGGCAACATGCCTGCCGACCCGTCGGTGGACATGTTCCCGGTGAGAATCAGATCGTACTGATCACGGCGCAGTGCCGCGGCCAAGACCTGCGCGGTGAGCATGAGATCGGCTCCGAGTAGCTGCTCATCACTTACGTGTATGGCTCCGGCGGCCCCCATGGCAAGGGCCTTGCGCAGGGTTGCTTGGATGGTCTGCGGCCCCATGCTCAACACCGTAATGTGGGTTTCTGGCTGGGAATCTAAGATCTTGAGAGCGACTTCCAGTGTGCGCTCGCCGATTTCATCAAGTACCGCTTCGGAAGCAGCCCGATCAGCTAGACCCGTGTGTTGATTCAGCGTACGGTCCGCCCCGGTATCCGGGACCTCCTTGATTAAAACGGCGATCTTCATTCGGTTCTCCCTCGTACCGCAGGTGCTAGGACTTCCAAGTTCCTCTGTTGCTCATCTTGTCCGATTCCCACCGATAGGTCAATGGATTTTCGCCGGACACCGTAGGCTTGAAGAAGAGAGACTGTCGATTACTCAAAGGATCGCTCATGGCCAGCAAAAAGCGTCACAGTAAAAAGAACTCCGGCGCAGGAAATCCTGCCAAAGCCGCACAGCGCGGACGCAGCGTTTACCGTATCCAGGTGGAACAATATATCGACGCGCTGCGTGAAGATTATGCGGCGTGGGTAGCAAGTACCGTTCCGGCTTTCTCCCCTGAAGATGCCACCGCAGCTGCAGATATTCAGCTGTATGTTATCGGCGCAGTAGGTGCAGAATATGCACAAAAGGCCAATAGCTCTAACCTGCACGATATCGATATTGACCTCTTCGGCGAGTCCTTGGCCGAGCACCTGATGGGGCTTCCCGAGACTCTCGCCCCGGAACCAATCTTCAGCTCCTGGCTGGACTACCTCAGCTACCTCGAGGAGAAAAACCTCTGGGAAGGTGAAGCAGAAAACTTCGAAGCGCTGCGTGAGATGCTTGAAGACACCTTGGAAGGCTTTGCCGAAGGCGATGCAGAAATCTGCGAGCTGCTGCGTGAGACCAAATTGTTCAATCAGGTCAAGGCCTTCGCTTTAGCCATCGGAGACGGCGTTGATATGTCCGATGAGAGCGAGGCCAACAAGGAAGCGCGCGTTCGGGTACTGAATTCCTTGGGCTTGGACGCAGAAACTTTCGACACTGATGGTCCGGCACCACTTGTCTTCACCTACATCTGGGGTGCAGCTCGACTGTCCGTGGTGGACTTTGACGGACCAACGATGCGTCTGGACGAAGAATCCTATGATCTGCTGGTTGACGGAGATCAAGCGGCCAGCGCGCAGATCCTCTTCGAGATGGCAGTGGGCTGCGTACAGGCCCACTTGAACCCGACCTTTGATGTCGCGCTGCGCGATGAGGCCCACTATCTGGTGTTGCGTAACCTCTTGGTCACCGCTTCCACCGGACGCGAGGGGGACCTTGAGGGCTTGCGCCGCAATGTTGGACCGAAGATCTACGACTCGGTGTTGCCTGAAGCGCAGGCCGCTATGGATTCCTTAGTTGGCTATGGGCTGCTCTCCAAGGATGGCGAAACTTACAGCATTGATGAGCGTCTGGTCCCTGTCATTTCCGCAGGTATTACCGAGGTGGAGACCTTCTTCGAAGAAGCTGAATAGGGCATGCTCCGAGGGCTTTAGGGTGCCAGTCGGTTAGCGCACTACCGCTGCTATTCGGTGCGCAGGTGCTCAAAATTCTTTCTGCCAAACAATCCTGCACCACGCTCAAATCTTAGGAACAGCTTAAATCATTACTGATGAAGTGGCATATAAGATGAACGCATGACTGGATGGAAATTGCGGCAGGTGCCCCACACCAAGAAAGGCCAGAGCTGGCTAGCCGGCGCCTGTTCAATCCTCTTTGCTGTACTACTGCTCGTCGTTGATCCAGTCATATCGGGCGCTTCGTGGTGGGCCGTGCCCGATCTCTGGTTGCCCTTGGCTTTCCCGTTGCTTCCATGGTTGGGCATTGCAGGCTTGATGACGTGGCTGGGAAGCGCCACGGATCGTTGGCGGCATGCCCTAATCGTCAGTCTCATCTCGCTCGCGACCGGAGTGATTCCGAGCTTTATTTGGGGCCTTTTGCTTTTTGACGCCTTCCCAGATTATTCCAGTGCGCAATTGCCCTTGACCGTCTCACTGTGGGCCGGTGTCGCCGCGGTTCTCCTTGGAGTGGCATTTGCGGTCAGCGCTATGATCCGTCGCTGGCGCACAATCAGTGGCGCCACAACAGTTAATTAGTGGCGCGAATTGCCGATTCTGATCAGTTCCTTCAAAACTTCCAGATCAATATCTTCTAGTTTCTTCACGTAGACGCAGCCAGCACCCTCGGTATATTTGCCCAATTGGGGCAGTAGGGCAGCCCCTTCGGGAAGATCTTTAAGCCCGTAGATCGATAGTTGCGCTTTACGCGGTGAGAAGCCGGTCTTTGGCCAGATCCCAGTATTTTTTGGGTTAGACGGTGAGACGTAGGTGTAGGTTCCGTAACCAACAATGCTCGGCCCCCACATCACCGGCGTTTCCCCGGTGACCTCGCTAAAAATCCGCTCGAGAACCTCGCCATCTTCACGACGTTTTGCCGGTGTCGCTGCGGCAATAAACTCGTGAACATCAGCATCGGTCGGCAAAGTCTTCTGGGTAGTTGCCAAGTTAGTGCTCCTGAACTGTTGATGGCCCGTCGGCTTGGAAAATTGTGGAGAGCTTGCGGTACTGCTTGGTGCTCATCGCCAGCAGTGCCACCAGTATCATAATCAGCCCGCCCACCAGGAATATCAATGCGATACCGCGCGCTTGGCCACCACCGAGCAACCAGCCGAATTGCTCGGCGCCTGACTCGCTTCGCATATACGGGATGATCCAGTATTGGGCGATGGGTGCAATCAAGAAGGCGGTTACCGGTGCTGCGGCAGCTTCCATCATTTGAGCGAAGCCAAAGACTCGGCCCTGACGGCGGAAGGGCACGACCTTTTGAATGACCGTCTGTTCCGAGGCTTCAACTGCCGGAATGAGCGTCATGTACAACCAAATCCCCGCGATATAGAGCCACGACCATTCGCGGATGGTGAAGATGGCACCGAGTAACCCCATGGCCGCGACCAGCCAGAGCATGGTGCGAATCGGATTTTTCCCCAGCCCAAATTTTGCGATTAATAATCCACCGACGATAAACCCTGTAGAGGCCAACCCGAAGGTCAGACCCCACGCCTGCACGGACATAATCGTCAGTCCATATGGGTCCATCAGTGCCATATAGGTGCCACCGATGAAGTTGTTAAACATTGAGAAGACGATCAGTGCGAATAGCCCGGGTATGGCCATGACCGTGCTGAATCCTAGGCGTAGGTCACTGGTTTTGGTGCGTCCTTCTTCCCTGACCGGTTCTTCCTCGGGGATCTTGATCTGCAATAGATGCAGCATGGTTAGCACGACCATGACGATCGAAATTGTCAGCGTCCATCCCATGCCCAACCAGCCGATGGCCAAGCCACTGAAAACACTGGTGATGATGAAGGCGATACCCTGGACGGTTCCCACCAAGCCGTTGGCATTGGCATGGCGATCAACGGGGATCAGTAGGGTAACCGTGGTGGACAGCGCGATGCCACGCATCTGTTCGACGATGGCGCCAAAGAGGATCACCAGACAGAAGAGCCAAAATTGCCAGCCTCCGACATTCAAGATGTCCTCGGTTGGCAACCACAAATAGATCAGACCTGCCAGGCTGAAGGCTATAGCGGTGATGAACGCAGAAAACAAAAATACCGATTTCTTGCGATGGTTATCCACGATAGTTCCGAAAATCATGGAGAACACCGCAATGAGCAGCATGAACGCACCACCGATGATGCCGGTGGCCATGACATTTTCGGTTTCAAGATACACCCAGAAGGTCAGTGCGAACCATAGGAAACTCGTGGTGAAGTTTGCTACCGCGGTGTTAATGAGAATGTGCAGAAAACTACGTTGTCCGCCAGCAGGTGCCACGCCGTCCGGTGATGAGGACGGCGCGGTATTTTTGGCAGTTTCTTCTACGTACTCGTCACTCATGAGGCGGCCTGCTCTTTGTGGTGCCGGTGCTTGTAGGAACAGAATACTCTGAGCGGTCTGAGCAAAATAGACGCACCGGGTCGTTCCCAAGGTTAGGGAGTCAGATCGTCGTGACGGAATTTTTCCGTCATTCTTCGAGTGCTGTGACCAGCTAGTAGTTCGGGGTCGGCATTGACCATGCGCACAAGGGTATGGCAACGATCGTCAGGTTGGCTGACGGATTTTATCCTTCAGACAGAGCAGGGCATGAAGCAGCACCTAGTGCCCGTCGTGATTCACTGATGGCCACGGATAGTGAAGTGGAAGTATTGGTGGTGTGATTCGTTCGTAGTGACGGAAAATTTCCGTCACTCAACATCCTGGGTATGGGAAGGCCCTCAGGCGGCAGCAGAGCCTGACCCTGGCGGATCCGGCTCCTGCGGATCGAGCTCTGTGTTCCCGTCAATGATGCGGGGGTTCTCAACCCGGATATGCAGTTCCTCATCGCGCAGCGATAGGTTTCCCAGTAATCGTCGAAGGTCCGCGGGAGAAGCGACTTTTCGTTCCGGGCAATGGTTGTGCACGTGGTCTAAGCGCTCTACATTCTCAACGCTTCCTGGAACAACGAGTGCATTGAGCCCATGTGGGGTGCGCCAACACTTGGTGCCATCCGGGCGGTTAATCACCTTCCAGCCAAGGGCATGCTTGAACATCTGGTGCTGCTTGCACAATAGCTCGGTGTTTTCGCGGTTGGTATGGCCGCCGGTTTCCCAGGCCTCAACGTGGTCCACTTCGGACTTATCGGCGGTACGCCGGCATCCGGGGTAGCAACAGTGCTGATCCCGGGCCCTCAAAAACTCTTTGAGCACCCGGGTCGGCTTATAGCGCTTGCGACCTACATCCATCACGGCCCCACTGAAAGGATCGGTGAGCACCGGGATGATGGATGGGGCGTCTTTGGCCAACTGCAGGGCCAGTGCCATGGGAATTGGTCCGTGACCTTCGAGATCTGCCAGCGCATATTTTGGATTCGCCAGCATCTGGAGTGCCGGGATGGTCACCACAACACGTGGCCTTAACGGTGTGCCGTTGGTCGTTGGCCATCCGCTAATCAACGCGTCGCAGAAAATGTCCGCCATCAACTGGGCCTTGGTGCGGGTGTCTTTGGGGTCGGTGTGCTGGGTGGTCTCGTAGTCCAGGGTGTTCATGATGGACCGCACGTTGGTGATGGGGCCAACAAGTTTGATGACTCCGGTCCCGTCCTTCAAATCCCAGCTGGTGACCTTCCTACCGTCAGCAGCTTCTTCATGGCGCGCGGTCGCCTGCTCGGGGTTAGACCGATCGTGAAACCGGCGGGCTCGTTGGCTTACCGTGTCATCGCTGGCGGTAGCAGCAACCGGTAAGAGCTGCTCCTCCATCAGGTTGATCTGCTCCTCAGAAAGATCTTGCGCGTTTTTCACGATGGCGCGTGCTGCCGACGGGGTAATCTGCCCGGCGGCGAGGGCTAGGAGGGTCTGCGGGCAAGCGTGCCGCAATCCCTTGGCGAAGAACATGTGTGCACTGGCTTTCTTTGTCGTTTCGCGCAGCGCGATGGCCGATTCGGCAACAAAATTTGAGGTGATGATTTGGTCGCTAGCGCGATCTACGGCGTAGTAGTTAGCACTGAGCCGTTCGCGTCGTTCTTGCTCCGATTCAAGATAGGGTTTGGCGATGGGTTCCTCCGCATAGATTTGAGCGACCAGCTCAACACTGTCGGCCATGACGACCGCGCGAGCAGCATCTAACATGCTGAGGAGTTTCTGGATTTTCTGCAGTCGTACTAGGCCTTCGCCGGGGTCCTTGAGCGGACCGGCTTCGAAGAGCTCATCAACGAGCTTCTTCATCGGGCCGAAGAACATCTGGTGAATGAGGTGGTCGGCGAAGAAGGAGCTGGATTGGGATTCGCCGCGGGTGCCCGGCGGATCTAAAGGCAGACGATTCTCATTGTCGTCATCGGAAGCGAAATACTGATTTGTCATGCTTAATTTTCCCGCGGAACTAGGACAGTTTGGCCTGTTATCCACAGGTCTTGTGGCCTGTATCGGGTAGGTTATTGAATTGTTAGCTCAACGCTTACCGGTCACAATTTGGCCAGTAGGAAGTCAGCGAAGATCCGCTATCAACGGCGGGTAATCCGAAGGGGAGAAGACCATGATTTTTGCCAAGAAGGGCGAGGAAGCAGTCCGCAATAAGTTAGCGGGAGCACCGGCCCCCTACCAGGAGATTGCCCTGCGACTGCACACGATTATTACCGAAAGCGCGCCGTCGCTGGAGCCAGTGGTGCGCTGGGGTCTCGCGTTCTACGTCAAAGATGGCAAAGATATCTGCTACATCAAACCGGACAAGGACTACCTTGCCTTCGGATTTGGTGAAGTGGTCAACCCGGCCTTTGAAGAAGGTTCGCTGATGCACCCGGTGGCGTGGACGATCACCGCACTGGATGAAGCTACCGAACAGAAAATTCGCGCCCTGGTTCAGAAGGCAGCTGGTTGATCTTTTAGCTTGACGCGGGGTGGGATCGGAGGAGGGCAAAACCACAGATCACGATCAACCCCACGGTGACAGGTGCAGCACCTAGGACTAGTCTTTGAATGTGACGCAGGACACTATTCAAATTCGGTCGAAGGGCTTGTTGATGAAGGCGTATGCCAAGGGTGAGAGTGAACCACAGCTTCTGGAAGAAACGATCGGGGCGAACTTCGAAAGAACCGTGGCTCGTTTCTCCACGGCCGAGGCCCTGGTGGAAGTGCGCAGTGGGCGACGCTGGAACTGGAATGAGCTGAACGCCGAAATTGATGCCTTGGCCAAGGGGTTGATCGCCGCCGGATTGCAGGCCGGGGACCGGGTGGGGATCTGGGCACCGAACTGTGCCGAATGGGTATTCACCCAGTACGCAACAGCAAAGATCGGCGTCATCCTGGTCAACGTCAACCCGGCCTATCGCACCCATGAATACGCTTATGCGGCCAACCATTCCGGGCTCCGCCTGTTGGTGGCCGCCAGCGAGTTTAAGACCAGCAACTACAAGGCGATGGTGGAACAAACCCGCGAAGATACCCCGCAACTAGAACGCGTGGTGTATCTGGATACCGGGGATTGGCAACAATTGCTCGATGAGGGCACAAGCATCGACGATGCCGTGGTGTCGCAACGGTTGGCAGCCACCAGTGCGCACGATCCGATCAACATTCAGTACACCTCGGGCACCACCGGGTACCCCAAGGGTGCGATGCTCAGCCACCACAATATCTTGAACAATGGCCACCAGGTCACTGGCATGATCGACCTCGATGAGCGCGACCGGCTGTGCATCCCGGTGCCGTTTTATCATTGCTTCGGCATGGTTATGGGCAATCTTGGGTGCACCTCGCGCGGGGTCACCATGGTCATTCCGGCCCCGGGTTTTGACGCCGAGACCACCTTGCGGGTGGTGGCCGAAGAGCAATGCACGGGCCTGTATGGGGTGCCCACCATGTTTATCGCCATGCAGAACCACCCGGACTTTGCCAACTACGATCTATCAACTCTGCGCACTGGCATTATGGCCGGGTCCATCTGCCCGGTACAGGTGATGCAACGCTGCGTTGAAGAGATGGGAATGAGCGCGGTCTCCATCGCCTACGGCATGACCGAAACTTCCCCGGTCTCCTGCCAGACCCGCAGTGATGACGACTTCGAGCGTCGCACCGCCACCATCGGCCGGGTGCATCCGCACGTGGAAATTAAAGTGGTGGATCCAGTTTCGGGTGAAACCTTGGAACGTGGGGATACCGGGGAGTATTGCACCAGGGGGTATTCGGTGATGCTCGGCTACTGGAACGACGAAGAGAAAACCCGGGCCACCATCGATGAGGATGGGTGGATGCACACCGGCGATTTGGCGGTGATGCGTGAAGATGGATATTGCACGATCGTGGGACGCATCAAGGACATGATCATTCGTGGCGGCGAAAATATTTACCCGGCCGAGATCGAGGAATTCCTCTACCGACACCCGGATATTGAAGACGTTCAGGTGGTGGGAGTGCCCGATGAGAAGTACGGGGAGGCGGTGTGCGCGTGCCTGCGAATGAAGGCCGACCGTGCTCCGCTCAGTGCCGAAGAGGTGCGCGAATACTGTTCGGGAAAGCTCGCCCACTATAAGATTCCGGCCTATGTGCAGATCCTTGAGGATTTTCCGACCACGGTCACCGGGAAGATTCGCAAAAACCAGCTGCGTGAGGATGCGGCGAGGCAGTTCGGGTAGCAGCATCCGGGCCGTCGGCCGCAGCCGGCGTGTACTGGCTACTCCTGGAGCGTGCAACCCAGGGCGAGCTCGGCGTAGGATCGGACGTTCGCGCGCTTTTCGGCACCGCTCAACGGCACTCCGATCACCGGGTACAGGTCGTAGGCGTCTTCCAGCGCGATCAGATTCTGCGCGATCCGCAGGGCCGGTGCCTCTGGGGTGAATTCGCCGTTCTCCTGGCCGGTTTCAATTATGCTCAGGTACAGGCTCACCTGGCGCTTGTACAGGCCCTCATAGAGCGCGAGGTCTTCCGAGTTGGTGGGTTTGAGCGCGATGCTCTTGTACAACCGCGAGAGATCCTCGCCGATGTCATCGGGCACCCCGAGATCGATGAGCTGCGAGAGCCGCTGCGCGGCGGTGCCGAAGGAGGCCAGCACGTGCAGCTGCTGGGCGAAATACCGGTCCATGACGCTTTCCACGGTGCGGCGCAAGAGCTCGTCGATCCCCGAGAAGTAGTAGAGCACCGAGCCCACGCTGATCTGCGCTTCCTGCGCCACCGCGCGGACGCTGGCCGCGCCGATGCCTTCGCGCATCACCACGCGCACCGCCGCGGCCACGAGTTCGGCTCGCTTGGCCTCAGCCTTCTTGCCGTTCGATGAAGTGCTCATGGGCAGCCTGCTGCGTGCCGAGATCCGCATACACGGCCGGGGAGCGCCGCTTGAGCCACGCCGCGTAGAGCAGCCCGCCGCCGAAGAGCAACGGTGTGGGTGCCAGCAGAATCCAATTGACCGCTCCGTCCATGCCGGTAGTGATTTCGAAGTTCCCTACGATCATAATCAATCCGACCACTAGGCCCAACGCGCCGAGCACCGTGGCGAACACGACACGCCACGGGCAGTGCCCCCTGCGGTCCCTGAGGAAATAGGCGACCACGGAGATCGAGGCGATGGTCTGCCCGAAGACCAGCCCCTGCACGCCGGTGGCGTAGGTCCAGGTGGCCAACCCGAGGTAGGCGTCGGTGACCAGGTAGCCGGCGATGGCGATGGCCGCGGCACAGAAGGCGCTCAACACGATGGAGGCGGTCGCCGGGGAGTTGTGGCGTCGGCTGATGCGCCCCAGGGCCGCAGGCAGGATCCGTTCGCGGCCCGCGAATACATGTAGCGCGCCGCGGCATTGTGGAATGCGAGGATGCAGGCGAAGAAGCTGGTGACGATCAGCACCTGGATGCAGATCGCGGCCCAGCTGCCCAGGTAGCTGCCGGAGGCCTCGAAGATCATTGATTCGAAGTTCTCCCCGGTGGCGAAGGCGATGCTCCCGTCGACGCCGAACGCCACCGTGAGCACCCAGAAGGTGAAGGCATAGAAGCAGGCGAGCAAGGTTACTGCCAGATAGGTGGCAATGGGGATGGTGCGTTGCGGACTGCGGGCCTCTTCGGCGTATTCACTGAATGGGAATGGCGAAATGACTGGCCGCGCCTGGATCGAGGAGTCCGGGCAATTTTCCACCCCGATCCTCATCAGCAATTCGCATGCGGTCGGAGCATGCCACACCGGGGTCGACCAGTGGATGCACAAGAATCATCCGCAGGTTTCCGCGCAATGGATGCTGCCGGTGGTTGCAGAAACCTGGGACGGGTACCTGAACCGCATCAATGACAATCTCATTACCCCGGAGCATGCGGTCCAGGCCCTGGACAATGCGGCCACCGGCCCGGTTCCAGAAGGGTCGGTCGGCGGTGGCACCGGGATGGACTGCTATGGCTTCAAAGGCGGCTCGGGGACCTCATCGCGGCTGGTGACGGCCAGCGGGCAGCAGTACACCGTGGGGGTCTTCACCCAGGCGAATTTTGGAAGCCGCAAGGAGCTGCAGATCAACGGAACGCCGATCGGGCGCAGCTCCCAGGCGCCCTGCCCGATCGAGGACACCAGCTGGTTCGAGAACGACCAGGAAGCCGCGGCGATTCCTGGCGGATCCGGCTCGGTCATTGTCGTGGTCGGCACCGATGCGCCGCTGCTTCCGGGGCAGGCCAAGACCCTGGCCCGGCGGGTCCCGCTGGGGCTGGCCCGCACAGGCACCACCGGCGGGCACTTCTCGGGGACATTTTCCTCGCGTTCTCTACGGGCAACCCCGGGGCATTGCGCTCGGTGCTGGAAAAGAAACCCGATCCGGTGCCGCTGGACGAGATCAAGTTCCTGCCGTGGAGCCAAATGGACGCGCTCTATGAGGCCACGGTCGAAGCGGTGGAGGAAGCCGTCCTGAACGCGCTGGTCAATAATCGCGATGCGATCGGCCGCGAGGGCACTTTTCGCCGGCTCTGCCGCATGCTGAAGTGAAGGCCGCGCTGGCGCAGCGTCAGGCCGTCTAGCCGGGGCGGAACCCCGGGTCCAGGATAGCGCAAAGCCAGGAAACGAGCCGATCAAGAAGACCGGTTCATTTCCTGGCTGCGTGCGGTGATGCGGCAGTGCTATTTCTTTGCCGGTGGCATCAGAACCGAATCAACGAGGTAGACGGTGGCATTGGCAGTCTGCACGCCACCGCAAATGACCTTGGCATCGTTGACCATTAGGTCATCACCGCTGCCGCTGATCTTGACCTTGTCGCCTTCAACAGTTTTCAGATCACCCTTCAAATCATCGGGAGTTATCTGGCCGGGGACCACATGGTAGGTCAGCACCTTGGTCAGCATGTCGGCATCCGACACGACAGCGTTCAGGTCTTTTTCTGGAATGGCCTTGAATGCGTCATCCACCGGTGCGAAGACGGTGAACTCATCGCCGTTGAGCGTGTCCACCAGGTCCACGTCCTTGTTCAGCTTTCCCGAGACGGCCTTGGTGAGGGTGGTCAGCAACGGGTTGTTGGATGCTGCCACGGCAACCGGATCCTTGGCCATGCCGGCCACCGAGCCATCGCCTTCAGGCACTGCCTCCGCGTAGGCCGCGCAGCCCGGGCCCACAAGATTGGAAGCAGGGTCCATGGCCGATTCGCTGGCCATGCCCGAATCCTCGGATGCGCTCGGGCTGCTCTCGCTCATGCTGGAGGCCGAGCTTTCGCTGCTGGGGGCGGTCTCGCTGCTGTTGTCCATCGAGCAGGCGCTCAATCCGAACGCGGCGACCGCGGCGATCGAGAGCAGTCCTGCCGTCTTGCGCTGCATGGTTTTCATGTCGAACTCCTTACCTGGCGACCCCGTTGGGCCAGTCGTTGATCCAAACCCCTTGGCTTGGGCTGTCATAGGGCATTCGGGGCCAGGGATGTTCCGGATTGGATTATTTAAAAGTTTTTTGCCCTTCCATCCGAACGTAAAGGGCTCATATCATGACTGATAGTTAGCGCTTAGTTGAGTCATAGATCTCGTTGACGAAGCTGTTTGTTCTCTCAAGAAACTTGCTTCGCTTGAGTTTCAAGGTCGGCGTCAGCAGCTCACTGTTTTCCCCTAAATAGGTGGAAAGCATAATAATCTCTTTGACTTGTTCACTTCTTGCTACCCGGTTATTGGCTGAGCTGACGGAGTCGGAGATGACTTGAAACAGGCGCTGGTTTCTAATCCTGTCAATTGATCCTTCTGTGCGATGCTGAAAGAGGGATGCGTCTGTAATCCCTTGGCTTGAAGCCCACTGTTGAACTGCTTCCGAGTCAATGAGCACGAGGCATCCCAGGAACGGCTTACCTTCCCCGACCATTACCGCGTGGGCAATTAGTGGATCAGTTTCGACATATCCTTCCCATATGCTGGGAGATATTGTTTTTCCTCCCGCAGTTACTATGACGTCTTTGATTCTTCCCCTCAGCGTGATGCGTCCACGCTCGTCAATTGATCCCAAGTCTCCTGTGCGAAAGAACCCATCGGTGAAAGCGTCGGCGTTATCGTCGGGATTGGTATATCCAGCAAATACGCCGACTCCTTGCGCGAGCACCTCACCGTCGTCCGATATTCGTACAGTGGTCCCAGGCATCGGAACTCCCACGGTTCCCGACATGATCGACCCGGGCATATTCCCCGTTAGCGGCGCTGTAGTTTCTGTCAGCCCATACCCCTCAATTACTGGTAAGCCGATCCCCCTGAAAAAGAGGGAAACTTCTCTATCTAGGGTTGCAGCTCCTGATAGCAGGTACTCTAGACGACCGCCGACTACTTTTCGTAGACGCGAGTAGAAAATCCGGTCAAAAATGAAATGTCTCATCCAAAGGCTAGGAGAAGCTTGCTTCGACGAACCGGCATCGTTTACCTCAGCCATCTCGCCCCACTGCGTTGCCGTGTCGCTGGCCCACTTCCAAATAAGATTAAGGCGTTTCTGATTAGCGGCCTGTGCTGCGGAGTCTTGGATCTTTTGTAACACCCGTGGCACCACTACGAGAAATGTGGGTTTGAGGATTTCCAAAGACGGTATTACTTCTTTGGGTTCTGAGAGATGCGCGATGCGCATCCCGTTGGCCAAACAGATCAGCTGCAGACCACGAGCCAGAACGTGGGCCATGGGAAGGAAAATAATCGTATTTCCTGTCTCCTTGACCACCTCAGTGTAAGCGGCAGCGACATTGAGTACTAAGCCAACGAGGTTACCATGCGTAATTAAAGCGCCCTTGGGTACTGCCGTCGTTCCCGAAGTGTAGACGATGGTCGCTATCGTCTCTGATGTTGCTATCACTCGTCGTTCTTCAACCGCATGATCGGTGATAGATTTCCCTACTTCAAGAAGATCTTCAAGATCGAGATCATTCCGGGTGTCCATTGTCCAGATTCTCGACCCGCCTATTCCCGCTTCAGTTAGTCCGCGCTCGAGAATCGAGGCCTGGTCGGTGCTTCCAGCAACTATAAATTTTGGGGAGCAATCGGCAAGTATGGCTGTGACCTGATCAAGTGACGAAGTTTCATAAATCGGGACCACGACCGCACCTGCAAACCATGCAGCCATATCCACCTGAGCCCATTCGTAGCGTGTAGGTGACATAATCACTAGCTTGTTTCCAGGTTGCAGCCCACTAGCGATGAGCCCCTTGGCCAATGCCTGCACTTCGAGAAAATATTCTCGAGTAGTTATTTGCTTCCATGGGGCAGCGACGGCGCCATCAGCAGATCGAACTTCGAATGCTATATGCTCAGGCGAATTCTTCAGGCGCTCCATCAAGAGATCGGTGGCATTCCTGTGCATGTGCAAAGTGGCCAATAGTGGCGTCGAAAATTCCCTCATAGCTTTTCCTTCTGGTCAGGGGTATCGATGGATATCAAATACGGACAGGACTAACCTGTTGTGGGCTACTTCTCGGCCAGGCGTCATTCAAGGTAGGTATTGTTGGGCGCTATCATCTCAGATAGGCAGCATAAGCAGGGACGAGGCGATGTTCGCATAGCTTGGTTTCAAGCTTGTTTAGTGTGAGGCTTGAAACCAGGCCATGCGTTCCGTTTCGACGTAATAACTAGTCAATCGATATTAGAACGGTTTTCATCTGGCATTCAGAATGCTTGATTTGTCCAGTCAGGCCAATTAACAGGTCGCGAACAATTCTGGGGACGAAAGCTGTTTCTGCAATCTTCCGCCAACGGCAGGGATCTCCTAGACGCTAGCCCCACGAAGAGAGTCCATGAGAAGCGTCAAGCCGCGATTCCATCAAAAGCTTTGGCTCAACCTGTGTCCAATAGTATTGCCCGGTCCCAAACAATATGATGAAGCGACTCTTGGATAAGAGTATCGCAGGATCCCTGGGTTGTCCCTGAGGGAAATTTAACGGAGGAAACCTCATAATGAAAAGCAAGGAACGCAAGGCGCTGACCGCCATGCCTGTAGTGCTTCTGCTAGGTGTGATACTTGCATTGTCCGGTAGTGATGGTGGGCTTACATGGGGTTCGATGCCCCTCTTCGCTCTGGCTGTACTGACGTCCTTCATAGTCCAATGGGTCGCTTTCATACCTTCGTTCCTAGGACAAACAGAGAGATTCTACGACCTGACCGGGACTCTGACCTATACGGCAGTCACATTGCTTTTGCTTCTCTTAGCCCCTGAAGTTCACTCCAGATCACTATTATTGGCGTTTATGGTGTTGGCCTGGACTCTTAGGCTGGGAATCTTCCTCTTCCGCCGTGTTAATAGGGACGGCAAAGATGATCGCTTTGACCAGATCAAACCGTCTTTCATACGGTTCTTCGGTGTCTGGACCATCCAGGGTCTCTGGGTCTCTTTCACTGCTGCTACTGCTTGGGCTGCCATGACCTCGGAACACGCTAGTGAACTGGACGGATTCGCACTGGCTGGGTTCGTCATCTGGGCGATAGGTCTCGGTGTGGAAAGCCTAGCCGATCACCAGAAATCAATTTTCAAACGCGACCCGGAGAATAAAGGGGAATTCATTTCCTCCGGCTTGTGGTCCAAATCCCGTCATCCGAACTATTTCGGAGAGATTCTGCTTTGGATCGGAGTGGCTGTTGTTGCCGCTCCGGCATTGCAGCACTGGCAGTGGGTTGTGATGATTTCACCGGTATTCGTGGCTGTGCTGCTCATCAAGATTAGTGGAGTCCCGCTGCTTGAAGCGAAAGCTGAATCAAAATGGGGCGGTCGCTCCGACTATGAAGCTTACAAGGAAAATACGCCAGTGCTTATCCCCAAGTTCTGGTAGGAAGACGGTTTGCGCAATTATTTGCTGACGCTCCCTAGACTCTGTCATTTCTAGAACTTGCTGTATGTGAAGTCGTCGAGATGCAAAACGAATCTAGAGCAGATAAAAGCGGGCTGCACATAGTCGACGGGGGCAGGTCGCCCTGCATCGTAGGTGACAGCGCGGGCCAGCCTGGCCAGTGCGAATCTGCCAACCGGCCATGCTGGATAGTGAGTGTGCCTGCCACTGCGATGCAGACCCTCGGAAAGTTGTGATGTTTCCGCCGATAAGCGGAGGGCGCGCATGCTTAAACGAAAAAATTCCTCGTAGGTCTCCGTCTACCTACGAGGAATATTTTGGCCGGATACAGCCGCTTATGAGATATCCGCAGGTGTAGAAAATCGTTACCCACAGATTTTTTTAGTCTTCCACGGCCTGGGCTGAGTCATCGTCTGAGGAAGCTTCATCAGTGGCCTTTTCTTGACGAATCACTGCGGCCAGAAGCTTTTCCATTTCCTTTGCAACACCGGCAGCCGAGGCAGGGTTCTGACCGGTGACCAGACGCTCGGATACTTGGATATTTTCTTCAAAATCATCGGCGGCGATATGGTTGGCCCCCTGCTCAACGAGTTTGTCGGCCAATGAGAATGGAATGATCTTGTCCTTGCCGACCGCGACTTCTTCATCGTTGGTAAAGGCAGCAACATCCTTGCCACTCAGCAACTTGATTCCGTGGTGCAGTTCTACATCCAGTAATCCAGCCGGACCGTGGCATACTGCTCCAACTATGCCTCCACTGTTGTAGATGGCCCCGATGAGCTTTTGCAAGTCTTCGTTGTTGGGGAAGTCCCACATGGTGCCATGGCCGCCGACGAGATAGATGGCATCGTACTGGTCCGGATCAACTACCTCGACCCTCGCCGTGTTGTAGAGACCGGCTCGTGTGGTTTCGTCTTGGGTAAATTGCACCTGGATCGGGTCGTCGGTATCGACCGTATCTTGTGGTGGCTGTCCGCCCTTGATAGAGGCGAAGTCGACGAAGTGTCCCGCGTCCCGGAAAACCTTCCAGGGATGAGCTGCTTCCGCGACGTTGTAGCCGGTGGGTTCTCCTCCTGCACCGAGTTCGGAAACGCTGGTCAGGACCATGAGGATTTTCTTCACGTTAAGGGCCTTTCATAATTCTAGATTGCGAGTTTCTTCTTCCCTTGCTGAGAGGGAATCTGTGGGAGGCAATGTGAGTTTTGTTCGGAAATAGTGGTCTCGCGCCATGCCGCGTCCTTGCAAACCACGGCAGAATTGCAGATCTGCTGAAGCATTGACACCCTGCTAAGTTACTAGCGGTAGGATGCGTTGTCGGCCTAGCTGAGCATGGCAACCGACGTTCACGGATTCATCAGCCCAAAGTTGCTTGTAGGCATCTTTGACAATCTCTGTGGCACCCCGCCGGCTATGTCATATTGGCCCATCAGCTCCCTGATCCTTGTCGCTGAAGGAATCATCAATGCTTTCTTTGACTTGTCCGATATTTCCTGAGCCTTGCTCTGGAGGGTGCCTCCATATCCCCTGCTGCTTTCCGCCGATTGGCTGACTAGTACAAATTATTAGGTCAGGGTCGTTTTGGCGGATGTTCCAGATATCTTAGGCTGGAAATCAATGTTCACGTGTTTTCTGGCGAACCGGGCGCCGAGAGCTTGCTCCATCTGAGGAATGAGAACATCCCTTACGAGGCCCATGCCATCCATTGGCCGGGCATCCACGCGCAAAGCGAATCGTGCGTAAAGAATCGGGCTCTTCACTGTTCCATTAATACGTATATCTGCATGGGCAACCTCAGGTGAGCTTTCAGCTGCTTCCCGGGCAGCCAGGGCGACGGTTCCTGAATCAACAGTGGATATGCCAGTGCCTTTATCTGATTGGTAAATGAAGGTCCGTTTACCCGGTTTCTTGGGTAGAGCTGACACCATCACAACGATCAGCATGACCGATATCAGGGCTAGTGCGCCGGCCATGTAAATGCCCAATTCTGGCATTTGTGCAGGAAAGCTATCGACGAGACGTTTCTGGGCAAGTCCGTTCTGAGTTGAATCCCAGCTTAGCCAGGCCACGCAAGCACCCCCTGCCATAAGAAGCAATCCAAGGAGCGCCAGGAAGACCCGTTGCCGAACGCTATTGGGTTTCCACAAATCTACTGCCCTCCTCGGGTAGTTGCTTTGACGCTGACGCTTATCGAATGTGCTAACGGGATGGCCGATAGGGCTTCCTGGACGTTCGCTTGCACCGACTGCGAAATATCTTTGGTTTCATGCACCGGAGTGGAAACGCCGACATGCAGCTTCCTACCCCGCAATATGGGCGAGGAGCCGCCCACCCCATCAGTACGCTCTGCTTCATAACGCGCCAGATTAGCCAAGCCGCGGTTATCCGCAACCCACTCCTCGTGTTCGTGGACAGAATCCCATTCAAGCAGTGCTGTCCTGCGCTTTCCCGGGACCAAAGCGGCAATCAACAGAACCAGACCGATAACGGCGACGCCAATAGCTAAGGCCAGCAAACTGCTATTTTCCCAAACAATATTCTTAGCAGAATCCAGAAATCCGGTTATCCAGCTCGGCCAAGAACCGCTAGATACTCTGATTAGGCAAATCACCAGGAATGTAGTTGAGATGCCTAATAACAACAGGCAGGTACTGAGCAGGGTTGCAGTTCGAGCACTGCGAACATGCCAAAATCTGCTCATCGCAGCCTCCTCTTCTCAGCATTGGTTGAAGCTGCATGAAGCCATGCAACATCGATGTCGACTTGGACGGATGAAGCGCCAAGGAATTGAACGAGCTCATCTGTCACTTGTTGACGTATGGCCTCGCAGGTTTGCTGCAAGCTCAGCGGGTATCGAATGCCGACTTTCAACTCGACTGCTACGGCACCGCCGAGAACCTCTGCTGTAGCAGTAGGTTTCCCTGTAATATCGCGTGGTTTGCCCAATTGCAATAGGCCGCCAGAGCTGGCTCCGACTCCAGGGATCTTGGAGGCCGCTTTTGCCGCAATCTTGGAATAGATCTGGTTATTCACGGTAGTAACACCCACGGTGGCACTATTTGTCGCCATATTGATCACCGCCGACGGCTAATGAACACACGCTCCCAGTCGACGCGGGTCTGCAGGAACCAGCCGACCACACCACCGATGAGCACGAAGAATGCTACGACTATGAACTGGGTGAATGAGCCAAACGCTATGAGCAGTCCGGCTACTAGCCCTATGACTAGTCCCCACCTGAGCTTATCCATGGGTATTCCTTTCGTTGCCCATCGGCAGTGTTGCGGCCTACTTCGAGTTTTCTTACTTTAGGTCTTCTCGCGGCTCGTCGTCTTCGTCATCTTCTGGCAGGTGGACGTCGGTGACATCGACATTCACTTCAATGACTTCCAGTCCTGTAGCACGTTCCACCTGGGAAACAATGTTCGAGCGGATATCCCCGGAGACCTCCACAATAGAGAAACCATAAGAGACGACGATGGAGACGTCGATGGCGGTCTGCTGCTCTCCCTTTTCCACGCTCACTCCGCCGGAGGTGTTCGCCGAGGCACCCGGAATTCGTTCTGCAAGGGAATTGAAAGTTCGCCGTGCTGCATTACCCATTGCGTATACCCCGGGCACTTCGCGTGCTGCAATGCTGGCGATTTTCTGAACGACTCGGTCTTCAATGGTCGTCTTGCCCAGCTCGGTGTGCAATGGACCAGAAGGCTGTTCCGCTGACGCTTCGTGGTTCCCTTGGCGCTTTTCCTGGCGTTCCAGTTCCTCGCCGGTTGGCTTGATGATCTTATCGTTCGACATTGGCTGTGCCATGTTCTTCGCTCCTATATCGAGGGAAACTTTTTCGCTTACACTCATACAGACGAGGTCCGTACCAATATCCTCACACACAAGATAAGTGATCTGCATCACACAAGGGGGTTGTGTGGACGAATTAGAGCGGCTGGCGATCGTGGGCCGATCCCGTGAGGGCGATCCAGAAGCTTTCGGGGTGCTCGTTGCCGAATTAACACCGGGGCTTGGGAGATATTGTCGTTCCTTCTTTGAGAATTGGCAGGACGCGGACGACGCTGTGCAGGAAGTTTGGATCAAAGCGTGGAAGAACCTGCATACGCTCAAGGCTAATGGTGCCTTCAAGACGTGGATTTTCCGGATGGCAAGGAATGTTTGCTTGGATCGAGTTCGTTCTGCTCAAAATCGGGTTCACGTTGTTGATGCTGAAGAATTCTCTGGCCACCCGGCGCCGGAGCATCTTTCACCCGAATACTTGGCCGTACAACGAAGTGAGGTTGACATGGCATGGGGTATCGTCGCTAAGCTTCCTTCGACCTTGAAGCAGGCTTTTGTTCTGGTATGCCTTGAGGGAATGACCTATGAGCAAGCTGCCGCAATCGCCAACACGTCGGAATCAACTATTCGAGGGCGGGTCGCCCGGGCGCGCAAGGCAATTATTGAGGCGGTGTCATGAAAAATCTTCCCTGCGGACGCACGATAGAGGACGTACTTCATAAGCTTGATGACGCACCAGACCTGCATGAGCTCGAATGCCGATGGTGCCATCAAGAACGACGCCGTCTCAAGGACCAAACCGCTACTGTCCTGGATCAGCTTAGAGGCGAAGATCGCTTCGCCGACGGCGCTGACATAACTAGCACTGTTCTGGCCAAGATTTCAAAACTGCGACCTATGCAGAGGACTTGGGAAGCTGCTTCTGGTGACACGGGAGAAATTGTACGTGTCCCAGCGAGCGAGATTATCAGCAGCATTAGGCAGCAGTTCTCGCGATCCCAAACTGCCCAGTTGAACTACACCGAGGTTAAGGCCACGGACACGAAAATACCTCATGTTCAGTGGCTGGTTAGATGCACCGTCAGCATGCTCACCGAAGCTACCGTTCAGCAGATCGAACGGGAGATCCTGGAGCATGTTCAGAGGGGCCTTGGTGCCCAGCTACTCATTGAACGTTTACGAGTGGAGATCACGGTCGAGGATGTTCATGGAGAAATTCTCGGTTATTCGGAGATCGGAGCCTGATTGTTTCGATCCAAGAGTAGCCGTTACATTCGAAAGGTTCACTCCTAAGCGTTGCGTCTCAGCGCCCGATAAACGGTGCTGCGGCTGACACCCAGAACTTCACCAATTTGCGCGACCGTCATGTCCTTCTGCTCATACAGACTCTTCGCGGGACGCAGCTTGTCGGGGGAGAGGGAGGAGGGGCGGCCGCCGGTACGTCCACGGGCACGTGCCGCAGCTAAGCCGGCATTGGTGCGTTCACGGATGAGGTCTCGCTCAAATTCCGCCAAGGAAGCAAAGATGTTGAACACGAGCCGGCCACCGGAAGAACTGGTATCGATATTCTCCTACAGGGACTTGAACTCAATGCCTTGTTGCTGCAAGGCGTCCGTGTGGTTAATCAGGTGACGGATGGACCGGCCGAGTCGGTCCAGGCGCCAGACTACGAGAGTGTCTCCGGGGCGAACCTGGTCCAGGAGCTTATCAAGCTCTGGACGTGACTCAAGAGCGCCGGAGGCAGTGTCTGTAAAGATGCGATAGCAGCCGTCGTTAGTCAATGCATCGAGCTGAAGTTGCGCATCTTGGTCGCCGGTGGAAACTCTGGCGTATCCGAGGAGGTGTCCCATGACTCTAGATGTATCAATACTCGTGGCGCGGCCACTATTCCGACGCATAGTTTGTGACACTGGGTTTTGCGACCAAACGAACTTAAAAATCTACTGAGTTTTCCACTGTCAAGGATCTTCAACACAGAAAGCAAGATGGTGTGTCATAAACGAATGATTGTGATACTCGATCGAGACGTCTTGAACTTAGAGTTGCAAAGTTCAAGATTTCTCTGTCTGACTTTGGGAACGCTAGGGTTAGAGTCCCTTTAGCCACTTATCCATCTCGGAATTAATCGGATCGCCGTCATATCTCGCCGAGGCTTCGATGTCCTTTACCGACAATAGTGATTTACGGTGTTCGTCTAGATTCGTGTGGATATTTTTGCTCGGAAAGAAGGGTTTTGCCCCTTCCTTGCCCGCCTCCTGAGCTAGGTAAGGCTCGCGGCTCATATCCTATTTGAGTCTCTGGGATTTTGTGGGCGAATCAGGTTACCCTCATGACCATGGTTGATTTACCTAATATTGCGCCGTATGGTTCGGCGGCAGACCTTCCTTCTTTCAAAGAGTCGGAACAGCTTATTGCGGGATTTAAGCTAATGGGCTTACTGCTTCCGAAGGAACAACGAAATCAGATCAAGGAACTGCAGGCTGAACAGCAACGGACGGTCGGCATTGTCGATGCTTTCTATGCTCTCCTTGGCAAACGGAACTGGGTGTTTACAGGTGACTTCAATCTGCCAGCTATCGAGCATGTCATCGACACTGAAGATCCTTCAACTGCCGAATGTCGGCTTATCGAGTACTTTAAGAGCCCCGATAGGATCAAATTGTCACTCCGTCGTCTACATCGCTTTGATGCCATGCGCCCACGCCTACCGTTGCTTCAGAAGGCGCTAGCTGACTACCAGGAGCACCGCTACTACAGTACCGTGCTTGTCTTGCTAGCGATGATGGATGGGTTCGTGAACGACCTTGAAAAATCTTCGAGTCAAGGGCTACATGCGCGTCCTGTCGAGGAAATGGTGGCTTGGGACAGCGTGGTTGGCCATCATATGGGTCTTAGCCACGCACATCAGACATTCCGTAAGGGGTTCAGAAGAACTGATACGTCAGAAGTAACCGAACTGTTCCGCAATGGGATCATGCACGGCATGCTTACTGATTACGACAACGAAGTGGTCGCAACGAAAGCTTGGAACCGTCTATTCGCAGTCGCAGACTGGGCCGAAGCGCGCGATCGTCAGGCTAAACCGTTCGTACCAGCGCCGACGCTGCGAGAAGTAGTTTCACAATGGAGCGTTGCTCGAGAGCAAAAAGTCAAGATCGAGATGTGGGAGCCCTGCGAATATGAAGCAGAGCAATTGAACGAGACCTCGTCTAATGTTGTTGCGGTGTGCACGGAGTTCTTGGACCGGTGGACAAAGAAGCATTGGGGACCGCTTGGTTCGTTCTTTCTGGAACCTGGAAGTATTCGCTCGTCCGTAGGAAAACTTGCAGTCGAAGCCAAAAGCCTTTATCAGTCATTAGAGCTCACCTCGTGGCGGATACTTCGAGTCCGTCACGTAGCAGCCGCCGTTGCGCACACCGATGTTGAACTCATTGTGAACGGCGAGACTTATCGAACCGATCTCCGTTGGGTACACACTGACGATACAGGGCATGCAACGGCTGAATGGGAGCAAGGACGCTGGACTCTATCCCTGTATGGCCCCTCTCATTTTTTGAAGCCTCAGTAAACGAAACCACTTAGATTTAGGGTTCTGATCGAGCAAATCGCGTCATACGATCAAAATTAGACTCAGAGAAACCTATGGGGCGATGAAGATTTGAGCAAGAATCGTCCGCCTCGACGCTATGAGCTACAAGAACTAAGGAAATGCATGGTGGGGAACGGAAGACGAACTCGCAAACAACAGGCGCGGTCTGAACCGGCACAACGGCAATCGCTGTCGACGCGAATCGCATACAAAGATGAGCAAGAAGTGATCGACCAAACGGCAGCGGTCCGTGACACGAACATCTATTTCTATCCGAGCGAGAGTGAGCTGGGGAGGCGTGTGCTATTAGCACTTCGCGATGGCTCCTTTAAGAAGCGCGAGCGTCCAGACTTCGAGTGCACCAGTCCGGAAGCATTGTTCTTGCTGGAAGAGATGAAAGTCGATGATCATGTGCGTACGGGCAAAAGACGGAAAGACAGATCTCGAAGCAATGAGGCCGAATTCGTCGCGGAGCTTCAGGAGTCAGGGTTGCTCGAAATATTCCCTAATGCACGGATCGTCACTAACGTCAGCAGCGGGCTCGGAACTGATCGAGACCATAACTACAGTTCCTACGTAGAGCACTTCGCACGTAATATACGAAAACATGCGCGGAACAATGCGCATTACCGCGCCCAACTCGCTGGTGCCTCATTGGGATATTTAGTGTTTGACGAGTCAAGCGCTTACTTCGAGTCACGGTCAGAGGGATCGGCATTCGGCTTAGGGATGGTCGGCCGACCTCACAATTGGTATTGCGATCAGGCTTTCATGAGCATCATTCTAGAATCGGGTGCCGATTTCATCGTATGGATGACTCCATACAAGTTAATGAGGAGCCAAGAACTTGGATATATGCGGCTTCCGGAAATGACGATTATTGATGTTGGATTACTGAGGATCGACGAGTTCGACACCTACGATCTTGAGCGAATGAAATCAACTGAAAACTAGTTACCCTACATGCTGTTCGACTAGGACTTGCGGAGGTGCCTTACCAATGGATTATCGAGGGGACCGCGAGTGCGCATGTTCTTACAATACAACAGCCTTCACTTTACATAACGGAGGTTATCGGCGAACGAATTCCGTCCAAAGAAGCGGTCGCAGAGGTAGATAAGATCAGCAAAATAGCATGTCAGTAATGATATTAGTGAACACAGTTTTCGATCTAGAGATCTTCCTGGCAAGAGCGCATTTAGATGGATATAGTTCTCTAAAGGCCGTTGCAAGGACAGCCTATTAGCTGTTTTTCCTGGCACGAACGCGACTCTGATATTTCTGCTGATACATTAAAGCATCAGCCGCGGCAATGCACTGATCAATGTTGGTACTACCTGGCTGAGCTGAATAGAATCCCATGGCTGCAG
This sequence comes from Glutamicibacter sp. B1, assembly GCF_039602135.1. Classification (NCBI taxonomy): domain Bacteria; kingdom Bacillati; phylum Actinomycetota; class Actinomycetes; order Micrococcales; family Micrococcaceae; genus Glutamicibacter; species Glutamicibacter ectropisis. The sequence goes on along the minus strand of NZ_CP125942.1, from coordinate 3,411,635 downwards.
GAATCCCTGCCTCTTCTAAGGACTCTTTGAATACTGAGAAATAAGCCTCTGTCTGGGATGGAGCTACTCCGTTGGCCAAAATCATGAACTCATCACCCCCATATCGAGCGACGCGGCAGGACTCACTGCTTTTGCCTCTCAGGATCTCACCAGTGCGCCGCAACAATAAATCTCCAGCTGCATGACCTTGGCTGTCATTGACCTGCTTAAGTCCGTTGAGGTCTATCACAGCAACCGAGACGGAATCGCCAAAAGCGTCGAGTCGTTCTTGCGCATCACTGACGATCTTATCCCAGCCGCGTCGGTTCAACAGACCAGTCAAAGCATCTGTTTGCGCCAAGGCATCGGATAGCTCACAATTTCGCCGTTCTCTATCAGCTACTCTTGCTAACTTCAATTGGGCAGATAGAAGTGAACTGATGAGGGCAACGAGTTCTTCATCTATTTTCTCTCCTTCAGTGAGTGGATCGGTGCGCACCCCGCACAGGACACCAAACATCTCATCCCGGTCATCATTGATGGTGTACCCGGCATAGGCCCCCACCTCGGCTGAAAATCGCATACCCGAATAGTCAGGATCTAGCTGCGTATTGTCCACAATATGAGCAGCTCCATTGGCCATCCGACTGCATAAAGATTCCTCCCACTCAACACGTAGACCAGGTTTGAGCAACTGATCCTGCTGCACATGCAAGTGGACCTGCTCTCCATCGATCACACGAGAAACTGACCAATCTGTCAGCGGAGTATGCTTTTTAAGGTAAGAAATAGCCTGTTCGGCCGAATCGGTGAATATCTGAGCACCGTTAAATACCTGCGCATCTTTCGCCATGCGTGTCATCTTAGGCTTTAACCTCCATACGGCTCAGGCGACAATACCCTCAGAGCACCATTCGAAATTAATCAAACATAAATCCTCAACGAGAACAGCGATCTGGTGTGGAACTATTTCCTGCTGAACAGCATAACAACCATCAGTTGCTGAATTGATATCTAAGCTCAGGATAAAATTCGTCTCGATACTCGCGTCGTAGCATTTGAGAAAAATTGAAAACTAAATTATCCGGCATCACGAATATCGGATATTGGTTGACTTCGTCAGTAAGCAGGAATGGCGGAGACGTCGATTCTGCATGGTACGCGGACTCCGCCGTCGACTATGTACAGCTATGTCCATCATTTGAGGTTCTGAGCGGTGTTCGCTTTGTGCTTAGGTCCGCGCTTGCTCATCCTCGCAGCAATTTGTCCGACCTGGGAACTAACAACGAGCTGGTCGCAGATGAAGATCCGATTAGATTACTCCTTTAGAAATGCGATGGCATCATCAAATCTAGTGACGTACTTCGCGATTTTAGTGGTGGAGAGATCAGCCATCAGAAAGCCAGAAAGCACTTGGTCGACATGGCTGTTCCCGAAGAGCGCCAATCGAGTCGATTCTGGTGCCTTACTTAGGTGCGCAGCCACATCAGGGCACACGTCTACCAATCCACTTAGATGCACGATTACGCGGATGCGGTCATTTTCATTTTGCCTACAATATTGACTACCGATTTCATCGAGCAAGAAGCGATTGAGTGTGGTACCTTGAGTGAACTTAATTTCATAAAACGCTGAGTCCCCGTGAGACATTGTCCAATGAGGGTCTACTGTCGGCGCTGACGGTGAATCTGGCAGGTTGATGGTCATTGGTCCCCAAATCCTGATCGCTGAAATCACCGAGGGAGCTTGCGCTCGAACCTGAGGCGAATGTCACTTTGTATTTCTGGACACAGCCTACCCTATGATTAGGGAACTTATCAGGACCTGTTCAAGGGTGGGATGTAAAGGTCTGGTTTTCCATATAGATAGCCTTGGAAATAAGTGGCTCCAATATCACGCAGTGCAGCTTCCTGCCCCTGGGTTTCCACGCCTTCCACAATGCAATCTAATTCGCAAGCTCGTCCCAAATCCAGCACAGAACGCAATATCGACTGTTGCATCGCACTGGTATCTATTTCGGTTATTAGAGAACGGTCAATCTTCACTCCCGAGATCGGGAGCTTATCAAGATAACCGAAGGCGGAGTATCCGGCCCCGAAATCGTCAATGTAGATTCTAACGCCCATGCTCTTGAGCCCTCTGAGTGAATATAATTCAAGGTTTCCACCTGAAATGTATTCGTTCTCGGTGAGCTCAATGGCTAGTGAAGAGGCGGGTATCTGATAGTCGCGCAACTGACTTTTCACGAAGTCTGGAAATGCCAGATTACTCAGTTCTGAAGGGGTGACATTTATATGCATGCGGAATTCTTCAGTGACACTTCGGTTGGCTCGCCACTGAGCCAGATCGGCAAGAGCTCCAGAAAGGATCCGCGCAGTCAAGCTATGGTCCAACCCCGCGCTAGTTGCTAATGGCAGAAAATCACTTGGTGGCAGAATTCCTAAACTCGGGTGAGCCCATCGAGCTAATGCTTCTACGCCTACGTGCTCACCGGTGGCCGAACTAACGATGGGTTGGTAGATCGGATAGATCTCTTTTCGTTCTAGAGCTATGCGCAACTCGGAACTGAGCCTAGCTTTATGTTGTCGTTCATAGAGCATGTACTTTTCGAACCGTTGAACTTTAGTGACATTACCGCGTTTGGCGACGTACATCGCTGTATCGGCTTGTTCTATCCATTGTTCGGAGTGCTGGGATGGTGTGCTTGCACTGAAACCGATACTTCCACCAGGTGTGATGACCGATGAACCGATGTTCATTGGCTCATGCAGGGCGTTGAGGATACGCTGTCCCATCGATTCCGCTACGGCGATGTCAGTGTGTGCCAGGATAGCAAATTCGTCGCCACCTAAACGTGCCGCGACATCTCCTGGGCGAATATTCTCCTTCAAGCGCCGAGCGACTTCCTTGAGAACTAAGTCGCCGGCATTATGACCCTGGGTGTCATTGATGTGTTTAAAGGAATCGAGATCCAATAGAAAGAGGACCGCTGACGGCTCCCCGCGACCTAGGGCAACTAAGTGCGCATCAAGTTTACGCAGAATTGCAGCGCGATTATCTAGTCCGGTTAATGCATCGGTAAATGCGAGAACCTCAAGGTCGCGTCGTGCCTCTTCCAATAAGCCAGTTCGTTGCCGGACCCGCTGTTCTAAAGCCTCATAGGTTGCTTCCAGCCTTAACGACATAGCCTTAATACCGACGATAATTGCATCCACCTCGTCACGTAATGGACTGGGAGATAGTGAGACAGAAAAGTCGCCAGCGGAGATCTTGACTATTGAATCAACGATCTCTTGGATGCGTGGATCAGAATCCGCCAGTGACATTCTCTCTCGATTCATCATTCTTCTCTTGGACAATTTTTTCGATGAACTTCTGTTTTTCGTCAGCAAGCTCTGATTGATCCGTGAGGGCCAGTAATTCGGACCACCACTGGTACAACGGGATGAGGTGTTCAGGAGCCCCCGAATAGTCAGCACAAAATTCTTCGAGCATCTTCAATCCTCGAATAGGGTCTCCACCTAAAGCTATGAACCGGGACTTAGTCATGCACAATCCCACCTGGTCCAAGTCGCCGGGCTGCACCAGCCCGAAAGCAATCTCGGCACGACTAAGGCAATCGCTGGTGGAGGGTTCGAACAGACCCGCTTGCAATCTGAGCTCTGTCGAAGCTCTATTGAAACGTGCCCAAAGCAGCATGTCTTTCGTCGGGCTGAGCAATGTCGCCGCACGATCATGATAACGCATGCCCAGAATGGGCTCTGAAACCAAGAACGCCAGATTTCCCAACGTCCAGTAAGCCTTACCCTGTTCATGTAGATCAGCGATCAGGTGAAGCGAGCTATCTAGTAAATTGTGCAGTTTCCACGCCTCATGTAGCTGGCCAGTTTCTACTAGGGCGGCCAGAAGGACTTGGAGAACCTGAACGCGCAATGGGAAACTATCGGGAAAATTCGCTGCTTGTGCACGCGCTGCTTCCGCTATGTCTAGCGCCGCATCTCCATCGCCTAAGCATCTTTTAGCCGTCGAAGATTTACACAAAGCCATGATATGCAGATCAGGGCGGTCCATGAGATTTGCGGTATGTAGCAACTCTTCAGCGATGGTATTCATCAGTTCGTAGTTGTCTGTCTCATGCGCGGCAGAACAGATAGCCTCCTGTACAAGCCATATTGTTGAAGGATCCGTGTTTGGCGACATCTGGGTAAGCATAGTCCTGCCGAGAGTAATCACCGCATCATGGTCTTTGAGTCGTACGTTACTCAGCAGCTTAGAGACCATCAATTGGAAAGAGGCTGCAGGGAGTATTGGGTTCATGTAAGTAGTATTCCATTGCCGACCCAAGCAGTTGTCGGGAGTCGGGGCATTCACTAAGATTAGGCACGACGCTCGCTATGTTCTCAAGGCGTCGTGCCGCATTGAAGCTTTTAACATTGAAGGACGCACACCCATGATGATTAAGTTTAAGAAGCTACTAGTTTTAGCGGTAGCAGCCGTGGCGTTGTTGGTTGGTGTTACCGTCAATTCTCCAACACAAAGTGATACTGATGCCGGTGGATTGTGGCCTTATAAAGCCTCCGTTACAAATCCAGCTGGTGGGCTCTGGCCATACTAAGAGTGATTTGATCCCCGGTAAGCGATGAACCTTGTCCAGTAACATCAGCAACCGGGAGGCAAATCTCCGCGTCGATGTGGCTACCGATTAAAGTCCGTAGGAAACTGCTCCCTGAAAGTTGAACTCTACAAGTCAACAACTTTCAGGGAGCATTTTCATGCGTGCACCAAGCACACTATCCGAGTATCAACTCTCAGGGAAAGCTCTTTGTGCGCACAAATTAAACTCTCAGCCGTGTTCTCGACGATCCCTACAATAGCAATGAAGCGACTGGACAGCTGACTTGACGCAATAGCTGCACCGCAGGTTCTTCTCGACGCAAAATGGTATTAGTTGGCAGTCACTACGCTGCTCTTCGTTGTGTAGCCCTTCTTTATTGCGCTCACCTTGACTGTCAGCTTCTTGCCTTTGTCAGCTTTAGTAACCCTGTAGCCGCTCTTGGTTGCACCTTTGATGTTCTTGCCGGAGCGTTGCCACTGGTACGTCACTTTCTCAGCAATGGGGCTATAGGCGCCGGATGACGCTTTTACGGTTTTCCCCACGATCTTTTTTCCTGAGAGAGTCGGTTTCTTACTCACCTTTAGCGTTCCCGGTGCCACTGTCTTGGTCGCTGTACTTTGAGTGACCACGGTGTTGTAATAACGGTGGGTGAACTGTGTTTTTACGCTGATCTTCTTCCCCAGGTCGGCGGGAACAAGAGTATAGGTGCTGCGGTTCTGCTGGAAAATTTCCTTTCCGTTGCGCAGCCAGATGTAAGTAAGTTTCGCATCCTGCTTGGATACCGTTCCCGGTTTGGCCGTCAGCTTCGACCCCACCCTAACGGATCCAGAGATGGTCGGTTTCCCGGATTTCAGATTGCCATGATCGATCTTTACGGATTTGGAGATCAGCTCGACCGGCTCCGCATGTGCGCCAACGAAAGTTACGACGGCGTGGACCCGCTTCAAGTTCAAAGAATCATCTGGGATGAAGGTGGGACCAGTCGCGCCCTTGATCGCAGTAGTGTCGTCTTTGAACCACTGATACGTCTTCTGGGCATGGGAGAACACGGTGGGATCCAACGCAACACTGAGTTTCTCCGTCACGAATCCGGTGCCGGTCAGCTTGGCAGCGGGGTGAGCGGACTCAGAGGCCGGGATCTGTAGGTCGTACTCGGTGGACAAGGTAGCGGTAGGGACGTAGACAATCTTCTTGTCCCAAGAAGTTTTCTCAACGCTGCTGTACTTTGCGGTGATCTTCTTCCCGGCATCAGCGGGGGTCAGCTTATAAGTGAGCCCGGTAGCCCCAGGGACCGCGACAGCATCGCGGAACCACTGGAAGTTCTTTTGCGCATAAGAGCCCCAAGGTATTTCCAATTCGTCACCGACGATAGCGAAAGGAGAGTCGGAATTGCCCTTTCGTGCTGTGCGGTAGTTGACTCTCAACGGGCTTGACTTCGCGGTATCAAATACGTCGGTGACCAAAACAACGTATATATCAGAAGAGATCAGGGAGGAACCCGTGGTTGCATCGGAAGTTGCGACCATGACGTTGCTGCCAGCCACCATGGGCAGCACGGATGTGGCAGTAAGTTTCGTGTAAACAGGCTGTGGATCAGCGGCCCCTGAAGGCCGATGCGGAACAAGGGCTCGGCCGTCCACACCAACAATTGGTGCGAAGGCTAGCGTTTTGCCCACCCAGCCCTTGGAAAGCGAATGCGTCTCATTGGCTTTGAACTCTTCAAGCAGAGGCATAGCTGCCACCCACGAGTAATCCGTGAGGCCCGCGTCTTGCACGGTCAGACTGGTTAGCTTTGTCATCTTGGTCAGAGCAGTCCGCGTGGCCTCAGTGACACCGGACGCTGGCAGGAAGGTGACCCACAGCTTCTTCAGGTTGGGCAACTGAGCCGCTGCCGCAACCGCCTCGTTGGTGGCACCGTAGATTTCCACAGAAATCAGCTGTTGCATGTCCTTCAGACGCTCCAGCCCCGCTATGGTTGATTCGTCCTGGTTCAGAATCCTCAGCTCGGTCACCGTGGTGGGAACATCCAGATCCGCCAATGATTCAACCTCAGAGCATTCCATATGGAACGGGCGATCTTCTTCATCGCTCCATGACCAGCAACTGTGCGGTGGGGCTGCCTGAGCAGCCGGCGTGAGGCCGCCGACAACGAGAGCCAGGGCAGCGCTGATGGCTAGTGTTGTGCGGTGAAAGTTCATGTGCCCCTCGGGATGCTTAGATTTGAGAACTGGGTAAATCTTTGCACAGCTTTTCGGATCAGAGTATTCGCGGGCGAACATCGCCTCAGAATACGAGCACATTCGACGGTTAGACTAAAAATCCGCCGAGTATCAGCGATACCATGGCGCGCTTCAGCCGCCCAGGGTCGGGGATCGATGCGAGACGTTACCTGAAAGTTCATTATGTGCGGTGAAAGCAAATAAAGTCTTTTCTACTTTACATAAGACAGGTTATCGGCCTCTAAGCCAGGTAGCGGAGGTGCCGCCAAGCGCAACGAGCGAGCCTGTAAACTCGCGCGTGATTGGAATTCTAGGTAGAAATCTATATAGTTTTTTGTATGACTACTCTGAGTATCACTGAAGCTTCGCGCTCCGGCCTTTCTGCGTTGGTGGCAGCAGCTGAAGAAGGCCACGATACGGCGTTGTCGCGCCACGGTAAGGTCGTAGCCGAAGTGGTGTCAGCCCAGGAAATCGCTCGGCTGCGCCAGGACCGGGAGACACTTCGCGATGCCGCATTGGTCATGGCACGCTTCGCCACAGACAGCGGCGTACGCACGACCCTTGACGAAGCCATGGAATTCTTCAACTTAGACCGCGCAGAGCTTGAAGCCGAAAATGCCGAAGAAGCTAAGTCAGCGGATTCGTGAATCCATCTGAAGACCGGTTGTGCATTGTTCGGCTGACTGAAGACGCAGTGTCCGATCTGCATCGTCTTCACAAGAAAGACCCCCAGATCGTCCGTGCAGTGTTCAAGAAAATACTGCTTCTGGAAAAGTCACCCGAAGCCGGCGAACCCCTACTTGGGGCGCTGGTTGGTTTTCGGAAGCTAGTTGTCGGTGACCGGGATTGGCGCATCGTTTGGCGCATCACCGAGGACGCCTGCGGGATGCCTATCCTTGACATCTCCGAAATCTGGGCAGTAGGCGCTCGTTCAGATGGCGAAGTCTACGATGAGCTCACTTCACGGGTTACGCGCATGGGCAATAACCCCAAGATTCGGCCTTTGAAGGATGTCATCATCCAAATGGGCCGGCTCTACGATTCGGTTGAGGCAACAGCAGAGCCAGACCACACGTCGGCCCTTCCCGAATGGATGATCAGTGCAGTAAAAGATCAGCTGCACCTGTCTGATCAGGAAATCTCGGAGCTCAGCGAACAGCAAGGCCAAGAACTGCTTATGGCGTACTGGTCTCGCGCATCCGAAAACTAAATCTCCTGCGACCACCTCGGGGTAGAACAGTCGCGTCCACTCAACTACCGTGCTCGGCACTTCAGATCCATTGCCATGGATGGAATCTATGCACCCCCTGCTCTTTTATATGTCCTGTGAGCTCATTAGTGACAGGTGCAGCAGGAGCCTTGTTTCCCTATATGAGTTCAGTGGCCCTCCAGCTATAGCTGGAGGGCCACTGGCGGCTATGCATTATTCATAGAACTGTTCAGTAGCTCTGTTTGTGTTTGAAGCTGGGTGGCCGCTTGCTCGAGCGGCCCCGTGACGATGTTCTGCAGTATCTCGGCAAATCCGGTATCGAAACTAGCATCGGGGCTAATAGCAACCTCAGGGTAGTCCGCAAGCTCATGTTGAAGTTCTTGCAATGTCTGGATCGAAGCATCCAAAACTGATTTCAGCATCCGATCTTCGGCATGCTCAAGATGCACTAGGTCCAAGACATACAACGAAGACACCGCGAGAGAAGCTGCCAGCCTTTCGGCACCTTCCAGCGTTGAAGTCCAAGCGGTGATGAACTCATCAGCAACCTCGGGGTGTTCTCCCGCCACGTTGCGAAGGACATCCACGACTCCCGAAACTGGCTGCCTTGAGGCCACTTGCACTGCAGCGCTTACCTCTGCAGGATGTCCGGCAAGACCTTCCCCAGCGCCGCAGCCATGGCCTCCTACGCCGGCTTGGCACCAACCACGCGTCAATCAGGCACCTCAATCAAGTCCGAACGGGTCATCCATTCAGGGAACAAACGCTTCAAACGAGCTCACTTCCTCTCAGCGTTCGCGTCCATCCGCTTTGATCCGACCAGTCGGAACTACTATGACCGGAAACGGGCCCAGGGGAAACGCCATAACCAAGCACTCATCGCGCTAGCGCACCGTCGCCTCACAGTCATGTTTGCCATGATTCGGGACGGCTCACTTTATGACGTTCCGGAGCCGAAAATTGCTTGACAAAAAACATAGGGGCAACCCCTGTGTACAGGCTGAAGCCTGGAGCTTCAGTTTGCTCACTCAACGTTTTTTAGACGTGTAGGAGTGGCCTAAGAAAGCAGCATCGATTATTCGACGCTGAACTGCAGCCGGTGCCACCCGGAGGAACCGTTTGGAACGGGCGCGGCGGTTTCTTCTGTCTGTAGCTGGCCATGGGCATTTGTCATGCGGACGGTAGCGGAGTGATTGCCCGCGGTTGCCTCTGTCCATTCGAATCTCCATTGACGCCAGGTGTCTACGGAGAGCTCGGTGGCCAGTTCGACCTCTTGCCACGGCCCGCTATCGATACGGATCTCCACTTTGGAAACTCCCGTGGTCTGAGCCCATGCGGTGCCGCCAAAGACGACCTTGCCGGCGGGCAACTTTGCGAAGGACCGTGGGGTATCTATCCGAGATGACATCTTGATTGGTCCTCGTTCCGACCAGCCCCGCGTTGTCCAATAGGCTGCTTTGTCTTGGAACCTTGTCACTTCCAGATCAACCACCCATTTGGTGGCCGAAACATACCCGTAGAGTCCTGGAACCACCATACGGACCGGGAACCCGTGCTCTAGTGGCAGGGGTTCGCCGTTCATTCCGATGGCCAGCAGGGCTTCGCGACTATCGGTGAGAGTTTCCAGCGGTGTGGAGGCGCTGAAGCCGTCGAAGGAGGTAGACAGAACCATATCGGCACCCGGTAAGGGTTTGGCCTGGGCCAGTAGTTCTCGTAGTGGGTAACCAAGCCACTTGGCGTTGCCGACGAGATCGCCACCGACCGGGTTGGAGACACAGGTCAAGGTGAGGTAGTGCTCAACCAGATCCATGTCTAAGAGTTCATTGAACGTGAGTGTGAATTCTTTCTCGACCATTCCGTGAATTTTTAATGACCAGTCTTGAGGGTCGATTTGCGGCACAGACAAGGCCGTGTCGATTCGATAGAAGTCCTGGTTCGGTGTGACAAATCTAGAGGCTCCAGGGACGTCTAGTTCGGCTCCTTGAGGTGGGGCTTGTACTTTCACTTTCGCCGGCGGAAGACCTAGGGCTGAGCGGGCTGACTCTGCGGTATTTCTAAAGGTCCGCAGGGCCTGGGTTGTGCCGACGGCTAGTAGTCCGAGTGCCACGCTTCCCGCTGATCCGAGGAGAAATTTTCTTCGTGATGTTGTGTTTTCGGACTGGGGATGGACCGTTGGTACACCGGCACGGGTAGCCATGCCGGCAAGAAGTGTGAGTGTTCCCAGGCCTAGTATGGTGCCGACTATCGTCGGTATTAGATCGAGGAAGTTTGTTGCCGAGCGGCTTAGCACGGAAGCACCTAATAGTACTGATAGCCCTATTACCAAGCTCAATCCGAGTGCAAGGCTCCGTGCCGTGGCAAGTCCCACTGTGGCCGCTAAGAGGGCGGCGGTGATCGATAAGGTGATGAATAGAAAAAGCTTGTCGTTGGTGCCGAATAAGCCGATGGCCAGATCTTTGAGCCACGGTGGAGTGAAATCAATGATTGTTGACCCTAGAGCGACGAGGGGCGATGAAGCAGTCCCGAAGAATGTGGACGCTGCTTGAGCGATAGTGAACAAGACAATAGCTGAGCAGATGCCAGCTATTGGATAGCGCCAGATATGACGCTTGCTTTTTCTTTGTTGTTGCTCCATGGCACTGAACCCCACACTTCGTTGCGGTGCGTTCGAATGCTTTACTCGAACACCGGATAACTCCTATTCGGTGTCACCCGGTGCCTGGATTGGATGTTAAGGAATTGCGGCATGAGCGCTGCATGCGTGTCTGTGTTTCTAAAGGCTTTGCAAGAGAATTGGTTCGGTAGTCGGAGCAGGTGAGCCCGTTGCAGGTTCCACGGTGATTCCGAAGTGGGTGATGCCCTCCATTGAACCGGTAATTATTGCGGTTGCTGAGGTGCTGGAAGGATCCAGCATGCCGGCAGGGATAGCTTTCTCAGCGGAGATGAGCCAGAGTTCGTAGCCTTTCGTTTCTGGGAGTTCAGGCAGCGCGTGGGTTGATACGGCCATGACGCCAGACTTTGCGGAGTATGAAAGCCTAATTGTTGCCCCATTATCTAATGTCTGGGATTTAGACTGCATGTCCTGAGCGCTCAAGATCTGCTTCATCGTATCCCGCTCGCTCTTCATAGCCTGAACAACCATGTCCATCTGCTGCTGATTATTCAGATTCCATGCCAGCGCACCGAGACCACCAGAAGCAACAAGTAAAATCCCCGCAGCTAGGGCAAAGAACTTCCGCGGCTTTCTGTGAGCGCTCTGCATACTTCCAGCCAATTCGTTATGAGGGTAAAGCAGAGCTCTTGCTTCCGTTGCGGAATGCTCGCATTGAGTCTCATCAATTCTTGCGGGAACCTGTTCAACGGTGCGAATCGCATCCATGACGTAGGTCTTAATTCTCGGTGGCGGCTTCACCTCAGGGACGGTGAGAGCAAGGTAGGCAGCAGTCTGTTGCAGAGAAGCAAGCTCTTGTTCGAGCGTGGCGGCATTGGCCTCAGACTGCAACGCCTGGTCACGTACAGTTTGGGTCAGCGCATTCAGGGCGAAGCCGCTGAACAGTCTACTTTTGTGCTTGCCCATGACATGGCTCCCAGTAATTCTCGTATTTCCTTCGTTCTGTCTCGTGAGCCGGCTTTCACGATCACCACAGGTAGTTGAGCATGATCAAGGATCTAACAATGCGTCAAACCCCGAAATAGACCAGTTGGATCGTACCTCTTTGCTCTTCAGTCAGTTGGCGAAGAGCTTCGATCATGCGTTTGACTTCATCAGGCCGTACTACTCTTCCCTACATTGGTTGATGTCTTGCTTAGGAGGTTTCAACAGCGATTTCCAGTTCAGATTCCGGGCGCTCTGAAGTGAAGCGGATCTGTCCGACAGCAGGCTGATGGACGATCTTCAGCAGCCAAGTTGGTGCGGTAGTTCGCACAGTGGCGAAGCCATCAACATGCTGTCAGGCGTCTGGAAGTATTTCTTGGATAGCTTCCTGCCTTTGGACTTCATCGCTCAGTTGACGGGCGTTAAAACCGAACACTCTTGGGACAAGTCCGCCATAAGGCTGCGTAGCTGCTTCATCTCCTTGCGCTGCTTGAAGCAAGAGAGCTTCATCCGGCGCTGAACCGTCGGTGACTTCAACTTCTCGATTCAGAATCTTGGGTTCAACGACCCCGTAGCGTCAAGGGCCATTGCTCTCGTTCAGGAAACGGCTGCAGGTCAAATCTTGGGTAGACGGAAGCCAGGGAACGGGCTCCCAAATCGTGCATCGCTCATTCCCTGGCTTCTTCGGTATTATGCCGTAGTGCTATTTCTTTGCCGGTGGCATCAGAACCGAATCAACGAGGTAGACGGTGGCATTGGCAGTCTGCACGCCACCGCAAATGACCTTGGCATCGTTGACCATTAGGTCATCACCGCTGCCGCTGATCTTGACCTTGTCGCCTTCAACAGTTTTCAGATCACCCTTCAAATCATCGGGAGTTATCTGGCCGGGGACCACATGGTAGGTCAGCACCTTGGTCAGCATGTCGGCATCCGACACGACAGCGTTCAGGTCTTTTTCTGGAATGGCCTTGAATGCGTCATCCACCGGTGCGAAGACGGTGAACTCATCGCCGTTGAGCGTGTCCACCAGGTCCACGTCCTTGTTCAGCTTTCCCGAGACGGCCTTGGTGAGGGTGGTCAGCAACGGGTTGTTGGATGCTGCCACGGCAACCGGATCCTTGGCCATGCCGGCCACCGAGCCATCGCCTTCAGGCACTGCCTCCGCGTAGGCCGCGCAGCCCGGGCCCACAAGATTGGAAGCAGGGTCCATGGCCGATTCGCTGGCCATGCCCGAATCCTCGGATGCGCTCGGGCTGCTCTCGCTCATGCTGGAGGCCGAGCTTTCGCTGCTGGGGGCGGTCTCGCTGCTGTTGTCCATCGAGCAGGCGCTCAATCCGAACGCGGCGACCGCGGCGATCGAGAGCAGTCCTGCCGTCTTGCGCTGCATGGTTTTCATGTCGAACTCCTTACCTGGCGACCCCGTTGGGCCAGTCGTTGATCCAAACCCCTTGGCTTGGGCTGTCATAGGGCATTCGGCCCCGGGCGCGCGACGGATTGGAATCTTCGTGAATTTTTTCCGGGAGGTGCGCATCCCCCGGAATCCCCGGTCAGCGTGCACTTGCCCGTTGTTGGCTGCGGCGACGGAACATGTTAGTTTTTTTCTAACTGGTGGAACTGCCGCGCAGCCGGCAGGATTTCCCGCCACCTCTCACAATTCCTGCCGATACGGAAATGGGGCACTACATTGCATAAGCACTTTGGCCGGCTGGTCGGGATCTTGGTCATCCTCATCGTCGCGCTTGCCGCAGCCTTGCTGGTCTGGGCGCTGGGTGCGCGCGGCCAACCGGTGCAGATGTGGAATCCAGCGGAATTCCACATCGGCAACCTGTGGACGACCTTCTACAGCAGCGAGCTGCCGGCGCTGGATATTCTCCTCTTTGCCGTCACCGCCGCCGTGGTCCTCGTGCTGCTGGTGGTCATCGGCGAACGAATCGTCACGCTGCGCTACCGACGTACCCCGGTGCAATCCTCCGGCCGCCCCCTGGCCCCCAAGGGGATCATGGACCGGACCCGCGGGGTGCATGCCGGACCGGTCACCATCAGCGTTCTGATCCCGGCCCACAACGAGGAACGCTCGCTTCCCGAAACCCTGAAGGCGCTCGACCAGCAGCACTTTGCTCCCTCGCGCGTGATCGTCGTGGCCGATAACTGCACCGACAAGACGGTCGAGGTCGCTCGACAGCACGGGGTGGAAGTCTTCGAATCCCGGGACAACATCCACAAGAAGGGCGGGGCCCTGAACCAGGCGCTGAGCGCACTGCTCCCGGAGCTGGGCGATAATGACTGCGTCATGGTCATGGATGCCGATAGCCAGATCGGTGATCATTTCCTGGCCACAGCCCGTGATCGCTTCACCCAGGATCGTGCGCTGTGCGCGGTGGGCGGGCTGTTCCACGGCGAGGAAGGCCACGGGCTGCTCGGCCAGTTCCAGCGCAATGAATACACGCGGTACCAGCGCGAAATCAGCCGCAGGAATGGCCGGGTGTTTGTCCTCACCGGAACGGCCTCGGTCTTCCGCGCGTCGGCGTTGCGCGAAGTCGCGGCCTGCCGCGGCACCGTATTGCCCGGACGCCGCGGGGACGTCTATGACACGGCCGCGCTGACCGAGGACAACGAGCTGACGATCGCGCTGAAGACCCTCGGGGCGCTCACGACCTCGCCCGAGCCCTGCACGGTGGTCACCGAGCTCATGCCCACGTGGAAGATGCTGTGGGCGCAGCGCCTGCGCTGGCAGCGCGGTGCGCTGGAGAACCTCGGCGCCTATGGGGTCACGCCCCAGACGATGCGCTATTGGGCGCAGCAGATCGGCATCGGCTATGGGGTGATCGCCCTGTTCAGCTACTTCGCGCTGATGCTGATCATGCTCGTTTCAATGGACACCTGGGTCTGGTTCCCCTTCTGGATGCTGCTTGGCGCGCTGTTCGCGGTGGAACGCGTCGTCACGGCCTGGCAGGGCGGGTGGCGGGCGCGCATCGTGGCCGCCCTGGTGATCCCCGAACTGGTCTACGACGCCTTCCTCGACCTCGCATTCCTCAAGGGCGTGGCCGACATCGCCTTCGCGCGCCGGGCCGAATGGAAACACGTAGAACACGCCGCCACCAGCAAGGAGACCTCCTCATGATCCTGGGCCACCTGGTCATACTACCGCGCGGAATACTGCTGCCCGAGAGCATCTTGCTCACCCCCTGGTTCGGCATCCTCGCCTCATTCGTCGCCATCAACACCGTGCTGTATCTGGTCCTGAGCCTGTCCAAGATCCTTCCGGTGCTGCGCCTGGGCGGCTCCAAGGGGCGGGAACGGCGCTCAGAAACAAGGAATATCGATCCCGACGCGTCGTCCTAGGTCGCGCATCCCGGCGGCCAGGTCGCCTTCGAGCAGTCCGGGCGAGAAGTAGTAGCCCTGTGCGTAGTCGAAGCCGAGGAGCTGCACCAGCTCCAGGTGCTCCTCAGTTTCCACGCCTTCGGCCAGGGTTTTCGCCCCGGTGCGCCTGGCGGCTTCCAGCAGCGAGTCGACGAGGTCGCGGATGCATTCGGAGGAGGCGTACCGCCCGATCATGGTGCGATCGAGCTTGACGATATTCGGCTTCAGCAGCATGATGCGTTCCGCGGTCGCGTAGCCGACCCCGGCATCGTCGATGAGCAAGAGGCAGCCCAGCAAATCGGCATAGGAGCGGGCCCGGGCGCACAGCTCCGGCGCGGATTCCTCGTTCAGCTCCAGCCCCCAGGTCAAGCGCGCGTCCAGGCGCTGGCCGGCGGTCGCGAACGCCTCGATGGTGGGGCCCGAGGCGTTGACGGTCAGCAGCATGCCGTCGGGGATGGCCGCGCTGGCGGACAGGATTTGCTCGATGGCCTCCAGCTCCAGGCTGATCAGGCGCCCTTCGGCAGCTGCCTGCGCGAAGTGCTCGTGCGGACCGCGCCCATCGTCGAATCGTGCGAGGGCTTCAAAACCCAGTAGAGTTTTCGAATGTAGGTCGATTAACGGCTGAAACGCGAACTTCATAGTCCACCTAACCTGGCGATTTCGATTGAAAGTATGGGCACTGATTAGGCCGATGCGCACAAAGGTGATCATACCCCGTCATGGCCCGAAAAGCGCCGAAGCCAGCACATTACGGGAAAGGAAAGTACGTAATGCCGATTGTTTCACGACGCCGTGAAAGTGATGGTGCTTTCTGGTGGGCCCGCCTCCTACCGGCCCGGCTGCTGCGAATCAGCCGCCTGGAGGTGGCCGTGACAGGCATGGCGTCCGCCTTCCTGTTGGTGTTCTACTCGGTCAACCTGGTCAATGACTTCAGTTCGCCGGTGTTCCACGCCCTGGCGGTGGCCCGCGTGCTGGGGGCACTGGCCGGCGTCATCCTGGTGTGGATCTACCTGGATCGCTTCCCGCTGTGGATTGCCTACCTCGGAGCCGTGAGCGAGCTGTCGGCCTTCGTGATCTTCGTCGGCTTTTCCGTGAACCATGAGCAGATCGTCTTCAGGCTCCAGGAGTTCCCGCTCATCGCGCTGTATCTGTCCTGGCTCTTCAGCCCGGCCGTTACCAGCTGGACGATCTACCCGGTCATGCTCTTCACCATCCCGTATTCGGTGTATTTCGGGCCGGCGGCGGGCACCGAGCACCAAAGCGGCTTGCTCAATATCCTGAGCCTGGTCTTCTTCACCATGGCGGGAATGTTCATCGGTCACTTCGTCAAGCGCCGGTTCCGGCAGCAGACCCAGATCGATGCGCTCACCGGTGCCCTGAATCGCACGGGGCTGGCGGTCAGGGGAGAGGCCGCCCTGGTGGCGTCGCGACGCGCCAGCAGCCCGCTGGCCGTGGCGCTGCTGGACATGGACGGATTCAAGCAAATCAATGACAACGAGGGGCATGAAGCCGGCGACCGCGCACTCAAGAGCCTGGTGAATCACCTGCGCAGCAGCACCCGCGCGGGAGATCTGGTGTGCCGCCTGGGCGGGGACGAATTCGTGGTGGTGTTCCCCAGCACGTCGCGCTGCCAGGCGCAGCAACTCATGGAGCGCATCGAGGCCTCCTCGGACCTGGCGTGGAGTTTCGGCACGGCCCAGGCGCGCAGCGATGACAACCTGAGCACCATGATCCTGCGGGCGGACCGGGACATGTACGCCTTGAAACGCAGCCGGGCGAGCGAGCGGAAGCGCGCCGATGGCGAAGGCTAGCCTGCTGGCTCAGGACAGCTTCCCGCCCAGCCGGTCCTGCATTTTCTGGCTGGCCTCGTTCAGGCCGCGGATTTCAACGGTCTTTCCGTAGTTCTGGTACTTGGCGCGGATCGAATCCACCGACGCGATAGTCGAGGCATCCCACAGGTGTGAAGCACTCAGATCAATCACGATCCGCTGTGGATCCTCGGCGTAGCGGAACTGGGTGTACAGGTCGTTGGAGGAGGCGAAGAACAGCTCTCCGTTGACCTCGTACAGGGCCTGTTCGCCATCCACGGTGCGCGTCACGGTGACCATGTGGGCCACGCGATTGGCAAAGAGCACCATGGCTGAAAGGATGCCCACGCCCACACCGATGGCCAGGTTGTGGGTCAGCACGGTGAGCACCACGGTAATGAGCATGACGAAGGTTTCGCTCTTGGGCATCATCTTCAGCGTGCTGGGGCGAATCGAATGCCAGTCAAAGGTGGTGGCCGAGACGACGATCATCACCGCGACCAGTGCGGCCATCGGAATTTGCGCCACCACATCGCCGAGCAATACCGCCAGCAGCAACATGAAAATTCCGGCAAAGGCCGTGGAGATGCGCGTGCGGCCCCCGGAGACCTTCACCCCCACCATGGTTTGCCCGATCATCGCGCAACCGCAGATCCCGCCAAAGAATCCGGTGACAATATTTGCGGTGCCCTGGGCCCAGGACTCGCGGGTTTTACTCGAGGGCGTATCGGTGATGTCGTCCACCAATTTGGCGGTGAGCAAGGATTCGAGCAACCCCACAAAAGCCACCGCGATGGCGTAGGGCGCGATGATCTTCAGGGTTTCAAGGTTCAGCGGCACCCCGGGCAGATGCAGTAAGGGCAAGGATTCGGGCAGTTCGCCCTTATCACCCACGGTGGGCACCACGATTTTTGCGAAGATCGTGATCGCGGTGAGCGCCACGATGGCGATCAATGGCGCGGGCACCGCCTTGGTGATTTTCGGGAAGTAGCAAACGATCACCACTCCCAGAATGACTAGCGGATACACCTGCCAGGGAACATTGCGCAGCTCGGGCATCTGTGCCCAGAAAATCGAGATGGCTAGACCGTTAACAAAGCCGATCATGACCTGCCGGGGAATGAAGCGCAGTAATTTGGCCACGCCCAACGCGGCAAGAACCACCTGAATGACCCCGGCAAGGATCACCGTGGCAAAGAGATATTCCACCCCATAGGTGCGCACCAGTGGTGCGACCACCAAGGCTACCGCGCCGGCAGCGGCCGAAATCATGGCCGGGCGTCCGCCGGTGAAGGCGATGACCACGGACATGGTGAAAGAGGCGAAGATCCCCACGCGTGGATCCACCCCGGCGATCACGGTAAAGGCGATCACCTCGGGGATCAGTGCCAGGGACACCACCAGACCGGCGAGCAATTCGGTCTTGAGCAGTCGAGGAGATTTGAGGGTGCGCCATACCGACTGGCGTTGTAACGGGGTTAGCTGTGCAGTCGGGGTACTCACCGGGGCTCCATTCAATCTGGTGTCCCGGGTGTTAAAAGCTCGGGGACCAAATAACGTTATCGCACCGAGGGTGATGGTGTTTAAATTCGAAGCCCCAGCCGGGCCGGATAATTCCGGTGAGGCTGGGGCTTCTCGATCATCACTCGCACCTTCATGAGGTACTTAATACTCTAGGGGCGCTGCCTGTGTGCGAAATAAGTAGGGACTGCGCATTGGATATGGATGCGACAGCGGGCATGCTGAACGCAAAAAACGGCAAAAAACTGGCCCTGTCGCAAGACCGACAGGGCCAGTTTTTCGTCATCACTCGCACCTTCATGAGGTACTTATAACTCTAGGGGTGCTCTCTGTGGATGCAATAAGCATGCACTGCACGCTCACCATGTATTCCTTGGCCTAGGCGTTCTGGGTTGCCTCTTCAAGCCGAACCTCGGTGGCTTTCTTGGCGGCGGGAATGCAGGCGGCGATCACCGCTGCGAGAAGGCTAATGCCGGCACCGAGCCAGAGGGCCGTGTGGAAGCCGGTTTCGGAAGGAAGGACCGTGCCATGGAAGTCGATGGTCATATCGGCGAGCACCAACCCGAAGATGGCCGCACCGCCAGTAGTACCCAAGGAACGCATGAGGGTGTTCAGACCGTTGGCCGCCCCGGTTTCACTGCGCGGTACAGCGCCCATGATGATGGTGGGCATGGCGCCATAGGCCAGTGCCACGCCACTGTTAATGACCAGGCTGGTAGCGAGTAAGCCCCAGGTTGAGCCCATGCCCAACTGCCCGACGCCATAGCCGGCAGCCATGATGAGGATGCCCAAGACCAGGGTGAATTTTGGTCCCTTGGCCCCGGTGAGTCGTCCTCCCACAGGGGAGAGGACAAGCATCATCAGTCCGGCCGGTGCCATCCATAGTCCGGCGGCGAGGACGCTTTGCCCCAGCCCATAACCGGCTTCGGCGGGCATCTGCAGGATCTGTGGCATCACCAGCGAGCTGGAGTACATTCCAAAGCCCACAAAAATCGAGGCAATGTTGGTCAGCAGTACCCGCGGAATCGCTGCGGTGCGCAAATCTACTAGGGGAGCGGTGGCTCGAAATTCCCACAGGCCCCACAGCAACAGCACCACTACCGCAGCGATGAGCAGTCCCAGAACCAGCGGGGATCCCCAACCCCAGGTTGAGCCCTTGGAGATGCCGAGCATGAGGGCAATCAGTCCTACGCCCAGTCCAATGGCCCCGGCCCAGTCGAAGTTGGTCTTGGCGGTGGTGGTGCCAACGACGGGAATGAACTTGAAGATCAACAGGGCGACGATCAGGGTGATTGCCGCGCAGAGGTAGAAGAGCACACGCCAGGAGGAGAACTGGATGATGGCTGCCGAGAGTGGCAGGCCGATCGCTCCACCCACACCCAGAGTTGCCGACACGGTGGCGATGGCCGAGGGTAAATGTTCCGCATCGACGAGGTCGCGGAGCATGGCAATGCCTAGTGGGACCATACCGGAGCCTAAACCCTGAAGTGTGCGTCCCAAGATCATCACGGTGACATTGGGTGCCAGCGCGCAGATTGCGCCACCGAGGATCAGCGGGATGGCCAGTAACAGGAGTACTCGACGCTTGCCGAACAGGTCGCCGAGTCGGCCGGAGATGGGCATAACGACGGCCGCCGCCAGCAGTGTTGCGGTGATAATCCACGCGGTGTTATCCGGTGAGGTGTTAAAAATTTCGGGCAACTGAGGGATCAGAGGCGTCACCATGGTTTGCGTCAATGATGAGGCGATGCCTGCGGAGGCGAGGATGCCGACCGTCATTCGGGAACTGGGTTTTTCGGTGAGAACAGGTGAGGGCACTGGGAACCTTCGAGTGAATGTGTAAGTTACATACAATATGTATCATACATATCAGGGTTAAGATGGAAAAATGCCAGAAGGAAAAACCGGATCAAAGAGCCGCATCGCGGATATTGAGTACGAGCAAATGTTGCTCAGCCGCTACACCATCGCCCAACACCGCCACTCCAGCGGCATGGATCGCAGCGTGTACCTGATCATGAGCCGCATAGATGGCTCCGGCCCGATGTCTATTGCCGAATTGAGCCACGCCCTGCGCCTCGACAGCTCAACCCTGCAACGCCAGGTGACGGTGGCCATCAAGGACGGGTACCTCGAACGCATCCCCGACCCAGAAGGGCACGTCGCGCGCAAGATCGCACTGACCCGCTATGGAAACGAACAGTTAGCCGACGCCCGAGGTACCTCCATTGATGCGCTTGAGCAGATTATGGGGGACTGGAGCGCCAAGGACATTGACCAGTTCGCGCATCTTCTTCACCGCTTTAATAACGACATTGAGGACTATAGCCAGATGCGACGAGGTCTCAAGGCTGAGTAATGCAGAAGCTGATTAACGAAGAATTCCCGTTGGGCAATATCCAACGGGAATTCTTACGATCATCACTCGCACCTTCATGAGGTGTTTTAAACACTACCCACGCTTTCTGTGCCATCCCTTTGGTTCAGCTTCACGTTTCTCATGCTTTAAAAATTGCTTCAAAGATCTGCTCGTACCTGCCAAGGCCAGATGCACATAGCCGTACCACTTTTCCCTCGCGAACTCCGGGCAATTGACCATAGGCGTCATTGGCCCAGTTCCCTAAGCTGGGAAACATGACTTCTGAACAGAAAATGATCCGAGCAGATCATGACCTGCTGCGCGTAGCGATCGTTCCTGACTCCTTTAAAGGCAGCGCCCGAGCCAGCGAAGTGGCACAAGCTTTGGCACAGGGAGTATCTAAGGCGGCGAAGAGCCGCAACCAGCAGATTGAAATCACCGCGCTGCCCTTTGCCGATGGTGGCGAAGGAACCTTAGAAGCACTAATCGATGCGTGGGGCACCGAAGCAATCACCGTGGAAACCACCGACGCGCTCGGCCGCCCGGTCACCTCACGACTGGGATTATCCAAGGACCAGAAGATCGCTGTTGTGGAAGCCGCCGAAGCAGCCGGCCTGCCACAGGTCAGCGATGTGCCACGCAAACCCTTAGACGCTAGTACCGCGGGGCTCGGCCCTCTGGTATTACGAGCCCTAGACCTCGGGGTGCAACAGATCATCTTGTGCCTCGGCGGCTCAGCCACCACCGATGGCGGTACCGGATTGCTCAGCGCGCTGGGCGCCACGTTCCTGGATGAGCATGGAGAAGAACTGCCACCAGGTGGTGGTGCGTTGGAAAAGCTGGCAAAAATTGACGTTTCCAATTTGGATCCAAGAGCAGCAAAAGTGCAGTGGCAGATCGCCTGCGATGTCACCAATCCTTTGCTCGGGGACCAGGGAGCGGCGGCGGTGTTTGGTCCGCAGAAGGGGGCTTTGGCCCAGCAGGTGCAGGTGCTAGATCGTGGGTTAGCCACGTTGGCCCAGGTACTTGAAGCAGATACCGGAAGGACACTCAAGGAACAGCCTGGGATGGGTGCCGCTGGTGGTTTGGCGATCTGCCTGGCCTCGTACTTCCAAGTGGAGCTGACCCCCGGATGGGAGTTGGTGGCGCAGGTGCTCGACGCGCACCGCATCTTAGGTGCCGCGGATCTGGTCCTTACCGGTGAGGGACGCCTGGACAGTCAATCCCTGAACGGCAAAGTGGTGTGCGGGGTACTTCAGGCGGCGGGTGAAGCGACCGAGGTGATCGTGGTGGCCGGATCGGTTGCATTGAGCGATCAGGAGCTTGATCAGGCGGGGATCCTGGCGGCCTACTCCATTGCTTCCGAGCCAGCGAGCCTAGAGCAACTGTCGGATCAGGCCCCAGAACTGATCGAACGCACCGCCTTTAGCGTCATGCGCACCTATTTGCGCAGGTAGTCAGCGAAGGAACGGGGAGCGGCCCCGGTGATGATCTCAATGTGGTCGCTGACCTTGGCCATGGAATTACTGGCAATCGCGGTATAGGTGCTCACCCACGCATCAAGCTGCCACTGCGGTGCACCATAACTGGAGCGCGAAGCATAGGCCTCTTCGATGGTTTCGTTGTGGAAGGTAATGCTTTGCTCCCGTGCGGCACTGAGGATCTGTGCCACATCATGCATGCTCAGGGAATGCGGTCCCGTCAGCTCATAGGTGGCGCTGGCGTGTTCGGAAGGCGAAGCCAGAATGGTGGCGGCGGTACGTGCCACGTCTGCTCGGGCCACCGGCGCGAAATGTCCATCGCCAGCAGGTCCGCGGATGACTCCGTCGTCTCCTACCAAGGCCGGCAAAAAATCCTGGTAGAAGCTGTCGCGCAAAAAGGTGAAGTGCATCCCGGAAGTTCGCAAGTACTCTTCGGTGGCGAAGTGTTCGCGGGCCAGCGTGAATTCAGCATCTGGTGCTGCGCCGGTGAAAGAGGTGTAAACAATGTGCTTCACCCCGGCGGCACGCGCTGCATCGATGAAGCTGGTGTGAAGTTGAATGCGGTGCTCACTCTCCGGGGCGGAAATCATAAAGAGCACCTCAATACCTTCTAAAGCTTTGGTACTGGTGGAGGCATCTGCATAGTCGAACTTGTGGGCTGTAGCTTCTGGGAGTTTCGGCGCCCGGGATGTGTCGCGGACCAAGAGCCGCTGCGGGATGCGCCGGTCTGCCAGTTCGTGGGCAACGAGGGAGCCGAGCGCCCCGGTGGAGCCGGTGACGGCAATCTTTTCGGTGGGCGCCATGGGTGATCACTCCTGGAACGAGACGTCGATGCTGTCAGTTTAGGCGGTGAAGTAGGAGAAATGTTGAGCACTGCTCCACCGAGGGGATGAAGCGTAGCGCGATCTTTTCCAACAGGAAGACGATGTGCCTAGTGGCGGTCGATTTCTACGATGGAATCATGATCAAGAAAAAGTATGTCGCCACCGCATTATTCGCCGCACCCATGGCCTTGGCGCTCTCCGGTTGTTCCGTTTCAGACCTCATGACGGACAAATATGATGAATCCACTGAAAAGACTGCCAAGTCTTCCCAAGAGGCTGTTTCCTCCGGACTACTGCCCAATTGGGTGCCAGAAGGCGGAAGCAACATCAAGCTGATGCAGCGCAATACGGGGATGGAAAGAATCTTTGTGATGGACTACAGCGCAGACGTGCCAAGCGATAAATGTCTAGCACTGAACACCGTTGGCAAGCCATCGGAAGCAGAGCTGAAGAAGGCCTACGCCTCGGATTCGCGAACCAAAAACTTTGAGGCGAAAGAAATCTCGTCAACCAGAACTCTCGAAGCTGACTGGTGGCCAGAAAACGCTGAGAACCAAACAACCGACCTCTGCGGTCGTTTCTGGGTGCACGTGGCAGATGGAAAGTTATACGCCTTTGCCCCGGACACCACCAACACGGTTCAAGCAGTGCAGCGCGAGCGCGACGCAGCCTAAACTTCGCGTGGATCCTGCCAGTGGGGTTGGTTCTTGGCGGTATAGATACGGCAGGCAACTAACCCCGCCAGGCACACCGCGATCAGTACAGGGCCAAGTAGTCCAGGTAAACGCTGGTGCCAGGTCATGTTGAGCGATACGAGCAAGGAGACAAGGAAACCCCCGGTTAAGTAACTGATCGCCGAACTCATGGTGAACCTTTCCTTGCGATACTTGACTGGGGTGAGCCTAACATCATCCAGCGGCAAGGTGAAGGACGAAAGTGCGAAACCTTGATGCGCGTCGCGGTGAGTCCTCCATGTTTTTGGGGCAGGAAGCTAGGATGACTTCATGAGCGAAATGGAGCAACCACGACTAGCCAGCGCACTAGCGCAAAAGGTTGTCGACACCATTTCACCAACGATTAATCGCCATGTGAACATCATGAATGAGCATGGAATAATCATCGCCTCCAGTGATAGCTCGCGCATCGGAACGTTGCACGCAGGAAGCCTTGAAGTGCTTCGAGACCAGCGGGTCATCCGAGTCACTCACGGCGATGAAACCGCCGGGACCCAGCCCGGGGTGAATCTTCCGCTGAAGATTAATGACCGCGTGTGTGGAGTCATTGGACTTACCGGTGCACCCCATGAGGTGGAACCACTAGCTGAGCTGATTGCGCTGACCGTGCAACTGCTGGTCGCCCAAGAACGTGAGCATTCGCGTAGCGCTCGCCGGGCAGCCGAAGCCAGGGATATTCTTTCCGCCTTGCTCGCCGGGAATGTCGCACCGGAAATCATTGGCCGGATGCTTCAGGCACATGGGCTCAGCGGGCACCTGCACTTGGAAGTGTGTCTAGTCGGCAAAGGACAAGCGGCAGGGCAAGAGTCAGCCTTTGCACAGCCAGGAACCCAAGGGGTAAGTACCTCTTGGGTGACGTTGTTTGGCGCGAGGTGGAGACTTCGCAAGGCTAGTGAAGATCATGGCCAAAGCGTTGTTGGACCCGATGATCGGTATCTTGGCGGCCCGGGGATGGCAGATGTCGGTGAGCTCTTGGCCCGGGCGGAAGTATTGCGCACCTTGGTGGCACGTCCTGAACTGATTCCAGATCAGGGGCATCGTGAACTGTGGACTGAAGAGATCGCGGTGGCTATCGCCCGCACACCGGTATCTAACCTCAAATATCTTGCGATGCCTGCGCAGGAATTGAATCAAGAACAAGCAAAAACCCTCTTGGTGGTGGCAAGCGTTGCTTCGATGTCTCAAGCGGCCGAGATTTTACACATTCACCGCAATACGCTGATGCAGAGGCTGGAGCGTATCGGGCAGGTCACCGGTGTGGATACGCGCCTCACCAGTGAATCGTTACGCCTACAGCACGCGATTTATGCGCGAGTTGCCTTGGGGCAATTACAGATCTTCTAATGCAACTAGCCTGTTGGCAGATGGATATTTTTGATCCTTCGCGGCCGAATCTTCGCCACGAGAGACACTAGCGACTAACTACTCGGGTACTGCTTGGCAATCTTATTGGCGCGGAATCCTGCCACGAGCAAAAGCAAAAGACTGAGGCAGAAGCCGACAGCGGTCACGGTCAGCGCCCACGGGAATTTCTGCATAAAGCAAAGAACTGCGGCGATGGCCAACAGTACCCATCCAATCCACGCTGTCATTCTGAGCGTGGGTGCGGCATGGCGGTGAGCAGCCAACCACGCTTCATCACTCGATAAGGTGTGACGGGTTTTGATGCCTACCGCAGTGTTGCGTTTGAGCTGGCCCGAGGCAGTCATCGGAGCCAAAATGCTGGCGGTCACGGTCAGTATGACCAGCCCAAACATCAGACTGATGGTGTTCATTGGGTCCATTGAAATTTCCCTTAGATGGTGACTTTGTATTCAGTCTATACAGTGGCCATATTTCTCAACACCCGTCCTGTTACGAAAACTGAACAGTGCAGTTAGACGTGCAACTCATCCGCAGAGCTTAATATGCGGAAATATGACGTGACTCCGGCACTTCTGACACCGTTTTTGGCCGGATGAACCCGTGTTTTGTGAAGAGTTCTGACGCTTTGTTCCCTCCGGTGACGCGTTAATGGCACGCCCATCGGATCGATGTTTAACTCGAAGAATACCCATCCAGAGCGGCTGAGAGACCTGGCTCCGTGACGCCGCAGCAAGTCTGCAACCCGCAGAAAGTGCTAACGCCAGGAGCGATGGAATTCCCGGGTAGCGAAGCGCAACTTTGAGTTCGGGATCCCTCGGTTCACTATGTCTAAGAGAGGGACGGCATGACTCGCACTCGCCCGAACACCCTGAAATTATTGGCAGTAACCATGGCAGCAGCAACACTGCTGACCGGTTGCTCGCTCAAGGAACCACGACCTGACGTGGCACCGGTAGCGGCGCAAAACACCACCCCACAAACGGAACAGTCACTGAACGATGTGCCGTCACTCGAAGGTAAAAAAGTCGGAATTGCTGCCAAGGACATCCTGCACGACTACTCGCGCGTGGTGTATCAGCAGATCCAAGAACGGGTCAAAGAACTCGGTGGCGAAGTGATTGCCACCCAGGCCGAAGCAAAAGACGAAAAACACGTCTCTGATGTCGAAAACCTGATTACCCAATCACCAGATGCCATCGTGGTCATCTTGGGCGACGCCCAGACATTAACCCCTGCGCTGGCCAAGGTAGATGCGGCCGGTATCCCACTGTTCACCATCGATTTCCAGAGCGAATACTCCAAGAACAACGTCACCAGCGACAACTGGAATGTCGGCACCACGCTGGCGCGCACCATGGCTGAAGATCTACATGGCAAAGGCAAGATTCTCGTCTTTAACGGCTTCCCCGGTGTGACTCCGTGCCGTATTCGCTACAACAGTCTGAATCTGGTGCTGGAAGACTACCCAAACATTGAGAAGATCACCCCTGAGCTACAGGACAAGTACGAAGGCACGATCGAAGATGCCAAGAACCAGATTCAGGATCAACTGCGCAGGCTACCGGAAGGTGAAGTCGACGCGATCTGGTCTTGCTGGGACATGCCACTGATCGGTGCCGCGCAGGCCATCGACCCGACAGATAACGACATCAAGTTGTACGGCGTGGACGCAGAGCCCGGAGCCTTGGACCTCATCGCAGATCCACAGAGCTCATATCAGTTCACCGTTGCTCAGCCCACCAAGCAAATTGCGGCCACCTCGGCCACAAACATCGCGCTCTTCCTCGACGGGCAAACCGACAAGGTACCAGCCACCAGCTACGCCGAGCCGATTTTTGTTGACAAGGACAATGTGAATCAGGTGCGCAATGACAACGGGATCTAATGAACTGCTGAACATGCGCGGTATCAACAAATCCTTTGGTACCGTGAGCGTGCTTGAAAAAGTAGAGCTGAAACTTCGAGCCGGAGAAGTCTTGGGCCTCGTAGGTGAAAACGGTGCAGGGAAGTCCACACTGATCAAAATCCTCACCGGTTTATACACTCTAGACTCCGGAGAGATAGAACTTGCTGGCAAGGTAGTGTCCATTCGCCGCCCAGCCGATGCCGAAGCGCTGGGTATTGAAGTCATTCACCAGGACCGCCATTTGGCTGGCCGTCTGACCGTTGCCGAACAGTTGTACCTTGGCACGTCGAAGAGTGCTGGGCTGTGGCGTAACGAGCGCAAAGTGCAGGCAGCAGCACGTGCCGACATCCTGCGCACCACCGGACAAGAATTGGATGCTGCAGCGTTTGTTGATGAGCTCAGCGTCGCCCAGCAGCAGCTCATCCAAATTGCCCGGGCCGTGCTAGCTGAACCCAAGGTACTGATCCTAGATGAACCAACAGCGCCCTTGGCCAACGAAGAAGTAGAACAACTCTTCGGCACCGTCCGACACCTGCGCGATCAGGGCGTGGGAATTATTTTCATCTCCCACTACCTACAAGAACTGCAATCGATCACCGACCGAATTACGGTGCTACGCAATGGCAAAAATGTCGGTGATGCAAGTTTCGCGGCCGGAGACAGCATTGAAGATGTCATCGGGCTGATGCTCGGTAACCAAGTTAATGAGTTTTCACACCAGAGAACTCGGGCATCAACCAGTGCTGATGCCCCGGTACTTGAATTAGCTGAACTATCGGTGCAGGGAAAGCTCAACGGAATCAACCTCACGGTGGCGCCTGGCGAAATCGTCGCAGTCACAGGACTACTGGGGTCGGGAATTGAGGTGCTGGCCGATGCCGTTACCGGCAACCTTGCACACACAGGCTCCGCGCTATTACATGGCAAAGCGGTCACTTCTGCCGCTGATTTTGTCTCCCGCTCTGGAGCCTACGTCCCGTCGAACCGGCACCAAGATGGCATCTTCTTGCGCAATACGGTGCGCGAAAATATTGCCGCCGCAAGCCTACGCAAACTGGGCCGCCGACTTGGCCTGCTCGATCCGAGCAAAGAACGCGAGGTGTCCAAGGAACTGGTGCAACGTCTAGATATCCGCCCGGCCAATGTTGAAGCAGTAGCCTCCGGTCTATCTGGCGGTAACCAACAGAAGAGCGTCTTGGCCCGATGGTTGGCCAAGGGGTCCGACGTGCTGGTCTTAGACCAGCCAACCTCCGGTGTGGATGTCGGAAGTCGCGCACATATTTATGCGCAAATTTCCCAATTGGCTCAGGACGGGGCCGCGGCGCTGGTGGTCAGTGTGGATCTGGAAGAAGTTGTGGGGCTCGCCGATAGGGTACTGGTGCTTTATCGCGGGCGTATCATCGCCGAACTACCAGCTGGCCAGGCGAGTACCGAAAAGATTTTGCAGTTGGCTTCCAGCGGGCAAGCTGCTCAAAACCCACTCGAAGAGGTGAACGCATGAGTTCTACCCTGACTCCCGTAAGCCAAGATCCCGTGAGCGCCGAGCGCTCGGTGCGTACCAAGAAACCAAGCTTCGCGGCCTGGATTGGCTATGCCGGTATTGCCGCTGTGCTTCTGCTATTTATTTTCGGTTCGCCGTACTTTTTGACTGCTTCAAATATTCTCACCATCTTGACCCAGGCATCGGTCTTCGGCATCGCCGGGGTGGGGCTGGCCATTGTCATCATCGCCGGCGGGGATGATGTGCTTAATGGTGGTATCGATCTGTCCACCGGTGCGGTGGCAGGACTTTCTGGAACGGTCACCGCTCTGGCGGCGGCCAGCGGAACACCGGGGTTCTTAGCGGTGCTTTACGGTGTGCTGGTCGCTACCGCGATCGGTATTATCAACGGCATTTCTGTCACCTTGGGTTTACGCCCGCTGCTTGCCACCTTGGCCACCATGGGAGTGGCAGCCTCCCTCGAACTGGTCTTCAGCCAAAACCTCAAGATCGCTGTAACAGGTGGCTTTTTTGAAGCTGCCCGCAGCAGCGTATTCCTCGGCATTCCTCTGGCAGCCTGGTTGATGGTGCTCGTCGGCGTCGTGGGCTGGTGGGTTTATAGCAAAACGAGCTGGGGTGTGAATTCCTACGCCGTGGGCCAGAATCCGACGGCAGCCCGGGTGGCTGGGTTGGATCCGCGCAAGTATCGCCTGGCTAGCTACGTGCTCAGTTCCGCATTGGCCGGGATCGCCGGAACACTGCTGGTGGCTCGGCTTTCAGCCGCGGTCCCCGGAATTGGAACCCAAATCCTGTTGGACATCATTCTGGTCGCCTACATGTCCATGATCTTCTCGCGCAGGCGGTTGGTCAGCGTTGTGGGCACCATCTTGGCTGCGGTCTTTGTTGCCGCCCTTGATAACGGGTTGACCCTCTTGGGTGTGGCCAGCCAATGGGTGGGCGCGGCCAAGGGGCTACTGATCTTGCTGGTATTGGCCAGCGTGACCTTGCGCGGAAGGAACAACCGATGAATACCACGCAGACCTTGAGCGCACCGCCGGCTCCACGACCGCTGACCCCGCCGGCCAAGGGGCCTAGGAAGCGTGGCACCCTTCAGGCTTCTCGCCTGGTTGCCCCAGCCACGCTGGCATTGATCCTGATCGTCTTCTCGGTGCTCAGCCCAGTATTTTTTAGTGTCGGAAACCTGGTGGGGATCCTGGGGCAAGTGGCTTTGCTGGCATTAGTTGCTATTGGCCTGACCCTCGTGGTGCGCGCCGGCGGCATTGACCTGTCCATTGGGGTGGCCCTGGATTTGGGAGCTCTGGCTAGCGCCTGGCTGATCAATGATGGGTACCGAGCCTGGGTGGCCGTCGTGGGTGGATTGCTCTTCGCCCTAGCTGTGGGACTGGTCAATGCACTACTCATTGTCATTTTGAAGATCCCAGCGTTTTTGGCCACCTTGAGTGTGTGGTTTGTGGGCACGAGCGTGCAACAACTGCTTACCGGTGGTGGGGCACCGATCTATCTTTCGGCACCCCTAGTACCCGATGGTTTTGCCGTGATTGGTCGGGGATACTTCCTCAACATTGATGCCGCCATTATTAATGCGGTCACCATCGCTGTGCTGGTGGCGCTCTTACTGGGCATTACCCGCTATGGACGCAAGCTCACCGTGGCCGGTGAACAACCTAGCGCAGCAAAGATCTCTGGGCTGCGCGTTAATGCGCTGATCGCCAGTGCCTATCTGTTGTGTGCGGTGATCGCCGGATTTGCCGGCATCGTGTTGGCCGCACGCTCCAATGGTTATGTTCCCGGCAGTGGTCAGGCCTATTTGATGGATGCCATCGGGGCGGTATTCATCGGGGCCACGATCTCTCGCTATGGGCGTGTGTCCGTGGGCGGAACGCTGATTGGTGTAGTGATTTTTGGCTTGCTGGATAACGGACTGAACCTGATCGGACTGTCCTTCTTCTTCCAGGACCTGGCCCGTGGACTCGTACTGCTGGCCATCTTGCTCGCCGCCGTCGTGCTCGGGCGAAACCAGGGTCAATCGTCCACCGGGATTTTCGCCCAGCTGCGCACTGCTAAGAAGCACATATCAACCACAGGAAAAGGAAACAGTAACTCATGAGCCAGCGCATTCACCTCAACGCCTTCGACATGACCTGCGTGAGCCATCAGAGCCCGGGACTGTGGCGCCATCCGCAGAATCGAGCCGATGAATACAACACCCTGGAATATTGGGTGGAGCTGGCGCAAACCCTAGAACGCGGTGGTTTTGATGCGTTGTTCTTGGCCGACGTCTTGGGCATTTATGATGTGTACCAAAACTCCAGTGGCCCAGCCCTATTAGATGCTGATCAGGTTCCATTGAATGATCCGTTCATGCAAGTTTCCGCGATGGCCGCGGCTACCAAGAACCTTGGCTTTGCGGTGACTAGTGCGCTGACCTATGAACAGCCTTATGCGTTAGCCCGTAAATTCTCTTCCTTAGATCACCTCACCCGTGGCCGGGTTGGCTGGAATGTGGTGACGAGCTATCTGGAGTCGGCGGCACGAAATTTGGGGATGACCCGCCAGCTAGATCATGATGCACGCTACGACATTGCCGATGAATTCATGGAAGTGGTCTACAAGCTTTGGGAAGGCTCCTGGGAAGAGGGAGCAGTCGTCAAGGACCGGGAACGTGGGATCTACACCGATCCGAGCAAGGTGCACCCGATTAACCATCAAGGTCAGCACTTCAATGTCCCGGGCATTCACCTTTCAGAGCCATCGATTCAGCGTACGCCGGCGATTTTCCAGGCAGGTGCCTCATCTCGTGGTCGTCGCTTCGGTGCACAACATGCCGAAGGGATCTTCCTGAACTCCATTAATACTGCCGTCACCCGCAGGCAGACCGATGCGATCCGTGACGAATTTGAAGCGGTGGGCCGGCCTCGAAATGCTGCAAAAATTTATGCCCTGATGACGACGGTGGTGGCTGATTCAGATGCGCAGGCAGAAAAGCTTTACCGTGAGTACCAGTCCTATGCCTCACGTGAAGGGGCTATGACCTTCTATGGCGGATGGTCAGGTTTGGATTTGAGCCAGTACGCGGTGGATGAAGAACTGAAATATCTGGAGACCAACGCGGCCCGCTCCGCCCTGTCGATTTTTACCACCGCGAACCCAGAACAGAAGTGGACACCGAATTCGATTGCCGACTACCTCGGCGTGGGTGGCATCGGCCCGGTCCTGGTGGGTTCGGCCGAAACAGTGGCCGATGAAATTGAGCGTTGGGTGGATGAGTCCGGGCTGGACGGAATCAACCTGGCCTACGCCATCACCCCGGGATCCTTCGAGCAATTCACCGACTTGGTGGTTCCGGAGCTACGCAAGCGTGGACGAACCTGGGCCGGCTATGAAGGGAATACGCTGCGCGAATATTTGGCCGGAGAAGGACAACGACGAGTTGCTGACGATCACCCGGCAGCGGCCTACCGTGGGGCTTATGCTGGCCAAGCTTCCGCAGCAGATTCCAAGGCTAGTCAAATCCCAGAGGCTGTTTTAGGCGCCAAATGACATATGAGTAAATATGACGGAATTTTATTACCGTTTCAGAGCGGTGAACGTGTCGAAAAATGACGATGTTCCGTCCTGTGACCTCGTGACTTCCGCCAGCCATCGCGCGGTGATTCACTGAAAGAACACACCATCCAGAGCGGCTGAGAGACCTGGCTCCGCGACGCCGCAGCAAACCTGCATCCCGCAGTAAGTGCTAACGCCAGGTTCGATGGATCTGCAGAAAATTCTGCGTCCTTCGGAATCCACAGTCCTAAGGAGAACGAAGATGACGGTTATCAGTACCCAGCTACCGCGCGTGCCTTACACCGGCACCGCCGATGAAGCCGAGCTTAATCACTGGCGCGAGATCGCACAAAAGGTCGCCGACCAGCTGGCTACCGACGCCCTAGAACGCGACCGCAAGAATGCTCAGCCCTTCGCTGAGGTGCAGTTACTGCGTGAAGCTGGCTTGTTGAACCTGCTGGTGCCGACCGAATTTGGTGGCGCCGGGGCACACTGGGAGACCGCCTTTGAAGCGGTCCGCATCTTGGCAACGGCCGATGGCTCAATTTCTCAGCTGCTGGCCTACCACTACGTGAACCAGTCGGGCATTGCCTTCTACGCGGCGCCTGAAACCCAAGCCCAGTGGTGGCAGCGCACCGTTGAGGGCGGCTGGCTGTGGGGCGATTCGGTCAACCCGGTTGATCCCACGTTGACCCTCGTGCCTGAGGGTGATGGCTTCCGCCTCAATGGTGCCAAGCGGTTCTCCACCGGTTCCGGGGTAGGCGAGGTTATCGTCATCAACGCGGAAGTCACCGAGGGCGAACGCAAGGGCCAGGTGCTGGCCTTCATCATCGACCGTGACCGTGAGGGCCTAGAAATCGTTGATGACTGGGACTACCTAGGCCAGCGACTGAGTGCGTCGAACTCGCTGAAGTATCACAATGTACGCATCGAGCCGACTGATCTTCTTGGTGAAGTCACCGATGAGCCGGTCTCGACCCTACTGACCCCGGGCATCCAGCTGGCCTTCGCGAACTTCTACCTGGGTATTGCTGAGGGTGCCTTGGCCCGTGGCAAGCAGATCTTGTTGGGGCGCAAGAACGCGTGGCTGTTCTCGCAGGCTGAGACCTATTCCCAGGATCCAATCTTCCAGCGCACCGTGGGTGAGCTCAAGGCACGAACTGCTGCCGTGGCAGCGTTGACCGAAAAGCTGGGCCGCAAATTTGATGCACTGCTCTCCAAGGCAGGGGAGGTGACGCAGCCCGAGCGTGCGGCGTTGGCTGTTGAGATTGCTGAAGCGAAGGTGGTGTCCACCGAGGTAGGCGTTGAGGTGGCCAACCGGATCTTTGAAGTCACCGGATCGTCGTCGACTGCGAACAGTGTTGGCCTAGACCTGTTCTGGCGCAATGTGCGCACCCACTCACTGCACGACCCGGTGGACTACAAGAAGATTGAGGTCGGCGCGTACTTCCTCCGCGGAGAATCTCAGCCACTGTCGCTGTACACCTAAAAACTTTTCTACAGATAGGAAACTGAGATGACTGTACTTGCCACAGGTAATCGGTTGAACCAGCTCAAAGCCCGTTTCGCCCCTCTCTTTGAACAGATCGCGGACGGCGCTGCCGAACGTGACCGCAGCGGTGAACTGCCCTATGAACAGGTTGCCCAGCTGGCTGCCGCCGGGTTCGGCGCGATCCGTGTCCCTGAATCTCATGGTGGGGCAGGGGCCACGCTTCCCGAGCTCTTTGAACTCTTTGTTGATCTGGCCGCCGCCGATTCAAATATTGCCCAAGCGCTGCGCGCGCACTTCGCTTTTGTGGAAGACCGACTCATTGCCACCCCGGGCCCGGGACGCGATAAGTGGTTGGCACGCTTTGTTGATGGCGAATTGGTGGGCAACTCTTGGACCGAAGTCGGGACGGTGAAGGTCGGGGACGTGATCACCAAGGTCACCCCGGATGGCGAGGGTGGCTTTAAGATCAATGGCACCAAGTACTACTCCACCGGTTCCATCTTTGCCGATTGGCTAGACACCTATGCCGAGCGTACCGATACCGGCAAGCGCGTCATCGCTGCAGTGAATCGCCACCAACCAGGCGTGGAGTTGGCCGATGACTGGGATGGCTTTGGGCAGCGCACCACCGGTACTGGAACTTCCACGTTCACCGATGCGATTGTGGCCGAAGAAGATTTGATCGACTTTGATACGCGCTTTAAGTACCAGACCGCTTTCTATCAGCAGGTGTTGTTGGCGGTGCTCGCCGGGTCGGCTAAGGCTGCCGAGCGTGACTTCGCCGCTGAGCTGAAGGCTCGCAAGCGGACCTTCAGCCATGCTGCAGCCAATGTGGCGGCCGAGGATCCGCAGCTATTGCAGGTGATTGGTGAGGTGTCGGCGGCTGCCTTTGCTGCTGCGGGAACCGTGGAGCGTGTTTCGCAGTCCTTGCAGGGCGCTTATGAATCGGCGTTGGCGCTCCAGGCCGGTCAGATTTCATTGGAAGATGACGAGGCGGCCAATGATGCTGCCGAGTTGGCCAGCGCGCAGGCCCAGGTAGTGCTCACCCCGTTGGTGCTCAACGCCATCACCCATGCCTTTGATGCGTTGGCCGCTTCGGCGACCAGTGTCTCGAAGAACCTGGACCGTCATTGGCGCAATGCGCGCACCGCGGGCAACCACAATCCGTGGGTGTTCAAGGCGCGTTTGATTGGAGATCTTGCGGTCAACGGTACCGAGCTGCCACGCGTCTGGGCTATCGGAGCTTCCAAGTAACCACGATTGATCTTGCAGGCCCAGCATTCTTTGCCGATGCTGGGCCTGCAGTGTTTAACGGATCGCAGAACCTGTGTGGAGCCTGCGCTGAAAGGCAAGCTGTCTTAAACCGTGAATTCTTTTGGGTCAGATAAGCTTGCCGAGTTGGCACAAACTCAGGAGGGTCATGTCTGAGCACGAACGCAGCCGGTTGGAACGCTGGTTATTGCCGCAGGGCAAAGAGCCTGACCCACGTTTTACCCTTGCCAATGAGCGTACCTTTTTGGCGTGGATCCGAACCTCCTTGGCATTTCTTGCCGGTGGCACGGCCCTTGAAGCTTTTGCGACTGATGCGTTTCCAACACCGTTGCGCACCTGGCTGGCTGTACTGATCATTGGCATCGGCATCCTGATTGCCGGTGGGGCTGCCATTCGCTGGGTTCGAGTTGAGCGCAGTATGCGTTCGGGACGTCCTTTGCCGATTCCGGGCATCGTGCCCTTATTAGCCTTCGGCGCGGTGCTGGCCTCACTGACGGCTGTGGTCATTATTCTGGGGTTGGGCAGTTGAGGGAAGAAGCCCCTGAGGTCAGCGATCCTGGATTGCAACCTGAGCGAACGGTGATCGCTTGGAGCCGGACCATGATCTCCTTTTTGGTGGCCAGCGCGGTGTTCCTGAGGTGGTTGCCACACTATGGGCTGGGCATGATTTTGTTGCTTTCACTCTCCTCGGCTGTAGCCTTCGGAATTCTCTTTTCGCAACGCGCCCGGTACCGAAAAATGCTTCAGGGCGTGCGCGCTGAGCGCCTTCGTGCAGATGTTGTTGCCGTGGTACTTACCTCTTTGATGATTATGGCGATGGGTGTGTGCGCCATCATCATGGTGATTGAAGATAATTGAACCGCTAAATGAATAGCGTGGCTAAGTGTCGTGGATGTCACTAGAAAATGAGAGCCGTGACACTGGTGTACGAAACTAGAATTGTTGAAGACTTTCAACAATTTTGAGGAACACCATGACCGCTCAGGGACAACCAAAAAGCCCATTCAACTTCATTCAGGTCGTCATCGCCGCACTGGGCGCCGGCTACCTCAACGCCATTATCTTCTTCATCGGTATCGCATCTGGCGCATCCATGAAGGTGGGCTCCAACCCTGAGAAGGTTGTCGGATTCGACAACATCTTGCAGTTCACCTGGTTGCCACTGCTGGTCTTCGGCCTTGTTGTCTTCTTGATTGGCCGCGCTAAGAAGGGCTTCGTCAAGGTTGCCCAGTGGATCGGTTTGATCATCGCCGTTGTTTCGATGATCTCCCCAATCATGATCTCCGCAGACGTGGCCACCGGTGTGACCCTGAGCGTGATCCACGTAGTGACCGGCGCTGCCTGGTTCTTCGCCGTGCATTACGGCAACAAGAAGCTCCACGTAGCTTCCAAGGACGTTGTCGTGGCCTAAGGCTGCAAGACACATAAAGCTTCGGCGCCGCAGGTGAAAACCTGTGGCGCCGAAGCTATTAACAAGATGTTCGCATTGGTGCGGGCGCTTCTGGGCGCCTGATCGCTAGGTGAGGACGAGTGCAGCTCGGTAGCGTTGAGACTCAAGCACCGACATGGCATCTAATTCTTCTGGCACCACGGGCAGACAGGTCGCATCAACCCAGCTCTCGGAACTGCTTTGATTCACCCACGAATCTTCGATGACCAGGACGGGACTTTCTGCAGTGCCGGTCACCCCGTGGCACAGGACCCAATGCGGAACGTCAAAGCCCAACATCTTGTCCAGAGACACCAAAAGTAATACGCGGGCTCCATTGGCCACAGCATCCTTGATCTCACTAATTCCGAGACGCTGAGTGCTGATATCAAGCCCTTCGGTATGAGCTCGAAGTCGTGATTGCCGTTGAAGAATTTCACGCCAATCACGCTCGGCCTCGGGATAGTAATCCACCATCACCGGTTGATCAGTATCCAGCCACACTTTCACCTGGCTCTGCGGCCAACGCTGAGTCAGCGTGAGCCCCAATTCAATTGGTTCACAGGCCATAAAGTTGGTGGCCTGACGCCACAGCAACAGCTCTGCGATGCGCAGTTCCTCAAGAGTCTGAATGCTCGATGTTTCATGGTGTGCGGTCAGCGAAGCAACTGCAGCGCAGGTGAAGTTCTCACTTTGCTGGTAGTGGGGAGCCTGAAGATATTGGGCAGGGTTCAACCAATGAACCAAGCCGGCAACTGGCGCTGATCCGGCGTCTTGCCCAGCCCTGCGTGGAGAAGGGAGGCGTTCGAATCCAAGCTCTTGGGCTACGGCGAAAAGCTGCGGATCTTCCGTCCACAATTCCCATTTGACGCTGGCAAGACCTTGCCGCTGGGCAACATTGAGAACCTCACTGACAACCCGCTTTCGCTGCTGTTCAGAGCACACAAGAACGCTAGAAATTTTCACATACGCACCGGCAGAACGTGCCGTGAGCAATGCACATCCTTCAAGGACACCATCAACTGATTGAACAGTTAACAGCCTCGCATTAGCGGAGGATAAATCACGCTCCCAAACATCCTCCAAAGCACCCAGCTGCGACATTTGCTTCGGATGTACGGACGGGTCAAAGTCTTGGATCGTGACCTCAGATGCCGATGAATGGGTCATGAATACTTTCTGTTGTGTGGTGGTCGAGACGAAGCAGAGTGATCAATGAACACTAACTACGTGAACGATAGAGCAGCCAAATGAAATACGGCGTGCCCAGCAGGGACACCACCAGTCCGGCGGGAATCTGCGCTGGAGCAATCACAGTTCGTCCCACAGCATCGGCTAAAGCTACCAAAAACGCCCCGAAGAGAATCGACACTGGAACAAGTCGGTGATGGCGAGAACCAACCAAGGACCGGGCCAAGTGCGGGGCGATCAACCCAACAAAACCAACAACACCTATGGCCACCACACTCAGGGCAGCCAGCAGTGCCGCGATGGCTAGGGCAATGAGTCGGGTGGGCGCCGTGGCAACACCTAAAACCTTGGGCAGGTCCTCATCTACAGCGAGAAGATCGAGCTTGCGGCTCATGAGCAGAACTATTGGAAGAGCCAGCACCAGCGCCACGGTTACAGGGATAACATCGGTGAATTCTCTGCCGTAGGTTGATCCGGAGAGCCACGTGTAGATTCGCGGTGTCTCCCACGAGTTGATACTCAGCAGCAAATAGGTGGTGACTGCGGAGAGCGCGTACCCCGCCCCGATGCCGATGAGCACAAATCTTTCCGGGGAGAAGCCTTTACGCCAGGCTAAGGCCGCGATCGCTACGAAGGTCGCCAAACCGGCAACCACCGCAAAAATCACCAGCAAGGATCGAGAACCGCCAAAAATGGTCACCACAATGGCCGCACCCAATCCGGCACCGGCGGTGATGCCCAGAATTCCTGGTTCTGCCAGCGGATTACGTACCGTGCCCTGGACTAGGCAACCCGCAAGTCCCAGTGCGGCACCGGCACACAAGGCCGCCGTGGTTCGTGGAGCACGTTCGGAGAACGCCCTGTCGATGAGTGTTGGCGCGGCATCTTGCAGCCACAAGGCCAAGTCGCCTAACCGCAGCAAGATGCTTCCGGATAACAATCCAATGACCGTCACGAGGATCAGTAACACCACACCCAGTACAAGGGCGAAGATGAAACGACGACGGCTGCGTAGCTTACTGGCCACCTGCAACGGGTTACGCGAATTTGAAGCTTCCGGCAATCTCAGGGCGAGGACGATAATAAGTACCCCACCCAAGACCGCAGTGGGGACACCGGTGGGAATGGATGCCGCGCCCTGCGCGCCGAGCAGCGCACGGAGCACTACATCGGCTAACAGGATCAGTAAAGCCCCAATAAGTCCGGTCGCCGGGAGCAAAAAGAGCTGGCGACGTAACACCGTGAGTTTGCGTGAGAGTAGACGCGCAAGTACCGGGGCGCCGAGACCCACAAACGCAATAGGCCCGGCAAGTGAAACGGAGACGCCGGTAAGAACCACTGCGCAAAGGAGGGCGAAAATACGGGTGGATCGCACCGGGATTCCCAGCACCATCGCGTTTTCATCCCCAAGAGAAAGCACGTCGAGTCTGCGAGAGAGCAACAGGCAAACGGCAAAGGCAATCAGCATCACCGGCAGGCTGCGCAAGAAGGCATCGAGATTTAGCTGAGCGAGCGAGCCTGACCCCCAGGCGAATAGCCCGGTGGTGTTTTCCTTAAAGAGCAGCAGGACAATTCCGCTGCCAGCTTCCAGGGCCATCGCAATGGCTGAACCAGCCAAGATGAGCCTGGTGGTGGCACTTCCGGAACTGCGTCCGGCCAGCGCAAGGACAACGCCGGCGGCGAGTAAACCACCGGCAAAGGCGACAAGACTGGAGGCCAGCGTCGATAGGCTCAAGCCCAGAGCAGCGACAATACAGAGCGCAAAATAGGCGCCAGAGGTGACCGCTAAGGTATCTGGCGAGGCTAGTGGATTGCGGGTCACCGATTGCAGTAGAGATCCTGCGACCCCCAAGGCGAGCCCTACCGCAGCGCCCGCGCACAGGCGTGGCAAGCGGGAACCGGTGAATATCTCGGAGGCTTGGACCCCTCCTACGCTGGTGTTATCTCCGGTCAGTGCCCGCAATAGTTCTGAGAACCCCACTCCGGAAGTTCCCTGAGTTAAGTGCCAGGCACCGACCACGAGTACTGCGACCAGCAAAGTCGCCAGTACCCCCACCCCGGCCGCGACATGGGTGCCGTTGACCGGGGTGATCGATGGTTGAGCTCCGGGAGTCGGAGCATCAACACCGCTGGGTAGTGCTGGCGACTGTGTGGTTTGTTCTGCAATCTTCATGAAAGCGGTGTACTACTTGGCTTTCGAAGTGGAGGTGATGGCGTCGGTGAAAGCATCAACAGCTTGGCTGGTGGACTTTGGTCCGCCGGCGCCCCAGATGTTCGGGAACTGGTAGGTGCGGCCTTCCTTGACGGCGGTCAGGTTCTGCCAGATCTTGCTGGATTCAAGTTCGGTGGTCCATCCGGTACCGGCATCGTTGGAGTAGAAGAGATTGGCTTCTCCGACACCGGCCAAGCCTTCCACATCGGTCTGGGCCAGCCCATATTCCTTATTCACGCCACCCGAGCCGAAGGACTCATTGATTTCATCGTTCCAAGCTGGGGTCAGCCCAAGTTCCTTGCCCAACTCGGTGAACAGTGCGCCATCGGTGTACGGGCGGATGGTGAGATTTGAGCCTTCAACCCAACCGTCAAAGAACAGGAAGTCGGTGGTCTGAGGTTTCACGTCAGCCACTTCCTGCTTCTTCTGAGCCAGGTGGTCATCGAATTCCTTCAGCACTGCCTCGGCACGCTCGGTGCGGCCGGTGGCGGTGGCAACCTGAGAGAAGACATTCTTCATGTTGCCGATGGGATCTGAGGAATCATTGCCCTTCAGGGCGAGGACCGGCACGTCGCCCTTGTCCAGCTGGGAGAGTACAGGGTCGTCTTCGCTGAAGGCATCAACGATGATCAGATCCGGGTTCAGTGCATAGATGGAATCTAGATCTGGTTCGCCGCGCTCGCCGACTGATTCAACGCCTTCAGGCAGTTTTTCGGCACTGACATAGGTGTTGTACCCATCGGGCGAAGCGACACCGACAGGGTTAACGCACAGGGTCAGTGCGTCTTCAATTTCCTGCCATTCGAGGATTACTACGCGCTCGGCGGGCTTGTCCAGGTTCAGGGACCGTCCGAG
This sequence comes from Glutamicibacter sp. B1, assembly GCF_039602135.1. Lineage (NCBI taxonomy): Bacteria > Bacillati > Actinomycetota > Actinomycetes > Micrococcales > Micrococcaceae > Glutamicibacter > Glutamicibacter ectropisis. The sequence goes on along the minus strand of NZ_CP125942.1, from coordinate 3,371,158 downwards.
GTCGTCTGTCATTGATATTGGGTCGGTGCTGGTTTTGGTGGTGTCTTCCGAGCAGCTTGCCGAAGCGGCGGTCGTGTTTTGTGCGGCTTCTGAGCTGGAGGTATCGGTGACACCGCAGGCTGTTGCGGAGAGAAGCAGCGCCAGGGCGGACAGGCCGGTGACAGTGCTACGTGCGAGTGTAGACATGAAATTCCCTTGATGTTGTAGGTGTTGGTAGTAAAAATGTGGGTCAGCGTTGTTGGTGGCGACTGACTGGTTCAATGCGCAGCATTCCGGTGTTGAGATCGGTGTGTACCTGCACGGTGATCTCATAAACCTCTGAGAGGTTTTCGGCCGTGAGGACTTCTGCTGGTGTTCCGGAGGCGTGAACCTGTCCGTGGTTCATCAGAACCAGTGAATCGGCTAGGGCGGCTGCTTGGTTCAAATCGTGTAGGACGATGCCGATGGCTAGAGCATTCTCTCGTGCTAGGTCATGAACGAGATCCAATGTTTCGACTTGATACCTCAAGTCCAGGTGGTTGGTTGGCTCGTCTAAGAGCACCACATTGGTTTGTTGGGCGAGGCATACGGCCAGCCAGACGCGTTGAAGTTCACCGCCGGAGAGTTCTCCTGCAGCTTTGTGAGCCATATTTGTGGTTCCGGTCAGGTCCATGGCCCGTGCAATAGCGGCGCGATCTTCAGGGGATAGGCCGGCGAATCCGCGTCGGTGTGGGTGGCGGCCAAAGGCGACAATATCTGCCACCGCTAAGCCCTCAGGGGTGGCATGGGACTGGGAGAAGAGCGTGACTTCGTGGGCGAAGTCTCGCCCATTCAGGGTGCTGATTTCACGTGGTTGGCCGAGTGGGCCGGTCAGCGTGATGGACCCTGCTGCGCGCTCGTGCAACTTGGCCATGGAACGTAGCAAGGTGGATTTTCCGCTGCCGTTGGGACCGATGAGCGCGGTGATTTCTCCCGGCGCCAGGCTGATGGAGGCGCCCTCAACCACGGTGGTTTTGCCATAACGCAGCACAACGTTCTCGGCGTGCATGCTACCGGTTGCACTGAGCGTGTGTGCGGTCATGGCAGCCACGTGGTGTTGTTAAAGGACAAAATACGTCCGTGCTGAGTATGGATTTTCACTTAGGTAAGTCTAAGTTAAGTCTCTACTGTCAGCAATCGATGATTCCTGACAGATAATCAGGTTTTTCGGTCAAATATTCGTATTTCCGCTAGTAAATGCGCCAGGAGTGGATCCCATAATGCGGCGAAAAGCGTCAATAAAAGTGCTTGGCTGCGCGTAACCTAAGAGATCCGATACGTCCTGAACGCCTTCGCCGCTAGCCAGTAATTCTAGGGCGCGATGAATCTTCACCGCTTGGCGCCACTGCGCAAAAGACAGCCCGGTGGATTCTCTGAAAGCCCGAGTAATGGTGCGTGCGCTTACGCCGCTGTCCGTTGCCCACTGCTCAAGAGATCGATGATCTGCAGGCTGAGCTAACAATTGATCGGCGATGGCGCGGATTCGTGGGTCATCGGGAAGTCGCAGTGCTAATTGGTTTTCAGAAGGCTTGAGCACGTCAAAAACTACAGACTCCGCTCTGGCCCGGGCAGCTTCGTCGAGATCTTTCTGGGAGAGGTGGATCAATAAAGATTCCAACAAAGGTTCCATCGTGACGATTGTCGGTTCTCTAAATGCGGGCGATGTCCGTTCAAGGGAAAAGAAGGCACTGAAGAGCTTAATGCGCGCGGTCAGTCGACCACCGTGGAGCTTTCTGGCGGGGATCCACAAGCCGTACCCTTCGGATACGGTGAAGATCTGCCCTTCAATTTGGGCGGTGAGCGTCCCCTCGCGTGCCCACAACAACTCATGGGCCTCATGGAAATGAGGCTCCCACTCCGTAGATACCTCAATGGCGTGCGCTTCACTCAGAATCACAAATGATGAAGTGGCTCCACTGGGCAAGGCCGTTGCCTGTGCCAAGGCAGTATCTGGCTCACGAGGCCAGGCGCCGAGCCTAGACGCTGGGGTGGATGGGTTGGTCATGTTAGAAGTATAGAAAGCGAAGCTGGCCGGAGAATAAGCCGGTGACGTTGATGCTCAGTTTGATTGTGGGCTCAATACGTAGTGGTCAAGCTGGTCGGTGTGGACGGTGAGAGTGAATCCGCGCTTGGTGAGTAACTTCGCGGAGATCGTATTTCCTGGAGCGACTCCTGCACTGAGCGTCGTGAGGCCAAAGAGTTCAGGAACCATGACTAGGGTTTGATCCAGCATCGTCCCGCCAACACCACGTCCCCAGTGCGCGGGGGAGACCCAGTATCCAATTTCAATGCTGTTTTCCTGACGGGTGGAAAAGACGACCCCAACCGCTTGCCCCGCCATACTCGCCACGAACCAACGCGATGCGCCAACTTGATTCAAATCATCATGCTGCAGTGCAGAGACGATGCAAGCATCGATGTCCTGCTGATTCCACGGTTTCCCGTAACCGATAAAGCGAACCACTCGTTCATCTGATGCCAGGGTGGCAAAAAACTCTGAGTCGGTGCCTGAAAACGGACGCAGCAGCAGCGATGAAGAGGTCAATATGTGCTCACTTTCGGTAGTGAAGAAAACAATAGCGGTGAGATGGATTCAGCGACGAGTTCTGGTGACGAAGTGGCTCAACCGTGGGCGACAATCTGAATCATCAGCGCGGTAATGATGGGTTTCTGAAATGCGGTAGGAGAGGGGAAGATATAAGCTATGAAAAGTATTGTTGCGATCTTCCGGGGCGATAGCTGGCGTAGTGAGCGCGCTCGTCTCTCTTTGCAGTATGTCGCTTGGGCAATCGTTGCTGTCGCAACCAACTTGATCTTGATCCTAGCCGGTTGGCCTGCAGCACCATGGCGATTTCTGGTAGCCATTTTTGCCGGACTTCTGGGATCGGTCATTATGCGTTACTTGCTCGGCAAGGCTAAACCGCAACCAATTCAGAAGTAGACTCCAACAACTAGGTAATACCGTCGCTCTCAGAAGCCAGATTGGGCAGGACGACAAAGCTTGTTTTCCGGATAACGGCGCGAGTAAGGCCTGTCGCCTTGCGGAATCTTGATGAGATTCAGCATGTCAACAGCGCACATTTTGTATCACCTACCAGTAAGCATCATGCAAAAAATTGAAATTTCGACACTCAGCTACTCCTATTCTTCTAAAGCCAGAATCTTACAGAATCTGAACGTCACCTTCATGCCAGGACGAACGGCTTTGTTGGGTCCAAACGGTGCAGGAAAATCCACGCTACTGTCACTTATGGCCAGCGTAAATTCCCCCTCCGCGGGGACAGTTGAGTTGTCGACGCCTCGCGGAAAACGAATCAGTTCCCGTCAATTGAGTAAGTACCGCCGGTCCGTTGCGTGGTTGCCGCAAGACTTTGCACCTGTCTCCGGGCTCAGTGTCTTGGAGCACGTCTGGTATGCCGGGTGGTTAAAGGGGATGTCGCGATCTGCAGTGAAAGAAGCGGCTCCAACGGCACTGGCTTCAGTCGGGCTAGAAGCATTGTCTGCTAAAAAAGCGACCGAGCTATCCGGGGGACAACAACGGCGGCTGGGGATCGCTGGTGCGTTGATTCACCGGGCGAGTGTGGTGCTCCTCGACGAACCCACAGCGGGTCTTGACCCCGGGCAGCGTGATCGATTCCGACAAATTCTGGCGTCACTTGATGATGACCAAATTACGGTGGTCTCCACACACCAGACCGAAGACATCGATGGGTCATTTGACTACGTGGTAGTTCTTGTTGACGGAGCTGTCAGATTTAGTGGCACCGTTGGCGATTTTATGGCTGTGGCGCCATCCAGCGCAGTAGATCCTCGAGATCGAGTTCGGCTGGCTTACGCTACGTTTGTTGAAGGTGAGATCTAAGGGTGCTTCCTATATCTCGGCGTCCAGCTTGGTGGCTTCTTGCTCCCTGTGTGGTCCTAGCAGCGTTGTATGTACAACAGTATGTTTCTGAAGACAGCATTATCGCTAATGCGCAGGCAGCAGTTGCTGCTTCGGCTTTATTGCTAATCTTTTCTGCGTCATTAGTCAGTGTCTCGGCTGCTTTAGAGGTTGGGCGTGACAGGGCAAGTCGAGGAATGATGGAGACCGCAGTGCGGGGCAAAATGGCAGTTGTTGCTGCCCGCCTGTGGCCCAGCCTTGTAGCTGGCGCCATCGTTCAATTCGTGGGGATTCTCTTACTTTTGGGCAAAGCTGGTTCCTCACCTAATAGCTTCCCCGTCCTTATCGCAATCGGATTGCTCTGTGCTTTGCTCTTCCATGCTGGCATCGGAATTTTCCTCGGCACTTGGATGCGACCACGTTTTGCGGTTCCGTTGGCTTTGGCAGTCTCCTACCTGTGGCTCGGATTCGCGTGGTCCTTTGATTTTGTGCCAGTGAGGTACTTGGCAGGGCTTGCCTTGGACGGTTGCTGTTCCCCAACTGAAACCATTGACACCGCAGCAGTTGTTGCTCTGATGGTGTTTTCGATTCTGGGCTTCATCGGCTTTGTTGTTTTGGCATCGGGAGTCAGCGACCGAAAGCTGCTTCCCCGTGGGCGAGCAAACTGGTTGCGCGTAGCCGCAGGTATGTTGACGATAGTGCTGGCTACATCTTTGGGTATTTTTGTCGCCCGCGACGTGGCAGTAAACCCAGTGGTACCTCGCCCGATTTCGGAGACTGAATGCTCTACTACTGTTCCAGAGGTCTGTCTCTTTCCTACGCAGCTGGCACGTGGCGATACTCGTCAGGTTTATGCCGACACATTCGCGGCGCTCTAGAACCAAGGAATGCCGAAGGTCAACAAAGTCATTTCCGCTAGCACTGAACAAGAACCGGTCTTATCAAAAGCGGGCGTTGCCAACGTTGTGGCAGCTCCGGGGCAGTCCCGCCGGAGCGCGCTAGAATCTGCTGCCAGCACCTATGCTGTGGCTCTTTCCTACATGTAGTGCCCGGAAGATACTTCCCCCGATATCTACGGGTGGGAAGAAGTATTAAAAGTTTGGTCTGTTCAGGTGGCAGCTCAGCAGGTACTTAGCCCTAGTGAAAGGGCAGGTCTACCAGATGCGAGCACCTTAGAATCGATTTCGATTCCGGGAGAAACTAATTTTTCAGGGCAGTGGGACAAGCTGAATAGGCTAGACGACGAGTCCCAGGCACAATGGGCCGTGGCAGCATATGGCCAGCTCAGCAAATGCCAGCTTCCCGAACCGGTAAATGTTGGTACCAAATGACATGGGCGTTAAAGGCACGACGCTATTGGGTGATTATTGTTGTCGCCATCGTGGCAAGCGTAGCGGGAACCACGGCGGGGAATGTTGATCTACCCATACCGTTCCTTAGCTCGTTGTTGGGGCCATCATCCATGCCTGCGGCTGTGATCCCTAGCTTGGTTTTGGCAGTGGTAGCTGGCGCGATGATTCAGTCTGCTGAGTTGTTTTGGACGGCCACGTCAGTAAGAAATGTCGTTGCACATTCGATGGTTTCGGCGGTGGGAATTATCGCAGTTGTAGTGTTCACGTCGATCCTGACAGGAACGTTTGTACACGATTACGCATCAGCTTGGCTACTGGTCAGGGACGTCGTTGGCTTCTTGCTGTTCTGGTCCTCCGCGCGGGCGCTTGGAGCCCGGCGACTCGCCGGGCTCGTTCCGGTAGTTTATTTGTTGCTTGCCTCAGCGTTTGCTCGTAATTCTGTGGGTGAAGTTCGAGGGTGGGCGTGGATCTTGGAAAGAAACCTAGGGAATCCATGGGCGATCGCTACGCTCGTCCTGGGCAGTTTACTGACCGTGATATACGTTCTTCGGCAGAGGCCTTTAATAGGCAGAACTACCAGTGCGCGCGACTAGCCAAACTTCCTTCCGCTGTCCAAGGTTGCCTGCGCTTGCCGTAACAAAGGTTCATCCACCATTCGCCCGTCCAAAGAAAAGACCCCAGGATGCTTTTTAGCCTCTGCTAGAACGCGTTCGGCCAGCTTCACCTCGGCAGCGGTGGGCGCATAGGCCTGACGAATGATCTGCATTTGATTCGGATGAATTGACGCTTTGGCGGCAAAACCAGAGGCCTTGGCATCTTGAGATTCTATTAATAGCCCTGCGGTGTCAGGGATATTCAAGTACACCGAATCGATGGCAGCTTTCTTATTTGCTACGGCATGGATCAGGACTTGAGACCGCGCAAAACTAGCTATCTGACGGTAGTTTCCGTCATCATGGCGTGAAGAGGTTCCACCGAGTGAAGCGATCAGATCCTCAGCGCCCCACATGAGCGCCACCACGTTGGGCGCCGCCGCAATCTGTGCAACATTGGCAATGCCGGCGGCCGTTTCGCACAGCGCTACCACCTCGTAGTCGGTCAGTTGTGCTGGTTCGGCTTGTGACTCGACCTTGGGCAACATCACCGTGGTGTAGTTGGTTTGCTTTAGGGCCTGCAGGTCATTGGCGAAGTGCTCGGTATCCACCGGGTTCACTCGCACGATGGTGCGCGCTGGATCCAGAGAACTTTGAACTAATGCCACTCGCGCGGCGTCCTTGTTCTCAGGGGCGACGGCATCTTCTAAATCAATAATCACAGCATCGGCGCGCTGCGCTGCCTTAGCATAACGCTCGGGCCGGTCACCGGGGCAGAAAAGAATTCCTGGACCCATCAAGAAATTACCCATTGTCAGCCGCTTTCTTGGAATCTTCGTGGGCTTGTTTGGTCCACATCAGGCAGGTGCGCGTGGCGGTTGCAACGATTTGTCCGTGCTGGTTGCGTCCGGTGTGCGTCATTGATGCTAAGCCCTGACCTGGACGCGACTTTGAGGGACGTAATTCGGTGATTTCAGTTTCCGTATAAAGAGTGTCACCGTGAAACATCGGATGCGGGAAACGCACATCGTTGATTCCCAACTGCCCAACAATAGTTCCCTCAGTCAGCTGAGCTACCGACTGACCGATCATGGTACTCAAGGTCAGCAAGGAATTAATCAACGGTTTTCCAAAGGGCTGGGTGGCAGCCCACGCAGCATCGAGGTGCAGTCCCTGATTGTTCATGGTCATCGTGGTGAACGCGATGTTATCCGCTTCGCTCAGGGTCCGTCCTGGCTTGTGCGCGTAACTGGCGCCTAGGACCAGCTCATCAAAATACAGTCCGCGCTGTTCAATTCTTGGACCGCTCATGCCGAATGCTCCTGTTCTTTGACTTCACTTGGTTCAACGCTGGCAATGACCTGTTGAGCCTTAACCGTGTCGCCAGCCTTGAGCGCTGACAGACTAACAACGCCATCGGCCGGGGCGAGTAACTGATGCTCCATTTTCATGGCTTCCACAATCGCCAGTACTTGCCCGGCAACAACCTGTTGTCCATCACTGACCTGCACCGAAATGACGGTGCCTGGCATGGGGCTGAGAACGTCAGGAGAATAGTGACCCGACTGCTTGGCAAGTGTTGCTAGCTGACGTTCCAACAGTTCTTCGCGGGGCACTTTACGCACAGCGGCACTGAACCCGGACTCGTTGAGCCACAGCGTTTCATCGGGAGCAAAAGCATGCACGATTAAGGTGCGTTCCTGATTGATCTGGATGTCCGTGCCGTATTCGGTTACGGAAAATTCTTCGTCGGCAATAGTGACCTGGGTGCCTTCGGTGGTTGGTTTCAGCCTGGTTTCCACCAGTGCCTGGCCATCATCAAAATATTGGGTGATCGCATGGTGCCGCTGTGCCCGCCACCCATCACGTGCTCCCCAAGGTGTGGCGGTGGCCGGTAGTTGCCTGTAGGCAAGGTGGGCTGCCAAAGCTAGCTCGCGCGGTCCGGGTGTACGGAAAACGAACCGGTCCATGGTGCGTTCAATCAGGTTGGTATCCAGCTTGCCCGCGAGAACATCCTCATCGGCCAACAGCAAACGTAGATACTCGTTATTGGTGAGCACCCCTAGAACGACGCTGCGTTCCAGGGCCTGATCCAAGCTCTTGAGGGCTGCTGCTCGGTCTGGTGCCCAGGCGATCAGCTTAGCGAGCATGGGATCGTAATGGGCGCTAATTTCTAGCCCATCGCGCAGTGAACTATCTACCCGTATGCCCTGTGGCTCACGAACTTTCAGGATCGTACCCACCGAGGGCAGGAATCCCGATGCTGGGTCTTCTGCATAGAGCCGGGCCTCGATGGCGTGGCCTTCCAAGGAAGTGTCTTCTTGGCTAAAGTCCAGTGCCTGGCCGGCAGCAATGCGTACTTGCCAGGCCACCAAATCCAGTTTCTGTCCCTTGAGACGCACTACTTCTTCGGTGACAGGATGTTCCACTTGCAGCCGGGTATTCATTTCCATAAAGAAGAATTCGTCAGGGTTTTCATCACTGACCAAAAACTCGACGGTGCCTGCCCCCACGTAGCCCACCGAGATGGCAGCGGCCACCGCGGCCGCACCGATGCGTTCACGGATCTGCGCCCCTTGGGCAAGGTTTTCAAACAGCGGAGCAGGAGCCTCCTCAATGACCTTCTGGTGGCGACGTTGTAACGAGCACTCGCGTTCGAAAAGGTGCACCGTATTCCCGTGACTATCAGCCAGTATTTGCACCTCAATATGCCGAGGGTTGCGCACCAAGCGTTCAAGGAACAAGGTGTCATCGCCAAAGGCGTTCAGCGCGGTGCGCCGAGCACTAGCTAGGGACTCAGGTAAGTCCTCCAGGGACTCCACGGCGAACATGCCCTTGCCACCACCGCCGGCCGAAGGTTTGATCAGCAGCGGGAAGCCAACCTCGGAGGCAGCAGCGAGAAGCTGTTCATCAGTTAGGCCGGGTTCAGCGATGCCAGGAACCACCGGAACCTGATGGGACTGCACATGATTTTTGGAGCGAATCTTATCGCCCATGAGATTGATGGAGTGCACCGGTGGACCAATAAAGGTAATACCGGCAGCCTCTAAGGCACGAGCGAAGTCCACATTTTCGGAGAGGAATCCATAGCCCGGGTGAACCGCTTGGGCGCCGCTCACTTTGCAGGCATTGATGACCGCGTCGATGTTCAAATAGCTCTCATGCGCGGGGGCGGCTCCGATGCGTACGGCGGTATCGGCCAGGGAAACATGCAGGGCCCCGGCATCGGCATCCGAGTAGACCGCGACGGATTTGATGCCCAGAGTGCGTAGGGTGCGGATGATGCGCACAGCAATTTCTCCGCGGTTAGCCACCAGGACCGTATCAAAGAGTTGGGGGTTCATACTGAGCTCTCCTGACTACATCCGGAAGAGACCAAAACTGGTCTCTGGCAGTGGGGTGCGGGCACAGACATCGAGGGCCAAGCCGAGCACGCGGCGAGTCTCGGCCGGATCGATCACCCCGTCGTCCCATAAACGTGCGGTGGAATAGTACGGGTTGCCCTGGGTTTCGTACTGTTCACGAATCGGAGCCTTGAAGCGTTCTTCCTCTTCGGCGCTCCAGGTTTCTCCGGCCGCTTCTAGCCCGTCACGTTTGACCGTGGATAGCACCGAGGAGGCTTGGTTGCCACCCATGACTGAGATGCGCGCATTGGGCCACATCCACAAGAAGCGTGGGGAGTAGGCGCGGCCACACATCGAGTAGTTGCCGGCGCCGAAGGAACCGCCGATGATGACCGTCAGCTTGGGTACTCGGGCGGTGGCTACGGAGGTGACCATTTTGGCTCCGTGTTTGGCAATGCCATCGGCCTCATAGTCGCGGCCCACCATGAAACCGGCGAGGTTCTGCAAAAACAGTAGGGGGATGCCCCGCTGATCGCAGAGCTCGATAAAGTGTGCACCCTTCACCGCGGATTCGGAGAAGAGCACCCCATTATTGGCAATGATGCCCACCTGGTGGCCGTGGATCTGCGCGAACCCGGTGACCAGGGTGGTGCCGTATTCGGCTTTGAATTCATGGAATTTGCTGCCATCGACCAGTCGAGCGATGACCTCGTGCACATCATAGGGCGCGTTCACATCCACCGGGACAATGCCGGCTAATTCGCTGGCGGGATACAGTGGTTCGGTGACCGCTGAGGTGATGTCCCAGGCCGGGGTAGGGTTTGGTGGCAGGGTGGCAACGATGTCGCGGATGATCATCAACGCGTGCTCATCATTTTCGGCCAGATGATCTACCACCCCGGAAGTCTTCGCATGCAGTTCGCCTCCGCCGAGTTCTTCGGCGGTGACCACTTCACCGATGGCGGCCTTGACCAGGGGTGGGCCGCCTAAGAAGATGGTGCCCTGGTTGCGCACAATGACACTCTCATCGCTCATTGCTGGCACGTAGGCGCCTCCTGCGGTGCAGGATCCAAGGACTGCAGCCAGCTGCGGAATTTTCTTGGCGGAGAGCTGTGCCTGGTTGAAGAAGATCCGACCGAAGTGCTCGCGGCCGGGGAACACTTCATCTTGCATGGGTAAAAATGCGCCTCCAGAATCCACCAAATAGATGCAGGGCAGGCGATTCTCTAGGGCGATTTCTTGAGCGCGTAAATGCTTTTTTACGGTCATCGGGAAGTAGGTTCCGCCTTTGACGGTCGCGTCGTTGGCGATGATCATGACGTGCCGGGAGTGCACCATTCCGATGCCGGCGATCATGCCGGCTGCCGGGCTGGCCCCGTCGTACATGTCTTCGGCGGCCAAGGGCGCGATTTCGAGGAAGGGCGATCCCTCATCAAGGAGTTGATCCACGCGCTCGCGGGGCAGTAGCTTGCCGCGATCCTTGTGACGGTTACGGGATTTTTCGGATCCACCGAGCTCGGCGCGGGCAAGGCGTTGCTGTAATTCGGCGAGTAGTGGTGCATTGGCTTTGGCGTTGAGCTCAAATTCCGTGGGATCCAGGTGAGAAGAAAGCGTCTTCACTTTTCAGTCCTTCACTTCAGGTTCGCTGGCGATGTTCGGGGGTGTGGGAAGGTCTTTGCTGGCCAGTGGCGCTTCGTTGGACACCGCGAGCATGCGCATGGCTAGGGCGATGAAGTTCAGTTGGACTTGCGGTAATGAGAGCCGGCCGTCCCGGCGGTACCAGTGGGAGGCTCCGGTGCCCATTTCCATCATGGCTAGCCTGGTGATGCCCAGATCCACAGTGCTAAACACGCCCTGCGTTGCGCCTGCTTGAAGGACCTGGGCAAAGAGTTGTTCGTACTCATCACGTAGGCCCTGCATTTGCGCCGCATTTTCGGCGGTCAAGGCGCGCATTTCATGTTCGGCGACGCGCGAGGTTTTGGGGTTGGTGGCGGTGAAGCCGACGTGGAAGGCGACGAGTAGGGCCAGTTGTGTAGTGGGGTCATTGCTGGTGGCCAGGACCTGACGGGCACCGTCGATCATGGAGTTCAGGCAATTTTTGATGATGCCTACCAGTAGTTCTTCTTTGCCGCCGACATAGTGATAGAGCGTGGCTGAATTCAGACCCACGGCGGAACCGAGTTCACGGATTCCGGTGGCGGCAAAGCCTCGTTGCGCGAAGCAAGAGACCGCCGCTTGCTGGACTGTTCCCAGTTCCAATGGACACCACCTTGTGTTCCCAATCAATCGATTGATAGTGTCCATCCAAATCGAAAACCTGTGTGGTGTCAATCACTTTTGTGATGGGTTGTGAAGTCATGCTCGGTCCAAGGGTGCGAAATATTCGGGAATTCGTTTATGAATCAAATGCAGAACAATAGACTTCATGATGGTATTTACCAAAAAATCTGAGTTAATGACATTCAGGTGCCCACGAATTACGACCGGAGAGCACTATGCCACAACCCATTGACAGCGTCGTCAACACCAGCGCAACCAGCCGCAGAAAGCTGATTGCTGGTGCGACCGGCCTGCTAGCGCTCGCAAGACTCAGCGCCTGCGCGAACGAGAAAACCGTACAAGCCGCCACCGCCAAACACGTCTCCGCTCCCAAGACCTCAGACGATGTGCTCATAGAACTCACCGAAGGCAATAAGAGATTCGTTGCAGGGCAGGTGCAGCGCCCAAACCAGGATTCGCATCGGCGTGATGAGCAGGCCGAACACCAGAGCCCCTTCGCCTTGGTCCACGGGTGCGTGGACTCGCGAGTCACCCCGGAGATGCTTTTCGACAAGGGGATCGGAGACCTCTTTGTCACCAGGACCGCGGGTGCGGTCCTGGATGACACCCTGGTGGGCAGCATGGAGTTCGCCGTTTCCGCGCCCTACTCGGTGCCCCTTCTGGTCATCCTCGGTCACACCGCCTGCGGCGCGGTGACCGGAACCCTCAAGGCCATGGAAGCCAACCCGGAGGATCCCGCGTTGCCCGGCGAAATGGATGATTTCGCAGAACAGATCGCTCCGGTAGCCCGTCGCCAGAAGGTTTCGGGATTCGGCAGCGAGGCGGTGGACCAAGTGGTGAAAGCTAATGCGCTCGCCGTTGCCAGGCAACTCGTGGAACGCTCGGCGATCATCAGCAAAGCTGTGGAGGAGAAGCGAACCCGTATCGTTCCGGCTCTCTATGACCTGGAATCCGGGGAAGTGAGCTGGCTGGAAGCATAGTCCTGCGCCGAGCTCGAAGTTAAAGCGAAATCCCCGCCGGTTATACCGACGGGGATTTCAACGATCATCACTCGCACCTTCAATGAGGTAGTTACTACGTTACTCAAGCTTTCTATGCTCGGGCTGAGCACAGGCTTCGCAGTGGCAATGTATCTCGGTGCGAAAGCGAGAAGTTAATTGACGAGGTAGCTACGCAGATCATCCAGGATCTGCGAGGCGCCAGTTGGGCCGAGGCCCAGGAACCAGACGTCGTCGTTCACGCGAATGGCCTGATCATTCTGCACGGCCTTGAGCTGCTTCCACAGTGGGCCCTCGATCGCGGCCTTTTCGCCGGTCGCCTCAGGGGTTCCGTAGGAGGTGTAGAAGATCCAGTCCGAGTCAGCGTCGGTCAGGTTCTCTGCGGAAATTTCCGCGGCCAGGTCATCAATGTTCTGGTTATCTGGACGCTTGAGCCCGGCATCGTTCAGGATGACACCAATCAGTGACTTGTTGGCGTAGAGGCGAATCTTCTCTGGCATGAAGCGCAGCAGTGAAATCTCAGGATCTCCCTGCACGTCATTGCCCAGGGCGGTGGCCTTGTCCTGATAAGCGTTCAGGGTTTCTACTGCCTTGGTTTCTTCGCCGAGTGCTTCACCGGCAAGCAGGAAGTTTTCCTTCCATGGGAAGCCTGGGCGAATCGAGAACACGGTTGGTGCAATGTCGTTGAGCTGGGAGTAGAGCTTATCGGCACGCAGCTGAGAACCAATGATTAGGTCTGGTTTGAGTGCCGCGATGGATTCCAGGTTCAGTTCCTGAATGGTGCCCACGGTCTTGGCATCCTTGACCTTATCGGCCAGGTAGCTAGGGATCGGGCTGGAACCCTCGGTGGAAGGAATGCCCACCGGGGTGATGCCCAAGGAGACCACGGCATCTAATTCACCGGTATCTAGAACCACCACGCGCTGAGGCTTGGATTCTAGGGTGGTGGTGCCATTGGCGTGGGTGATGGTGCGGGGGAACTGGCCTGCTTCGGCGTCGGAACCGAACTTGGCGGTCTCTTCATCTGCGGTGGTGAAGTGTTCGCCGCCGATGGCAACGTCCTTATTGCCGGAGCTGGTATCGGTGGTGGACGCGCCGCAACCGGCGGTCAGGCCGACTAGCGCAAGGGCGGTAGCCGAAATCATGGTGCGGCGCCACATGGAGCCGATCTTCAGAAAATTCACATCGCAAATATACCTTATTTTGCTAAGGCTAACCAAAGCATTTTGTCGCTCATTGAAACAGAAACACGGTAAAGTATTCACGTTCCCCGCATTAGCTGAAACGAAGGGCGCCGGTCATTAGCGCTAATCTCAAACGGCCCACAACCCCTGCGCCCCACACCGTCGGCGTCGGTCGACAGCTGGTTCTTCTTGTCGGGTTGGCAGTGATCTTGCTGTTGTTAGTTTTGGTATCTCTGGCTATCGGATCACGAGCCTTGCCCATCGATGTGGTGATACAGGCGCTGACTGATACGGAAGCCACCGTGGAGCGCAGCATCGTTGTTGAGTCTCGACTGCCGCGGGCCATACTGGCTGTACTTGCAGGACTGGGCTTGGGAATTTCTGGGGTACTGGCGCAAAGCCTGACCCGCAACCCGTTAGCCGAACCCGGAATTCTCGGAGTTAACGCCGGAGCCTCTCTGGCCATTGTCGTTTCCGTAGGATTCCTCGGCGTGCAGGGTTTTAACGGGTACGTGCTCTTTGCCTTCCTCGGTGCGCTACTGACCACCGCCGTGGTTTATCTGGTGGGAATGCCCAGGCCCGGATCCAGTGATCCGGTGCGGCTAGTGCTTTCTGGTGTTGCTATCGGAGCGGTGCTCACCGGTGTAGGCACCGCGTTATCCCTGGTTAAACCACAGGCCTTTGATCAGTTGCGTGCATGGACCATCGGCTCCTTGCAGGGCCGCGATTCCTCAATTGTGCTGACCCTTGCCGGATGTCTTTTAGTCGGTGTCCTGGTGGCGGCCAGTTGCGCTCGTTCGCTAGATACCTTGGCGCTGGGCGAAGACAGCGCCCGTTCCCTGGGAACTAACGTGGGACGGACCCGAATACTGGTGCTGCTGGCCATCACGATACTGGCCGGGGCGTCCACGGCAGCGGTGGGTGCCATTGGATTTATCGGGTTAATGGCACCGCATGCGGCCCGGCGACTGGCCGGGGCACATACCGGATGGATCATGGCCTTTACCGCGCTGATCGCCCCGATGCTTTTGCTCTGCGCCGACATGCTCGGACGAGTGATGCTTCCCGGAGAACTGCAAGCCGGTGTTGTCGCGGCGTTCCTCGGGGCACCGTTGCTGATCATGATTGCTCGTGGACGTAAGGCGGTGGCCCTGTGAGTGTAAAAACTAAACTGCGTGCACCGAGCACCGTACTGGTCTTGCTGGCGTTGTGCCTGTTGGTTTCGGTGTTTGCGATCTCCGGTGGCGAGTATCAGATGACGCCATGGCAGGTGCTGAAAGTACTGTTTGGTCAGGGTGAAGGCATTGAGAACATGGTCATCTGGCAGTGGCGCATGCCTCGGGCCGTGGCCGCATTGCTCTTTGGGGCGGCCTTGGCTCTCTCCGGCGCGGTCTTCCAATCATTGACCCGGAACCCCTTGGGATCTCCGGACATCATTGGTTTTTCCACCGGTGCTTACACCGGCGCGCTGATCACGCTTACGGTGCTCGGCGGTGGATTTGTTGCCACCAGTTTGGGAGCTCTGACCGGTGGATTGCTTACCGCGCTCTTGGTGTACCTGTTGGCTTGGCGTAACGGTACCGCAGGGTTCAGATTGATTCTTGTGGGCATCGGTATATCTTCGGTGCTGGCCTCGTTCAACCATTTTTTGGTGCTCCGCGCAGAACTTGATGTGGCCATGGCCGCCGCCGTCTGGGGGGCCGGAACCCTGAACGGATTGACCTGGCAGTCGGTAACCCCAGTCGGAATTCTTGTGGTGCTGGTGTCAGCGCTACTCTTAGCTAACTCGTCGCAGCTTCGAATGCTGCAGCTAGGTGATGACCTGTGCCGGGCGCTGGGCATGCGGGTAGAACGCACCAAATTGTTATTGGTCGTGCTGGCGGTGTTCCTTGTTGCCGCGGTGACATCTCTGGCCGGTCCGATTGCCTTTGTCGCCTTGGTAGCCCCACAAATTGCTCGTCGCCTCGCCGGAAGTGCCGGACTGCAACTAGTTCCTACGGCACTTGTTGGAGCACTATTGCTTGCGTCCAGTGATCTATTGGCCCAGCGCTTGTTCGCCCCGGTGCAATTACCGGTGGGCGTGGTCACCGTCTGCTTTGGCGGTCTGTACCTGATCTATTTGCTGAACCGACGAACAACGAAGGTGTAGGTTCTTCACGGCCGCGACGTTGTGAACCGCGGGGGACTAGCCCGCGATGATCACCTCAACGTTGGCTTTTTTGAAGGGGGCGAGTTGAGTTTTATCAGCCTGCGCGTCGGTGATCAGAGTCCAGCCTTCGGGCAACATGGCCCAAGCGTGGAACGGGTGCTGATTGAGTTTGGAGCTGTCGGCCAACACAAAAATGCGCTGTGCTCGGGAAGCCATTTTTTCTTTGAGACGCGTCTGAACCAAGTCTGCTTCGCAGATGGCCTCAGGGGTCACCGCGTCAGCTCCGAGGAACACGGAATCAAAGCTCATTCGCTCCAGAGAATATTCGGCCAAGGGTCCCACAAAAGCTGCACTGCGATGTCGCAGGGTTCCACCGAGGCATTCAACATGAACCGATTCCGCCTCGGCTAATTCCTCCACCACCACAAGGGAGGTGGTGGCTACGGTGAGCTCGCTGGCATCACGAAGTTCGTGGGCCAGTGCAGCGACCGTGGAACCTGAATCAAGCAGGATGGTTTGCCCTTCGGACACCAAGGCGCGTGCCTTGCGTCCAATGGCGCTTTTGACAGCAGAATTCTCCATGTTGCGTTGCCGGAAGGTGGACTCGATGACCGGAGCCGTCAGTGGCATGGCGCCACCATAGGTCCGAGCGATCTTGCCCTCGACGGTTAGTCGAGAAAGATCACGACGGATCGTTGAAGCGGTCACGCCGAAGCGCTCGGAGAGTTCCTCAACACTGGCCAAACCACTGGTATTGGCTAGTTCAAGGATCTGCCCTTGGCGTACCTTTGCGCTGGTTGACATGAGTCCCTTTCCCTCCCGGCACGGTGAATCTGCTACGCCGAGTGTATCGGCATTGCTGTAGTTCCTTTACTTGACCGGAACCGATGCCAAATTCACTGACTGCTGTAGAGCCTCAATCATGCTGCCCACCTCAACAATGCCCTTGCCGGCAATATCAAAAGCGGTGCCATGGTCAACTGAAGTACGGATCACGGGCAAGCCCACGGTGATGTTCACGCCAGCTTCAATGCCAAGAACCTTGACCGGGCCATGACCCTGATCATGGTACATGGCGACAATGAGGTCGTAGTCGCCACGGCCAGCTAGGAAGAAAGCGGTATCGGCAGGCAGGGGGCCGATCGCGTTAATTCCCTCTGCCTGAAGCTTTTCAAGTGCGGGGATGATCTTTTCTTCCTCTTCGCCATAGCCGAAGAGGCCATTCTCGCCGGCGTGCGGGTTGATGGCGCAGACGCCGATTTTAGGGTTGGGATTGCCCGCCCGAACCAGTGCTTCATGACCACGGCGGACGGTGCGTTCAACCAGTCCCGGTTCGATTTTCTTGATTGCGTCGATCAAGCCGATGTGGGTGGTGACGTGAATGACCTTGACCTTAGGCGTTGAAAGCATCATGGATACCTCATCAACACCCATGAAATGGGCAAGTAGTTCGGTATGCCCTGGGTAGATGTGTCCGGCTTCGTGCAAGGCGGCTTTGTTCAGTGGCGCGGTGCAGATGCCTTGAATTTCACCGCGCATGCCCAACTCACAAGCGATCCGGATGTAGTGATAGGCGGCGTTACCTGCTTCGGCAGAAACCTTGCCCCATTCGAGGTCTTCAGAGAGCAGGTGTGGGTCGATGACGTTAATACGACCAGGGGTGAACTGAGCTTGAGAGACTTCGGTGATTTCCACGATGTCTACTGCCAGACCCAAAGCTTGGGCGCCAAGGTTCAAGCGGTGACAATCGCCGATAACAATCGGGCGACTGATCTTGTAGGCGTTCTCATCAATGAGGGCTCCGACGGTGACCTCGGGGCCGACGCCGGATCCATCGCCCATGGTGACTGCGATAAATGGTCGTGTATCTAGGGTGGTGGTGCTCATGGATGTTGACTCCTGTGAAAGAGGGGCGCGGAGGTTGCGCAGGGCGGTTAATGCTTGGGGGAGTATGTTTGGGCTTCCGAAGGAGCCGGGTTTTGATCCAACGAGGCGGCCATCGGACGCTTGAGAGATGACTACTCCGGGTTCTAGCTGCTCAAGTGGTGTTAGCGACGTGACGTTGAGGTCATCAAGGATCGCGCGGGCCGTTTCTCCACCGGTGAGGAAGAGGTCTGACTCGGGGTGTTCGGCAAGAAAGCCGGCAGCCTGCTGGCGTAGTTCTTGAAGAACAAGTGCTGGCTCAGAAGCATTGCGCGTTGCGCGCAAAATAACTGCTTCGCCTGGTTTGGGTGACGGCAACTGATTTACTGACTCTTCGCAGGGAATCCCTGCGTTCTCAGCAATATCAAGTTGTTTACCTGATGGGCCGGAGGCTGAACCCACGACCCCAAGAATTGGGCGAACCGCGGTGCTTGAGTTGGCAGATTCCTGTGCAGAATTTTGCGGTGAAGCTGTCGTGGCCGAGGCTAAGCTACTGGCCAAAGCCGCGTTAAGAGCTCCCGTACCGACCAGGACGCTGCGTTCAAATATCTCGGGGTGAGTTTCCCGTAGCTCAAGCCAGGCCTTGGCGATGGAGGATAGATCTTCTTCCGTCGCGCAGTCGAGAATGGCTGTTGAAGTTGAGCTCACGGCGGCAAGAAGGCGCGGTGCTAAGTCCTCATCCCTCGGGTCAGAAACAAGGGTGCTCTCCAAATCGCCGAGTAATTCCGCGATAGATTCCGGTGCTTCACGTGGCTCAACTTGCCAAGCGTCGGTCGCGGAAAGCGGAAGTCCGTCCACGAGAGGTTTGCCGTTCTCAACGACCCGATTCATGTGTGGCAGTGCGCCGGCGATGATCAGTTTGTACCCGTTGTTAGCCAGGGCGGTGAGTTCTGCATTGAGATTGCCGCGCCATAATGAATCGATCTTTTTGAAGATGATGGTGTCGACTGATTTCATATGGCTTAGTGACTGAATGCGCTGGTAGGCCGCGGTTGGTTCTAGATAGCGACTGTCGGTATCTACAACGAGGCTTTGATGCGTTGTCTTCGATGGGATCGCTGTGTAATCCAGTGAAATCTTTGTTGAGAATCCGTACTCGTTCCATGGTGAAGAGACTTCGCAGGCTCCGGAAAAGTCGTCTGCGAGAATCAGGAAGTTCTGGTGATCCTTGGTCATCTTGGTGCTTGTCACCTCCTTGAATTTACTCCCGGAATCTTCCGGGGGCCGGTGTGCTTTTGAAATCATCATGACACAGTTGCGCGAAATGCGCTATGCCTATTGCGCATTTCGCGCAACCGTGACAAAGTGACATGAGTTACAAATCACGGTGAGTGAATGGCCCTGCATCCAAATGGGGCAACGCGCTCCAGAAAGTCGATTGGGAGGTCGAAGATGACCGGACGATTCTCAGCTCCTGGGATGTCCAGACGTCAGCTGTTAAAGCTGGCCGGGGCCGCGGGGCTCTTTGCGGCGGTGGGTGTCAGTGCCACCGCGTGTGCAGGTCCTACTGGTTTGCCGGGCAAAGATACGCTGACCCTAGCCCTCAACCGTTCTTTGGTGTCGTTGGATAATAAGTTGAACCAGTTCGACGCGGCGGTCACCGTACAGCGCGCGGTCCGCGAAGGGCTCACCGCCATCGGCCCAGACATCTCTCCGATTCCTGTGCTTGCCGAGTCAATGGAAATGACTTCAGATACGCGCTGGACCGTCAAACTGCGTGACGGTATCACCTATTCCGACGGACGCCCGGTCAAGCCCAAAGACGTGGCCACTGCACTAGAAATGTATGCGAAAGTGCAGGGGTCGTTCGTTGCCAGCTTCTTCCCGGAATTTCCTACCGTCACCGAAGTCGACCAGCGGACCTTCTACCTAGATTCCAAGGGTCCCATCCCCATCTTGGATGCGCTCATGGCATTGATCCTGATTTCTCCTGCTGAAGATAACAAGGCAGAAGAACTACAAACCGGGGTGGGCACCGGACCCTATGTTGTACAAGCCTTTGACCGTGGCGCGGGTACCTACACCCTGATCCGTAACGAGAAGTATTGGGGCGAAGCGGCCTCAATCAAGCAGGTTAATGTTCGTTTCCTTCCTGAAGAGTCTTCTCGTGTCATTGCCCTTCGAAGTGGCGAAGTCGACGTGATCGACTCGATTTCACCGAACTCCATGGAGCAGTTGCAAGGGCTGCCGGGCGTCAGCATCGAAACCGCCTCATCTCTGCGCCTGAACCAGATTTTCTACAACTTCCGCAAGCCAAAATCCCACCCACTCTCGGATGCGAAAGTCCGTGAAGCACTATCGTTCGCCATCGATGGCAATGCACTGGTCCACGATGTCCTCATTGACACGGTGGAACAGGCACAGGGAGTGACCCCGACCAGTTTGTTTGGCTACGCCAAGACTGGAGATTACGTTTACGACCCGACCAAGGCCAAGTCGATGCTTTCGGAGCTCGGTGTTGATGACCTGAAACTCAAGATCATTTGGGAGACCGGCGAGTTCCCTTCAGACACCGCCATCATGGAAGCCCTGGTGCAGATGTTTGGGGATATCGGAGTAAAAACCGAACTCCAGCAATTTGAACCTGGCGGAAACATCCTGCAATGGCGCCAAGGTAAGGAAGGTGACTGGGATTTGCTCGGCAATGGTTTCTCCAGCCCCACCGGTCTAGCCATCACGATGTTGCAGGGTATGTACGCCGGCACCGCTGAAAAGGAAAAGACCCGAGACACCTACCAGGGCTACGTCAACAATGACGTGGAGCGCAAGATTGCTCGCGCAGCCTCGGAGGTAGATCCAAACAAACGTGCCAACTACCTTAAGGTCGCCCAACAGGCAGTGTGGGATACCTGGCCTTGCGCGTGGGCCTTCACCCCTAAATCAATTCTTGCCCGCCGTAACCGCGTGCAAAACCTGGAACTATCCGCCGCCAACGCCTACCCGCTGGCCCGCGTGGGATTGGAGAGCTGAGCTGTGTTGACCTATCTTCCAAAACGCATCGGGCAGGGACTTCTGACAGTGTTCCT
The DNA here is from genome assembly GCF_039602135.1 of Glutamicibacter sp. B1. NCBI lineage: Bacteria > Bacillati > Actinomycetota > Actinomycetes > Micrococcales > Micrococcaceae > Glutamicibacter > Glutamicibacter ectropisis. Next base: position 3,350,411 of record NZ_CP125942.1, on the reverse strand, counting down.
CACCGTGTCAGTAGTCTTCCTCCTGATCCGTATGGCACCGGGTGACCCGGCAGCCTCTTTCGCCGGCCCGCTGGCCACCAATGAACAGCTCGCCGCGGTGCGAGAACAATTTGGCTTGGATAAGCCACTGTTGCAGCAGTACGTGATCTTCATCGGACAGTTGTTCACCGGTCACCTAGGCCAGTCGTATTCATTCCAGGCCCCTGCAGTGCAGGTAGTGATGGACCGCTTGCCCTACACATTGACGCTGGCTACCAGTTCCATTTTGTTGGCTGCCCTGGTGGCCATTCCCCTGGGCATGTGGATGGCACGCCGTTCAGACACGGACGCCGAACTTGGCGTGAACGTGCTGACCATCGCCGGACAGTCCATGCCTGACTTCTGGACAGGCATCATGCTGCTCACCGGTTTCTCGGTGCTCATTCCACTGTTCCCAGCTTCTGGCTTCACCACTTGGGGTGGTCTCGTCTTGCCGACTATCACCGTTGCGATCCTGCAGATTGCTTTGGTTTCACGCATGGTCAAACGTGAAATGGTCACCAACTTCAACGCACCCTACTTGAATATTGCACGTTCCCGTGGCGTCAGCGAACGAGTGCTGACCTGGAAGTACGCTCTAGGAAATGCTGGAATTCCGGTATTTACCGCACTGGGTACCCGCTTTGCTGCCATGCTCAACGGTGTGGTGGTTGTTGAAGTAGTCTTCGGCTGGCCCGGTGTGGGTTCGCTGATCGTCCGCGCTCTAGAAACCCGCGATTACCCCCTGATTCAGGCCACCGTGCTGATCACCGCCCTGCTGGCCGTGGTGGTTCAGCTATTGATCGACCTGGCCTACCCACTGCTGGACCCACGGGTCCGCCTCGGAAAGGCAGCTTCGGCATGAGCACAACAATTTCTAACCCCACACAAGCACCGCAATCCGCACGTAGTTCAGCGGTCACCAAGCAGATGCTTAAGAAATCTTCGGCTGCTCGACGGGCTCGTTCAACCCGGATCAAACTCTGGCTGGGCACCATCTTGACCCTGGTGGTGGTCGTACCGATCGCTCTGGCGAATCTCCTACCCATTGCCGACCCCAATATGCAGGATCTCGGTGCCCGCCGTTTAGCACCGCTCGTTGATGGGCACCTATTTGGAACCGACCAGCTGGGACGCGATTTGCTCGCCCGCGTACTCTTCGGCGGTCAAACCTCGCTGATGATCGGCGTGCTGGCAGTTGTTGTCTCCGGGGCCATCGGTGTGATCCTCGGATCCATTGCAGGGTTCTACGGCAAGTGGGCCGACGTCATCATTTCCCGTGTGCTTGAAGCACAAATGTCACTGCCACTGCTGATGATGTTGCTGCTCGTGGTGGCACTATTCGGACCTTCCATCCCAGTGATTACCGGTGTCATCGCCATCGCCCAATGGCCTGAAGTCGCACGACTGACCAGATCATTGGTGTTGGTGGAACGAGAAAAGCCGTATGTGGATGCGGCCAAGACCTTGGGTCTACCCAAACTGCGTATCTTGGCTCAGCACGTGATCCCTAATGTTTTCAAACAGGCCAGCCTGGTGATCCTGCTCTTGCTGGCACAGGCAGTGCTCCTAGAAAGTGCCCTGTCCTTCCTGGGAGCTGGACCTCAGCGTCCGTTCTCCACCTGGGGCCGCCTGATTTCTGATGGTCAGGACTACATCACCACTTCGTGGTGGATGGTCACGTTGCCAGGTCTGTTCATCGTGGTACTGGTGGTCGGGGTTAACCTGCTGGGTGATGCCTTGCGTGACGGTAACCTGCGCCGCTCTTCAAAGAAGGAGGGTAAGTGATGAAGGATCAAGACACCGCAGTTCTCGAAGTCTCAAACTTCACCGTTGAACTCATGACCGACAACGGCATCTTCAAAGCCGTCAATAACGTCAGCTTCCGAATTGGCCATGGCGAAACGGTCACCATCATTGGCGAATCCGGCTCGGGTAAGTCCACCACCGCCATGGGACTGCTTCAATTATTGTCTCAGGGACTGGCCGCGTTATCTGGTCAGGTGAAGATCAAAGGTGAAGACGTTTTAGCTAACCCCAAGGCGATCACGAAGTTCCGTGGTCGTGGCCTAGCTTTGATCCCGCAGGACCCGATGACTGCGCTGAACCCGGTGGCGACCATTGGTTCTCAACTGCGTGAAGCGATCAAGGTTGCTGGACGTATTACCGGTAAACAACAGATGCAAAGCAAGGCCGTGGAGCTGCTCGAACAAGTACGCATTCCGCGGGTTGAAGAGCAACTGAAGAAGTTCCCGCATCAGCTTTCCGGAGGCATGCTGCAGCGTGTGCTGATTGCTATTGCTCTAGCCAGCGAACCAGAGCTACTGGTGGCCGATGAGCCAACCAGTGCCCTGGACGTCACAGTTCAGGCAGGAATCTTGGATTTGTTGTTGGAACTACAGCAGACTCGTGGGATTTCTGTCTTGATGATTACGCACGATATTGGCGTGGCAAGGCTAGTTTCAGACACTATTCATGTGATGAAGTCTGGCAAATTCATTGAGTCCGGTCCGGCAGCGCAGATTGTCGATGCACCGTCTGAAGAATATACCCGCGCTCTGCTCTCGGCTGTACCTCGGCTCGGTGAGTGGGATGAAACTTCGATGGTTGCCAAGGGAGCATCATGAATCAGCAAGCACCGTTCTTGTCGGTTAAGAACCTGACCGTTGAATATGCAACACGTGATGGCGTGTTCCGTGCCGTCGATGATGTTTCCTTCGACGTGCAGCGTGGAGAAACACTAGCCGTAGTTGGTGAATCCGGTTGTGGTAAATCCACCATCGCGAAATCCATCATGCGACTGATCAAGCCGGCTCACGGACAGATCCTGCTCGATGGCACCGACCTGGTAGCGCTCAATGACAAGCAGCTACGTCCCTTGCGACGCAAGTTCCAAATGGTCTTCCAAGATCCCTATGGTTCATTGGATCCCAGCCACAGTGCTGAACAGATCATCACCGAACCTCTGCGGATCCATAAAGAAGGAACACCAAGTGAGCGCACCAAGGAAGCGCTTCGACTCTTGGACCGGGTAGGGCTGCCAGAAACCGCGTTGCATAAGCGTGCCAATGAATTCTCCGGTGGACAACGCCAACGTATTGGCATCGCCCGAGCACTGGCCTCGAAACCAGAACTGCTCGTCTGCGACGAAGCTACCAGCGCACTGGATGTCTCAGTCCAAGCACAGGTACTCAAATTACTCTCCGAGATTCAGGAAGACACCGGGATCTCCTATGTCTTCATCACCCACAACCTGGGTGTGGTGCAAGAAATTAGCCAACGGGTCATGGTGATGCAACGTGGAAAGCTCGTTGAGCTTGGCACCACCGAGCAAGTGCTCACCACGCCTGCCGAAGAGTACACGCGTAGGCTTCGCCGGGCCGCCCTTGACCCCAGCGTGATGGAAGGCGTGAAACCACGCCACATCTTGGCCGGACTGACTAGCTGAATTAGCAACTGACGAACGAGGAAACAAAGACGATGCAAGAGAAAAATCCGGCCCAACTGGTCCTAGGAACGATGACCTTCGGGGATACCGCAGACGCGGCAGCCAGCGAAGAAATGCTCAATGTGGCTCTGGACGCGGGGATTACCCACATCGACACCGCCAATGCTTACGTTGGTGGTGCTACCGAAGAACTGCTGTCCACCTTGCTTCAGGGCAAACGCGACTCAGTGTTCCTTGCCTCCAAGGCAGGGATGCCTCATGCTGACGCCGGAGAGGATTCCCCACTATCTCCGGCGGCTCTGCGCCGCAGCGTTGAAGCGTCGCTACGAAGGTTGAACACCGACCGTTTGGATCTGTTCTACCTCCACCAGCCTGATTACGTTGCTTCGTTGGAAGACACCCTAAGCGAAGTTGCCAAGCTGTACCAAGAAGGCAAGATTCTCTCCTTGGGTGTTTCTAACTTTGCAGCCTGGCAGATTGCTCAGGCCAGCCACGTTGCCGAATCCGTGGGCGCACCCCAGCCGGTGGTAGCGCAGCAGTTGTACAACTTGGTGGCGCGACGAATCGAAACCGAGTATTTGCCATTCGCGAAAGCTACTGGGGTGCAGACCATGGTCTACAACCCACTCGGTGGTGGATTGCTCACCGGACGCCACAGTTTCGCGCAACAACCACAAGAGGGACGCTTCGGCAGCTCTCGACTGGCCAGCATGTACACCGAACGCTACTGGGATGAAGACCTCTTCAAAGGCATCGAAGAACTGACAGCACTGGCCAAGGACGCCGGCATCACCCTGATCGAGTTGTCCCTGCGCTGGCTGGCCTACCACCAGGGTGTTGACTCCCTCCTGCTTGGTGGCTCCAAAGCCAGCCAGCTGGAATCCAATATTGCCGCCATCGCCAAGGGGCCATTGGAACAATCCCTCGCTGATCACGCCGCCGCAGCCACCGCTTCGCTGCACGGCCCAATGCCTGCTTACAACCGCTAAACAGAAAGAGAACCCACCCCATGACTTCAGCAGTTGCCACCGAATTTGCCCGTAAGATCCGTGACCGTGAACCGGCCGTCGGCTACTGGGTAGTGCTAGATTCACCCGTATCCACCGAACGCATCGCCCGCCTGGGCTACGACTACGTTGCCCTCGACGCACAGCACGGCCTAATTGGTTATAACGGTATGCTCACCGGGCTGATGGCCATTGACGCTTCAGGCCAGGCCTCCGGTGTGGTGCGTGTAGAAGCCAACAATGCCACCGCCATTGGTAAGGCATTGGATGCTGGCGCTGTCGCAGTGATTGTGCCACTGGTCAATGATGCCCAAGACGCCGCCGATGCGGTGAAATACGCCAAGTACCCACCTCACGGAATCCGCTCCTACGGACCAATGCGCTCTGCGCTACGTGTGGGCCCTGTCCCGGCAGAATCAGATGCCACCACGATGGTCTTCGCCATGATCGAGACCCCCGGCGGCCTGGAGAACGTCGAAGAAATCGCTGCCGTTGAAGGGCTAGACGGACTGTATGTAGGTCCCAGCGACCTTGCCCTAGCCATCGGTGCCGCTTTCCCCGGCGATCCTGCCATCAAGGATGAATTTGAAGCAGCTCTGAAGCGAGTCAGCGCGGCAGCAACACAAGCCGGCATCGCCGCCGGTATCCACAATGCCAACGGTGACTTGGCCCAGCAACGCTTGGGCGAGGGCTACACCTTTGCCACGGTGGCTTCGGACCTGACCCATTTGGAAGCAACGGCAGCAGCCCACCTGCAGCAGGCTCGCTCCTAGCCACCCAACGAGACAGCAAGGAAACAGACAATGTCGTTGACCGAATTCTCCACCATCACCACCGACGGGCAGGTCCATCAGGACGGGCCGCTAGCCTACGCCTACCTGCCAGCACCTACAGTGCAATCGCACGCAGCCAACTTGATGACCCTGGGTAACGGAAACCTGGGTTGTGTCTGGTTTGGCGGAACCCAAGAAGGAGTAGCGGATATCAGCATCTACTTCTCCACCTTGCAGCGTTTGTCCGAGGGAGAGTGGGCAGAAAATTGGTCAGCGGCACAGCAGTTGTCCTTCGATAGCACTCGTTCGGAGCAGAACCCGATTCTTTACCGTCACGGTGAAGAATTATGGCTGCTTTACACCGCCCAGCATGCCGGAAACCAAGACACCTCAGAAGTGCGCCGTCGTATTTCCATGGACGATGGCAACACCTGGTCAGAACCGCAGACTCTGTTTGCCGCTACCGAGCACGGCGGTGTTTTTGTCCGTCAGCCACCGGTAGAGGTTGATGGTCGGCTGTTTGTGCCGGTCTTCCGCTGTGCCACCGTTCCGGGACAAAAGTGGGTGGGAGACTTTGATGACTCCGCGCTGATGGTCTCAACCGACGGCGGAGCAACCTGGGACGAACAAATTATTGAGGGGTCCACCGGTTGTGTGCACATGAACATTGCGGCGCTCGCCGACGGCACTCTGCTGGCACTCTATCGCAGCCGTTGGGCTGACTGGATTTATGTCTCGCGTTCTGAAGACGGTGGGGTGAGTTGGAGCGTGCCGGAGCCGACCGAATTGCCGAATAACAATTCATCGATTCAGTTCGTTTCCATGAAAGATGGACGCCTGGCGTTGATTTATAACCACTCTCAAGCCGATGAACAGACCGAACGACGTCTATCTCTGTATGACGAGATTGATGATGAAGGACTCGACTCCAACGTTGATGGCCCGGTGGTCTTTGAACCGGTAGCTACTGAAGATACTGGTGTACGCAAAGCCTTCTGGGGCACCCCGCGTGCACCGCTGACGGTGGCGATCTCAACGGACAATGGCCACAGTTGGCCACACCGTCGGAACCTTGAAGTAGGCGATGGTTATTGCCTGTCCAATAACTCTCGCGAGGGTCTGAACCGAGAGTTCTCCTACCCTTCCATCCATGAGGGTGCCGATGGGGCATTGCACCTGGCTTACACCTATTTCCGTCAGGCGATTAAGTACGTCCGCATTGATCCGTCATGGGTTAGTGCCCAGGAGGTGGACGCTGATGCCTAGCGCACTGGTGACCGGTGTCAGTTCAGGCATTGGAGAAGCGATCGCTCTTGCCTTGCTTGATGCTGGCTATGAGGTTACGGGTCTGAGCCGTCGAGAACCCGGAATCGACAATGCCCGGTTTAGTTGGCGAAACGTTGACTTAGGCGATTTGAATCAAGTTCAAGATGTTGCCAAGCAAGTGGCGACTCCAGATCTATTGGTTCATGCCGCGGGCTTCATGGCTACAGGATCTTTGGGGGAGCTCAAGGCCAAGGATTTGGCAGGTATGCACGCGGTTCACGTGCAGGCTCCCATGGTGCTGGTTAATGCGCTGGCACCAACGATGGGCGATGGTTCGCGCATCGTGCTGATTGGTAGTCGCACCATGAGTGGTGTTGCCGGAAAGAGCCAATATGCTGCGACCAAGTCGGCCCTTGTTGGGCTATCGCGTAGTTGGGCCATGGAGCTGGCGCCGCGGGGGATCACCTGCAATGTGGTAGCCCCGGGCCCGACGGACACCCCGATGATGGTGGATCCACGACGTGCCGGAGTTCCACCGGTTACCCCGCCGTTGGGTGCGTTGGTGGATCCTGCCGATGTGGCCGCGCTGGTGTTGTTTTTGGCTGGGGAGCATGGCAAATCGATCACCGGCCAGGTGATGACCATTTGTGGCGGTGCTTCGCTTAAGGGCTAGAAAACAAACCGTACGGAAAATGTGGTCGCGTGTAGTGATGGCTTTACGCGACTACATTTTCTCGAAACCTGCTAGTGCACAGCTTCGAATCTACTTTGGAAGTTGGCACGGTCTCTGGATTGCGCGTGAGCTCATGTTGGAGCGACGCCTTGCCCGTGTATGTGAATATATAGTGGCGTATAACAAGAACTTATACATGCCTATATTTTGTTAGGACGAGGCAGCGTCCTTGAGCCTAGACCCAATCCTTATCATCTGGGAGCGGGTATGGCACCAAGGTGTTGGCCGGTCGTAGCTTCGTAAGTTTCGCCCTTGATCCTTCTCATCTAGTGGTCCAGCTCTAACGATCGTTGTAACTCCTGATCGTTTAGGGTGTGGCAATGATCGATAGAAACCACCCTTCGAAAGTAAAGCTAGGCGCGCACGCCAATTTTCCGTTCAATCATCATCGCGAGAAGGCTCACCGCAATCGCCTGGACAGCGAGCAGGTTAATGAGCACAACCAACTGCACTAGGCCCGCTTCTAGTGGGCTGGCGCCACCAAGGACCAAACCAACAAAGGCCCCGGGAAGAGTCACTGTGCCCACAGTCCTGGTTTGGTCCAAACCGGGAAGAAGCGCTTCGGCAGCAACTGGACGGCCCACTAGATTGCGGGCTGCGTTCTCGGGGAAGCCCAAGGCCAGGGCGGCTTCGACTTCACCAGCGCGCTGGCTCAGCTCCTGTTCGATCCGTCGACCTGCCAAGTTTGTCGCACTCATTGTGCCACCGATGAGTTGACCGATGACGGCAATGACGGCCAGTGGGGTCACCGGAAGTACCCCGAAGCCAAACATGAGTTCCACCACCGGTGCGACGCCACCGAAGATGACACTGGCCGGGACCCACCAACGCACCGTTTCTATGCGTTGGGTGGAGGTGAATACTGCGACCCCCAGCATCAAGAGCAACAGTGCGATGGTCAGTATCCACGAGGTGGAGACCTGACTGATGATCAGGGCAATGAGAATCAGCTGAATCAGGGCGCGCCCTGCTGCCGAGAAGATCTTCTTCGCCGACAGGTCCAAGAAGCGACTGGTAATAATCCCCGTGGCGCCGACCACTATTGCCAGCATGACCCACATGGGCCATCCGGTGTTTAAGAGTGTGCTGTTCACTAGTGTCCTTCTATATTCGGGTCTAGCTTAGAGCACCAGCCTTTTGAGCCTTAGTAGTACACCGCCAAAGGACCATTGGGACCTGGGACCACATTTACCGGCGTCTCAAATACTTCGGTAAGGATCTCATCTTGCATGATCTGTTCCGGGGTACCAAACTGAACGACCTTGCCGTGCTTCATGGCGCAAATGTAGTCGGCATAGTGACCGGCGAAGTTGATGTCGTGCAACACGATCACGATGGTGCGATTCAGCTCTTGGGCCGCACGCTTCAGGTGCTGCATCATGATGACCGAGTGCTTCATGTCCAGATTGTTCAGCGGTTCATCTAAGAGAACGGTATCGGTGTCCTGCGCCAACACCATGGCCACGTAGGCGCGCTGGCGCTGTCCACCGGAAAGCTCATCGAGGTAGCGGCCTTCCAATTCAACCAGATCCAGGAAGTCGATGGACCGCGAGATGATTTCTTCATCCTGCTGGTTCAGTCGTCCCTTGGAGTGGGGGAAACGTCCGAAGCCCACCAGCTGACGCACGGTCAGTCGGGTGACGAAGTGGTTTTCCTGGCGCAGGATCGAGACGATCTTGGCCAGATCTTTGGAATTGGTTTTGGTGACGTCGTAGCCCGAGACTTCGATGCTTCCCTCGTCAATGCCCAGTAGGCGACCCACCATGGTAAGCATGGTGGATTTACCGGCGCCGTTGGGGCCGACCAGCGCGGTCAGGCCTCCGGTGGGGATTTCTAGGGTCACCGGGCCGATGGCCACGGTAGAACTGTACTTTTTGCTGACAGCGTTGAGGGTAATCACAGTCGGCCCTTTCGCAGGATGAAGATCAAGAAGGTAATGCCGCCCACGGCTTCGATGATGATGCCCACCACGCCCTGGGCGTAGAACAGGTTTTTCATGATGAAGTAGGCCCCGGCCAACACAACAAATCCGACGAGGAATGACATCGGGTAAATATAGCGGTGGTCGTACGTGTCGGCGAGCTGGTAGGCGAGGGTCGCAACGAGGAAGCCTAAGAAGGTCAACGGGCCAATCAGCGCGGTAGTGACCGCCATCAAAATGGACACAAAGAAGAGGGTCTTCATGACTTCGCGGCGGTGGTTGATCCCCAGATTGATGGTGGTTTCCTTGCCCAGGGCGAGGATATTCATCTTCTTTGAGGACAGCACCAAATAGCCACCGGCAATGATTACCAGTGGGATGGCAACCGGCATATAGCTCAGATCCGCATTGGCCATCGAACCGAAGAGGCGCGCGGTGAGCACATCAAATTCGCTGGGGGTCAGCAGGCGCTGCATGAAGGTTGATACCGAGCCCAGACCGGTACCGATGATGATGCCCACCAGCAGCATGATCTGAATATTGCCGAGCTTGCCCGACAACAGCCATCCGTACAAAGCCACGGAAAGACCCACCATGAGGGCCACCTGCAAAACGAACTGGCCGACCCCGGTGAAGAAGGTAATGCCAGCGACGCCCAGGAAGAAGACCGCCCCGGTCTGCACCACCCGGTAGAGGGATTCAAAGCCCATGATGGACGGGGTGATGATGCGGTTATTTGTGACCGTTTGGAAAGCAACGGTGGCAATAGATTGGCACAGGGCCACGATCACCATGGTCAAGATGTTGCTGGCGCGCAGTTTGGCGATCACCCAGAAGCCGGTGGAACCCACCGGCATGGGGTTATCCCAAGCCAGCAAACCAAAGGCGAAAAGCACTGCCAGCGCAATTAGAATCCCGAGGGTTACCCAGTAGCGTTTGCGGATTTTGGCGGTGGGGAGAGGACCGGCAGAGCGCCCCTGATGGTGCGTTGAGGTCACGGGAGTAGTCATGAGATTAGCCAACTTTACGCTGCCTCAACAGAAGGAAAATGAAGACGATCGCACCCAGGACGCCGAGGATCAGGGAGACCGGAACCTCGAAGGGCATGATGATCGTGCGGCCCACAAGGTCACAGACGGTGGTGATGGCGATACCCAGCAGGCACACCCACGGCAGGTTGCTGCGCAGGTCATCACCGCGGACCAAGGAGACGATGTTTGGAACGATCAGACCCAAGAACGGCAGGTTGCCAATGACCACGGTGACCACGCCGGTGGCGATGGCGATCAGGGCGGTGCCCAAGAGCATGACACGTCGGTAGTTCAGCCCCACGTTGGTGGCGATTTCTTCGCCGAGACCGGCGACTGTGAAACGGTCGGCGACGATGTAGATTGCCACGGCGACGAGTGCGACAATCCACAACACTTCGTACTGGCCGCGGATCACTGAGGTGAAGGAACCAGCCAGCCAGATCCCCAAGGACTGCAGCTTATCGGTACTCAACGCGAAGAAGGTGGAGAAGGCGCCGACCACCGAGCCAAGCATGATGCCGACAATCGGGACGGTCAGCGAGGCCTTGAGGGAAACGCGTTGTAAGAAGAGGAAGAAGACCATGGTGCCGATAAAGGCAAAGGTGATCGCCACTCCCATTTTTGCCAGCAGGCTGGCGCTGGGGAATAGGACCAGCATGGTCAGTAGCCCCAGTCCGGCCCATTCTGTGGTGCCGGTGGTGGTGGGCTCGACGAAACGGTTTTGGGTGAGCAATTGCATGACCAGCCCACTCATGGCCATGGCCGCTCCAGCGAGTACCAGTGCAATGGTGCGTGGAATGCGGGTGATGGCGAACATTTGCGCGCCGTCGTCATTGCCAAAAATGTCGTAAACGCCGGTGAAGAGTGAGAAGGCCAGGAGTATGAGGACTCCGAGAATGCCTAGGGCGAGTTTGCCGGTGAAGACCTTGGAATTGGCCCTGACCGGTGTGGTCGTGGTTGTCATGGTGCCGCCGTGAAAAAGTGTGGTGGAAAAACAGTTTTAGTGGCGACGCCGGAATCCGGCGTCGCCACTAAAACTGAGGGCAATGCATATTTATTACTTGGCTGCTTCCAGAGCATCAGCGAATTCGTTGAGGAATTCGGTGTAGGTCTGGATACCTTCGTTGGTGTAGGTATCAGCTGGCATGACCACAACGTGGCCTTCCTTCGAAGCGGTCACGTTCTGCAGTGCTTCGGAGTTCTCCAGTAGGTCCTTGGCTGGCTTGTAGTCTGCACCATCGGCGGCTACGGCTGCATCGCGGTCCATGACGATGATCCAGTCTGGGTTGGACTTGGCGATGGCCTCAACCGAGACGTCGTCACCCTCGTGGTCGGTGGAGGAATCTTCGATTTCCAGTGCTGGGGTCAGGTTCAGGAAGTCGAACATTGGGCCAACGGTGCGGCCGGTGCTTGGTGCCGAGTAACCCAGCTCGCCGCCGGAAGCGATCAGACCCATGACGGTGTCCTCGGTGTTGTAGGCATCGGTGACGCGCTTCTGGGCTGCTTCGAAGTCGTCAACCAACTTCTTGGCTTCGTCCTGCTTTTCGAAGATTTCGCCCAGGGTGGTGACCTGACGCTCCAACTCGGTGTTGAATGGTTCGCCGTCACGTGGGTCAAGCGAAACAACGGTGGCGTTAGGAGCCAGTTCCTTGAACTTGTCGGCGTGCTGGGTGTAGCGCTGACCGTTGATGATCAGGTCTGGATCTACGGTGACCACGGACTCAAGGTTTGGTTCCTTGTGGCTGCCCAGGTCAAGGATGTCCTTGTCCTTGGTGTAGGAAATGGTGTCTGGCATGAGCGATACGGCACCTGCCGAGAGCTTGATGCCCCACTCGTCCAGGGTCTCAAAGGTGCGGTTGTCGGTGGCAACCACTGACTTGGCTGGTACCTGGACGCTCTTTTCGCCGTCATTGTCGGTGAAGGTGACGGTCTTGGCGTCCTGCGCGTTGTCATCTGCCGCGGTATCGGTGTTGGAACCGCAAGCGGTCAGGGACAGGGCGGCAATGCTAAGAAGAGCTGCAGCGCGAAGCTTCATGGAGGCCATGGTTTCCTTCGTGTTATGGCAACCTTCGTTGGTTGCGCGAGCGAATGATCTGTTAATTAGCTTAGCCTTATCTGATCTAATGAAAGCAAATCCAATTACTGTCAGCTGTGTCACTTTGTGGGAAATTTTGAGCCCAATTTTTTGTGAATTAGCCTGCGGCTTTGCGTCAGCTAGCTGTTGACTGGGGCATTAGGCGGAAAATAACCACTAAAAATATTCTTTATTTAGCTGTCAAGTAAGCGGGAAATTGCTAGCCTTGAGCCGTCATAATCGCGCCGAAGTTTCGATATGATGCGATCATGACTGCTTCCTTGGCCGAAGTTCGCTGGCCGATCACCACAGCACGGCTGACCCTGCGCAGATTAGTTGAACAAGACCTAGAAGCCACCTGGAGTTATCGCAAATTGCCCGAGGTCTCTGAATGGATCACCGCCGCACCCGAAGATTTCGAAACCTACAAAACACAATTTCTTGAGTCAGGAAAAATTGACCGTGACATTGCTGTTCAGATCGAAACCGCGCAGGGCCCGCGGCTGATCGGAACGGTGATGCTGTACATCAAGGATGCGTGGGGCCAACGCGAGGTAGTCGAGCAGACTTAAGCGGTAGAAGCCGAACTCGGTTGGAGTTTTGACCCGGAATTTGCTGGACAGGGCTACGCTACCGAAGCGGTGAGCGAAGTGTTGCGGATTTGTTTTGAAGATCTGAAATTACGCCGGGTCGTGGCCGAATGCTTCACCGCCAACGTGCCGTCTTTCAAGCTCATGGAACGCGTGGGAATGCGCCGAGAATCCCATCAAAAAGCCAGCGGTCTGCACCGCAGTGGCCAATGGTTGGATGGGTATTCCTATGCCATGCTCCAAAACGAATGGACACAACAATATCGGCCATAGGTTAAGTGCTAGCGCTGCTGTTCTTGCCGTGCGGAATGCAGGACTAACCCGAGTAATTCTTGGACTTCCTCGGCGCGCGACTTCCAATAACCGGTATCTAAACCGAAGCCCATCAGCGCTTCATCAGCCCGCTTTTTGAAATAGTCCCGATGGTCCTCCAAAGCGTTGGTGAGGTCGGCGAACTGATCATTGCTCAGTTCTAGATTCAGGGTTTTATGCTTCATCAGCGTTCATCCTGTGTTGATTGTTCAAGCTATATTTCGAGGCTACGCCCACAGAAATTGAAGCGGAACTGGCATTGAGCCTATTACCAGATTGGTGTCCCCAGCGGTTGCGGGAATAGGTTTTGGTTCAGTGGGGTTATGCCCACCGTAGGGAAGTAAGAACAGTGATCAGAAGGAGTAGTACATGTCTGAAGAACGTCGAGTAGTCCTTATTGGTGGCCATGGCAAGGTGGCCTTGCTGGCCGCTCCCAAGTTGGTTGCCCGTGGCTTTGCCGTTGATTCGTTGATTCGCAATCCTGACCACTCCGCAGAGATCACCGCGACCGGTGCCAACCCGGTGGTACTTGATATTGAAAACGCTGACGTTGATCAGCTCGCCAATGCTTTCGCTGGTGCCTCGGCCATCGTCTTTTCGGCCGGTGCCGGCGGTGGAAATAAGGAACGTACCCGAGCCGTGGACTTTGACGCGGCCGTTCGTTCCATTCAAGCGGCCAAGCAAGCTGGTGTGACCCGTTTCGTAATGGTCTCCTACTCGCGGGCTCTGGTGGATGTTGACCAGCTTGACCCAGAAAACTCTTTCTACACCTATGCCAAGGCCAAGCATGACGCCGATGCAGTTCTGCGTGAGAGCGACTTGAACTACACCATTCTTGGCCCCGGTGCGTTGACCCTGGATCCTGCCAGCAAGCAGATCCAGCTGGCAGATGAACAGGGCAATGTTGATGGCCAGGCTCCTGCGCCAGAGAATGGCAAGGTGTCGCGTGAGAATGTGGCCGAGGTGATCACTCACGTTGTAGATACCGAAGCTGCAGTGCGCGCTACGGTGAACTTCTATGACGGTTCCACGCCGATCGCTGATGCAATCAGCTAAACAATTCGTCGACAAATTATCCCTGCATCCGCGTGGTTGCAGGGATTTTTTGTGCGCTCGACAAAAGTGGCGTCGTAACGAAACTGTGCATGTGAAGTGTGCTCGCAACATGCGTGGGGGATCAGATGGTGTTGCCCTACGCTAGGCACAGATCCGACCGCAGCGAAAGAAAACCACTATGCCTAATGCCCTCAAACCCCGAGACCCAGCGAGAACACATCTGATTTTGATGCTTGTTCTAACCTTTTCGACAGGAATTATCGACGCCGTCGGCTACCTAGGTCTGGACAGGGTCTTCACTGGAAACATGACCGGCAATGTCGTGATTCTTGGAATGGCACTCATGGGCGCCGACGGTCTGCCGGTACTCGGGCCGCTTATCGCCTTGGTGGGTTTTGTGCTCGGCGCAGCCATTGCCGGACGAGTATTAAAGCGCGAAGCTGCGGGGTGGAGTCGACGCACTACCGCGCTGATCGCAGCGGTGGGTATTTGCTTGACGCTGACATCGCTCGCATTATTTGCTGGCCTACAGAATGTCTCTGAAGCTGCGGCCTTGTCTGTTACTGGTTTTATCGCAGCTGCCATGGGGCTACAGGCGGCCACCGCACGTCACCTTGCGGTTAAAGATGTCACCACGGTGGTGGTTACCTCCACGTTGACCGGCCTCGCCGCGGATTCCCCATTGGGTGGCGGTAGCGGCAAGCATTGGGAGCGGCGTTTGCTGGCCGTAGCGCTCATTCTTATCGGTGCGGCCGCAGGTGCTGGGTTCTTGCAGGTACACATTGGCCTAGGCGTTCTGTTCACAGGTGTCTTGGCCATTGGCGTGGCGCTTTTTGGAGAACGTTCGCGTCAGCAGGAGCAAAACGCGGATGCTCAGGAAATGGCTCAAGCCAACTAAGAACTGGCTTTCATATATGCGGCACGCCTAGGTGCCGTACAAAAAAGTTTGGTCCCGATGCCGAAGCATCGGGACCAAAACTTTTGTCATCACTCGCACCTTCATGAGGTACTTACAACTCTAAACGCGCAGTCTGTGCACTAACTGGGATAGGCCTGCGCATTCACTTGGTAATAAGAGCTGAACTCAGCGGCCACCCGGTGAGCACCTTCGGACGTGGGGGAGCATAGGTGCGCACTTTGGAAGTACTGAGCCCCAACCGCACCAAAGATTCAGCGATGGTCACCGCGGCACGCACCCCGTCAACGATCGGTACCCCGGTGGCTGCCCGGACCTGTTCTTCGAGTTCGGCCATGCCACCACAACCAAGACAGATCACCTCCGCCTTATCCTGCTCCACCGCGATTTTGGACTGCTGAACAATTGCCTCGACCGCACGCGCCGGGTCAGATTCCAGTTCCAATACCCCGAGCCCACTGGCGCGGACCGAGGCCAGTCGGTCGGTCAGGCCTGCTAACTTCAGCCGGTCTTCAATCAGTGGAACCGTCCGGTCCAAGGTGGTGACCACGGAGTACTTATGGCCCAAGAATTGTGCGGTGGACGCAGCAGCTTCGGTAATATCCACCACCGGCACCTCCAGTAATTCCTGCAGGCCCTCGCGGCCGTGCTCTCCATAACCGGCTTGGATGACGGCATCAAAAGGTTCTGGGTAGCTCATGACCTTGTCCATGACCGCCAGTGCGGCCAGGTAGCTTTCAAAATTGCCCTCGCAGGAGTCCGCCCCGAAATCTGGGGTGAGCTCGATAATCTCGGTGCCCGGCGAGGCAACGGCTCGTGCTGAGTCGCCGATGGCACGGGTCATGGAGGCAGTGGTATTCACGTTCACAATGAGAATTCGCATGACGCTCCTAGTGTGTTGGTGCCACGGCGATGGGCTCGCCGTCGATATCTGCAAGGTCATGTTGACGCTTGGCCAACGCTAGGTAGGCGATAGCGCCAGCTCCCGAACCGAGGAACCAGGCGAAGGACCCCACCACGTGCAGGGCCGGCACGAAGGCCAGCACCAATGCAATGACGGAACTGATGACCAGGGCACCCACCGCACGATAATTCACACCCCGGGTGAAGAAGTAAGTACCTTCAGGATTGGTTCGGTACAGGTCCATGACATTGATCCGTGCCTTACGAATCAGCCAGTAGTCGGCCATGATGATGCCGAAGAGTGGGCCAAGCAAGGCCCCTAAGCCGCCGAGGAAGTAGTTGATGATTTCTGGGGAGTTATAAAGATTCCATGGCAAGATCACCAGCCCGATGACCCCGGAAATCATGGCGGCGCTACGGAAGTTCAGCTTCTTGGGGAAGAGGTTGGTCAACGCGTAGGTGGGTGCCACGAAGTTTGCCATGAGGTTCACGGCGATGGTCAGTACCAGCAGAGCCGCGGAAGCCAAGAGCAGTAGGAAGGTATTGGGAATCGCCGAGACCACATCCGAAGGTGAGGTGATGATGGTGCCGTTGATGGAGAACTGTGTTCCGGTCAGTACCACTACGATGGCTCCGAAGAACAGCATGTTCAGTGGGATGCCGAAGAAGTTGCCTTTGACGATGGACTTTTTTGATTGGGCGCCACGGGTGAAGTCGCAGAAGTTCAGGACGAAGGTGCCATAGATGGAGACCCAGAGGGCTGCTGCGCCGAACATGGAGGCCCACATGGCTCCGCCGGTTTTGGTTTCGCCGGTGCTCAGGGAGATGCTGAACCCGGACTCAATGAGCATCCAGATGGCCAGGGCCAAGAAGGTCACCAAGATGACAGGACCGGCGAAAGCCTCGTATTTGCGGATCATTTCCATGCCATAGGACACGATGATCAGCTGTAGTACCCACAAGGTCACGAAGCAGATCCAGCCTAAGGTGTTCAGGCCCAAGAAACTGGAATCCTGCAGTCCTGCGGCGCCCGGGGCTACGGCGATGACCATCACCGAAAGCACCTGAGAAGCCAGGTAGGTTTGAATGCCAAACCACGCGATGGCCACCGCTCCACGAATGAGGGCGGGGATTTGTGCGCCGTTAATGCCAAAGGCGATACGGCTCATCACTGGGAAAGGGACGCCGGTTTTTTCGCCCATGAATCCGGAGAAGTTCAACAGTGCGAAGAGTAAGACGGCCCCGATGCCTAAGGCGCCGAGGATCTGACCTGCGCTCATGCCCAAGGCGAAGAGCCCGATGGCGAAAGCGTAATTACCCAGTGAGTGCACGTCGTTGGCCCAGAGGGTGAAGATGCTGTAGGCGTTCCACGAGCGTCCCTGACGGGTGGTTGGTGCCAGATCCTGGTTGTAAAGGCTGGGGGAGAGTTCGTGGGGGTTCGCGGGGTCTATGCCTTGGCCGGTTGTCGGCGCGATGATTGGTTCGGAGGAAACAGTCTCCGAGAGTTCTTGCCTCATGGTGAGGTCCTTTTCTCAAGAAGCACGCTGAAGGCAGGGCAAAGCCACCAAAAGTTTTTGGGTGCAAAAAAATCGCGGGGCTGCCAACGTGCATGCGCAAAAAGCTGGTCTATTCGTGATTGGTCAGTTGCGTGGATCCACAAAGGGGATCGGAACACGCGTTACGGATAGATCGGCTGGCCGAAGTTCCGATAGAACTCCGCGGGGGTGCCAACAACTGGCTGGGCTACGAAGGCCTGGTGCCAGTCTGGACGTCCTGTTGGACTTCCTATGAGTCGTGCGCTCATGGCTGCTCCTGAGTTAGAAATATTCACTCCGAGATGTGTGCCACATCACCTGCCCCTCAACTGTAAGTCGGCGCAGACGCTACCGCAATAGAGAATCGAGATTTCATATCTCGGAAATGAGCAAGAAACTCGGTTGACCTCTAGCTGGACTCAAGGCGGGAGATTCTCATTGTTTCTTACGGGAGGGTTTCGCATATTAAGCAACGATGACGCGCCCCTCGACTGACAACGCTGGCTATAGATGAGCGTCGGGAGAGTATGTAAGAAGTCGGCGATTAAGGGTTGACAGTTTATTGCGCGGCGACTTACTGTTTTCATAAAGCAAAACCTAAATTCCATAAAGCGGAAACTTAGGAACGATGGTCTTGGAGGGAAATCCGGTGTCTTACACTCTGAATTGCTCGATTCTTCTGACGGAATTGCCACTACTGGAGCGCGCTGAGGCAGCACGCCAAGCAGGATTCGACAGCGTCGAATTCTGGTGGCCATTTGCTGAAGCAGTACCCGGCGACAAGCAGGTTGATGAATTCATCGCTTCACTGTCCAACGCTGGCGTCCAGCTGGACGGACTGAACTTCTTCGCCGGTGATATGCCTGCAGGAGATCGCGGCTTAGTTTCTTGGAAGGGACGCTGCAGCGAATTCAAGGACAACGTTGATGTCGTCGCCGCCATCGGTGAAGCCACCGGTTGCACCTCCTTCAACGCCCTCTACGGCAATCGCCTAGAGGACTACACTCCCGAAGAGCAAGACGAGCTGGCCATCAAGAACCTTCTGGCCGCTACCGAGGGTGTTGCGAAAATTGGTGGCACCGTGCTGATCGAACCAGTCTCAGGAACCGAAGCCTACCCGCTGAAGACCTCCGCCGACGCCCTCAAGGTTGTCGAGGCAATCAAGACTGAGGGCAATAACAACATCGCCCTACTCGCCGACTTCTACCACCTCTCGGTCAATGGCGACGATGTCCCTGCCCTGATCGAAGCGCATGCCAAGGACTTCGGCCACATCCAAATCGCTGATGCACCAGGTCGCGGCGCCCCGGGAACCGGAAACCTGCCACTGCTCGACTGGATCAACCGCAGCGTCGAACTGGGCTACACCGGCAAGGTTTCCCTGGAATATAAGCAGGATCGCGCCACAGCTTTCGACTGGCTAACCACCTCCACGGCCAACGCCTAAAGATCCACACACCTAAGACTTTGGAGAACAACATGTCACAGAATGTAGCCTTTATCGGCCTCGGAATCATGGGCCTACCAATGGCCAAAAACCTCGTCAACGCCGGCTTCACCGTCACCGGATTCAACCGCAGCCCCAAGGCCATCGACGACCTTGTGGCCGCCGGAGGCAAGGGAGCCACATCCATCGCTGACGCCGTGAAAGACGCCGACATTGTCATCACCATGGTTCCCGACTCACCCGATGTCCAAGGCGTTGTCACCG
Source organism: Glutamicibacter sp. B1 (assembly GCF_039602135.1). Classification (NCBI taxonomy): domain Bacteria; kingdom Bacillati; phylum Actinomycetota; class Actinomycetes; order Micrococcales; family Micrococcaceae; genus Glutamicibacter; species Glutamicibacter ectropisis. The sequence continues at coordinate 3,331,117 of NZ_CP125942.1, read as the reverse complement.
GAGAAGAAGGCGTTTTTGCTAACGCTAAATCCGGGGCACTGTGGATCGATAACTCGTCGATTCGCCCGGACGTGGCAGTAGCTCTCGCCTCCGAGGCACGCGAAGCCGGGCTTCGTCCCCTGGACGCACCAGTATCCGGCGGCGAAGCCGGAGCCATCGAAGGCGTGCTCTCGATTATGGTCGGCGGTGACACCGCAGACTTCGAGGCAGCCAAGCCGGTACTCGACGCCGTCGGCAAGACCATCGTGCTGGTGGGTCCTTCGGGCTCCGGCCAAACGGTGAAGGCAGCCAACCAGCTGATCGTCGCCGCCAACATCCAGGCGCTGAGCGAAGCGGTCGTCTTCCTCGAAGCCTATGGCGTGGACACCGACGCAGCGATCAAGGTGCTAGGTGGCGGGTTGGCCGGTTCGAAGGTGCTGGACCAAAAAGCCCAGAAGATCCTTGACCGTGAATTCGCTCCCGGCTTCCGCCTAGCCCTACACAACAAGGACATGGGCATCGTTACCTCGGCCGCCCGCGAAGCCGGCGTCGTCTTGCCACTGGGTGCCTTGGTCGCCCAGTTGGTTACCTCCACCGTGGCCTCCGGAGACGGAGCATTGGACCACTCAGGTCTCTTCCGTGGCGTGCAGCGCCTAGCCGGCAAGGTTGAAGCCCCGCTTCCAGCCTAAAACCCACACATCTTCCTACGGCGGGCGGCGCTGGTAGCGCCTGCACCTCAGATCACGGCATGCACCACCGATGCTGGTCTCGTTGGCGACTTTTGTACACGGTTAGTCGATAGCGATACCGCAGGTGGTGTGTGAGGGCTTCGTTCCGGCTCGTTACCGACATCTGGTGCTCAAGGAGTAGGCGTTGTGGTGACTCATGCGCCGTGCCGTCTGCCGTAGGTTCTTTCTTTCTTTCTTTCTTCTCAGTTACCCACGAACAGTTTGCTTGTTCTTCTTAAAGGACGTGTTTGCCATGACCAAGATGCGCGCAGTAGATGCCATCGTTCAGATCCTGGAAAAGGAGGGCGCCACCGAGGCCTTCGGCCTGCCAGGAGCCGCCATCAATCCACTGTATTCAGCGATGAAGGCGCACGGCGGCATCCGCCATACGCTCCACCGCCACGTTGAGGGAGCCAGCCATGCTGCTGACGGTTACTCACGTGCCACCGGAAAAATCGGTTTGTGCCTAGGCACCTCGGGCCCTGCTGGTACCGACATGATCACCGGGTTGTACGCGGCAATCGCCGATTCAATTCCGATGCTGTGCATCACCGGGCAGGCGCCGACCAACGTGTTGCACAAGGAAGACTTCCAAGCGGTAGACATCGAATCCATCGCCAAGCCAGTGACCAAGTACGCCTCCACCGTGCTCGAACCTGGACTGGTCCCAGGCACTTTCGCCAAGGCCTTCCAGATCATGCGCTCTGGCCGTCCCGGCCCAGCACTGATTGACCTGCCAATTAATGTGCAGATGGCGGAAATTGATTTTGATATCGACGCCTATGAGCCTTTGCCGGTGCTAAGCCCGCAGGCTACCCGTGGCCAGGCAGAAAAAATCGTCGACCTGCTGCTCGGTGGTAAGAAGCCAATGATCATCGCCGGCGGCGGCGTGATCAACGCGAACGCCAGCGAACAATTAGTGCAGCTGGCCGAAGAGCTGAACATCCCAGTCTCGCCCACCCTGATGGGCTGGGGCGTCATTCCTGATGACCACCGCTTGCAGTCGGGCATGGTGGGTATCCAAACCCATACGAAGTACGGCAACGCGAGCTTCTTGGAATCCGATGTTGTTCTGGGCTTAGGTAACCGCTGGGCTAACCGTCACACCGGGGCACTGGATACCTACCGTGCCGGGCGTAAGTTCATCCACGTGGATATCGAAGCCACCCAGATTGGCCGCGTGTTCTCACCAGACCTTGGCATAGTTTCCGATGCTAAGGCCGCCATCGAAGCCATCTTGGACGTGGTGCGTGAACGCAAGGCCGCCGGCACCGTACCTGACTATTCGGCCTGGGCCGATGAGTGCACCGCACGCAAATCCACCGGGCACCGCAAGACCAACTTTGAGAACATTCCGATTAAGCCACAGCGCGTGTACCAAGAAATGAACGCGGCTTTCGGCCAGGACACCACCTATGTCTCCACCATTGGTCTCTCGCAGATCGCCGGCGCACAGATGCTGCACGTGTACCAGCCACGCAACTGGATCAACGCCGGACAGGCCGGCCCGCTGGGTTGGACCGGACCGGCAGCATTGGGTGTAGTTCGCGGCAAGCCGGGCCAGAAAGTCGTGGCACTCTCGGGGGACTACGACTTCCAGTTCATGATCGAAGAATTGGCGGTCGGTGCACAGTTCAAACTGCCATACATTCACGTGGTGGTGAACAATTCTTACCTCGGATTGATCCGCCAGTCCCAGCGTCCCTTCGAGATGGATTATCACGTCTCCTTGGGCTTCGATAACATCAACTCCCCAGAAACCAACGGGTACGGTGTTGACCACGTCAAGGTGGCCGAAGGCTTGGGCTGCAAGGCAGTACGCATCGAGGATCCAAGCCAGCTCGCCGCAGGGTTCGCCCAGGCCAGCGAACTGGCAGCAGAACATCAGGTACCGGTGGTGGTTGAAGTGATCTTGGAGAAGGTTACTAACATCGCCATGGGTGCACAGCTTGATGCAGTCAACGAGTTTGAAGACCTGGCTGTTGGCCCCGATGATGCACCAACCGCGTTGGTGCCATTGGGTGTCGCGGCCACTGTGGGAGCCTGAAAGGCAGTCGTCGCTGACCTGTAGACCCACAGAAATCTTGGCGCGGAGCACCGGTTCACCTTTCGGGTGTGCTCCGCGCCACTAACCCCTAAACTGGCATAGAGCTGCCAGATACAGAAGAACTTCAACGAGTAGGAACACCTCATGAGCCTGAACGAAACCCTTGGCCGCAATGACGCCGAATCCGGCACCGAAACAACACTCTTTGACCTCGTACTGCGTGGTGCACGGGTACTCACTGCTCAGGGGATTGCGGCGCGTGAAGTTGGAGTCCGCGACGGCAAGATTGTGGCCGTGGAAGAATTCGGCGCAGGGCTCGAAGGTCACCGTGTTATTGAGGTCGCTGACGATGAGGTACTCCTGCCAGGGCTGGTGGATACACATGTTCACGTTAACGAGCCAGGTCGTACCGAATGGGAAGGTTTCGAATCGGCCACGAAGGCTGCCGCAGCCGGTGGAGTAACCACCATCGTGGACATGCCATTGAACTCCATTCCACCTACCGTGAATCTTGAAGCACTAAACATCAAGCGTGAAGCGGCCAGCAAGAATGCCTTCGTTAACGTTGGCTTCTGGGGTGGAGCCGTCCCAGGTAATAAGAAAGACCTGCGGGAATTGCATGAAGCTGGCGTCTTCGGTTTTAAATGCTTCCTCCTGCACTCAGGTGTCGACGAATTTCCGTCACTGAGTGTTGATGAGATGGAAGAGGACATGGCTGAATTGCAGTCCTTTGACTCATTGATGATCGTGCACGCAGAGGACTCGCAGATCATTGAAAATGCTGAGCAAGCTTCCGGCCCAGAGTATGCAGGGTTCCTCAATTCCCGTCCCCGCTCTGCCGAAAATACCGCCATTGAGCAGGTGATCGAGCGTGCTCGTAAGACCGGGGTACGCGCCCACGTACTTCACCTATCCAGCTCTGACGCGCTGGAAATGATTCGTACCGCCAAGGCCGAAGGCGTGAAGCTCACCGTTGAGACCTGCCCGCATTACCTGACCTTGCTGGCCGAAGAAATCCCGGATGGCGCCACAGCGTATAAGTGCTGCCCACCGATTCGTGAAGATGCCAACCGTGATTTGTTGTGGAAGGGCCTGGAAGAGGGCATTATCGACTGCATCGTTTCGGATCATTCGCCGTCCACCGTTGACCTGAAGGACGTCGAAAACGGCGACTTCGGAGTCGCATGGGGCGGGGTTGCCTCCCTGCAGCTGGGCTTGCCACTGATCTGGAGCGAAGCAAAAAAGCGCGGACTGAGCCTTGAACAGGTCATCACCTGGATGAGCGTGAACCCTTCCAAGCTGGCTGGATTGACTCACAAGGCTGTCATTGAAGCTGGACGAGATGCTGACTTTGCGATCTTCGCGCCGGAAGAATCTTTCGAAGTTGATGTCAAGAATCTGCACCACAAGAACCCCATCTCTCCTTATCAGGGTAAGAAGTTACACGGGGTGGTACGCCTCTCAATCATTGCCGGTAGCGACGTAGATTTCCAGACTCCGCACGGTGAACTGATCCGTCGCGAGAACTAATAAATTGGCTTAGATCTGCTCCCTGCGTCCACGAGGAAAATTCACGGTTGCAGGGAGCATCGCCATATCTAACACCGAAGACATGGGTGTCGCGTAACGAACCCATATCAATTAGCTGAGAACCGCGATGAACCGGTCGTTCACGATTTAGGGTGGAGTCCTATGGGGACAATGCAGCGGATACTTTCGATGTCAGGATCAGGTATGGATACGAATTCTGCTCCATCTTTGCTAACCAAAGAGCTCAGCGACCTGTCTCTGAACGACGTGCTACTCGTTTCGTTAGTCATCGCAGGCATCGTATTGTCGGTTGTGCTGAGCTTTGGCGTGAAGACCTATCTTCACCTGCGAAAGACCTCTAAAGCCGAGATTGAAGACGAAGTCACAGTAGATGCACCTAAGCAATTGAGCGCGATAAGTGCACCCGCTACCTCATTCACAGGGGGCCCGCATTCCAGACGGGCGGCGATGCCTGGGGGGTTACGCAATTCTGCGCCAGCCATGAGTAAGTTTGAAAACGGTAACTGACGGATTTTTTCCTTCACCCTAACTTTCACGGCCAGAGTCGGTAAGAATGCAGGACTTGGCCGTTGCCGGATTAGGATCAACGCATGACGGAAAATATCGTTCAACCTTTGCCACCGGTCAATTATGAAGTGGCTGCGAAGATGTGGACTGACTATCTAGCCCATCGAGGCATTCGTGAGCAGGATGCGCCGCATCATGTGGTTGAGTCTTTCGGAGATCATCCTGCCTTGGCCGAAGAGCTCTTGAATGAAATTCTGCACGGAACCAAAGGGCAACCTCATCGTTGGCTCGCGAATACGATTACTATGACGAGCGTGTTCCCCAGCCCGAAGATCACTGCATTATTTGCGACGGGGCCGGACAGCCGCAAGCAATCTTGCGGGTCATCAGCGTGCAGCGTGCCAACTTCTTTGAAGTGGATGAGGAATTTGCTGCCGCCGAGGGTGAAGGGGATTTGAGCTTGGCCTACTGGCGCCGCGAACATGAAAAGTTTTGGCGAAGAACCCAAAAATTTATTGGCCGCGACTGGTCTCCTGAAGATACACGGCAGCCAGGCGGTGAATTGATCTTGGAAAGATTTGAGATCTGCTGGCCAGAAGAATTCGCAGACTAAAGTTCTCATCCCGGTGATTGTTGTACTTCGCCATGAACTGCGAGCGATGGAAATTCCGGCGTAGGCTGGGCGCAGAAGCTTCGATCACCGTGAAGCAAAATCAGGAAAGGTTGACCATGTCGATTGTCATCATCAATGCACTGTCGGTTCCTGCGCAGGCCGGAGACGAGCTGGAAAAGCGCTTCGCGGCACGCAAGCAGTCGGTAGATTCCTCGCCAGGTTTTGAAGGTTTCAAGCTGCTTCGTCCGGTCAGTGGCGAGAACCGCTACTTTGTATATACGCAGTGGGCCACGCGAGCGGACTTCGAGAACTGGCGAGACCAGCGTTCGGGTGCCGCCCACGCCGGTAGCGAGGGCAAGAAGCCTGTAGCGCAGGGCGCGGATTTGATGGAGTTCGAAATCGTAGAACTCTAAGCCGAGCTGGAACCAGGCGATGGGGAGGGAAGATCCACTGGATCTTCCCTCCCCTTTTGCACGCTTGGGCCCGGTTTGATCAATCGACGCGCAGCGGAGCCGAGGCGGTGGCTCGGGACGTGTGGATGACCGAATGGATCACCAGTGCCACGCCCAGGACGATGCACAAGATCGCGCCGATCATGAACGTCATATTGATGCCCGCAGGGGTGGCAGCTCCATTGGATCCTGCATGGGTGGCGATGATGGCGGCCGAAATCGCGGTGCCGAAGGAAGAGCCAACGGTGCGCAGCACCTGGTTGAAGCTGACCGAGCTTCCCAATTCCTGGGTGGCGACGCTGCGGGCAATCAACGCAGGCATCGCCGCGTAGCTGGCGCCCATGCCAAGGCCGAAGACCAGCATGCTCACGAGGATTTCCCACAGCTGCGAGTGCACTAGCCACAGCAGGGTACCTGCCAGTGACATGATGACCGCACCAAGAGGCAGCATGATCTGGATGCCCACCTTCTTGGCCACAGCCCGGACGATCCGGTTGGCCGTGAAACTTCCGACGGACAGCGGGAAGATGACAAACCCGGCCCAGAGCACCGGAAGGTTCAGGCCGTATCCCGTGGATTCCTCGGCTTGGGCTACCAAGGAGGCAACCGACATGCCAATGTACAGTGCTGCGCCGAGCGCAATGGCGGAAATGTTGGCAAGCAAGACATCGCCCTGCTTGAGCGTTCGCAGGTTGATCAGCGGGTGATCCAGCTTGTTTTCAACCAGCACCCAGACGGCCAGGATGGCGGCCGCAACGACCAGGAGCACCAAGATCGGCAGCGAACCCCAGCCCCATTTCGGACCCTCCGAAATGGCCAAGAGCAGGGACCCCAGGCCAAGGGCCAGCAGGACTGTCCCCAGGTAGTCGAACCGGTGGGAGGCGGCCTGGGTATCCGGCCCCGAGGGCAGGACCTTCCAGGCAACGATGATGGTGGCAAGAACGAAGAGTGCGCCAAACCAGAAGGCGAAGCTGTAGTCGAACAGTCCGGCGATGATGCCGGTCAGCGGGTAGCCGATGCCAATGCCGGAGGAGACCGTCACGGACAGCGAGGAGATGGCGGGCTGGACCTTGCCCTGCTCGATGTACCTTCGGGCGATGGAAATCGTGATGGGCACGATGCCGTAAGACAGGCCCTGCAAGGAGCGGCCGGTGAGGAACAGCGGGAAGTTCGGCGCCGCTGCTGCCAGGACGGAGCCAACGAACATGATGCCCAGGGAAACCATCAGCAGGCGTTTCTTGTGCGGCCCGTCGCTCAGGCGGCCCAGGATCGGCGTGGCGATGGCGCCGGCGAGCAGGTTGACCGTCAGCATCCATTGCGCGGTGGCCACGTCGACATTGAACCGCGAAGCAATCGAGGGGACCAGCAGCATGCCCAGCGAGGAGACGATGGCTGTGGACAAGGCGGCGAAGACCAAAGCTGGCAGCAGCGCTTTTTGATTGGGCGGGTTCATGGGTGCACCGCCTTCCTGATTTTCGCCAGGGCGGGGATGGCGTCGCGGACCAGCTTCAACTCCGCGCTACTGAGTTCTTTGCCGATGGCATCTTTGAGCGCTTGGCGCCCGAGGGCGATTTCGGCCTGCAACTTCTGGCGTCCGGCCTCGGTGAGGCGGAACCAGAGCTTGCGGCGGTCCGATTCATCCTTGTGGCGTTCGATGAATCCGAACGATTCCAGTTCCTTGGTGCTCAGCGAGATCGCTTGTTGGCTGACGCCGATGGCGTGGCTCAGTTGCGTGGCGCTGACGTGTTCTTCTGCCGCGAGAGCCCGGAGGATGCCGATTTTTCCGGGAGAGATGGTTCGCGCTGAGTGCACGATTCCTAACATCGGGAAGATCGCGTCAAAGAGAAGCTGGGGTAGGTCGTCATCCTCCGAAGAATATTGCATAGCTATAGAATACAATTAACTTGTGCAAGTTTGCTGAAGATCCTAGGGCGCCGAGCGAGAGTTCCGAGGATCCAGGGGGCGGGGTGTGACTCGTCCGGGATGGCTGGTCGCCATGCGTGCCATTGAGCCGGAAACTGGTGGCGAGGTGTGCGCTTGCCGGTAGTTTGGCATGTCGAGACTCGAAAGCTCCCGGGCGCGCTTTGAATGGCTTGGCACTTGACTTGGCGCAGTTCCTGTCCCGCGCGGTGGACGTTGATGGGATCCACCGATGGTCATTTGGGGGTGCTAGGCCCTTGGTTCCGCGTAACGAGCGCACCCTGTTGCGCGGAAGAAAAACCTTGACCCGCCCAGAGAGGTGTTCTAGGATTCACAGTAACCTGATATACCAAGTGGATATTAAGCCGACCAGCTTCACGGCGTTTTTTCCGTGCCCCGCTTTCCGGTTGAAATGCTCTGGATTCCGCCGGATCCACTTGAATTCAGGAGTGTCTTGCCGTGCATGCTGAGCGAGGAAAAATTCCATGATCTCCACAGAAACCGTCACCAACTATCTTGAGCGTCTCGCCTCGCGAGCTCCCGCACCCGGGGGAGGGGCCGCCGGTGCACTGCACGCAGCCCAGGCGGCGGCACTGGTGTCCATGGTCGCTGAATTCACCTCCGGCCCGCGCTATGCCGAGGTGCAGGCGCAAGCTGCAGGCATCGCGGAAGAAGCAAAGAAGCAGATGCGCGAAGCGCTGTTCGCGGCCGAAGAAGATGAGCGTCTTTTCGGGCTGCTCAGTACGGCCTATGCCCTGCCCAAAGATACCGAGGAGCAGAAGGCCAGCCGCCGCGAGGCCATTAACCGCGCCACTATCGATGCCGCGGCCCCGCTGGTAGCCACCGTCGAAGTAGCGTCCGGAGTCATCAGGCTGGCCCAGGAGCTATTGCCCATCGGCAACCGCTCGGTCTCCAGTGACGTGGCTGCCGTGGCCGAAGCCGCCCGCGCCGCTTTGGGCACCGCGCTGGTCACCCTGGAGATGAACATCGCCGCCATCAAGGATCAAGCGGAACGCGAACAGCTGAGCCGTGCGACCGGCCAAGCGAGTGAAATGATTGGCCTGGCCGAAGAGCTCAGCACCGCTGTCCGCTCGGCGGTGTCGGCATGACGGCCCGGCGCCTGGGTGGCAAACCGGTGGCCGATGAGATCCGCGCGAGAACCGCTCATCTGGTTCAGGACCTGAACCGCGACGGCTTCACCGCCAAGCTGGCCGTGGTGATGGCCACCGGGAACGAAGCGACCGCCTGGTACGTGCGTTCCATCGAGCGCGCGGCGGCGCAGCAGGGCGTCGACTGCCAGGTGCTTCAGATGCCTGAAGCCAGCCAGGACCAGCTGGCGGCGGCAATCACGGCGCTGAACAACGACGAATCGGTGCACGGAATCATCCTCCAGACCCCCTTGCCTGAAGGCGTGGATACCGCGGTCCTGGTGCAGCTGATCGACCCGGCCAAAGACATCGATGGAGCCAATCCGCTGAGCCTCGGCCGGCTCAGCGTGGGCCAACCCGCTTTTGCCCCGGCCACCGCGCGTTCGGTGATTGAGATCCTCGAGCATTACCGGATTCCGCTCTCCGGCCAGCATGTGGCCGTGGTAGGGCGCTCTGCCGTGGTGGGCAAGCCTCTGGCCCAGCTGCTGCTGCAGCGCGATGCGACCGTGAGCGTCTGCCATTCCAGAACCTCCAAGCTGGCTGATTTCACCAAGGCCGCTGCCGTCACCGTCATGGCCGTCGGCCGTGCCAACCTGCTTACCTCCCAAGAAGTTGCCGATTCCTCGGTAGTCATCGATGTGGGCACGAACGTGGACGAAGACGGCCAGCTGGTCGGGGACGTGCACGCGGCTTCGGTGCAGCCCAAGGTGCGCGCGCTCAGCCCGGTCCCCGGAGGCGTCGGAACCGTGACCACAGCCCTGCTGATCTGGCATACCGTGCAGGCCGCCGCGAAAGTTTGCGAGTCGATCATGTGGAGAGGAGAGCCCATGGCCACACGCCGGTAGCAGTACGCCAGCGTCCGGGTTCTGCCTTGGCGGGCAATCCAGTCCGCCGGGCCGCGAAGGGTGCTGGAACGGCCGGTGCCAGGCGCAGCGATGATACGACACGGGCCGTTCCGAGAGCGTGATGACAGGGGATCTGTTGAACGGATACGGCCCGGACAACCGCCGCATCATTAAATCTGAGGATTAATGATGCGGCGGTTTTCGCTGTCTTGATGCTGGGTTGGCCCGAATTTATGTACCCGCCGATTGGCCAGCGTACCCGTTCCGGGCCGCGGGCGCGGCGCAATGCGGAACCAAGGCTGGGCGAACCTGGCGCCCGGTGCCCACTTAAAAAGCTTGAGGACATCGACAATCGATGTCCTCAAGCCTTGGAATTCCGCCGTGCTGTCCCGCGCGGGACGGCGCCTAGTTCACCGGGGTGGCAGGATCCTCGCCGCGCAGCACCGCCAGCGTGTTCTCGCAGGCCAGCACCGCCATCGCGGTTCGCGTTTCCACGGTCGATGAGCCCAGATGCGGCACCAGCGCCACGTTCTCCAGCTCCAGCAGGTCCGGGTGGAGCGCTGGCTCCTTCTCGAAGACGTCCAGCCCGGCGCCGGCGATAACGCCGTCGCGCAGGGCCTGCGCCAGCGCTGCTTCGTCCACGATCGGGCCGCGGGCGGTGTTGACTAGATAGGCTTCCGGCTTCATCGCCGCCAGCTGCTCCGCCCCGATCAGGTGATGGGTGTTCGGGCCGTAGGGGCAGTGCAGCGAGACGACATCGGAGATCGCCAGCAGCTCATCGAGCTCCACCCGGCGGGCACCCAATTCGGCGGCGATTGCCGGATCGATCTCGCTGCGCGACTGGTAGACCACCTCCATGCCGAAGGCCTTGGCCCGGCGGGCGGTGGCCTGGCCGATGCCGCCCATGCCCACCACGCCCAGGGTCTTGCCCTGCAGGCTGGAGCCGAGAAGGAAGAACATGCCCCATTTCCAGGGGGTTCCGGAGCGGATCAGTCGTTCGCCTTCGCCCAGGCGCCGGGTGGCCATGAGGATCAGGCCGAAGGCGATATCCGCGGTGGCCTCGGTCAGCACTCCCGGGGTGTTGGTGGCGCGCACTCCACGGGCGGAGCAGTCGGCCACGACAATGTTGTCGTAGCCGACGGCGACATTGGAGACCACCTTCAGCTGTTCTCCTGCGGCGTCCAGCAGTTCCGCATCCACGCGCTCGGTCAGCAAGGTGACCAGGGCATCGGCCCCCGACACCTTGGCCAGCAGCCCTGCGCGGGAGATCGACTGCTCGCCGTCCCACGCATCGACCTCGTGCTCGGCGCGCAGCTTGTCCAGCGCGGCTTCCGGGATCCGCCCGGTGACGACTACCTTCGCCATTACGCCGCGATCCAATCGCGCAGCCGGCCCAGGCCCTCGCGGATGTCCTCGGTTTCAATGCCCGAGTAGGCCAAGCGGATGTACTGGCGCTTCTCGCCGGGCAGGCGGCGGCCGAAGTGCTCGCGGGTGCAGAAGGAGACGCCGGTGTTCTCAAGGGCTGCGGTGGCGAAGTCGCCGACGTCGGTGAATCCCTTGCGCTCCATGGCCTCGGTGACATCCGGGAACAGGTAGAAGGTGGACTGCGGCACGGCGACGCTGAAGCCCGGGATCGAGTTCACGATCTCGCAGGCGACGTCGCGGCGTTCCTTGAGGGTGTCGAGCATTTCTTGGACCGGTTCTTGTGGCCCGGTCAGCGCGGCGATGCCCGCCCACTGCACATAGTGGGTGGTGCAGGACTCGTCGTTGGTATTCAGCTTGCTCATCACCTGGGCGATCTCAAGCGGTGCCACGGCGCAGCCAAGGCGGGAGCCGGTCATCGCGAACTTCTTGCTGAAGGTGTAGAGGATGACGGTGCGCTCGGCCATTCCCGGAAGCGCGGCGATGGAGCTGGACGCTCCCTCGTAGCGGGTTTCGAAGTAGGCCTCGTCGGAGAGCACCCAGAGGTCGTGCTCGATGGCCAGCTGGGCCACGGCTTCGCGTTCGGCGGCCGTGGATTCGGCGGAAATCGGGTTCTGCAGGTCGTTGTAGATGATCGCCGTGGTGTTCTCGGTGATCGAGGCGCGCACCTGCTCCAGGTCGATGGCGAAGCCCGACTCGGTGGGCACGTAGTTATATGGCACAGCGGTGCCGCCGAGGTACTCGATCTGGGATTCGTAGATCGGGAATCCGGGGTTCGGGTACAGCACTTCCTGTCCCGGATCCATCACTGCCTGCAGGAACTTGGTGATCACCGGCTTGCCGCCGGTCATGACCACCACGTTGTCGGCAGTGAATTCCATGCCGCGCCGGGAGCCGATGTCATGGGCCAGGGCTTCTCGCAGCTGCGGGATGCCGGGGCCTGGGCAGTAGCCGGTGTAGCCCTCGGAAATGGCCTGGCTCATGGCCTCGACAATGTGCGGCGCGGTGGGGATGTTGATGTCGCCCAGGTGGAACGGGTAGACGCGGTTGCCCTTGGCCTTCCAAGCCGCGGCGGCCTGTGCCACGCTGAATGCCGTCTCGGTGCCAAGCCGGTCAAGGCGTTGTGCCAGTTGTTGCATAGTGTAGATCCTTCGTTGGTTGGGAGTGGGCGCAGGGCTGCTGCGCGGATTCCATGGTGAAGCCGCGGACGGCGAATGTTTCCGCCTTCCGGGCCCGCCTCTTCCGAAGAAGAAGTTACTCGGAAACCTTAGCCAGGTCCGGGTACAGTGGGTGCGCCTCGGCGAGCTTCAGAACACGGTCCTTCAGCTCTGGAAGGGCAGCGGTATTGCCGTCGGCACCTGCGATCAGAGTCTGAGCAATGATCTCAGCTACCTCAGCGAATGCCGCCTCCGAGAAGCCACGGGTGGCCAATGCTGGGGTACCAATACGCAGACCCGAGGTAGTCATCGGCGGGCGTGGATCGAATGGCACCGCGTTGCGGTTCACCGTGATCTCCACCTGCGCCAGCAGATCCTCGGCTTGCTGGCCGTCGAGCTCCGAGTTGCGAAGGTCAACCAGGACCAGATGCACATCGGTGCCACCGGTCAGCACGCTGATGCCCTTAGCTGCAACATCTTCCTGGTTCAGACGCTCAGCAAGAATGCGGGAGCCAGCTAAGGTGCGCTGCTGACGTTCCTTGAACTCTTCGGAAGCAGCGATCTTGAAGGCTACTGCCTTACCTGCGATGACGTGCTCCAGCGGGCCGCCCTGCTGGCCTGGGAAGACTGCGGAGTTCAGCTTCTTGGCGATTTCAGCGTCGTTGGACAGGATGATGCCGCCACGAGGACCGGCGAGGGTCTTGTGGGTGGTCGAGGTAACCACGTGTGCGTGTGGCACTGGCGATGGGTGCAGACCAGCTGCAACCAGACCTGCGAAGTGTGCCATATCCACGAACAGGTAAGCGCCGACCTTGTCAGCGATCTCGCGGAATCGCTTGAAGTCCAGCTGACGTGGGTAGGCCGACCAGCCTGCCACGATCATCTTTGGTTGGTGCTCTACGGCCAGGCGCTCGACCTCGTCCATGTCCACCAGGTTGGTCTCTTCGTTCACACCGTAAGGAACGATGTTGAACAGGCGACCGGAGAAGTTCAGCTTCATGCCGTGGGTCAGGTGTCCACCGTGTGCCAGGTTCAGACCCAGCACGGTGTCGCCTGGGCGAACCAGTGCGTGGTAGACCGAAGCGTTAGCCTGGGCACCGGAGTGAGGCTGAACGTTGGCGAAACCTGCACCAAACAGTTCCTTGATGCGCTCGATGGCCAGGGTCTCAATGACGTCGACCTCTTCGCAGCCACCGTAGTAGCGGCGACCTGGGTAGCCTTCAGCGTACTTGTTGGTCAGTACCGAACCCTGAGCCTGCATAACAGCCTGAGCGGTGTGGTTCTCCGAGGCAATCATTTCCAGACCGCGCTGCTGGCGAGCCAGTTCAGCGTCGATGCGCTGCGCGACCTCCGGGTCCAGCGTGCTGAGGTCTTCGGTCAATGAGCTGATGGATAGATCCTGGGTGCTGATCAACGATTGCTCCCTAATGTATGAATTGCAGACAACTGATATATCAAGAGTTCATGACAAGGCTATGAGCCGAATCCTGATGAGTCAATAGGAAGGAATAACATTCCTGCCCAGGAGATGGCGCAAGCTGCTCGGCGACTACACGCCACAGCTTGCGGCGCCCATCCGATGGCCCACGCTGGCTGGGCATGAACGCGCTGTTGACTAGGGTAGGATGAAGACCGCAGACCCAACGCGAGTCGCTGACCACAGCGCTGTTCTGGAGCCAGGGTCCTGCTGCCTCCTTGATCAAGGAAGCTGTGAACTACCGATGCTCGACCCTCAACACTCTTGTCGCGCCTCAACATGACGACAAGCAACGATTGCCTGCGCGCTTGGATACCGATTCTCTGCCCAGGACCCATCTGCCAGCCCGGGCCGAGGCGCCCGGGCAGAAAACCCAGGAGTAGCTTTGCCCCGTTCCCATTACGCGCTGGCCCTGGCCGCCAGCGTCCTCCTCGTCTTTCAGCCGCTGGGACCAGCTGCAGCCGACGAAACATTGACCGTTTCCAACCCGGCGTCCACCAGTGATACCGGGGCGTGGGCTTCGAGTTCCGTGGCTATTCCCGAAGGGCAAAGCCCGCGTTCGGTACAGGGGCTGATCGAGACCACCGCCAGCAGTGGAGAAATCCAGCTGCGTGTCGGCCAGAAGATTCTCAAGACCTTCCCAGCGCAACAGGCAGGAGAGTTCGCGATCGACCTGGATGAGTCGGCGCGCACGTTGTTGGCGGACGGGGCAAGTGACGGCCGCCTGAGCGTGGGCGCAAGATGGGTCCCGGAGGACGCTGCCGGGCGTTGCCTGACAGCGCAACCCGAAGAGGTCAGCCTATCCGACCTGCGCATCAAGGTCGAGGGCGAAGCGGCCGCCCCGCAGTCGATCGCCCAGTTCTTCGCCATGTCCCCGAAGCGCGTTGCCATCCAGGCTGCCGACCAGTCCGCAGCGGCCGCGATGACCGCTGTCCCGGCGATCGCCACGGCATTCAGCGATGCCGATGTGTCCTGGGAAGCCAAGAACCCTGATCTGACGGTTCGCTTCGACGCAGCGGGCGGGAAACTGAAGCTGAAGCTGGACCGGGCGGGCACGACCCTGACCGTGTCCGGGGATGCACAGGAATTTGCGGGGTTGGACTCGGTGCTGCGCACGGAGGCCATTAGCCTTGCCACCGGCACCGAGACCACCGCCGAAGTCACGCCGGACGAGCCGGTGCGATGGGCGCCACCCGAGGAATTGAGCCTGAAGGATCTGGGGCTTGAGAATCCACGGTTGGAAGGATACGGGCAGTCCTCGCTGTATACCGGGGTTGACGAAGCCGACTTCGGCGCCAGCATGAACAGCGTGCAGATCCACCTCGAGGGAACGCACAGCGCGCTCCCGCGCAGTGCCGAGGCGGCATTGAACGTGTACTGGAACGACAGCCTGGTGAGTTCCTCCGTGCTGGATGCACAGGACACCTCCATCAACACCGACATAGCCGTGCCCGAAAGCCTGGTGAAGGGGCGCAACGGCCTGCGGATCCAGCTGGATGCCGCGGCTGTCGGAGCCGAATGCCGCACGGCCGGATCGCTGCCGGTCCAGGTGCACCTTGACGGCGCGGCCAGCTCGATCACCCCGGCCTACGGCACCGGCACGACCCAAGGCTTCGAGATGCTGCCCCAGGCCGCTTCAGGCCAGATCGGCCTGGCACTTGGCCAGTCCGCGGAACCATCCGACGCCTACCTGCTGGCCACGGGTCTCTTGGCCTCCCTGCAGCAGGCCAGTGGTGTTCCGCTGCAGGTCACGCTGCTGCCAGAAGAGGAGGTGGCGTCCTCCCCGCTCAGCGCTATTGTCGTCGGGGCCTCGGCGGACACCATCAATGAGCTGGGTGCGCCACTGCGCCTGGAGGCAATGCGCACCATCGACGCGCAGATGCTCTCTGCCGGGGTCGGCACCGAGGCGCCATACGCGGCACTGCAGGCATTTACCAGCAACTCGCGCACCATCCTGGCCGCCGGTGGCTGGGCCCCGGATGATGCCACCGGCGCGGCCGAGGAATCGCGGACCGGTGTCAGCTCGCTCTACGCCGACCTGGCCCACCAGGTGCTCGCTTCCGAAGGCGGATGGTCCGCGCTCTCGCGCAATCTGCTCATCGCCCAGCCGAATGCTGAACCGGTGCTGCTGGAAAGCAATTCCGTCGTACCCCAGCCATCGCGCACCGATGACTACCGGATTTATGGGTGGTGGGCCGTCGGCGGACTGGCCGTGCTGGTAGGGCTCGGTGCTGCCGGCGCCCTGGTATACCGACGCACCAACCGCAAGGCGCGGGCGCAGGCGGAAGCCGAGGCGAAGGCAGCCGCCCCATCTGCCGCCCACGATGAGCTCTAGTTCCGCGGCGGCCACCGCACCGGTGGCGCCAGTTCGGTCCGCACTGCGCGGCTGGCGGCGCGCCTGGCAACTGCTGGATGCGCCGCCGGAGGACCGCAAGGTCCCCGGCACCCTGCTGATCGCCGGCTTCGTGCTGGCAGTGTCCCTTGGGGCCAGCGTATATACCGTCAGCACCGGCTGGGCGTTGGCCTATTCGGATGCTCAGAGCCACCTGACGATCGCCCGGCGCATCGTTGATTCCATGGCTCCGGGCTTCGCCCAGCTGGGCACCGTGTGGCTCCCGGTGCCGCACCTGCTGCTGGTGCCGCTGGTCCAGCTCGATCCGCTGTTCCATTCGGGGTGGGCCGCCGCGCTGCTGGGCAGCTTCTCGCTGGCCGGCACCGCGGCCGGCCTCTACCGCATTGTGGCCAGGCTCGGTATCGGGCGTGCCGGGAGGCTGGCCATGGTCCTGATGCTCGTCGCGAACCCCAGCGTGCTGTATCTGTACACCACCGCGCTCACCGAACCGGTGCTCCTGCTCTTTCTCGTTGCGGCGCTCGCCGGTCTCACCCGGTGGGCGCTGGGCACGCGGCGCATGAGTGCAGGGGAGCTGGCCATCTTCGCTGGCCTGCCTACGGCCGCGGCCATGCTCTCCCGCTACGAGGGCTGGATGCTGGCGCTGACCGGGACCATTTTCGTGATCCTGGTGACCATCAGGCGCACCCGCTCGTTGCGCCAGGTCATGATCATGGGCGCCGGATTCGCCTGGATCCCGGCATTGTCGGTGCTGTGGTGGCTCGCCTACAACTGGGGCATTTATGGCGATCCGCTGGAGTTCATGTTCGGCCAGTATTCGGCCAGCGCGCAGCAGTCTTCCATTAGCGGCAGCGGCCTGCTGCCCACCAAGGGAAACCTCGGATTGACCCTGGTGACCTTCCACGCCTCGGTGCTGGGAACCGCGGGGACGCTGCTGCTGGTCTTGGCGGGCGCCGGATTGCTCCTGGCCGCCTACCGCTGGCGCTTGTCGACGGCCGGACTGGTATTCTGGCTGACCGCCAGCGCCTACGTCTTCGCGGTACTCAGCATGTACATGGGCCAGACCGCCATCAACAACGCCCACTCCTTGCCGAGCACCTGGTGGAATAACCGCTTTGCGATGACCGCCATGCCGCTGTATCTGGTGGCCGCCGCGTTGGCTGTGGACCGGGTATTCGCGCGCTTTCCGGCGCACCGGGCAAGGGCGGTGCTGGCCGGGATGCTGCTGGTCGCGACCGTGCTGCAGGCCAACTGGTGGGCCAATGGGCCGATAGCTCGTGTCCCCGTGCTGGCCGAGGCGCAGATGAGCCGGGACTCGACTCGCTACTCCACCGAGGCCGCGCGCTGGCTCTCCGAGCACTACGACGGCGGGTCGGTGCTGATCGATGAGAGCGCGCGTGGCAATTCGGTCATTCCACTGCTGGGGATCGACATCTCGCAGATCTACCTGCGGGCCTCGGGTGATTTGTTCGACCAGGCCCTGGCCAATCCGGCAGCGCACGCACGCTGGATACTGCTGAACGTCGAGGAGGAAGGATCCGCCATCAACTCGGGCCCGGTGGATCTTGTGGATCAGGCGTTGACCAGGCTGCCGGCAGTCCGGGCGCACTACCACACCGTCTACAGCTCACCCACGCATGCCGTGTTGCAAAGGAACGACTGATGAATACTCCCTCCATGCCTCTGGGGCAGTTGCTGATCGAGCATGGCCTGGTGGATCAAGCGGCGATCGACCGCGCCTTGGCGGACCAGCGCCGCGAAGGCGGCCGGCTGGGCCGCCACCTGCTGCTCAATGGCTCGGTCGACCGCCGCGCGATGTACCGGGTGCTTGCCGCGCAATGGCAGACCGAATTGGTGGACCTGGTGGCAGATCCGCCGCAACTGGATCTGCTGGTGCAACTCGACCACACCTGGGCACTGTCCTCCACATGGCTGCCCTACCGTTGCGAGGGCGAGAGCACGGTCATCGTCACCTGCGAGCGTCCGACCGAGCTGATGCTGGCCGAAGCCGAAGAGCGCCTGGGCACACCGGTGCGGGTTGTGGCGACCACCGACTGGGACATGCAGCAGGCGCTGCAGTCCGCGTTCCGCCGAGAAATGCTCTATGACGCCTCCGATAAGCTCTCCGCCGAGGAGCCCTCGGCGTCAGCGCGCGTGGCGCTGACCACTTGGCAGAAAGTGCTGCCTGTGCTGCTCGCCGCGGCGCTGGCCGCCGGTTTGCTCCTCGACGTGCGGCTTACGTTGATCATTGTGCTGTTCATCGCGAATATCAGTTTCGCCTCCAGCATCCTGTTCAAGACGCTGGCCAGCATCAACGCCCCGATCCAGCGGGCCCGCGAACGCCTGGGCGCGCGCCTGCTACAGCGGTGGCGCAAGGATCTGGGGGTCGCCGTCGATAGCGGTGGACGCATCCCGGATGATGAATTGCCGGTCTACACCATCTTGATCCCGGCCTTCCACGAGGCCAATATCATCGCGAAGCTGCTGGATAATATCGGGGCGCTGGACTACCCCCGCTCCAAGCTCGAAGTCCTCCTGCTGCTGGAGGAGGATGACGCGGAAACGATCGCGGCCGCCAAGGCCGCAGCTCCGCCAATGAACGTGCGGATCCTGGTGGTGCCCCGAGGCGTGCCACAAACCAAGCCCCGCGCCTGCAATTACGGGCTGGCGCTGTCCAGCGGCGAGTTCTGCGTGATCTACGATGCCGAGGACCGCCCCGAACCGGACCAGCTGCGACTGGCCATTGCTGCTTTCCGCGAGGATGAAAGACTCCGGCGCGACGTGGATCCCACCGCCCGACCGCTGGTGTGCGTCCAGGCGGCCTTGAATTACTTCAATGCCGAGCACAACGTGCTCACCAGGATGTTTGCTGTGGAATACTCGCACTGGTTCGACTCCATGCTGCCTGGCATGGAGGGCACCGGCATCCCGCTGCCGCTGGGCGGCACGTCGAATCATTTCCGCTCTGCGCAGCTGCGTGAGCTCGGCGGCTGGGATCCGTGGAATGTCACCGAGGACGCGGATCTGGGACTGCGCGCCAGCGTGCGGGGATTCCGGGTGGGGATCATCGACTCGACGACCTGGGAGGAAGCCTGCTCCAAGGTCCCGGCGTGGATCAAGCAGCGCACCCGGTGGATCAAGGGCTACATGATCACGGCCGCCGTCAACATGCGTCGTCCCCTGCGATTCGTGCAGCGCACCGGGCTCGGGGGAGCCGTGGGCATGATCGGCCTGATTGCCGGGACTCCGCTGGCGTTCTTGTCATACCCGCTGGTTCTCGGGTTCACGATCTTCACCTATGTCGGTGTCCGGTTTATCGGGCTACAACTTCCCACGGGTTTGCTGGGTCTGGGGTGGGCGACCATGCTCTTTGGAAATGCCATGATGATTCTGGTTTCGGGGCTGGTGTCCTGGCGCCGCTACGGAGTCAGGGTGGCCGTTTTCGCGGTGCTGAACCCGGCCTATTGGGTCTTGCACTCCATCGCTGCCTGGCGTGCTGCGTACCAGATGGCACGCACTCCGCATGTCTGGGAGAAAACCCCGCATGGGCTCGACGAGGAGGAAGGCTTTGCCCTGCCAAAGACGAAGGCCCAGCGGTCCTCGACACCCGGAGAACTTTGAGCCCTGCGCTGCCGCGGGATGCGTTGATGGAGGTGCTACTTCGTCTGATCGCTATTGATTGACCGTTGCCTGCGGTTTGCAATGGTGCTGAGCACATAGGTCACGACCAAGTTGGCGGCGATCGCTAGGACCCATCGAAGAAGCATCGGGATATCGGTCAGCATATCCAGCGCCACATTGGCAGCAAACGCGACGATGACGCTGGTGATGACGATCATGTAGGTGCGCATGAGGTCGACTCTTCACGTGATCTGCCGAAAAATCAATGGACTGGCCCTTCTACTGGTTCTGTCGACCCATCAGATGCTGTAACTGCCCGAAGATATTTCTGGTGATATAGCGTTTGAGGATTCGTTTGATTTCCCGATTGCTCATTCCTTCTGCGGTGCGCTTCTCAACATATGCCTTCGTGTCCTTGCCATAATGCATCCGCGATTTGGCAATCACATCGACGGCTAGGTTCAGCAGTCGATCCCCCTGGCGGTTCAGGCGGTTGCGTGTAGTGTTCCCCGAGGACGCCTGTAGTGGAGCAACGCCGGCCATATTGGAGAAGGCCGCCTCGGAGCGGATCCGTCCCGTATGCGAGTAGGCCACGAGGATCCATGCCACGGCCACTGCACCGAACCCGAACTGTGACTGGAGGTTCGGTGCCAGCTGTTCATCAAGCTCGCTCATGGACGGCCTATTGGCTTTGAGCTGCTTGTCTGCGTCCAAAATACTGACTGCCAGTCGGATGGCCTCCGCGCGTGCGTAGCGTTGCTCCACGGTGTCGCTGCGATGTTCCCGCCAGCTGCTGATCTGGCGGACCTGCTGGTCGTTCAGGGCAGTGCGTGGGTCGATTCCCAAGTCGAGCTCGCGGACCAATGTGTTCAGAGCGTTACGGTTGGCCGTACGCTGGGATTCCATCCGGTGACGGCTAGCTACCAGCACATTCAACGCTGAACGGACTCCTTTGCCGCGTAGTTGTAACAGGCGGTCCACGTCCTGGGAAAGGATTCCCATAGTTGCGGCGATTGCATCAATCTCGTCGGTTTTCCCTACTCCGGCACGGTCATTTTTCCGTGGGGGTTTGACCTCAACCACCGTTATTCCAGCTTCGGTCAGGACGTGGGTGATGGTCGCCCCGTAGGAACGGGTACCTTCCACTGCTGCGAGTATAGCTCCGTGGATGTTGCGACGGATCCAGGCGTTGGCTCTTTTCACTCCCAGGGTAGTTACGGGGAAAGCTTGGCAGCCGACCCTGACTCCGGTGTGGGTGTTGATGATGGCGTAGGTGTGCGGAAATTTTCAAGTCAAGTGAGACCAATGAGTGCTAAACAGCTCTCATTTCTTCTCCTTCAAAAAGTCTCGCCTGCTCGTTAATCCAAGCCACTTCAGGCATCTGCAGCTTCTTCGGCAACCTGCGCTGCCCAAAGCGCTCAGGATGCTCATCCCAAGCTTCCTGCAGTGCAGTCAACCTCTGATCATCAACGCGCCCGGTCATCCCGAAATGCACGTCGGCAGGCGTATGGAAACCAATCCCTGAATGCCGGTGCTGCCCGTTATACGCCTGGACAAACCGATCCATGAATTCCCTGGCATCAGCCAACGAACCAAACCGTTCCGGAAACACAGAAAGATACTTCAACGTTTTGAACCATGCTTCGCTGTTCGGGTTGTCATTGCTGACCTTCGGCCGCGAATGCGACTTGAGCACATCCAAATCAGCCAATAACGCCGCCACTGGTTTGGAGGTCATCAAGGTTCCCCTATCGGCGTGCACTACCTTCGGCACCTGATCATCAGCGAACACCTGGTCGATTAACCCACGAGCTAATTCCCCCAGGCTCACGGGCATGGACCTGGCAGCCGACAATGTAACGCGAATAGATATCAATCATCACGTACGCATCGAAATACACGCCTTGCGCGGGCCCGGCAGGCTTGGTGATGTCCCACGTGAACACTTCGCCAGGCTGGTATGCGACCAGCTCCAGGACCTTCCGTGCCGGATGCCGGGTCTGCCGGCGGCGTTCAGCTACCTGCTTGGCACAGCGCAGCAGCCGATACATGCTCGACACCGAGCACAGATACGTCCCCTCAGAGAGCAACGCAGCATGGATCTGTTCCGGTGCTTGATCCACGAACCGCTCGCTGTTCAGCGTTTGCAGGATCGTGGTTTCTTCGGCTGGGGTGAGGTTGTTCGCCGGATCCGGGCGAACAGTGTTCGGCTGCGACGAGTACCCGGAACGTGCGGCATGCTGGCGGCGGTTCATCGTAGCCCTGCTCACCCCGGCCAGCACACTGTCTTCTTCGGTTTTCATGACCGGTGCTCCTTTGAACCCATTAATTGTTCAAGGTCGGCCAACCGTCGGTAGCAAAGTCTTACATCCACGTTACGACTGGCGTCCGTTTTTGGTGCCGTGCCCCTAATCAGCAATCACCTCGCTGCCATCCAATCCCGGTGGCAACACCCCCGGACTATTGGATAAGCAGGGGCAAGACACCACGCCGGGATTGGCCGGCCGACAGTACCTATCATCCTCGGGTGAAGGAACTATCAACAAGGTAACGGGCCGTGCCGGAACTCGCTATCGTAGTCGTCCTCGATGAGGAACGTGCCGGTGTCATTCGCCCATGCGAGCAGTGCCAGACGTGCCGAGACCGGCAGCCTGCCGCCGAGCGGGTACTGATGGCTGGGCGTGAGTAGCACGGCGTCGAACGGCTCGTGACTTTGCATGAGCGAGTCCGGGTCCATGCCGCCGTCCTTGACCTGGATCGGGAGCGCGCCCAGGCCGCTGATGACCCTTCTGGCCGTGGGGTAGCCAGGATTCTCGGTCGCGATTCGCGCGCCCCGCGGACCTTGGGCCCGCAGCCCTTGCAGCAGCAGGCCAAGTCCGTCGCTGGTGCCTGCCGTGACCACGATGTCCTCGAAACTGCACTGGACACCTCGCACGGCGCGCAGATGATCGGCGATCAGCGAGCGAAGCTCCGCATCGCCTACCAGTGGCGGCGGCTGGGAGGGAAGATCGCGTTTGATGGTGGTGCGCCAAGCAGCTACCCAGTCGCGGTGTGCGTGGAAACTGGTCGAGGGGCTGCCCGGGGAGAGATTGATCTTTGCAGAGGCATGGCCGGACGCGGAAGATCCGGAACTTCTTGGTGCGTGCTGCGGCGCAGTGGGCGCGGCCACTGCCGCTGCGGGTGGAAAGGCATCCGCGACGAAGGTGCCCGAACCGGGGACGCTGAGAACATATCCCTCCCGGCCAGGTCCTCGTACACGGACACGACGGCGCCACGCGAGACTCGCATCATGGATGCAAGGGTGCGGGTCGATGGCAGGGGATCACCGGCGCTGACCTGCCCCGAGAGCAGCGCTGCGCGCAATTGCTCGGTCAGATGCTGTCGTGCAGTGTGCTCGGGTGCCCGCGCATTCTGGAGCACGAGGTTCATGGGAAAGGCATGACGCAGGCCCCAATCTTACTGGTCTAGGAATATCTCCTCTTTCCGGCATTGTCCCCGGACCAGAAACGTTCATAGGGTGGCAAAGTGGCCGTGCAAAACCGGAGACGTCCGGTGCCCATGTCCTGTGTCTTGCCCAGAGTCCAGAAAGCGCCGAAGTACCCATGACCAATGTCCCTGTTTTGTCCGTCCGCTCAAGCCCTCCGATGAAAACCGGTGGCGTGCGCTGTTCCGCGAATATCGGGCCTTATACCAGCTTGAAGAATCCGAAGAAGTCGTTGCGCGGGTCTGGGGATGGTTCATGGCCTCCGGGCATGAATGCCAGGCCCCGGTTGCCGAGTCGCCGGACGGCATCGTGGCCATCGGCCACTACCGCCGTTTCGCGCGTCCTTCCACCGGTACTGTCGGCTTGTGGCTGGATGACCTTTTCACCGCCCCTGAAGCCCGAAACATCGGAGCCGCGCGTGCAATGATCCAGCGGCTCACGGAATTAGCGGGAGCGGAGGGCCATTCAGTCGTGCGGTGGATTACTGCCCAGGACAACCATCAGGCGCAGGGGCTCTACGAGCAGGTCCCGGTCCGCGCACGCTGGTTGACCTATGACGCTGCACCAGCGCCCGTGCCGGCTTCGGGACAGGAAACCCGATGAGGGCCAATGAGTACGGCCAGCCCATTGACGAACCGGTCGCGGGCTGGGCACCGGCCAGGCTCCCGGATGCCGCAACGATTACGGGGCGATATTGCACGTCCGAGCAGCTGGACCCTGACCGGCACGCGGACAGCCTCTATGCCGCATACTCGGATGCTTTCGATGCACGGGACTGGACCTACCTGCCCTACGGTGCCTTTGCCACGCCGGGAGCCTACCGCGACTGGGCAATCGCAGCTTCGGAAAGCCACGATCCCAGGCACTATGCCGTTGTCGATCATTCCGCCGGGCGGGCCCTCGGCACCATCGCGCTGATGCGGCATGACCCTGGCAACGGGGCAATCGAGGTAGGGCAGGTCGTCTTCTCCCGCTTCCTGCAGCGCACCCCGATCGCGACTGAGGCGCAGTATCTACTCATGCGGTACGTCTTCGACGATCTCGGATACCGCAGGTATGAGTGGAAATGCGACAGCCTCAACGCGCCCTCCCGCAGGGCGGCGGAACGCTTGGGTTTCCTCTACGAGGGAACATTCCGTCAGGCGGCGGTCTACCGAGGACGGAATCGTGACACCGCTTGGTTTGCCCTCACCGACGGTGATTGGCCGTCGGTGCGCGAAGCGTTTGAGCAGTGGCTCGCCCGCGGCAGCTTCGCCGCAGACGGCCGTCAGCGCATCTCCTTGCAGACCCGCTGAGCGGCGCTTCGATGAGGGCAGGAGTACTCCGCCCCCGCAGACAAGCAGAGGAGGCCGACCGCCTGGGGATCATCAAGCTGCGTTGGCCCGCCAGCGCATGGAAGCGGAACCCGCGCGTGGCTCGAATCCCTAGGCAGAGCCGATGATCCGGTAGCCGGATCACCTTGTGCCACAACCCGGGTCGTCGAAGCGTTTACCTATCGCCGATTGCGCACTGCGATCTGCGACCAGCTCGACCATTTTGCCGTCTGTCAGTTCGGACCGGAAGTTCCGCTTGAGCGTGTGTTCTCACGACAGAAGCTGGGGTTGCCCAAAACTAGTGGACAGCGGTCCGCATCATGCAGCCTGCGTGAGCACTCCTGCATCCGACAAACCCGTCCGGACAGACTTCGCCCGGAGCACGTGTGCAAACTACACCGGCGGCACCATCCCCAGCTTCGAATGAAGACGCCGGAGGTAATAGAAAACCCCGATCCAATGCACGAGAGCAGTCTTCGCTTCAGCCTGCGTCAGCCAAGAACGACGGTCAAAACATTCGTACATCAACGTCGACTCAAACGACTACTGCATCGCGTTGTCCCAAAGCGCTCCGGTACGTCCGACCGATTGCAGGACACCCAATTATTTCGCTGCTTCCCATAGTTGGATTGATGTGAATTGGGCCCCGCGATCTGCGTGGAACACGATGTCCCGAGGCAGCTCGCCGCGCAACGTGCGAGCCATCCGTAGCGCCCGTTCCACCAGGTCGGTGTTCTACACCGAATCCATAGCCCAACCCGATACTCAGCGCGAGCACTCGTCGCGAACAGCACACAGATACAGCCATCCTGCACGAGTCCGCAGATAGGTGATCCCACTTGTCTGAGACAAGATCCGGCAGGTGATAGGCATTCGCTCCTGGAATCGTTGTCACCGGTTTGAAGCGCCGCGGGCTGATCCTTTGATTCCCTTGCCGGCGCATCGAGGAAGATATGTTTTCGGGTCCACCGGCTCACTTACTCTCGCTAACTGGACGGCCACACGTGGTGCACCATTTCTTTACCCACGTGCCGAGGGTTTGCTCGCCGATGTTCAGCTCTTTAGCGACCGCGGTGATGGTTCGTCCGGTATCGATGAATAGGACTGCTGCTTCGCGGCGGTACTCCTGGTTAAATGTCCGGGGCTATGTACCATATTGCCCATTAGTGGCATCCTCTCAAATTTGGGATCTGTTGATCCCGCTTATCCGGATGTCCACTAATTCAGGTCAATCTCGGGAATCTGCTGCGTCGAATAGATTCGAGGCTACGTCAAGATTGCTTCAGTCTTGTTTCAAAAGATCTGGTTGCTCGATACCTTGGGCAGAGACTCGGACGACAGCAGCAGTGGACAAGTCGTAGAATAAGCCGACCAGATTTAGCGATCCCTCAGCAACACGAGCACTTATTCGCGGGTGCTTTGACAGATTCTCCAACTGAACAGCAACGTTCACTAGGGCAAGCTGATCGATACGAGAGTATCCTGCGGCTTCGGCATCCAGCCGAACGGGGTGTTCTGTTGACAATGCTTGGCGACTCTCAAACATGCCTTTCAGCCATTGATCAACCGGAGCGTCACCCTCGTCGTTTAGGTGATCATTTCCGAGAAGGGCGGTCATGG
This sequence comes from Glutamicibacter sp. B1, assembly GCF_039602135.1. Classification (NCBI taxonomy): domain Bacteria; kingdom Bacillati; phylum Actinomycetota; class Actinomycetes; order Micrococcales; family Micrococcaceae; genus Glutamicibacter; species Glutamicibacter ectropisis. Next base: position 3,304,883 of record NZ_CP125942.1, on the reverse strand, counting down.
CACCACAATTTGAATGACCACAAACGGTGATGGTATTGACATCGAGTCGGTCAATTGCGAATTCAAGGGCGGCCTCAAAAGACAGGTCACTGCCTGCTCCACCGACAGAATTGCCCATGTTGCGAACAGTCAACATGTCACCAGGGCCACTCGAAGTGATGACATTGGGGACTACCCGTGAATCCACGCAAGTAAGGAACAGGGTGGAGGGATCCTGCCCCTGCGCCAGCAGTTTTGCATCTTGCATCATCAACGCAGCGTTGTGCTGATGGTATTTGCTCACTCCACGTAACACGGGCAAACCGTCCACGTTTGAATTGCCAGAAGCCACGTCTGGATGTTGCCAGCGTTTCCAGGCAGCTAGGCCACTGCTCAAGACGCCAGTGGAAAAACCGCGTCTAGGAGAACCTTGTGCAGCGTCGGTCAGACGACGCGTCCCGTAGTCTTCAACATGAACAATTCCTCCATTGCTTTCGTGTTGGCTTCGCCATGCTTCGACAGCTTCGAGAACAGAAAAATCAATGAAATCAGCTTCGATGTGGAGCAACACGGTCGCACTGGCAGGAATTGAGTAGAGCTCGCGATTTATACGGGGAAGAGACAGGAAACTGCAGGAACCCTCTATGCCTACTCTCCAGACTGCGCGGCCATCTTGCATCGGAAGTCGTTGCGTGTTGACTGAACTACGGGCGACCCTGAACAAGACTAACGCCATGGCAAGTCCGACGCCCACAAGCACACCTTCGAGCAGGTTAGCGAAAACTACCAGAGTGACTGTTACAAAATAGACCAAGAAGTCTCCAGTACGCAAAGCAGTCTTGATGTGAGCGAATTTGACTAACTGAACGCCGATAATAACGAGCAGGCCTGCCAGCACAGACTGCGGAACCATCATGATCACCGGGGCGAGAAAAATGGAGAATACCAGGACCCACAAGCCATGCAAGACAGCAGATGCGCGTGTACGGGCTCCTGCATCAACATTGGCAGCGCTCCGAACGATGACGCCCGTGACTGGTAGTCCTCCGAGCGCGCCAGAAGCCATGTTTGCTGCGCCCTGACCAATGAGTTCGCGATTAAAGTTGGTTCTCGGTCCGGACTGCATTTTATCGACGGCCACAGCGCACAGTAACGATTCGACGCTGGCAATCAACGCCACGGTCAGAATGCCGATGAATACAGCTCCCCACATGCCCTGAGGCAACACTGGGGCGCTGATGGCTTCCAATAGAGAACCGTCGAACTTGATGCGTTCAACAGAATCGCCGAACCCAATCGATAGAAGTGTCACAAGCACCACGGCGGCTAGTTGTCCGGGGATCTGCTGAAAAAACCGCGGGAGCTTTTTCCAGGAAAGAAGGATCGCTATCACGCTTGCACCAAGAATCATGGCCTGAGGGTTAGCGTCTCTGAAGCTCTCGGGAATAGACATGAGATTACCAAACGCATCGCCACTTGGAGTGGATCCCAGGACGACATGTAGCTGTTGCAAGACGATCGTGATCCCAATGCCGGCGAGCATGGCATGAACAACCACGGGTGAGATGGCCAGCGCTGCACGGCCAACGCGACTGATGCCCAACAGAATTTGGAGTACTCCTGCAGCAAGAGTGATTGCGCATGTAACCTGCCAACCGAATTGGTCTACCAATCCAGCTACGATAACGGTCAGCCCTGCAGCCGGCCCACTCACCTGAAGTGGTGATCCTCCAAGGCAACCAGCAACAATACCGCCCACAACCGCAGCTATGAGTCCGGCCATGACGGGGCCCCGGAAGCTACGGCGATCCCTAGCGACAATGGAAGCGCGACAAGAAACACGACGATTGAGGCGGATGCATCCTGCCTCAAAGTCGATCTTGAAGGCAACTCCATGAATCTGCGCTTTGCGGTGGATTGAGTTTTCGAGATGGATGTTCTCATGGCCGCCCTTTGTGTACTTGTTCCTGGGATGCAAGAACTCTGTGCGTCGGATACGTTTAATTCTCGATCCTACAGATTAATTAAAATATCCCGTTCAAGATGGCCCCACTATTTCACGATGTTACGAACTGAATATTGAAAATTCCGAATGTGACGTGGCGGCAAAGAGCAGATTACTCACACAATAAGTTCCACTGGAAGTCGTCTGGCAATAAGCTATTAATGTTTTGAATAATATTTTTCAATCTTGAGTATCTGAGAAGATCTGCGGCGCATAGGGCGCTTTCCTTCCGTCCCGACTCATAGAAAGTACGGACAACAGGCTGGCCCCGCGCTCACATATGCAGTGTTGAAATCATCAAGACGTGATAATTCTCGGCATTGAATCGTGCGTTCAGTTGGCTGCCTGCGTTCTTTCCGCAACGCCTCGAGCTCATCGGTGCTCGGTCTATCCCCTGGCCGGCATCAACCTGGAAGTGCGACACCCAGCGAGGCAAGGATTCCGGCCCCACATCCAGCTTCGGTGCTACGGCCTTGCAAGCCGCGTACATGGAGGGGTGCTCGGAGAGCCGGTCGCGAATCATCCGCGCGGCACGGTCACGGACTGCGGCGAAATTTTTCGCGGGCATGGCTGCTATCTCTTCTAAGAAAGACAGCGGCATCAAACCCGGGATGATTCAGGCACCCAGATGAATCAATGAGGCCGTCCGATTGGGCCCATTCGCAGAATACGTCAGCAAATGCATTTGGTATTCCATCCCAGTAAGCATTGCGGGATACCGGGGATCCAGTGCATGCAGCGGCTGCCACGGTGCTGTGGTGCTTGTCTGAAGCGCCACAGCACCGGGCTGCCCTTCCGCAGTCAGGCGGGCACCGCCGCGGCCGGTGAGTAGTCGCGCCGTAGCGCACGACCACCATCAATATCGAATACGATGTGCGCGATCCTTTGGCTAGCGGGTCGCCGCCGTCCGGGAACGCGATCGCTGAACCCAGCCAACAATCACATCGATGAGCATGAACAGCGCGAGGCTTGCCCCCATCAGCGGCAAGAACAGGCCCACGAGGACCGCTGCGGCCAGAACCGGAAGGGCCGCCCACCACGGGGCCCGCAACAGGCCGCCCCGGGCTGGAGCCTTGCCCATGCGCCGAGTCGGGTTTTTCGTGGGTCGGCGTTTCCACCACATCGCATACCCCAGTACCACCATGGCGGCGATGGTGGAGGCCACAAGGAACAGCAGGATCTGGTTGGGCAACCCGAACATTGAGCCCATGTGGATGTCGATGCCCCAGCGGGAGAGCTTCGCGGCCAGGCTGAAGTCCTTGAAATCGACCCGGTCCACGACCTGAAGCGTCTGGCCGTTGATGGACACGGCATCGACCTCGGTGGGGTAGGAGTGCTGGATTTCCTGGACCACCCAGGCCTGGCCCTGCGCAGCGGGCGGCTTGATTTCCACCAGTCCGGTGTTGACATTGACTTCCTGGCCGATGGAGAGCATCGTGTCGAATGCCGCCGGGCTCACGGAGTCCCCGGTGGGTGCCGCAGCAGCTGCGTGATGGTGGGCATGCACGTCAGCGGAACTGTCCCCAGAAGCAGTGAGATCGGTGTTCACCGAGGGGGTGCCCCAATTCAACGCAGTGCGCAATTCACCTACGTTGGCGCCACCGTAGGTGGACCACGTGATCCCGGTGGCCGAGAGGAAGAACGCGCCGAGCAGGACCCAGATCCCCAAGGATCCATGCCAGCTGGCTAGCCGGCGGTAGCCGGTGCCCTTGGTGTTGGGGCGCAGGAGGTCTTTTTTGCGTTTGGTGCGCCTGATCCGCACAATCCATAGACCTAAACCGGCAAGGGCGATGATGCCCATCCAGGAGGCGGCCAGCTCGCTGTACATGCGCCCGGGTTCCCCCAGCTGCAGATTGCGGTGCAGCTGGTCGATCCAGGTGCGCAGGGGCAGGGCGCCGCTGGTGCCGTAGGCGGTGAGGTCGCCGCGGATGTCAGCAGTGGCGGGGTCCACGAAGATCGCCCGGGTTTCGCTCTCGCCCAGTGCCGGGTCGGCATACATCACCCGGGTGGTGTCCCCGGGGTTCGGCGCTGGACGCACCGCGACCAAGGCCTCGCTACTGCCCATGTAGTTGTTGGCGGCTTCGACTTGCTCCGCCAGCGGCAGATAGGACTCGGCAACGGGTGCGCGCAGTTCCTCGGCATAGACCGCCTGCTCGATCTGTGGCGTGATGGCGTAGAGCGCACCGCTCACGGCGGCGATGAGGATGAACGGGCCGATGAAAATGCCTGCATAGAAATGCAGCCTTAGCAGCAGCTGCCTGAACCAGCCTTTGCTGGCTGGGCGCGCGGGGATGGAAGGCGGTGGGGATTCCGGGGGTGCGGGGTCCAGAAGTGTCATGTGTTGTCCTTGGCAGAAGAGAAGCGACGAGGGGCGCTAGTGCGTGAAGAGAGCTTCACCGATGAACCCTCCCTCGGCGCAGCCCGGCGGGATGAGGAACACGGCGGAGCCGATGGGCGTGGTCCACTGGTTCAATGCGTCCAGTTCGGCCAGCCGCTTCTGCAACGGAATGTATTGGCGTTCCACGTTTTTCTGGTAGGACACGAAAATCAGCCCGGAATCGGACATCTGCGTTCCGCTGGGCTGCTCATCGTAGTTGTAGCCCCGGCGGAAGATCCGCTCGCTGGTGTTCTCCGAGCGCGCTCGCCGGATGTGGGCCTGGTCAGCGATGACCGGGAATCCCAGGGCCGTCATGGCGCCGAAATCCGGTTCATCATGCTCATTGGTTCCGGTGGTTGGTGCGCCGTTGCTCAGGGTGCGGCCCACGCTGAATTCCCGGCCGGATCGATCCACCTCATCCCAGGTGTCAACGTCCATGTGGATGCGGCGGATCACCATGGTGGTGCTGCCGTCCTCATTCCACACCAGGGACGTGAAATCATCGGTGGCCGGTGCCGGGTTCACGGTCCCGTCGACCTGTCCGAACAGGTTGCGCATCGTCGTCCCGCTGGCTTCCGAGCCCCGCGAGCGTCGGAACCCGGTTTGCACCCATTTCACCTCGCAGAAGCTGCGGGCGTCCTTTAAGAGCATGCGCTGGGTGTGGGCGAGCGTGAAGGGGTCATCCGAGCCCAGGTGCAGCAGCAGATCCCCGTCATTCCAGCGTTCCTGCAGTCGATCGATGCTGAACTTTGGCAGCGGCTGAATGTCCGCGGCAGAGGAACCGGCCATCTCCACCAGCTTTGGGCCGAAGCCGAAGGTGACGGTCAGGCGGGCCGGCACCGTCGCCAATTCGGGTTCGGTATCCGCCAGGGCCGCCTCGCCCTGGGTCAGCCGGGCCGCATCGTCGGTGAGCAGCCGAAGCAGGCGCATGAGCCCCTCGCGGTCCACGCCATTGCGCAACGTAAGCGCCAGATAGACGGCATGGGCCTGGGGCGCGGTAGCAATTCCTGCTTGATGCTGACCGTAGAAGGGGATCACCTCCTGGCCATGGAGTTCCTCGGAGGCTTGCGCCGTGGTGCCGCGCCCGGCCAGCGATTCCACGCCCAGGGTGGCCACGGCCCCCAGGCCGGCCGCGGCCCCGCCGAACAAGATCCCGCGGCGGCTCGGGCGCAGGGCGGAGTCAGATTCTTTGCGTGCCATCAGTGATCGTGGGTGCTTTCTGCCGGGGCATCGTCCAGGTCGCCGTGCTCGCTCCCGTGGTAATTCTCGTTCGCTCCGGCGAAGTCCTTGACCGGAGCGGAGAATTCGAGGGTGCTCTGATCAGAGAACTGCAGCGTCATGCTGACTTCGCTGCCCGGGGCCAGTGCCTTGGGCAGGTCCATGAGCATGATGTGGCTGCCTCCGGGCTCCAGGTGGAGCTCGCCGTGGGCGGGGATGGTGAAACCACCGGTCTTTTCGCGCATGACCATGGCCCCGGATTCGTTGGCCACGGTTTCGTGCAGCTCGAGGTCATCGGAGGCCGGGCTGGTGACAGCAGTGACGGTGACCTCGTGGTCGCCGTTGTTCACGATGGTGCCGAAGCCGGCGGTCATGCCATCGTCCACGGCCTTGAGCCAGGGATCTTTCATGGTGGCTGACGCGCCCTGCGCGGGGGTGCTGGAGTCGCCAGCGCCAGTGGCGGCGCATCCGCTCAGTGTGACGGCGGCTGCCGCGCACAGGGCAGCGATACGTAGGGTCAGGGAATTTTTCACGGATCATCCTAGGAAGTCTGGAAGCAGCAAGGGTGCTTCACGTCGGGGGTGCTGGAGCCTTCGCGTGGCGCGTGGTGCCCATCGCGGGCGCGCTGGAAGCAGGGTGCAGCACGGGAAAGGAACGGCCCGGGATACCGGGGCTGTACAGGGCGGAAGCGCAAGCAGGGCAGGCCAGGGACAACGGGGTGCAAGGCCCGTAAAAAGGGGTCGGGAAATGGATCTGCTGGCCGTGGGCCAGAGCTGCCGTGTCTTAGGCCGTGGTGAACGAGGGCGGGCCGCGGCGGATCACTGACGTGGTATCAACGGCCAGCGTGGCTGCTGGGATGTCACGCGATTCAACCGCTGCCACGCGTGGCGTGAACGGATGGAAGACGTAGTTGACAAGCGCCAGGACAAATTTCCAGGTGAGAACATCAACGATGTTCGAGATGCCGATCAAGACCTGTTCGCTGCGGTGCAGGACCAGCACCGTGGCCAAGGCCGCGCCCAGGTGGGCGAGTACCATGGTGCTCTCGCCGTGGCTTGACGCGGCATGATGCGCCACGAAGGTGACGTCGAGGTTCAGCGGCGTGCCGTGATGCAGGTGAGGCCCATTGGCGGCGGCCATGGAGCTGCCTGAGCCCATCGAGAACAGGAAATGGAAAAGCAGCTGGCTGAAGCCGACCATGACGGCCAGGCGCCACAGGGTGAATTGCTTGCCGCTGAGCAGCATGCACACAAGCAGTGACAGGGACAGTGGCAGGGCGATGTTCAGCAGCGAGGGGACCGGGCCGCCCGCGAGCATATGCGAGGCCAGGGAAACGAACGTCGCGAAGAGCGCTGCGCTCGTGCCTCTGAGGGCGCGTGCTGAGCGGGGAGAATGGGCCACAGGATCAGTATTCCAGATCGCTGGCGAGAATTTGACATTGCGTAGAAGTCCCGGATGCCACTGCCGCCAGCCCTGCGGCAGCTCGGTGCGGGGCTACTGCTGGTCTGCTTCGGGGCGTTCTTGCTTCGGTGCGCGCAACTGCCATAGCCCCAGCGCAGTGACGAAGGCCCCGACCACCAGCTGCACAATTGAGCCCGTTATCGAGGTCGAGGGGGAGCCGGTAGCGTCGGCCAGCCGCAGCACCGACAGCACGAGCACGACCAGGCCGGAACCAACGACGAGCAGCCAGGAGAGCCGGTTGTTCCTTGGGGTGTCCTTCATGGGCGGAACTCCTTTCAGGGCGGTGAGTATGCGTTCACCCACGAGTCTATGAACTGGCCTGTGCCGATGTCGAGCAGTAGCGGCCGCCGGAACCACCGCACCCTGCTGGTATACAGGTTCGCGGTGCAGGTTCCGCGGTTAATCTACGATGGCTGCATGAACTCCAGCCGCAGCCATGATCAGCCCCAGGACTACCAGCTTGTGCTCTTCCGCGATGACTTGCGCACCGCAGACCATCCGGCGCTGTTGGCGGCCCGCGACGCGGGTCCGGTGGTGGGTCTGTACATCCTGGACGAGGATTCTGCCGGGATCAGGCCGCTGGGCGGCGCGGCGCGCTGGTGGCTGCACCACGCGCTAGCGAGCCTGCGCGCCTCGCTCGAGCAACTGGGCATTCCGCTGGTGCTTCGGCGCGGAGCCACGGTGGAGATCCTCCAGGAGGTGGTGGCCGAGGGCGCCGTGGCTGCGGTGCACTGGAACCGGCGCTATGGCCAGGCCGAGCGTGCCGTCGACACCGAGCTCAAGAGCACCTTGGGCGAGGCCGGGATCCCTGCGCACAGCTATGCCGGGACCCTGCTGCACGAACCGTGGGAGCTGCTGACCCAATCAGGCACCGGCTACAAGGTGTTCACCGCGTTCCATAAGGCGTTGTGCGCCACCGACATCCGCCCACCCCAGCCCGCGCCGCAGCGGCAGGCCTCGCCGCCGGGAAAGACGCCGCCCGGCGAAGATCTGGAGAACTGGGGCTTGCTGCCCACCTCGCCGGATTGGTCCACCGGCCTGGCCGAAGCATGGACGCCGGGGGAAGCGGCGGCCCATGAGCGCCTGGATATGGTGTTCGACGAGGTCGCCCGGGATTACCAGGACCTGCATGATCGCCCCGACCGCGATGGGACCTCCGCGCTGTCGCCAGCGCTGCGATGGGGGCACCTCAGCGCGCACCAGCTGTGGCACGAGCTCAGTGCGTTGGCCCAACGCGCCCCGGGGGCCGCCGAGGGCGCGTTGGGACTGCGCCGCCAGGTGGCATGGCGGGATTTCTGCTGGCACCTCTACTACCATCACCCGGAACTGCCCACCGAAAACCTGCGGGCGGAGTTTGATGATTTTGATTGGTCCTGGCCCGGGGATTCGGCCCGGGCGGCGCACCTGGCCACGGCCTGGCAGCGGGGCCGCACCGGATTCGCGTTGGTGGATGCCGGGATGGCCCAGTTGTGGCAGACCGGCTGGATGCATAATCGCGTGCGCATGGTGACGGCCAGCTTGCTGGTCAAGAATCTGGGGCTGCATTGGAGGGTCGGCGAGCAATGGTTCTGGGACACCTTGGTGGACGCGGACCTGGCGAGCAATACCGCCAATTGGCAGTGGGTGGCTGGCAGTGGCGCCGACGCTGCGCCCTATTTCAGGGTGTTCAATCCCGAGCTGCAAGCCAAGAAGTTCGATCCCTCGGGCAGCTATGTGGCGCGCTATGCGCCGTTGGCCGTTGAACCGCTGGTGGATCTGAAGGAATCGCGGCAGGCGGCGCTCGATGCCTACCAGCACATGAAATCTGCCCAGGGAAAGTAATTCGGGGGAGAGTGCTCGGGGCCGTGAGCGCCTCGCACGTCGGCTGCGCTGCGCAGGACGGGGCGCGGCCGCCAGTTTTCTGCACATGACTTTTCTGCACAAGACAGCGGTGGGCAGCTCCCGCCGCTTAATGGCTGGGAGCTGCCCACGCGATGGTGCCGGAGAAGCGCAATGCTGGCTACTGCACGCCGGCGGTTGCCAAGGCTGGCCGCGATGGCAGCTGGTATCTATTGCTGGCGGCGCCGGAACTGTGCATGGCTGGACAGGAAGGAATCACGTGGGCCACGGCGGTGTGCTGCCAGAATTTCACGCGGAATTCGGCAATGGTCGCCGATGCGACCCGGTCGAAGAACGCGCCGATGGTGGTGAACGCGACGGAAGGTGCAACAACACGCAGCGCCGATTGCGGGGTGGTGATGTGCAGCATGCGCAGTTCTTCGCTGCGCGGGTCGAGCATGGCGACCAGCGCCGCCCGGCCGTGGACGGAGACCATCGCCATCACGTCATGCAGTGGTTCGCTGGGACGGGTCATCACGATGGGCATGCCCGGTGCCCAGCCAAAAGAAGCTAGGTGGGACTTGCCCTCACGGGTGGCGAGAAAATCGGCGACCCTGACAGCGGTCTGGGTTCTGGCAATACGACCTGGCATTGTAGATACTTCCCTTTCTTGCATTCCTCAGTGAATATGGTGCTGCGCGGGGTGCGGTTTCGACGGGCCGGAGCCTCGTTGATCACCCTGTGTGCGTGCAGAGCCGAACGCTCCGCACTGGCCCTGGCGGGCCTAGGCCATGCTCAAATCCGCGGATTTTCCTCCTGTCTCCGGCCGCCAGCCTTGGGTGGGGGTCAGGGTCGGGGTGGCGAATGGGTCATCCAGCCAATCTGTGGAGGCATCGCCCTTGTCCAGGTCTTCGGGTTGTGTCAGGAGATTTTCCCGGCCGGCCACCGCGAACTGCAGGTTCCGCACCTCGAACTGGATGCCCAGCAGCTGCTCCATCTGCGGCAACAAGGTGTCATTGACATACTGCATGAGCTCGGTGACATCTTCTTCGCTCGTCGCGGTGCAGGCCAAATTGGCAATCAGCTTGTCAGGCGTGCCCTGGATGGTGCAGATCGCCGAATGCACCGTGCTTCTGCTTCTGCACTCCTGGGTGCCGAAGGATGCGATGTTCTGCATCCTTGTGATCCATGCTTCGTGGCCCGTAGTACTCGTATCTGCGGGAACTGCTAAATGCTCTTTCATCCTGCGCTCCGGCACTCTTCGCTGTTTCGTAGTAGAATATATGTAGACTGGCTAACTATTAGACAGGCTACATTATTTTTTTCAGGAGACGCAAGCTGGAATTTCACAAGAATCAGTGGAAGGCCGGCAAGACTCTTGGGCATTGTGCTCGTATCCGAGGAAGGGAGTTCTCATGAGTCGCTATGAGGCCAGTGGATATTGGTATGGTGAGGGCCAATCGGCTCCGGAAGCCGTTGACCTGTTGAACCTCATGCGCCGCTACCGTGACGCAGAGCGGAAAATGCGTGCCCAGACTCGCGGATCCATGGGCATGAATGAGACCGACATGACCGCCCTGCGCTTCCTCTTGAGGGCGCACCGCAAGGGCGAGGTGCCTCGCCAGCGCGATTTCGCCGAGGAGCTGGGCATCTCCAATGCCTCGGTATCAGCGCTGATTGATCGGCTCTGCCGCGATGGATACGCCGAACGGATCATGCATCCGGCCGACCGCAGATCGGTGGGCATTGTTCCGACCCGGCACAGCGACACCGAGGTGCGCGAGACTCTGCAGCAGATGCATGAGCGGATGATGTCCGCCGTCGATGGGCTCAGCGCAGATGAGCGGAGGGCCGCAGCGAAGTTCCTGCTTGCCCTCATTGCCAGTGTGGAATGGAATGAGCATGACCTCGGCCAGTCGGCGCAACGCGATCATGAGCTGCGCGATGTCCCAGGGAGCAACCTGGCGTCCTCATGACCTGCCCGCTGGAACCCCGCGCCACCTGAGCGCGACGGAAAGGGCAGCGAGTTGCTGGAAAAAACCTCAAGGCAGATGCCACAGTGCCGCTGCACGCGTAGGTTGAAGCCAAACGGAAACAGGTGACCTCACACAAGTTAGGGTGATTTGAATGCCGCGCAGGCGCATCGATGTCAGTGTCAGCCACGACGAGTTCGAAGATCTCAACAACGCGCTCGAAGACCACCGTGATGGTTTCACGGATCTGGCGAAGGAAGCAGCCAATGGCTTTGGCCTGGAACCCGAGTACTGGTCGGGCCGGGCCAGCGAGGTGCAGAACCTGCTCGAAAAGGTCCAGGAACATAGCCGCGAAGAAGCCGACACCGCCGGCGAGCCGGCGCAGTCCGATGAGCCCGCGCAGGGACTGGAGCGCGGTGGGCAACCGGATCCGCGCGACTAGCCATTGCTCACCTCCGGATGGTGCGCGGCGCTGCTGAACCTTGCCCTGCGGACCTGCTGCGATGCCACTCGGAAACATGGCAGTGGATGGCGCCGACGATGCGTTGGCGCCATCCACTGCCATGGCTCTTGGTTGGCCGGCCGCTAGGCTCGCTTGCGGGTCAGTAGCCCCCAAAGGACCAGAACCACGAGCGAACCGCCGATGGCCAGCAGCCAGGTCGAGGGCGACCAGAACTGGTTGATTCCCACATCGAAGACCGCGGAGCCGATCCAGCCGCCCACCAGGGCGCCGACGATGCCCAGCAGCAGCGTGGCGAGCCATCCGCCTCCCTGCTCTCCCGGTTTGATGGCCTTGGCGATAGCCCCGGCGATCAGTCCCAAAACGATCCATCCGACAATGCCCACGGTTTCCCCTTTGCTCGGTTTCATGGTGCCTCGGTAACGGGTACCGGCACCGTCTTCCAAATCAGCAAGGTACTAGATGCGCCCTGGCCGTCGCCGGAAACCTGGGTGCCTCCTGGGAGCCTAGTCGTGGCGATGGCCGGAAAATAGCCCTGCCATTCAGCACAGTCCGGGCCGGGCGTGCAACGGGCCCCGGCGGGAACCGCGCTCTGCGGCGTGCCGGGCTAGGCCGTGCGGAACCCCAGGCCCTTCTGCTCCAAGGCGGAGCTCAGGATCCTGATCGCCTTGGGGCCGACGCCATGAATGGCGAGCAGCTCCTTTTCGGTGCACCGGCAAATCTTTTCCAGGCTGTCCAGTCCGGCGAGCTGCAATTCCCGCGGGGCGGTTTTCCCCAGCTCATGGGGGAGGTCTCCGACGGGACGCACATCAGGTGTGGCCATGGGGTCTCCTAGGGTAGCGAAGAATCCGGGTCTGGCCACAGGATACCGAAGCTGAACCGGCTAGGCCAGAGGCACCTGCCGATCAGCTCGCCGGCAGCGAAGGCGTCGCGGCCAGTTCTGGCCCGGCCGCCGGAGCCTGTAGCGACGTGGACACGGCGCGCGCGGCGTCGAGTCCGCTTTCGATGGCCCCGTCGATGAACCCGCCCCAGCCATTGGCGAAGTCCGAACCTGCCAGGTGAAGGAGGCCCTCCGGGCGCTGCAACTCGGCCAGCGACTCGGTCAGGTCGCTCGTGTAGTGCATGGGCCAGGTGGACTGCGAGTACGGGTCGTCCACCCAGTTGTACCCGGCGGCCTCCAGTACCTCCAATCCGGGAACCAAGCGATCCAGGTAGCGTTGGGCGGCGGCGAGATCCTCGACATCCACCGCGACCGCATCGGGGCCGAAACACACCAGGGTTGTGGTGTCTTCCTCGAAGTATTCGACCTGGACGAAGTTCAGCGGGGCATCTTCCAGGCCCAAGGCGACAAATCGCTGTTGCCGCCCCTTGACCTTGATGCACAGCTTGGCTCCGCGGCCAGCCTGCCCGCGCTCGGCCGCCTGGCGCTTGATCGGGGAGAGCGCCGGTAGCCACGCTGATTTCCTCGGCGTTGCTGGTGATCGAAGCCACCGCCTGCCCAAGGTGCAGATCTCCGCTGGCGACGGCGCACCAGCGAGGCGCCTGGCTGTAGTCGGCGCGGTCCAGGGAGCCGTTGAAAATCCGCGCCCAGAAGGAACGCAGCAGCTGGCACTGGTGCTCGGGAAGATCCCAGCCGGTCGATGGCCTCGGAGGGCGTGAGGCCGTCGATCCGTGCCACCTCCTTGCTGGACAGCGGGGACCAGGGCAGCGGTAAGTGGTCGGTGATTCGCTGCATCATCGATGTGGAGATCGATGATGCAGCGCTCGTGCGTTTGGAGTACTAACCAGCTAGCGAAGTTCGGATTCCGTCGATGGCTGCAATTCAAGGTGAACCAACGCGCCGTTGTCATTGGATAGATTCATCGTGGCGCCCAAGGCCTGCGCCTGACCGCTAGCGATGGTCAAGCCCAGTCCGATCCCACCACCCTTGGACACAAAGCGTTCCGGACCATTGTCTAAGACACTGCTCGGGAATCCCGGGCCCTGATCATGGATGCTGATGCTCCGGCCCCGAGTGCTGATCGTGATCGGCCCTTCACCGTGGGCCCACGCATTGCTGATCAGATTCTCTAGGATGCGCTCTAACCTTCGCGGTTCAACAAGCACTTCGCTACCTTCGGCGCTCAAGTGAAGTTCTAGTTCGGCGCACTGTTCCGGGCGTCGTCCACGGATATGCCCAATGATCTCGGCAACACAAGGATCCAACTGAACGGTGGCCAAATCGGCCGACTCGATGCGCGACTCCAACCGGGAGACTTCCAACAGATCTTCAACGAGGTTCCGCAACTTGGCCACCCGATCCTGGACTAATTGGGTGGGGCGGGAGTCGGGAAGCAAACTTGCCGCCGTCACTAAACCGGTCAATGGGGTGCGTAGCTCATGGGCTAGATCTGCAGAGAATCGTTGCTCGGCAGCGATTTTGGCATTGAGTTCACGGGCCATCGCGTCAACGGCCCCGGCGAACTCATCGACTTCATCCCGCCCTCCGAAGGGCTTACCAATCGAGTCTTCCACCAGCACTCGACGCTCGCCGGAAGCGATGGCCCGGGCCGCGTGGGATCCCTTGGTCAGTCGCTTGACCAGTCGTGAAACAATCACAATGCCAATGGATGACACCAAAACAAGGGTGGTGATCCCGGCCCACAACAGGGCAGTGTCAACACTTTGGCGCATCTGCTGGCTACTGGCCCAGGACACCGAGAGCGAGAAGACCGCCGGCTGGGTTCCCAAACTGACCGGCGCCGCCGCATAAATCACTTCCTGCCCATCAATCAGGGCGCGGTAGGTAATGTACTGGCCCGCCTTGGCAGCGTCCCGCGCCTCATCGGGTAACTGCGGATCATTGACCTTGGCACCAAGAATGCTAATTCCAGTCTCATCCAGAATCCGCACCGCTTGCTGCAGCGAAGTGGTGGCTTCCTCACGCAGTCGCTGTTCCTCGCTGAGATTGATCATTTGGCGGACCAACATGGCCGAAACCAGCAGTGTCAGCAGCACCGAAAAAATGGTCATCCCGGTGATTTTCCAGCGCAGGCTCATCCGAGTTCATCCTGCAGCCGGTAACCGAATCCGCGCACGGTTTCGATCCGGCCGGCACCGATTTTTCTACGCAACCGTTGTACGTGGACGTCGATGACACGGTGATCAGCTTCCCAGGTGTAGCCCCAGACCTCGGCCAGGATGTCGCTACGCGACACCACCGCACCGGGGGTTTCACTGAGCATCAACAAGATTTTCATCTCGGTCGGGGTTAGATGAACTTCCTGCCCATCGAGCAGCACCACCAACCGGTACGGGTCGATATTCAGACGCTGCGTTTTTGACGCGGGACCTGCCGGGACCGGGGTGGTGGCCACCGGCCGGTCCGCGCGCCGCAAGACCGCACGCAACCGGGCATCAAGGACCTGCAGGTCGAAGGGCTTGGCCAGGTAATCATCGGCTCCGGCATCTAAACCGGTGACCATATCCAGGCCTTCACCGCGTGCCGACAGCATGATCACCGGAACAGTGCTGAAGCTGCGCAACTCCCGGCAAACCTGAGTACCGTTCATAGTTGGCAACATGACATCAAGCAGGACCACGTCCACCGGGTCATCTTGTTCTAACCTGCGGAAGAGTTCGAGTCCTTCCAGGCCGTCGTCGGCGCCGAGAACCTGGTAACCCAGCCGTTCAAGACCGATGGCGGTAGCTTCGAAGATGACTGCATCATCCTCGATCATCAAAATCCGGATACCAGTGGGCCTCATGGCGTGACCTCCTGATTTTCCGTGGGGTCTACCGAACTTTCGAAGGAATCGGCCTGGACGAATTGTCCATCTTGGTAGCGGAACATCCGCACGGACCACCCCGAGGGACAACACATGGGGTCATCTGGTTGGTAGACCGCTTCCTGAGCCACCAAGCTACCTTCCTTGCCGGCACTCAAATACACGTCGCTTCCACCCACTGCTAACGCGATCGATGGTTTTCCGTGATCGTCTCGGATGGCAAAGGACGCAAAACTGTAGGCATCGCCAGCGGTGCTCACCGAATAGTTTTGGAACTTCTCGCCGGCAATTTCAAAGCTTGGCAGGGCGAGCAGGCATTTATCGCAATCGGTCAGGTATTCGCGGATATCTGACTCAGAGTTCTGATCGGTGGCGACAAGACTGAGATCAGTCTTCAACAACACCGACCGAACCTCGGAGGGCGTAAATGGCTTTTCCCACTCCTTCACGTCACCGTCAGATGGGCTGCTCGCTGTGACTGCCGGCATTGAGGACGCGGTGGGTGATTCGACCCTTAAAGCATCGGTGGTGCTGCAAGCGCTCGTTCCCAAAATCAGCAACAGAACGTAGAGCATTGAGATAGCCCGCCGTACACCCACAAGGATCCTTTCCCATTTTTTGCTTTCGATGCACCCTATGGTGCGACACTGCCAATTATGCCCGGGATCATCGGTGAAAATGCGCGAAACTGCCGGTATTGAATCCGTCGATTGTGTAACAAAATTGATGCAGGGGCGTTAGCTGGCTGAGAGTTGTTCGTCGTGGCGAATTGGAAATATCAGTTATGTGATTCAGCCAGTGCTTCTTTCCGCAGCCCCGCCGCAGTCAGCGGACGACAATACTCAACCAATCAACCGCAATCTTGGTCTTGATGGCCTGCGAGGCATCGCCGTGCTGGCTGTCATGACGTATCACTTCTGGCCGAGCTTCCTACCGGGCGGGTTTCTCGGGGTGGATCTGTTTTTCACCCTGAGCGGTTTCTTGATCACCGGAGGATTGCTCAGGTCCATGGCGGGCAGGCGATTCCCGGACCTGCGCGGCTTCTGGCTACGTCGGGTTCGACGACTAGTTCCAGCCATGATTCTGGTGCTCGTTCTGTGCACCGCGTTGGCCCTGCTGGCCGTGGGACAACTTCCGGCAGGGCTTCGATGGCAATGGGCCGGGGCGCTGACCTACACCAGCAACTGGATGCAGATCGCCCACGGCAACAGCTATTTCTCCTCCGTAGAACCACTCTATTTTCAACATTTTTGGTCCCTGGCGGTCGAGGAACAGTTCTATGTGCTGTGGCCGTTAGTGTTGGTTCTCTTAGTTGCACTCTTGCGAAGACGTTCTGCACTAATGTGGGGAATCCTCGTGGTGGCAGCTGCCTCAGCGGCAACTATGGCTTGGGGCTTTGATGCCTCGGCAGACTCTAGCGTGTTGTATTTCGGAACGTGGACTCACGGTTTTGGACTGCTTCTAGGCTCGGCCGGTGCAGTGGCCTGCGCGGACGGACAGGTGGTTCGCCGCGATAGATCACAGCGGGCCCGAATGCTGATTCAGTTATCGCAGATCCTCATTTTGTGCTGTCTGTTGGTGGCCTTCGCCCTGCTTCCCGATACCTCGGCCATCGCCTACCAAGGCGGAATGGCCCTGTTCTGTGTAGCGGCCACGGTGTTGATGACGACCCTGAGAAATTCTGGAACTTGGGGATATACCTTGCTCAGCCAGAAATACCTGCGGTGGTTAGGCCATCGCAGTTATGGGCTATACCTCTGGCATTGGCCACTGCTGGTCTTGGCTCAGACGATCTTTCCACCTCAAGCGCAGACGGCCGCGGTCTTGTGTGTCATCCCGTTGATTTTTCTGGGGGCCCAACTATCGTGGCAGTTTGTCGAGCAGCCCATCTTGCAGCATGGTTTCACACTCACCTTGAGCCGGTGGGCCAAGAACATTGCCGGCAGAATCATGCAGGTTTGGAATGGTGCCACGAGAAGCTTCGGCGCGGTGGCCACGCTCTTAGCCTTGGTGCTCGTACCGCTGTGTGCTGCCTCCGTACTGATGGCTTCGCCAGCTCAGGGCCAGTTGGAACAACAGCTGGCCCTGGCCCAGATTGCCTTGGACGAAGAAGCGAAGGCTCCGGTGGTTGAAGAACAACAGCCGCAGACAACAAATGATGCACAGCGCGACAACTCGACAAAGAAGCCGTCGAAAAATGATACTGCGCCAAGAAAATATACCGGTCGAGACGTGACGGCGTTGGGGGATTCGGTCATGCTGGCTTCATCGCCACAAATGCTCAAAAAGCTGCCAGGGATTTCGATTCATGCCTCGGTCGGGGCGCAGATCTGGGATGCACCGGCACGACTGCGCGAGCTGAAAGGCGCCGGTGAACTGCGCAAGGTGGTAGTGGTGGGTCTGGGTACCAATGGCGATGTACCAGCTGGAACACTAGAGCAGATCCGGTCAGTGATCGGAGCCAAGCGTGAACTGTTGCTGATTACCGCCTCGGCACCACGGCAGTGGATCAGCCATGTTAATGACAGCCTGCGCGCTGCGGCCGAGTCAGATTCCAGGACTCACATTGTTGAGTGGGACCGGACTGCTCCCACCGTTGATGACATGGCTCGTGATGACATTCATCCTGGACCCCACGGTGGCGCCGCTTATGGACAACTGCTGGCGGACGCCGTGCGGAAACTCTAACGGCGGATCATGAAGGGGCCAACGGCTGCGAACTCGGAATTTTATACCTGTATATAGGAGAAGGTTGGATACCGCCCCAAAGCGGTACCCAACCTTTAATACGCGTCGCTAATATTTGTCGCTAAAACCTATCGGTCATCTTTAGCTGGCCGCGGTAGCCAGGGAAAGACCGCGCAGGCGCTCCATCTGTGGATCGTAGAGTGGATCATCCACCACGGTGGCGGGGATCTTCTGTCCGAAGTATTCGATCTCTACCGCGTCACCGGTTTCTACCGAAATCGGCAGCCATGCGTAGGCGATCGGTTTGCGGACCGTGTAACCGTAGGCGGCACTGGTGACATACCCCGAGGCCTTGCCCTCCACGAATACCGGTTCCTTGCCCAACACCACGGACACACCGTCATCGATGGTCAAACAGCGCAGGCGCTTGGTGGCGGCGGCAGCTCGTGCGGCCAGGGCCGACTTGCCCACGAAGTCCACGGTCTTGGCAGCCTTGACCGCGAAGCCCAGGCCAGCCTGTTCTGGTTCGTGCTCGCTGGTCATATCGGTACCGAAGGAACGGAAGCCCTTCTCCAAACGCATGGAGTTGAAGGCCTCACGGCCACCGGCGATGATGCCCTCTTCTTGGCCAGCCTCGAAGATCACATCCCACAGCTTCGCGCTGACATCGGCCGAGGCGTAGAGCTCCCAACCAAATTCACCCACATAGGACAGGCGCATGGCGGTGACCGGAATGCCCGCGATGGAGATCTGCTTGGTACGGAAGTACTTCAGCCCATCGTTGCTCATATCATCGTCGGTAATTTTGTTCATCACATCCAGAGCCAATGGGCCCCACAAGCCGATACAGGAGGTGCCGGCGGTGATATCGCGGATCGCTGCCCACTGGCCCGGGTTGGCCGCATTGTGCTTCTTGGCTTCACGGTTCAGGTAGGCGACGTCCACATTCGAGTTGATACCGGCCTGGTAGACCTCGTCGCTGATGCGCGCCACGGTGATATCACTGGTGATGCCACCGGCTTCATCCAGTAATAGGGTGTAGCTGACCATGCCCGGGGCACGCAGCATGTTGGCGGTGGTCAATCCCTGCAGCAGGGCTCCGGCACCAGGACCGGTGACTTCCACACGTCTGAGCGGAGTCATATCAAACATGGCGACCGCGGTGCGGGTCTTCCAAGCTTCCACCGCGGCGATGGGCGAGTGGAACTTATTGGACCAGCTATCACGTTCTGGGGCAGCCCACTCGGCGGGCAACTGATCAAGCAGCGCAGCGTTGGCTTCGTACCAGTGTGGACGTTCCCACCCGGTGCCTTCTAAGAAGAAGGCACCGAGCTTTTGCTGACGGGAGTAGAACGGGGAGGTGCGCACGGCGCGCGGTGCGGTGCGTGGTTCCAGTGGGTGGCGCACATCGTAGATCTCCACGAAGTTCTGCTGCGAGGTTTCGCTGACATACTCCTTGGTGGTCTGCACGTCCTCGAAGCGGTTCAGGTCGCAGTCGCTCAGATCGGTCTTGGAGGTACCGGTGACAATTAGTTCTGCCACAGCCTTGGCGATACCCGGTGCGTGGGTGACCCATACGGCTTCGGCAGCGTAGAAACCATCAACTTCTTTGGACTGACCCACCAGTGAGCCGCCATCCGGGGTGAAGGAGAAGATGCCGTTGAAACCACGCTGGATCTGGGTATTGCGCAGATCCGGGAGCAGTTCCTGGGTGGCTTCCCATTCGTTGACAAAGTCCTCGGGGGTGAATTCCAGGGAGGAAGGCATCTTCTCGTGGGTGATCTCCTCTGGGCGGTAGGTCTTGAGGGTGTCAAGATCCACCGGCATCGGGCGGTGAGCGTAGGAGCCGATACCGATACGATCTCCCCACTCACGGTAGTAGAGGTCGCGGTCCTGGTAGCGCAGGATCGGACGGCTGGCCCCATTGGGTAGCTCATTAACTCCGGCCAGTGATGGGGCCGGAGTGGTCCAGACAAACTGGTGGCCCAGGGGCAGTAGCGGGATGGAGGTGCCGACCATCTCGCCGATCTTTGGTCCCCAGAATCCGGCGCAGGAAACCACAATGTCTGCTTCGAAGCGTTCTTCACCGCAGATCACCGCGGTGACCTTGCCGCCACGCTGTTCAATGTCGGTGACGATGGTGCGATCCCGGAATTCAACACCGGCAGCCTTGGCCCGTTCCATCACCAGGGCGTTGCCCTTGGCGGCCAACGCTAGCCCGTCACCCGGGGTGAATAGTCCACCTAAGACCTTGCCCTCGGCAAGCATCGGGAACTTCTTTAAGCACTCGGCAGCGTCGATGACTTCTGCCTGAACCCCGTAGGAGCGGTTCCATCCGGCACGACGGTGCAGGTCCGCGAGGCGTTCTTCGGTGGTGGCGATTTCTAGGCCACCGACCGGCAGGAAGGAACTGGTGCCATCGGCACCGATCAGGGAGCTGAGCTTCTTGATGGTGTACTGGGCGAACTCGGTCATGGACTTGGACGGGTTGGACGAGTACACCAGCCCGGGGGCGTGCGAGGTGGAGCCGCCAGGAATGTTCAGTGGTCCTTGCTCAATGACCAGGGTATTGGTGTGGCCGAGGGTGGCCAGCTCGTCGGCCAGGTTGGCGCCGACGATGCCGGCGCCGATGATGATGACCCGAGGGGAAACGGGGGACATGGTGACTCCTAAAAAACTGTTGGCTAAATCGTGTGGTTATGCGTCGATGATCAGATCCGTTTGGGCGGTGGAACAGCAGGGCAAGAACTTTCCGGCGGTGATCTCCCTGGCGCGGATGCCGCCCTGGTGATTCATGTTCACTTCACCGGCAAGCTTGACCACTTTGCAGGACCCGCACATACCCTCTTGGCAGTTGGCACCGATGCGCACTCCGGCGCCCTGGGCCACGCCCAAGATCTTTTGGTCCGGGTTGATCTTGACGTTGATGCCGGTGCGCACGAAGCTCATGGTGATCGTGCCTTCACCCACGGTCTCAAAGTTGGAGGTATCCGGCGGGAGTTGCTCATCGATCGGTTCCGCCGGTGGGACAGGGGCATCGGCAGCCACGGCGACCAATTCCTGCCCGCCGGCTTCAATGGTGCCGGTTTCGTCGTATTCCGGTTCGTACATGACCAACTCGGGTGGCTGGCTCTCGTAGAATTCCTCCACCGACTCGGCCACTTCCTCGGCGATGGATTCGGCGAGCACAATTTCCTTCTGGTATTCCAGCAGGGTCTTGCGGTCCCCGGAGAAGAACTCCATGAACACCGAGGTGTCATCCACCCCGAGCCCGCGAAGTAATTCTGCGGCCGAATTCAGGTAGCCTTCCGGGCCACAGGCGAAGACCTTGCGGCCATTGGCGTCCGGGGCGACCTCTTCGATCATCTTCGCTGAGAGTCGACCGGCGAAGCCCTTCCAGCTCTTGGGTTTGTCGCGATCTCCCAGGGAGTAGTGCACCTCGATGCGCGGATCCACGCTGGCGATATATTCCAGCTCCGGCCAGAAGGCGAAGTCCCCGGGCACGGTGCCGTGGCATAAGACGATCACATCGGCCTGTCCGGGCAGGGTGTGGATGGTGCGCACCATGGACATGATCGGGGTGATCCCCGCGCCGGCGGATAAGAACAGGTAGCGCGCTCGCCGGTCGGAGTCCCCGAGGTGGAAGGCACCGACCGGTCCGAGCATATCCAGCACCATGCCCGGGCGCAGGTTTTCGTGCGCCCAGGAGGAGACCAGACCCTTAGGGTCGCGTTTAATGCTGACATTAAAGGTCCACGGCACGGTCGGGGCACTGGAAATCGAGTAGCTGCGGTCCACCATCTCTTCACCTTCGCCGTACACCGGGAAGGCAATGTTCAGGTATTGTCCGGCGCGGAAGGCCAATGGTGCACCGTCAACCCGGCGGAAGACGAAGGTCATCAGTCCGCCGGCTTCCTCGATGTTCTGCACGCATTCGGCCAAGAACTCCTGGGGGTGCCAAGGCCCCAGCGCCTTGGCGGCGGTGGCCGCCTGGTCCTGGGTGCCTAGTACCCGGTTCCATGGCATTTCCAATCCGCGGATGCGCTGTGCGGTGGAGGTGCCTACGACGATGGTTCCTTGACTCATGCCAGGTGCTCCAGCACGCGCTGGGTGTACCAGTTGATGAAGGCTTCGACCTGGTATTCGCTCTTCATGTAGGGACCTGGCTGGTAGGCAGGGCTGGCTGCACCGGTTTGGCACAGTTCCACAAAGGCCTTGTCCTGAATGTTGGTCTGCTTCCAGGTGTGGGTGAGCTTCTCCAGATCGTAATCGACGCCCTCGACCGCGTCATCGGCGACCAGCCAGGTGGTGCGCACCAGGGTCTGGTGTTCGTTGATCGGGTAGGCGCCGAAGGTGATCACGTGATCGGACTGGAAGTGGAACCAGGAGTTGGGTTGTAGGTGCATGGAGCAGCGGCCCAGGCGGAAGTCGCGTAGATCGCCGAGCAGTTTTTTGGATAGGCGGTGCCCGTCGGGGGAGAAGGATTCACCGTCGCCGTCCAGGGATTCGCGGGAGATGCGGATGCCGGCCACGCGGGTGTCGAGTTCTTCCACAACCTCGTAGGGCAGTCCGTAGCGGCGGCAGCGTTCTTCTAGGGCAGCCTGCGCATCCTTATTGCGCTGCCAGACTTCTTCCAGATGCGGTGGGACGATACCGTCGGTCAACCCCCAGGTGGGGAACAGGGAGCAGGCGAGTTCTGGGTGGCCGTCGCAGTGGTAGCACTCGCGGTTGTTTTCCATCACCAGTTTCCAGTTGCCTTCTTCGATGATGTCCTGCTGGTAGGCGACCTTGGCGCTGCCCAGATCATGGGGCGCCATGTAGGGTTCGAAAATCTGTGACACGTCGTCAAAGTCGGTGGGTGGTTCTTGGGCGATGGACACGAAGATGAGCCCGGCGTGGATACGCCCGTGGGCCTTCTTGAGAGCGAAGCAGTTCTTGTCGAAGTCGATTTCGCCTGGGGCGGAGGCGTGGATCAAATCGCCTTCGGGGGAGTAGGTCCAGGAGTGGTATCCGCAGACCAGGTTGCCGGTGCTGCCCGAGGCTTCGGTGAGGACGCGGGCGCCACGGTGGCGGCAGACGTTGTGCAGGACGTTGACTCCACCATCATCGTTGCGCAACACGATCAAGGAGTGTGGTCCGTAGTCGAGAGTGACGTAGTCTCCAGGTTCAGGAATTTCTGCCACGCTGGCGGCGAAGAGCCAGTGGGTGCCGAAGATGGCTTCCATTTCGACCTTGAAGATGGCTGGGTCGGTGTAGAACGGGGCGTCCAGTGAGTAGCCCTTGCGCCGATTGGTGAAGAGTTCGGTAATCTCGTTGAGCTGATCAGCCTCTAAGGTTGAAGCGAGTTTGCCGCGTGTGCTGCGCGCTGTGCTTACCGAAGCAGTCATCTGTTACTCCTAGAAAAGCAGGGCGCCGTGCGCCCTAGTGTTGTGGTTGCGCGGTGAACTGGATCACTCAATGGATCATCCGCATGCAATGAGACTAGGAAGAAATAGTGTCCATGAAAAGCGCAAGATTTTGAATGAAATCGTGCACAATGAGTGCATGATTGATCCTCGCTTGAGCACCCTCAGGGTTTTCTCTTCCACCGGTAATGTGGCGCGCACCGCGGAATTGACCGGATATTCCCCCTCCGCCGTTTCGGCTCAGCTGCGCGAGCTGCAACGTGGGCTGGGTATGGAGCTACTGGTCAAGGAAGGGCGCGGGGTGCGCCTGAGTGCCACCGGCCGACATTTTGTGGCGGGCTTGGACGCGATTGTGACGCAGTGGGAGCTGCTGATGGCATCCTCGCGGAACGCTTCGGGGCAACTCCAAGCCAGCTTTGGCCTCGGTGGATTCTCCACCGCGGCCGCTGAACTGCTCGCCCCGCTGGCCGCGAAGTTGCGTGCCACGCGGCCAGAGATGGAAGTGCGACTGGTGGAAGCTCAGCCGCAACGCTGCCTGGATCTTTTGCTTTCCGAGCGCATTGACCTTGCGGTGATCGTGGCGAGCCAATCGCAAACCGGATCCTTGGTGCAGGCTCGCTTTGAGCAGACGGTGCTGCTTGATGATCCGTTGGACGTGGTACTGCCTGCGGATCATCCGCTGGCCATGAGCAAGTCGGTGTCCCTGGATCAGTTGGCCGATGACCCGTGGATCACCGAATCCGAACAGTCGGTGTACCGGGCACTTTTTGTTGCCGCCTTCACCTCGCTGGGTGTCACCCCACATATCGCGCACGAGGCGGTGGAGTGGGAGACCATGATTGCTTTCATCGGCGCCGGACTGGGCGTGGGACTCTTGCCTCGGCTGGCTACCTTGGCGCATGCGGAGAACGTGGTGCGACGACGTATCACCGGGGTCGCTCGGCCCTCACGTCGTATCGTTGCGGTGGTTCGCAAGGGCTCTTTGAGCTCTCCGATGATCAAGGAATCTTTGGAAATTTTGCAGGAGACCGCCAAGGGAATTATTGCGCAGCGGGCCGCTGAGGAGCTGGACTAAGCCCGAGTTTGCTCACTGCCAAGCCTCCAAGCAATTTTCATCATGGGGTATTGACATACGTCACACTCATGAGCAGACTTTCCTACATCCGATTAGTATCCAACTAATATTTCATGCGAAAGGTCTGGCATGGGAAACTTGGCAGTCAGTTATGCAGGAGCGGGTAAAGTCGAATTGATCGACACCCCCTACCCGGAATTTGAACTAAAAGACGGACCGGGGGTTCACCCGGCCAACATCGGACGCAAGGTGCATCACGGGGTCATTCTCAAGACCATCGCCACCAACATTTGTGGCTCTGACCAGCACATGGTGCGCGGTCGAACCACCGCACCGGAAGGTCTGGTACTCGGACACGAAATCACCGGCGAGGTAGTCGAAGTTGGTCGTGACGTTGAATTCCTGAAGGTCGGTGACGTCGTTTCGGTACCTTTCAACATCTCCTGTGGACGCTGCCGAAACTGTAAGACCGGGCAGACCGGCATCTGCCTGAATGTGAACCCAGATCGTCCGGGCTCAGCCTATGGTTACGTGGACATGGGCGGCTGGGTCGGCGGTCAGGCGGAGTACGTGCTGGTCCCGTACGCGGACTGGAATGCCCTGAAGTTCCCGGACCGCGACCAGGCTTTGGAAAAAATTCTTGACCTGACCATGCTCTCGGATATCTTCCCTACCGGCTACCACGGTGCCATCGGCGCCGGTGTCACCGTAGGTTCCACCGTCTACGTGGCAGGTGCAGGTCCCGTAGGCTTGGCGGCAGCAACTTCGGCCCAGTTGCTGGGTGCAGCCACGGTTATCGTTGGCGATTTGAATGCGGATCGACTGGCTCAGGCACGTAGCTTCGGTTGCGAAACCGTTGACGTCTCCAAGGGGGATCCAGCCGAGCAGATTGAGCAGATTCTCGGGGTTCCCGAAGTGGATTGCGGCATTGACGCCGTGGGCTTCGAAGCTCGCGGTCACGGTCATGACGCCGGCAAAGAGCAACCGGCCACCGTGCTGAATTCACTGATGGAAATCACCCGCGCCGGCGGTAGCTTGGGCATCCCAGGACTCTATGTCACCGGGGACCCAGGAGCTAGTGACGAAGCAGCTAAAGTCGGGTCACTGTCCATGCGCTTCGGCCTCGGTTTCGCCAAGTCACACACCTTTGTCACCGGTCAGTGCCCGGTCATGAAGTACCACCGTGGGCTCATGCAGGCCATCCTCTCCGACAAGGTTTCGATTGCCAAGAACGTGAATGCCACCGCCATTTCACTCAAGGATGCACCACAGGGTTACGCCGCGTTTGATGAGGGCGCAGCCCAGAAGTTTGTACTAGACCCACACGGTCTGATCGGCGCCTGAGTACGCGCCAATTAAGCCTGCCGTAACTGCGGGGCCATGACACTGATGCCTGAGCCCCGCAGTTATCGCGGTATGCCCGTCAATGGAGCCGGTTGCCTGCCATGTCATGCCCGGGTGAGGGCCACAGCTCCTTCCCGATTCCCTACATCACGATTTTCTTCGTGATTTCCCCGTAGGCCATTCGTCGAGGACCACACCCAACCGGCGTTGTGCCTTCCCTCATTGAAGGACAAACAATGAAGAGCACCGAGCAATCTGTTAAAGACCTCGTTAGCGAACTACATTCAGCACGAAAACGTAAACCACGAAGATATCTCTCCAGCGGCACCGACTATTGGGTGTTTGGCATCGCTGGAATCTTGACCCTCGCTTTTATCGTGTGGGGCTTTGCCTCACCGGAAGGTTTGGGAAGTGCCGCCTCAACCGCACTCGACTGGGTCATCACCAACACCGGCTGGGTATTTGTTATTGCAGCCACGGTGTTCACCATCTTTGTTCTTGTGGTGGCCGCCCGAAGTTTCGGCCGTATTCCACTGGGCAAAGACGGCGAGAAACCACAATTCAGCACCGTCTCATGGATCTCCATGATGTTTGCTACCGGCATGGGCATCGGTCTGGTGTTCTATGGGGTTGGTGAACCACTGTACTTCTACATGGTTCCACCACCAGAAACCGTTGGCGGACAAACCTCGGCCGCCGTGGGAACCGCCATGGGCACCACCCTCTTCCACTGGACCCTGTTCCCGTGGGCGATGTACGCCATCGTTGGACTCGGAATGGCCTACGGCAGCTTCCGTCTGGGACGGCCACAACTTTTCTCCTCCATGTTCTCTTCCATCTTTGGACACCGTGCGGTGAACGGCTGGGGCGGAAAAACCATCAACATCTTGGCCATCCTGGCAACGCTTTTCGGTTCAGCCTGTTCACTGGGTTTGGGTGCACTGCAAATTGGCGGTGGTATTCAGTCCGCCGGCATCATGTCATCGGTAGGATCCGGTGTCTTGGTATTGATCATTGCCATTCTCACCGCAATGTTTGTTGCCTCAGCCGTCTCCGGTATTGAGCGAGGAATTCAATGGCTATCCAACATCAACATGGTGTTGGCAGTGGCACTGGCCTTGGTGGTTTTCATTGGTGGACCGACATTGTTCATCCTGAACGTTATTCCCAACGCAGTGGGATCCTTCATCGCTGACCTGCCGCAGATGGCATCACGCACTGCCTCCTCTGGAGACAGCGATACTGCCAGCTGGTTGTCCTCGTGGACCATCTTCTACTGGGCTTGGTGGGTTTCATGGACCCCATTTGTGGGTCTGTTTATTGCACGCATTTCGCGTGGTCGCACCATCCGTCAGTTCGTTACCGGTGTTCTGCTCGTTCCATCAGCAGTCACCCTGTTGTGGTTCGCCATCTTCGGTGGCGGCGCCATCGGTATTCAGGAGCGTGCCGAACGCGCAGGCGATATGGGTCAAGCGCTGACCAGAATGGTGGATGGCGCACCAGATATCAACTTTGACTCTGTGCTCTTTAGCCTGCTGGAGGCGTTGAAGCTCCCAGGCTGGATCTCCACCGGTCTGATGGTGCTCACCGTCGTATTGATCGCCATCTTCTTTGTTACCGGCGCCGATTCTGCCTCCATCGTGATGGGAGCTTTGAGCGAACGAGGCGCCGAAGAACCGACCAAAAAGTCCGTGATCTTCTGGGGTGTATCGGTAGGTGCCGTCGCCGCGGTGATGCTACTGGCTGGCGGTGATCATCCTGCCGAAGCCCTGAACGGGCTGAAGAACATCACTATCGTCTCGGCCCTGCCCTTTGTGCTGGTGATGTTGCTGCTTTGCGTAGCCATTTGGAAGGACCTGAGCCGAGACCCGCTGGTTCTGCGTGGAAAGGTAGCCCAAGAGGTCCTGGAGCAGGCGGTCGATGAGGGAATTGATCGCCATGCCGGAGAGCACTTCTCCTTGATGACTTCCGAACAGCCGATTGTTCAGGTCAATGGCGATGATCCGGTGATCTTGCCACCCGCAGAGTCATCACCGGTTGCCAAGGGCAAGCCGGATCTGGAGACGAACACAGATCTAGATACAGATCTAGAACCGGAAGGTGCCGGAAAGTAATAGAAACTGTGCCTAGCGCCCTGTGACCTGTGGGTTATGGGGCGCTACGCAGTGCCTGCTCAAAGTGCGTGACGTGATCGGTGACCAGCTGTGCCGCCAACTCGCCATCGGCGTCCAAGATGGCACGTAGCAAGGCCGAGTGCTCTTTGATGTGTTCGGCAATCGGTGGCATCTGGTCAATCACCAGGCACCAGATGCGGGTCACCAAGTTATCCAAGCGCACTAGGGTTTCTTCCAAGTGCTTATTGGCGGCAGCTTTGTAGATCAACCGGTGGGTGTGAATATCGAGTAAGAGTAGCGAGCGCTGATCCAACTGAGGATCCAGGGCATCGATACGTTCCAGGCAGCTGGTGAGTTGTGCCCTGATTTCTGGGTCTTTATTGGCGGCTGCATTGCGGGCAGCTAAGGGCTCAAGTACCTGACGCATCTCAGAAATATAG
The DNA here is from genome assembly GCF_039602135.1 of Glutamicibacter sp. B1. Lineage (NCBI taxonomy): Bacteria > Bacillati > Actinomycetota > Actinomycetes > Micrococcales > Micrococcaceae > Glutamicibacter > Glutamicibacter ectropisis. The sequence continues at coordinate 3,276,759 of NZ_CP125942.1, read as the reverse complement.
TTCAGCTCATGGAAGTCCACTGCTGTGGCGAAAGTTCCGCGGCGAGGATAGGAGACCACGAGGTGATCAGTTTCCAAGCGCTTAAGTGCTTCGCGCATCGGAGTGCGTCCGACGCCTAGCTCTTCAGCCAACTGAGGTTCATGAATGGGATGAGTCGGTGCGATCTCAAGGAGCATCAAGCGGTCACGGAGCGCCGCATAGGCGCGGTCAGCCATTGATCCCTGCTCTGTAATGGTGCTTGAGAATTCCATCGTCACCGAAAGCCCGCTTTCTTCACTGTTCAAAAACTCTTTTGCAATAGTCAAAGGTTATCGCTTCATGGCGCTTTGATGGATTTTTCTTTCGATTCCAGCTTCTCGTTGCTTCAGTTTGCGCTGAAAGTCCGGGGATGGAAAGAAGTTAAAAATCGCGAAGGAAATTCTGTTGACGCTGTGCTGGGGGACACATAGTATTGTGATCAGCTATTGATATATCAGTCTTTCGGTTAGGAATTTCGACCAGAGCGCAGTCGAAAATCCTCAGGGGTGGGCCGGATGCAACCGGTTGTGAAGCAAGAAATCTCTCAGCATCGGTTCGCACTGTAAAAACCACACCACTTCACCACATCAGTTCTCAACTATCACCACGAGCCATGGCGAAGCTAACGCTAACTCGGCGAACGCAAGGAGCGGCACGATGACCGAACCGAACAATAAATACGTCCTGACCTTCACCTGTGCCGAACGCCCAGGCATCGTACATGCGGTCACCGGCCTGCTGTTGACCCATCATGGCAATATCCGGGAACTCAAGCAGCATGATGACCAGCGCTCCGGCACCTACTTCCTGCGCATCGAATTCGAGATCTCTTCCAGCGAAGGCAACGCACTGGATATCGCCGAGCTTGAATCCAGCCTCAAGGACCTGGCGGATGAGCACCAGGCCAGCTGGGGCTTGCGGCCAGCCGGACAGAAGAAGCGCGTACTGATCATGGTCTCCAAGTTCGGCCACTGCCTGCACGATCTGCTGTTCCGCTCGCGGATCGGTGAGCTCCCAGTCGAAATCGCCGCAGTGGTCTCCAACCACCCGGATCACCGCCAGCAGGTCGAGTGGAACGGCATCCCGTTCTTCCACGTACCAGTCACCGCGGCGACCAAGCCTGAGGCCGAGGACAAACTGATGGAATTGGTGGACCGCTTCGACGTGGATCTGGTGGTGCTGGCCCGGTACATGCAGATCCTCTCCGATGACCTGACCCGCAAGCTCAGCGGACGCGCCATCAACATCCACCACTCGTTCCTGCCCTCGTTCAAGGGTGCGAAGCCTTACCACCAGGCCTTCGAACGCGGCGTGAAAACTGTGGGTGCCACCGCGCACTACGTGAACAGCGAGCTGGACGAGGGTCCGATCATCACCCAGCGGGTCCAGGAAGTGGACCACAGCTACGAGCCGGAGCATTTGGTAGCGGCCGGCCGCGATACCGAGTGCAAGGCCCTGTCCGACGCAGTGCGCTGGCACTGCGAGGACCGCGTCTTCCTCGATGGTTCGCGCACGGTCGTGCTGCGCTAGTTCAGCCAAGAAGAAGGAAAGCCAATCACGGATGACGGTTGCCGTGATTGGCTTTCTATGTTAAGCAGTATTCTGCCTCCTCTGCGGGCTCGACGTCGAAACCACCAATAATCTGTCGGCCTCCGCCACGTGGTTCCGAAACGCTGACGGTGGGCAGTTGTTATTGGCCCGCCGAAACGCGACATGATGGATAACGGCTATAACCAGGGCTAGTCGCCTTGTTGAGCGTCAGGGAACTCCACCCTTGGTTGGAAAGACGGCAGCAAAACCTCGCCCCTGGCCACGAGGACGCAAGTGCACTATGGGCAATAATGTTGAAAGTGGAGCATACCGAACAACATTTCCTGAAGGACTTTAATGAGCCGCTTTTCTTCTCCCGATAGCTCTCGTAGCATTGCCCGGGTGTCGGCGAGTACCGCCATGTTGGCGCTAGCAGTGGGCCTGGCCGGATGCGGTGCGGTTGAATCCTGGGACAAAGCCACCTCTGATGCCTGGTCCGTGACCTATGAAGTCACCGTCACCGGAGGCACGAGCAACAGCCTGAAAGACGTGTCCTACCTTGAAGCCGAAAAGCGTGGCGAGGATTCCACCCCAGTGACTGAAGAATCCGTCAGTACAACGGAAACCACAGGCAAGAAAAAGGACAAGGTATGGTCCGTAGAAAGCATGGTCACCGCCCAGAAGGATGCCTCGGTCGCCGCGACACCAGATAAGGACGTAACTGCGACCTGCCGGGTTCTCTTGGACGGCGTCAGGGAAATCGCCTCGAAAACCGGTGCCCCAGGTGAACGCGTCAAGTGCGATGTCACCACTCCGGCGTTTAAGGAGTAGGTGAATCACTGCGCCCCTTGGCTCTTCGGCTGAATGCCGGCTCCAAGCTGTTGTTCGGCGATCTCCAGCATTTTGACGGGCTTTTTGAGACCTCCTCCACAGCCGGCAGAGAGCCACCGCGATAGAGTGGCAACTGGTCTTTATTAGCAATTCGCACCACAGGAACGGGATTTACAGCAGTGGGCAGTGGAATGCGTGTTGGTTCAACCGGCCACGATCAATCTGCTCAAATCCAAGGTGATTCCAGCAGGGGTGCCCCGAAGTTCACCGAAATCCCCGCGTTCCTTGGCCGTATCTGGCGTCTGAGCCACGCACGCGTTTTCCGCTATCTTCTGGTGATCAGCGTCATCCAGCTGGTGAACGGGTTGGGTGTCTTGCCTGCCATTCGGTATCTTTTCGGGCTGGCTCTTGAAACCAGCCACCTTGAGAACGTCACCGACCGGACGTACACCGTGCTGTTGAGCCAGCCCATTTCCGTGCTGTTGCTTGCGGCCATTGCCGTTCTGGCTCTGGCCGCCGTGAGCCTCCAATTTGTCGCACTGATTGTGATGGTCAATCGGCAGCAGTCGGGTCGACCGCCAAACCTCGGCGAGATGCTTGCCGACACCCTGACCTGTTTGGGCAGGCTGCTCAGCTATCCGTCGCCGCTGCTGATGGTCTATTTCTTCCTCGCGCTGCCGCTAGGCGGGCTGGGCCTTTCTTCGGTGCTGATTCAAGGCGTCGGAATTCCCCCGTTCATCACCCGCGAGTATCTGAAGGTTCCGCTCAGCACTGCCATCTACGTATTGATGATCGGCTCCATTCTCTGGGTGAATCTCCGCCTGGTCCTGACCTTGCCGATGATGGTTGTCGGAGAGAGGAAATCGTTGCCGGCGCTGGTCGGAAGCTTGCGTGCAACGCATAAGAACTTCTTCAGGTATCTGGCCCTGGTTGGACTGCCCCTGGGCCTGGCAGCATTGTCCGCCTCGGTGCTGGTTGAAGCCCTGGTCTGGATCTCGGACCTTGCAACCAGCCTGATGACGGAACGAAGCTCGGCCCTGATTGCCAGCGTGTGCATCGGGCTGGGCCACACAGTGGGCTTCATGATTATTGGCGGCGCAACAGTTGTTGCCCTCCAAATCCTGGTTGCTTTGACGCGGGATCGGCTCGGTCTCACATCGGAATTTGAAGTCCGGGCCAATGACCGTCGAACAGTCCCGGCACGTGCTGCCCATGCTTCGGCGGGAACGGTGGCCTTCGGGCTCGCCGTGGCGGTGAGCTTCTATGCAATGCCGGCTTCGGGGCAAACCGTTTCCGGTGCGGAAGACACCAAGATTCTCGCGCACCGCGGTTATTCGACCAGTGGTGTCGAGAATACCCTCGGGGCACTGGATGCGGCCGCCCAGCACCACGCGGATTATGTTGAGGCAGATTTCCAGCAAACCAAAGACGGGCATTCTGTTGCCAGCCACGACACCAACTTGCTCATGGTGTCCGGGGTCAACAAGAACATCTATGAGATGACCTTGGAACAAGTGCGAAATGTGACGGTGTGCGAAGGCGGGTTCACCGATCGCATTCCCACCATGCAGGAGTATCTGGAACATGCTGACGAGCTGGGGATCCCGGTCCTGATCGAGCTCAAGGTGACGGGCCATGAATCCAAGGGGTATCTGGACCGTTTCCTTGAAGATATTGATGCCACGGGGACAACCACCAAGAACATCTACCATTCGTTGAGCCCGACGGCAGTGAATGAAATCAAGCGCGAGCGTCCCGAGCTCCGCGTTGGCCTGACTGTTGCCATGAGCGTAGGCAAGCTGCCGCGAGTGAACTGCGACTTCTACACGTTGGAACAGGCATCTTTTCGTCCAGAGCTCTTGGACCAGGCCCACGAGCAAGGCCAGGATGTCTATGTCTGGACAGTTAATGATGAATCCACCATCCGTGAATTGCTCAGCCTGCCGGTGGACGGGATCGTGACCGATGCGGTGGAACTGGCCATCTCCGACCGCCAAATGGTGGCCAGCACTCCCGCCTCGGAGTATCGGGTGGGCTATGCGCTGGCCTATCTGGACGTGTTCCGGTAGCCCCCGCACCCGCTGCTTGTGAATAGGCTGTGCGGATCAGCTGAATCCGGTAAACAATGTACAGTTCAAGCAATTGCTGGCCCGGAATGCGCAATACTTGGAGGAAGCATCAATGGCCGCAGGAAGATACTGCGGCCGGAAGGGAATGATGGACGCTTCAGGCGACAGTAGATCTCACAGGTTTTACCCTCTGCCCGGCAGGAATGCCCGTGCGCACCGGATGGTCAGGGGGGTGTAGATAATGCAATGGTTCTCGCTGCTCCTGGCGCTGCTCCTCATTCTGGGCTGCGCGCTCTTCGTCGCGGCCGAATTCTCGCTGATCACGGTTAACCGCAACCAGGTGAAAGACGCCGCGCAACGCGGCGACCGCCGTGCGGCCGGCGTGCTCAAGGGCATGGGCACCTTGTCCACCCAGCTCTCCGGAGCCCAGCTGGGCATCACACTGACCAACCTGGGCATCGGCTTCTTGGCCGAGCCGGCCATCGCGGCGCTCTTATCCGGACCACTGCAGCAGGCCGGGCTCGGCGAGGCTGCCGCCCGGTCGGTTTCCATAGCCCTGGCTTTGGTGCTGGCCACCGTCCTGACCATGGTGTTCGGCGAACTGGTCCCCAAGAACCTGGCCATCGCCAAGCCCTTCGAAACGGCCAAGGCCGTGGTGGGTTTCCAGCGCGGCTTCAGCGCCGCGACCAGGCCTTTCCTCGTCTTCTTCAACGGCAACGCCAACTGGATCATCCGCCGCTTCGGCATCGAGCCGCAGGAGGAGCTGGCCTCGGCCCGCTCCGCCGAGGAACTGGTCGCGCTCGCCGGGCACTCCGCCCGCCAAGGGGTGCTGCCCTCGGAAACCGCCGAGATGCTGCGCCGGACCGTGGCCTTCGGGCACCGTCGCGGGCGGGACGCGATGACCCCTAGAGCCAGGATGGTCACCGTCGGCGCGCAGCACTCCGTGCATGAGGTGCTGCAGCTGGCCGCACGCACCGGGCATTCGCGCTTCCCGCTGGTTGACGGGTCGGGACACCGTGTGAGCGGCCTGGTCCATATCCGCAGCCTGCTGCCTGTTCCCCATGAGCAGCGCCGGCACACCCCGGTGGGCGGCTACGCCCAGCGGGCCCGACTGGTCCCGGACACCATCGAGCTCGATGAGCTGATGGACCAGCTGCGCGGCGACGGGCTGCAGCTGGCGGTGCTGATCGACGAGACCGGGGATGTGGCCGGGATGCTGACCCTGGAGGACCTCGTCGAGGAAATCGTCGGGGAAGTGCGCGACGAGCACGATGCCACCGGAACCCCGGTGCAACCGCTCTCCGCGAACAGCTGGCGGCTGGACGCGGCCCTGCGCCCGGATGAAGCCGGCGAAGTGCTGGGCTGCCAGATCCCGGAGGGGCCGGACTACGAGACGCTGGCCGGCTTGCTGACTGTGCAACTCGGTGCCTTCGGCGCAGTTGGCGACGAGATCAGCCTCGTGGTGCCGGGCCTGCCCGGTGCGCCGCGCAAGCAGCTGGTCTTCCGCATCCACGCCACCGAGGGGCAGCGCATCGCCACTGTTGACGTGGCCGTATCCGAACTTGATGAAGGGGAGCTGGCGCGATGAGCGATCTGCTGGGCATCCTTGCCACGATAGTGCTGCTCGCAGCGAACTTCTATTTTGTCGGCGCCGAATTCGCACTGATCTCCGCACGCCGAAGCATCATCGAGCCGAAGGCCGTGGCCGGCAGCCGCAGCGCCAAGGCGACGCTGTGGGCCATCGAGAATGTCTCCCTGGTGATGGCCGGTGCGCAGCTGGGCATCACCGTCTGCTCGCTGGCCCTGGGCTATGTCACCAAGCCGCTGGTGAAGTACGCGGTGGCCGGTCCCTTCGAGGCCCTGGGTGTCCCCGCGGGCCTGATCGACGCGCTGTCCTATGCGATCGCGCTGGTGCTGGTGACCTACCTGCATGTGGTGCTCGCTGAAATGGTGCCAAAGAACATTGCCCTGGCCGGCCCGGAACGCATGGCGCTGATCCTGGGACCGAGCATGGTCCTGGTGGTGCGCCTGCTGCGCCCGCTGCTCTGGCTGATGAATGCGATGGGCAATCTGGTGCTGCGGATCTTCGGCGTCGCGCCGAAGAACGAGGTGGCCAGCACGTTCACCCGTGATGAGGTCTCGTCCATGGTGGCCGAATCCCGGGAAGGCGGCATCCTCGATGCCCAGGATGAGCAGCTGCTGATGGGCGCGCTGCACTTCGATGCGCGGCGCATCGAATCGGTGGCAATCAGCTTCGATGCCGTCCAGACGCTGCCCGAGCACTGCACCCCGGAGCAGATCGAGGCGGCGGCCGCCCGTGGCTTCTCGAGGTTCCCGCTGCTCCGGCCCGATCGCACCCCGGTGGGCTATGTCCACGTCAAGGACGTGCTCGGCGTCGAGGCGGCGGAACGGTCCAGACCCCTGCCGCGCGGCCTTATCCGCGCGCTGCCCTCCTTCGAGCCGCAGCAGAGCGTGCGCACCGCGTTGCGCGAAATGCAGCTGGGCGGAGCCCACCTGGCCCTGGTGCGCGAGCGCGCCACGGGCGCGGTGCACGGCATGGTGACCCTGGAGGACCTGCTCGCCGAGCTGGTCGGCCAGATCAGGGACGAGCCCGCGGGCACCTAGCGGCCGCGGCGTCGGCGTTATCGCCTGCCGATAATGCTTCTTGGCGGGGCCCGGTGCGCCACGAGAGACTGGCACCAGGCCCTGCTGCCGCAGGGAGAACATGCTGTGGAAGGGATACCCTCGTGTACTTCATTGTCGTCAAATTCCATGTGAAATCCGAGGCCGCGGAAGGCTGGGAGGAACTGGTCAGGCCGTTCACCGAGGCCACGCGCAACGAGCCGGGCAACCTGTGGTTCGACTGGTCGCGCAGCCTGCAGGACCCTGACGAGTACGTCCTGGTGGAAGCGTTCGCCGATGATTCCGCGGCGGCGCACGTGAACAGCGCCCACTTCAAGCAGGCGATGCTCGACATGGCCCCGGCATTGCGGGAGACCCCGCGGATCATCAGCCGGCAGATCGAGGGCGATGCCTGGGACCGCATGGGCGAGCTGGAAATAGACTAGCCCGGCAGCATGGCTGACGCCCTTGACACGGCTCTGGGGCCCGCAACGGGCAGGACACAGGTTGAATCTGCCGGTCCCCCTCGACAAGATGGTGGCATGGGATATAACGATTCGCTTGCCGGCCTGGCCTCGGTGCAGAAGGCCTTCGCCCTGCTCGACGTGGTGGCGGCCCACCGCCGGGGCCTGGCCGCGAAGGAGATCGCCAGCGAACTGGCGATGCCCCTGCCCACCGTCTACCGCCTGCTCAAGACGCTGACGCTCTCCGGGCACGTGGTGCACCTGCGCGAGGAGGGCCTGTACGCGCTGGGCTACAAGCTGCATGCCCTGGATACCTCGCTGCGCCGCCAGGTCGGCACCCCGCCGGCGGTGGCCCGGCTCATCCGCGAATTGCATCAGCGGGCCGATGCGGCCGCCTACTATGCGGTGCACCGCGGCGAGGACATCGTCGTGGCCCATGTGGTCGAATCCCCGAACCGCCCGCGCATCACCCCGATGGGCTTCGGCTTCAATGACGCGGCCCACGCCACGGCCTTCGGCAAGGTGCTGTTGGCGGCCATGGAGGCCGAGCGCCGCCAGGGCTATCTGGAGAAGCACGGCATGCCCTCCATGACTTCGGCGACCATCTGCGACCCGGAGCGTTTCGCCACGGAACTGGCCGCGGTGCGCGCCGAGGGCCTGGCCATCGAGCGCGAGGAGTTCATCCGCGGGGCCTCGTGCCTGGCCGCCCCGGTGACCACCCCGGCCGGCCAGGTCGTCGGGTCGGTGGCCGTGTCCATGGATCCGGCCGAATTCCAGCAGCGCCACCTTGAGGTGGCGCTGCTGCTGCGCGACGTGGCCTCCAGGGTCAGCCGCGCGCTGCGGGGCACCTCGCTGCTCGACGCCGGCGGCGCCGGGTAGCCAGCTGCCCCGCACGGGGCTACAGCCGGCCCTGTGCCATCTGCTCGATGAGGTACTGAGCCTGCCGGATGGCCAGCGCCACGATGGTCAGGGTCGGGTTCGCCGCGGCCCCGGTGGTGAATTGCGAACCGTCGGCGATGAACAGGTTCGGCACATCATGGGCCTGCCCGAACGAGTTGAGCACCCCGTCCTCGGGCCGCTCGCTCATGCGGGCGGTGCCCAGGTTGTGCGTCGAGGGGTAGGGCGGGGTATGGTGCGTGGAGCGCGCCCCCACCGCATCGAAGAGCAGCGAGCCCTGCTGGTAGCCGTGCGCGCGCATGGCCGCGTCGTTGGGGTGGTCGTCAAAATGCACGTTCGGCACCGGCAGCCCCAGGCGGTCGGTGACCGTGGTGTTCAGCGTGATCCGGTTGCCCTCCTGCGGCATGTCCTCCCCGGTGATCCACAGCCCCGCGGTGTTCAGGTAGTCATCGAGCAGCGCGGTGAAGCCCGGGCCCCACCCGCCGGGTTCCACGAAGCTGGCCAGGAAGGCCGGTCCCAGGGCGATCGTTTCCATGTAGTAGCCGCCGCAGAAACCGCGCTCGGGATCATGCCGGGATTCGTCGGCGATCAGCCCAGCCATGGTTTCGCCGCGGTGCATGTTCACCGGCTGGTCGAACTTCGCATACACGCTGCCGGTGGTGTGGCGCATGTAGTTGCGCCCCAGCTGCCCCGAGGAATTCGCCAGCCCGTCGGGGAAGAGCGGCGAGGCCGAGAGCATCAGCAGGCGCGGGGTCTCGATGGAGTTCCCGGCCACCGCCACCACGCGGGCCTTCTGCCGCTGCGCGTTCCCGTCGGCATCAATGTAGATGACCCCGTCGACGAGCCCGGCCGCGGTATGCGTGACCTGGATCGCGTGGGATTCGGGGCGCAGATCGAGCAAACCGGTGCGCAGGGACTTCGGGATTTCCGAGACCATCGTGGACCATTTGGACTTGTTCTTGTCGCCCTGGAAATTGAAGCCGTCCTGGATGGAGGCCGGCCGCCCGTCATAGGGTTCGGCATTCGTGGCGTAGGGGCCGGTGGCGTAGTGCCGGTAGCCCACCCGGTCGGCCCCGTTGGCCAGCACCTTGTAGTTGTTGTTCGCCGGCAGGGCCGGACGACCGTGGCGGTGGGTGCTGCCCATCTTCTTCTCGGCGAGATCATAGTAGGGCGCGAGGTCCTGAAGTCCCAGCGGCCAGTCCAGCAGGTTCGCCCCGTCGATGTGGCCGTAGGTGCTGCGGGCCTTGAACTCATGCGCCTTGAAGCGCGGGGTGGCCCCCGACCAGTGCGTGGTGGTGCCGCCGACCGCCTTGACGATCCAGGCCGGCAGGTTGGGGAAGTCGCGGGCGATGCGCCACGACCCGGAGGTGGTGCGCGGATCGAGCCAGGCCATCTGGTTGAAGGCGGCCCACTCGTCCTGGTGGTAATCCTCGTTCTTCAGGTAGGGGCCGGCCTCCAGCAGGACTACCTTGACCCCCTTGGTGACCAGCTCGTGGGCCAGTGTCCCTCCGCCGGCGCCGGAACCGATGACCACGACGACCGAGTCGTCATCCTGGTCGTGGGTTGCTGAGAGTTCTTCGTTGCTCATCGGGTGCTTCCTTCCTGCACGATTCCTGAATCGCCGAGGATGTTCTGAACGGGCGCGGTGGTGGCCGCCGGCGCATAGGCCTGGACGGTGTAGGGTAGCGGGCCCAGATCCGGGACCGGTTCGGCGCTTTCCTCGATGCGCGGCTCGGGCAGCCAGCGAAGATCGTTGAAGCCGCGGTGCAGGTAGCCGCCCTTGGAGAAGGACTCTCCCTCGTAGCCCAGGGCCTGCTGCACTTCCGGGTCGTCGTAGAGGTTGAGCACCACGGTGCGGCGGATGAAGGCGAAGAATTCCAGATCCGCGATGCGCTTGAGCACCGCCAGCGCCCGGTCATCGGGAAGGTCCAGGAAATGCTCGTCGCTGAGCGTATCCAGGGTCATCAACCCCTGGGCCAGGGCCATGCGGAACCAGCTGGATTCCGCGGAAGCCTCGATGATCTTCTCGCTCATGCGCTCGTAGGGGCCGTCCGGGAAGCTGGCATGCGGAAAGGACACCCGGATGATCCGGGTGAGTATCTGCCGGGCCTCGTCGGAAAGTTCCAGGGCGTTCAGGGATGAGTATTTCGCGGGGAACACCATTGTTGTCACCTCGATTAGTAGACGGTCTGCTCGGCCTCCCGCCCCGGATCCGGCCGGATCGGGGCACGAAGCCTTAACAGGAGTCTGTAGCGTGCGTCACAGTGCCGCCAGTGCCGTTATCGGCTGGTGAGAATGCCCCGGTGCCCTGCGCCGCATCGCGGGAACGGGCATTCTCGCTGTGCGAGAACGGGGCTAGGCCAGGTGGCCGGGCCGGGGACAAGCTGGGCAGACTCGATCAGGCGCACCGCCTATCGGGATGACCGGGCAACAGCTACCAGGAGGAATCACCATGGCAGGATCCACCGCAGGAGTCGCACTCATCACCGGAGCGGGACGGGGAATCGGCAGGGCTATCGCCGAACGCCTGGCCGAGGACGGGCGGGACATCATCGTCGCCGACGTTCCCGACGCTCAGGAGAATATCACTGCGGTCATCGCCGCCGTCCAGGAGCGCGGGCGCCGCGCGGTCGGGGTCACCGGGGATGTGTCGAACCCCGAGGACGTGCAGCGGATGATCGAGGAAGGCACCCGGGAGCTCGGGGACCTGACGGTGTTCGTCGCCAATGCGGGCATCGCGCAGGTTGATGAAATCCTCGATGTGGCCCCCGAGGCGCTGGACCGCATGCTGGATGTGAACATCAAGGGCGTCTTCTACTCCTACCAGCTGGCGGCCAAGCGCTTCATCGAGCAGGGCACGGCCGGGAAGATCATCGGCGCGGCCTCCATTGTGGCCTTCCGCCCCTTCCCGGTCCTGGCGTCCTATTCCGCCACGAAGTGGGCAGTGCGCGGGCTGACGCAGGCCGCCGCGATGGAATTCGCCAAGCACCGCATCACGGTCAACTCCTACGCCCCGGGAGTGGTGGGGACCGCGATGTGGGATCTGATCGACGAGCGGTTGACCGCCCGGGACGGGACCCCGCGCGGCAGCGCCCTGCAGGCCCAGGTGGACAACATCCTGGCTGGCCGGGTGTCCGAGCCGCAGGACGTGGCGAAGCTGGTGTCCTACCTGGCCGGCCCGGATTCGGATCACATGACGGGGCAGACGGTGCTGATCGACGGGGGCATCAATTTCTCCTGAGTGCACCGCGGCCAGGCCAGGCTCCGTGGAATGCTGCGGCACCACGGGGCCTGGCCCGCGCCGTTCCGGCGCCCGCCGGGAAGCTAGGCCTTGGGAAGCAGCGTGGATCCCAGCGATTCCAGTGCTCCTGGCACGACAGAAAAATACGCCCAGACGCCGCGCTTCTCACGGTGCAGGATCCCGGCATCCACCAGGATTTTCAGGTGGTGGGAGACGGTCGGCTGCTTGAGCCCCAAGGGCCCAGGCAGGTCGCAGACGCAGGTTTCAGCGTCTTGATTCGAGGAAACGATCGAGAGGATGCGCAGGCGATTGGGGTCACTCAAGGCCTTGAAGCGAGCGGCCAGCAGTTCGGCTTCCTCCAGCTGCAGCATGCCCTCGCCATGTGCCGGAACGCAGCATGGTGCGTCGATGCTTTCGGCCGGTTGTGGAGGTTCACTCAAGGTCTTCGTGCCCATGTCCCGCGCTCTCTGGGGTGCTCAGTTAAGAGATTCACAAACGTCGATATTTTCCATCATACTCAAGATATCGATGTTCGTCGATGTCTATCTTTGGAGTGATGAAGTCAGTGACAGCCACGCCTGTGCCCGATACTGCCCCTGTGGCCCAGAAACTGTCTTTCCTGGACCGCTATCTCGCCCTCTGGATCCTGTTGGCCATGGCCGCCGGACTGGGCATGGGACGAATCTTCCCGCAGCTCGGCGAGCTACTGGACCGCTTCACCGTCGCCCGGATCTCGGTGCCCATCGCCATCGGCCTGCTGGTGATGATGTACCCGGTGCTGGCCAAGGTCCGCTACAACGAAACCGGCCGCGTGCTGGCCGACAGGAAGCTGATGATCACTTCCTTGGTGATCAACTGGATTCTGGCCCCGGCCTTCATGTTCGTGCTGGCCTGGATCTTCCTAGCTGATCTGCCCGAATACCGCACCGGACTGATCATTGTCGACCTGGCCCGCTGCATCGCCATGGTATTCATCTTGAATGACCTGGCCTGCGGCGACCGCGAGGCGGCCGCAGTGCTGGTGGCCATCAACTCGGTCTTCCAAGTGCTCGCCTTTGGTGCGTTGGGCTGGTTCTACCTCCAATTGCTGCCCTCCTGGCTGGGGCTGGAAACTACCAGTGCGGAATTCTCCATCGCAGCCATTACCGTTTCCGTGCTGGTGTTCCTCGGCATCCCATTGGTCGCTGGATTCTTGACGCGCACGCTGGGCAAAAAAGCCAAGGGGCGCGAATGGTACGAAGGAAAGTTCCTGCCGAAAATCGGGCCATGGGCGCTTTACGGTTTGTTGTTCACCATCGTCCTGCTTTTCGCCTTGCAAGGAGATCGCATCATCTCCAATCCCTGGGATGTGCTGCGCATGGCGCTCCCACTGCTCACCTACTTCGTGGTTGTCTTCGGCGCCGGCATGCTCATCGGGCGAGCGCTGAATCTCGGCTATCCCCGCACCACGACACTGGCCTTCACCGCTGCTGGCAATAACTTCGAACTGGCCATCGCCGTGGCCATCGCCACCTTCGGCGCCACCAGCGGCCAGGCCCTCGCTGGCGTTGTTGGCCCGCTGATTGAGGTGCCGATCCTCGTGGCCCTGGTCTACGTGGCCCTGTGGTCACGCAAATTCTTCCCCTCCACTCAACTCGCTACCACGTCAGTTTAAGGAACAACAAAATCATGACTGATAGCAACAAGCCCTCGGTGCTTTTCGTCTGCATCCACAATGCCGGCCGCTCGCAAATGGCCGCTGCCTACCTCTGGCACCTTTCCGAGGGGCGGATCGAGGTTCGTTCGGCAGGCTCCGCCCCGGTCGATTCCGTCAACCCCGCGGCCGAGCAGGCCATGGCCGAGGAAGGCATCGACATGTCGGCGGAAACCCCGAAGATCCTCACCACCGAAGCGGTCAAGGAATCAGATGTCGTGATCACGATGGGCTGTGGGGATACCTGCCCGATCTTCCCCGGCAAGCGCTACGAAGACTGGAAGCTGGATGATCCGGCCGGCCAAGGCGTTGACGCGGTGCGCCCGATCCGCGATGAAATTCGCAGCCGGATCGAGACCCTGATTTCTGAGCTATTGCCAGCCATCTAATCACCCGCTGTTCTTATCAAGCTGAGGAGCATTCCATGAATCAGTCCCATCCAGTGATTGTCGTCGGTGCCGGGCCTGTCGGTCTGGCCACCGCGGCGCACCTTCGCGAACGCGGGCAGGAAGTACTGGTTCTGGAGGCGGGGGATCACGCGGGCGCGGCCATGCAAGAATGGGCGCACATCATGCTCTTCTCTCCCTGGCGGTACAACATCGATTCCGCTGCCCGGCGCCTGCTGGAAACTCCGTGCGAGGGATACCCCGGGGACTGGGTAGCGCCACGGCTCAGCAAGCTGCCCACCGGCGGCGAGCTGGTGCGCGAGTACCTGGAGCCACTGGCGGCCCATCCTGAATTCGAACCGCGTGTTCGCTACGGTCACCGCGTGGTGAAGGTCAGCCGTGTGCTGGAAGATGGCCGAGGCGCCGACAACGCGCGCACCGCCGGACGCAATGACGCGGCCTTCCTGGTGCGCGCGGAAACCGCTGATGGCGCGATCGACGTCATCGGCCGGGCCGTGGTGGATGCCAGCGGCACCTGGAACCAGCCCAACCCGGTCGGCCGAGCCGGCGTCGAGGCCATCGGCGAAACCGAAGCCCGCGAACGCGGTTTCATGGTGGGCGGCTTGCCGGATCCGCTGGGCGCGGACGAACCGGAATTGGCCGGGAAGTCGCTGCTGGTGCTCGGTGCCGGGCACCCGGCGGCCAACACCATCATCGCCCTGGGCCGCTTGCAGAAGAGATACCCGGACACCACCATCCTGTGGGGACTGCGCGGGACGGCCAACCCGATCCGCCTCTATGGAGGCGGAGCCGCTGATCAGCTCCCAGCACGGGGCCAGCTGGGCACCAGCCTGCGCCGACTGGTTGAGCGCGGCAACGTGCAGGTGCTGGAAAATGTTGCCGTCGCCTCCGTGACATCGGGGAAGCAACTGGCAGTGACCCTAGGGGATGGGCGCGAGCTGGCCGTAGACCGCATTATCGCGGCGACCGGTTTCCGCCCGGACCTGCAGATGCACTCCGAGTTGCGCCTGGATCTGGATGAAAGCGTGGAAGCACCGCGCCAGCTGGGGCCGCTGATTGATCCGGAAGTCTATAGCTGCGGCACGGTCAGCGCCCACGGGGAAAAGCTGCTGGCGCATCCTGAGAAGGGCTTCTACGTCGTGGGAATGAAAAGCTACGGCCGCGCGCCGACCTTCTTGCTGGCTACCGGCTATGAGCAAGTGCGTTCAATCGCCGCCGCGCTCTCCGGGGATGCCCACGCCGCTGATCGGGTGGAGCTGCAGCTGCCGGAGGCAGGTGTTTGCTCCACGGATCTGGCTGGCTCCTGCGATGCGCCGGAGCCAACGGGTTCCTCGTGCTGCACCAGTGGTCCGCAGCCGGTGGTGCTCGGGGTGCCGACCGGAACGTTGCATGGGAACACGCAGTTGGCCGGGCGGGCCATGAACAAGTAGAGGCCACCGGGCCAGCGTGCCGCATTGCAGGGGCTTGTGAGCAGGCCCAGGGCGCCCCCGGATGAGTCGACACACAATTTCTGCGCTCAAGGGTCAACGTTTATCCTGTACCGTACGCAAAATGTCTGCAACGACCCCTGCAGTTTGAACTTTTCCCAAGTGAGGCAGCCATGGCAGAAACACAAGACCCCCCATTACCGGCGCAGCCGGACCCCCAGGATCCCTCCAACCCCGGGACAGAACCCAAGAGACTTCGATCGCGCCACGTGATGATGATTACCCTCGGCGGAATCATCGGCGCAAGCTTGTTCGTCGGTTCGGGCAACGTCATCCGCTCGGTGGGACCAGCGGCAATCATCTCCTACCTCATCGGTGGACTGCTGGTATTCCTTGCCATGCGGATGCTCGGCGAGATGGCCGCCGCACGACCAACGATCGGTTCCTTCATGGAATACGCCCGGGTAGGGCTGGGCAATTGGGCCGCTTACCTGGTGGGCTGGCTGTACTGGTACTTCTGGGTGGGTGTGCTCGCCTACGAAGCAGTGCTCGGCGGTGAAACCCTGAACTCCTGGTTTGCCTTCCTCCCCGCCTGGGCCTGGTCACTGGTACTGATCCTGATTTTCATCGGGACCAACGCCATCTCGGTGCGCACCTTCGGAGAGGTCGAATTCTGGCTGGCGAGCATCAAGGTCCTGGCCATCGTGGTCTTCCTCGGCGCTGGCCTGCTCTTCGCCTTGGGCCTATGGCCTGATGCCGAAATCTCCGTCAGCAACCTGTGGGATCACGGAGGCTTTGCCCCGAATGGCTTCGGTGTGGCGCTGACCGGTGTGGCCCTAGTGATCTTCTCCTACTTCGGCACTGAGATCGCGGTGATGGCAGCGGCCGAGTCGGAAGACCCAGCCAAGGGAATCAAGCAGGCAACCAGCACCGTGATCTGGCGTATCCTGCTCTTCTTCGTCGGCGCCGTACTGATCATCACCATGGTGATTCCTTGGGATGAGCTGCCTGAACCAGTGAACGTGGCCGCCGCGCCATTCACCAAGGTCTTCGAGCTGCTCGGCTTGCCTGGAGCTGCGATCATCATGCAGCTGGTCATCTTCACCGCGGTGATTTCCGTGCTCAACTCCGGTCTGTATTCGGCCTCGCGCATGTTCGCCGCGCTGGCTGACCAGGGCTTCGCCCCCAAGTTCGTGGCCCGCCGTTCCAAGAACGGCGTCCCGCTGTGGGCGCTGGTGGCATCCACTTCCGGTGCGGTCATCGCAACCATCGTGAACTTCGCTGCTCCGGATTCGGGTGTCTTCGACTTCATCATGAACTCTGCCGGCCTGGTGGCATTGTTCGTCTACGTCTTCATTTCGCTGACGCAGATGCGCTTGCGTCAGAAGATGACAGCGGAAGAGGTTGCGGGCTTGAAGCTGAAGATGTGGCTGCACCCGTGGCTGAACATCCTGCTGTTTGTCGCTATCGCCGGCGTGCTGGGAGTCATGCTCAGCTCCGAGAGCGGTCGAACCCAGGTGTGGACCAGCTTGCTGGCCACCGTGGTGCTCGTTGCCTTCTGGCCACTGGTGCGCAAGAACCTGAAGAAGCGCGGAACACCGCAAGATGCCACAGCAATTCACGACGACGCCAATAGCGAGCGCATCAGCGAGCACTAGGGATCGTCGATCAGGTGACAATCGCCCTCAGCCATTCATTATGGCTGGGGGCTTTTGCCGTCCTGGCCAGGAGCTTTGGAAGACGCCGCGAGGAACGCCTACCCGCGAAGACCGGGCATGGACCGAAGCAACGCTGGGGTCAATACGGGCAACGATGCGCCGGCTATAGATTCTTGTGATCAACGATCAGTAAGACCTGGTTCGCTGTTCGCTGGACGCACTGCTTCGTAGATGCCACTGCCTAGGCTTCGGACCTGGGTGTACCGTTTCTCCATTTTTGAACCGGAATTTGATGATTATCAATCTGGATCGCGCCAGAAGGGCACAGATATTCTGCCTCCAGGGCGGCCTTTTGGTCCTCCGCACCAGGTTCATCCTGCAGCAGCTCTGCAAAACCGCCATTTTCTGGGCGATTCTGACATATCCGCGGAGCAGTGAACCCGTAATTGCCCGAGGCTACAGACATGGCACCGTGAACTTTAATCTTCATTGTCAGCTCCACTTTGCCGTTCTTTAGCGTCAGCCACGGTATCTCTGGACCAAGGGACATGCGTAGGGATCTTGAGTCCGCAATCCCACCTGATTCAGGTACGAAATGACATGGAACAACGCTTCCGACAAGCTCTTCTCGGTGTATCTAATGCCGAGTTCCTTGCAATGCTGACGGACTAGGCCATGCGTTTCAGGCAGTTGTGGGCGCGGGGATGATCGGAAACAGATGGTGTTCAAGCTGGTATTGTAATCCGTCCATCAGAAATCGAATCAGGGGACCGTCGCTGATATTTCGGGACATGAGAACCTGACGTCTTAAGAAGTCAAGATGAACTCCCCGGGGAACTGTTGGCATCCCGATGTGATTGAGTGCGAAAGCACCGCCCAACATGACCCCGAAGACGACTAGCTGAACACCCAGGAACGCAAGGGTCTTTCCCGGAGGTAGGTATGCCAATAGGAACACCGCAAGAGCGCTATGCCTGGCAATGATCATCAGCAGTTCGACTATCCGATGTCTGACTCCAGAGGTGAAGAGCAACATCTTCAGCGAAGCCACGTGCAAGTTCAATCCTTCAAAACACAGCAAAGGAAGGAAGAACCATCGTTGAAAACGAGATATCTCAGCAGGAAATCCTCTTCGGCGGATGGTGGCTCCAGGGGTGAGAACCAGCACCGTTGAATGAACATCCGGGTCTGCATCTTCCTTATTCGGGTTGGCGTGATGCGAATTGTGTTTTGCCATCCACCAGCTGTAGCTCAGGCCCATCAGCAGTGCAGAAATGCAGCGCGAGTCCATTCGTTCCATGCTCGTGAGGCAAAGATCGAACGATGTGCTGCTTCGTGGGGCAGGAACCCAAGTTGCGTCAAAACGACGCCTGCCAATATCGCTACGGCAAGTTGAAACCAGGTATCGCCGAGAAAGGCGACCGCCACCATGGTGCCCGCCAGTGCAAGTATCCATCCGAGGATGGACGCTGCGTAGTAGGCATGTCTGCGCCGAGCTAAACCCGCGTCATGCACCTAGGCACTTAGCTGACGGTAGCTTTCGTCGCAGCGATGAGAATTCATGAGGAGCCTCGATGCAAGATGAGATTTCCTTGGACTTCCGATGGCGCCGGCAGAGCCCTATGGGTACACCATAGGCTCAGCAGTCTGCCACGTATAGATTTAACAGCTGATGTACAGTGTGGCGAGAAATTGTGAGCGGCCAAGAACCGCCTGCATAGGCGAGGGAAGTACTTTGTCATCCGTCAATACCCATATGAAAGTCTAATGACCAGCTAGTAGTGATCGAGAGGAATGCAGGCTATCGTGAGGAAATGACCTCTTCTAAGATTTCCCTCGGCGCCATCAACATGACCGCTGAAAATCCGCAGGCGCAAGCGACTTTCTGGTCGGCAGTGACCGGCAATGAAATCTCCGGTGGAGGCGACAGCTTCTATCTTGCGCCGAACGGGCCAGACGGATTTGGAATGTTCTTCCAACCAAGCAGCGAACCACGTCTGCAGTCGCAGGACTCGCATATGGATCTGACTGTTCCTTGGGGCTCCCGTGAAGAGGAAGTCCGGCGAGCGATCGAGTTGGGCGCAACCTACAAGTGGGATGTCCTTGAAGAACACGAACACGTTCAGTGGACCACCCTTGCGGATCCAGAAGGCAACTTGTTCTGCATCGCTGAGCATCCACCGGTGAGCTAGCCAGACATCAGTTCTTATTGTCGGAAGACTCTGGTGAACCCCACACGCGCCGCAATATGTCCCACGCCTTCTGATCCATCAGCGACGTAGGGGTGATTGAAAGCCGAGGGACATGGCGTTCCTCGGCCAGTCGCAGTTCATATTCCAACGTTTCGGGGCTAATGGCGTCGTCTTTGTCCCGCAAGCCGATCTCGATGCCAAAGCGAGCCTGGTTCTGTTCACTATAGAATTCGGCTGTGAGTCTTGTAGTAGCTGGTCTGGGATCCGCTGGCAAGGTAGGAACCAGGCCTCCCACGGTCGAGAGCATGACTCATAGTGGACACGACCCTCACGGTGTCATTCGGGAGAATTGTCTGTTCCCGGTAGTGAGCGGCCGGCAGCTAACCGGCCCACCACGGTAGCCTGATCAGAAGACTGTCCACCCTATGGGGTGTGACCCATCACAGTGTTGCTCCGACGGTGACCTTTCTCCCGGACTGGTACCGGCCGCATCCCGGCCGAATGCCCCATGCGTGAAAATGAAGGATCACTTCAGCCGCATGCCTATCATCTCGCAGACCGTCATCAAAACATACTCCTACATCATCGGCATGGATACCCACGCGAAAAAGCATGTCTATGCCATCCTCGCCAACACCGGCGAGCACATCGAAACCCGCGACTTCCCCACCGCTGAGGCAGGCATCAAACGCGCCATTATCTGGGCCGGGCGCCGCACCGGCAGGGACGCTAGCACCTTGTGGGTCATCGAAGGCTAAGCCTCCTACGGGACCGTGCTATCGCTGACAGTATGAGCTGGATTACGTGTTCACTAGTTGCGTGGAACCCCAAATACATTTATGAACATTAAAGGCGTGGTACCAACTATTTTTGAGTTTCTAAGGGTAAATCAGTGAACGCAAGATCCTGGCTCTTACGCCGGCCCCCTCGCTGTGCCCCGGCTCCGGCAGCGATCACGATAATGATGCCAAGGGCCTGGAGCCAGGTTGGGGTCTGGGCCAAAACGAGCAAGCCGATAAGAATGCCAAAGGCCGGTTCGATGGAAAGCAATGTACCAAAAGCGGTGTGCGTCATTCGCTTCAGGGCCAGCATCTCCAAACCAAAAGCGATGACCGGGGTGATGAGGGCAATGCCTGCGGCAGCTGGTAGGGTCCACCACGCAAAATCGCGGCTGATAACTTGTGGCAAACCCACCGGCATCGTTGCGATGGCCGCCACGGGAATGGTCAGCGACAAGCCGCTGATTCCCGAGAAGCGATCACCAACGTGTTGAGTGAGTATGTTGTACAACCCCCAACAGGTTCCGGCACCCAATGCGAACAGCACACCTACGCCGTCGATTTTCCCGTGCCACGGTTCGGTGAGCAGTACAACGCCTAGAACGGCCAAAATTGGCCATATCAACGCCTTGCGGTTTTTGCTCATGATCCCCGCAACAGTGAGCGGACCGAGGAACTCGATGGATACGGCAGTGCCCAGAGGGATGCGGTCAACGGCTTCGAGGAACAACGCGGTCATAAAACCGGTGACCACGCCTAGCCCGATCAGCGCTGGGGTGTCTTGCTTGCGAATACAGCGGAACTTTGGGCGCGCGATGATCCAAAGGAAAACAACACCAAAGCACATACGTAGCCATGCTGTGCCGCCGGCGCCAACCTGCCCGATGACAAAGACGGACGTGGCGTTGGATAGCTGGACTGCCAGCATCGCGGTAACTGCCAAGGTCCACGGCGGCAGACCGTTCAGTGTGGAGCGAGGGCTCACTGGGCACCTACCATCCGCTTGGAAACTTGTACTGCGGTGCCCAAAGACTCCAAGGCTTGGCTCAAGGATTCGCCGGTCGCCTCCAGCTCTTCATCGCTCATGGGTGCCAAAGCATCCAAGATGAAGAAAGCATTAGTGGTGTCTTGGGACGGCGCGGTGCGCTTACCTTGGCGCCAGTTCCAGCGGCGGCAGGTCACCCCGGTGTTATCTCGCCAAATCACTTCGCCTGTTTCAGGGTTTTCAAGCACCGCTTCGCCGCCAGCGGTCGTATCAAAGGATTCATCCCCGGTAGCACGGGTGAGCGTGGCCGGTCCGTCGTAGAGATCAAAGTCTTCACCACCAAGCGGAATTTGATGTAGCACAGAAATGGCGTTGTAAATATCAGTCAATGCATTCACGCGCGGTAACCCTGCACCCGCGCGACGAGTGAGTGCTTCGAGGCTATTGCGGGTGCGCTGAGGCTTGGCACCAAAACCGCGGTAGGCCTCGCGCCAGGTGCTGATCTGTGGCAGCTGGTCCACTGGGGTCGCGGCCAGCAGCGCATTAGCGTGGGCTTCTGCCTTGTTGATCAATTCATGAGCAATCTCAGAATTCGCCCGTGGGTCGATACCCTCAACCACCAGCAACAGTGCGCGGTAGTCCGGGCGTAGTTCTAGGACTGACGGGTCAATAGAGCAGCCGTAGAGGAATTCGGTGGGGGTCAGCCTATTCGTCATTGCTGTTCTCCGTCTTATGTGTGTGGCCCACACCTGGTTCGAATACGCACAGGCTGAATGTGGCGGTGGTCTTGTGAATATTTGAGTAAGAGTGGATGGTGTCCCCGTCAAAGGACATGGCATCACCGGCTTTGAGCTCATGGGATTCACCATCAACTACTACGGTGATAGAGCCTTTAAGGAGATGCAGAAGTTCGCGGGTTCCTGCAGCGTGGGCTTCGCTCTCGTGGCGCTCGCCGGGAGCTAAATTCCAGTCCCATAACTCAAGTACTTCAGGGGCTTGGGTGCCAGCCACCAGAATTCCTCGGCCGCCATTCTCACCGTTCCACAAGACGGCGCCTTCGCCTGCCCGCGTCACATTAGAATGGCGTGCTTCCGGTGGTTCGACCAAGGCGGGCAGTCCTAGTCCCAGCGCATCAGAAATCTTGAGCAGAATGCTGACGCTGGGATTGGCTGTTCCTTGCTCAACGTTGATGAGCATGCGGCGGCTAACCCCGGCATGCTCAGCGAGCTGATCCAGCGTCCATTCGTGCTTTTTGCGCTCGTTTTTTACTCGCGTACCGATGGTTTGCGCGAGCCGTTCCGCGTTGATCTCCATGAGTGCATCATACTGCACTAAAAGTGCAAAGACCATGTTTAGTGTCCGGAATGACCGTAATTTCGGGGCGATAGAGGACCTGTCATATGGGCGAAATTCATTGACCGGCACCAATTGATAACTTAGGGTAAACAAAAAATGCATATAGGTAATCCACCTCACGCCATATGCCTACCTAAAAGCGTCCGAATCCGGACCTCAGCCTTGGGAGAACCGTTGAGCACAGTTGCACCTACCGAAAGCGACGTACTGGCCGCCGCCGCCAAGATCGTAGAAGCATTTGGCACGACAAACACTGAAGAATACTTCTCACACTTCGCGCCAGACGCATCCTTCATTTTTCATCCCGAAGCATCCCGCTTAGATGATCGCGCTAGCTACGAAAAGCTTTGGGACAGCTGGCTAGCTGATGGATGGCAGGTCACCGGTTGCCAGTCCACTTACCAACTCGTTCATGTTTTCGCTGGCGGTGCAGTCTTCAGCCACAGCGTGGCAACACAAACGCGCAGTGGAAATGATCCAGAGAACTACACCATTGACTCTTACGTAGAACGTGAAACTATCGTTTTCCGCCTCGAAGCAGACGGTTCACTCATTGCAATCCACGAGCACCTTTCAACCGTGCCGGAGCAAGCGGCAACTGAAGCCACCGGTGAGACCGCATGAATCTCTACCGCAAATTTGAACAGAAGCTAGAGGCCGGCGCCGAAAGCTCCGGCCCGATTCGCGGACAGCTGGGCACCGGCCGTATTGGCATGATCTGGCTAGCAGCCAACCTCGTGGTCACCACGCTCTTGACCGGCACATTCTTTGTACCCGGACTGAACTTCTCACTTGCACTGGTGATGATTGTTGTCGGCACGCTAATCGGTGCCGTCATCTTGGTCCTGGTAGGAAACATCGGCACTCGTACCGGGCTGCCCACCATGGCCATCACACGCGGTGCCTTTGGTGCTCGCGGTAGCTTGCTGCCGGTGGCAGCCAATGTCATCGTGCTGATGGGCTGGAGCTGGGTGCAGGCCATGCTGGCAGGTGTCACCGTCAACTACCTCGTTGATTCGATGACCGGGTTCAGCAATCCCGTCCTATTCTCCGTGATCTGCCAAGTCTTTGTCGTGACTCTGGCACTGTTTGGGCATGAAGGAATTTCGAAAGTTGAACCCTGGCTTGCTGTCTTGATCTTGGCCATCATGGCCTACGTCTTTGCCATGGCCTTCGGCAAATATAATCCTGAAGAGTTTGCTGCGATTCCGGTTGATGCCTCCCTTGGATACACACCGTTCATCGTTCTGGATATCGTGATTGCCACGGCGATTTCCTGGACCGTGCTTTCGGCGGATATCAACCGTATGGCTCGCAATACTCGTGCCAGCATTGTCGGTTCAGGCATTGGCTATACGCTTTCTACCGTCTTGGCCATGATCCTTGGCGCCACTGCTATTGGGTACGTCATCCTCTCCGGTGGCCAAGCAACAGAGTTTGACCCAACAATTCTTGTTGCAGCCTTTGGTGCCCCACTGGCTATCGCCATCTTCTTGTCAGTAATGGCTACCAATACAATGGCCGTCTACGGAATGATCACCTCGGTGGTCAACTCCCGTCCCGAACGTAAGTTGCCGTTCTTGGCCACAGCTTTGGTAGTTGGCGCAGTATCTATCCTCGGAGCTACCTGGCTAGCACTACTGGATCAGTTCACAGATTTCTTGACACTCATCGGTGCATTCTTCGTTCCGGTCTTCGCCATCATGATTGTGGACTACTACCTGCTTAAGCGTTCGCGCTACACGCGTGACATCCTGCGCCACAGCGGTGGTGCCTACTGGTACCGCAACGGAGCGAACCCGATTGCCGTTGGCGTGTGGGTGGCCGGTGCGGTTGTCGCCTACCTGCTGACCTACATCTTCCCCAGCCCAATTGGCGCCACGGTTCCATGCTTCTTTGTCAGCTTCCTGCTCTACCTAGCTCTGTCATGGAAAAACCGAGATCAGGGCCACACTGCACCGTCTGAGCACCTGGTAAGTGAGGAACCTCAGAACGTCAGCTGAGCGGCAAGAGCGCACGGTCTGGGACTTACATCTGAATCCGCGGCACCGGTAGCCATCGCTTCACTTCTACACATAGACTTGCGAAAAACGGGACGAGTCAAGCTCATAGCTACTGACCTGGAAATGACCGTCAGCAGTGTTATCCGTCGTAAGAATGTGAGTAGTGACTATGGAAGTTACCGGTGCTTTAACACCCTTCAAATCACCGATTGTGAAACTTGAGAGGCTATTCGATTCAAGTGAGATCGAGCTTTTCGCCAAGCTGGATTCACTGCAACTTTCTGGCAGCACCAAGGAACGCACTGCTGAATCTCTGATCACTGCGTTCTTAGAAACAGGTGAGCTCAAGCCTGGCGGAATGGTGGTGGAATCAACCTCAGGTAACTTGGGGATCTCCCTGGCCCGGCAATGCATCGTGCGAGATATCAACTTTGTTGCCGTGGTTGATGAAAACGCCAACAAATCAGCGCTAGACATCATGCGCGCCTACGGAGCAACCGTAGATCTTGTCATGGATCCACCCGATGGCAACAGGCTAGCCGCGCGCCGCAAACGGGTCGCGCAACTGCTGTCCGAAAACCCTGGTGCGGTGACCACCAACCAGTATGGATCCGCGCGCAACCCTGAGGCTCACTACTCTACGACCATGCCAGAAATTATGGAGGCGATGGGAGGAGAGCTAGATATGCTCTTTGTCGCCACCAGTACCACGGGCACGATTCTCGGATGCCAAAAGTACGTGCGAGAACATCAGCTCAAGACAAAACTGATTGCGGTGGATGCACTTGGCTCAGTGCTCTTTGGTGGCCAATCGGCAGAACGGCGCCTGCCCGGTCTGGGCGCAGGAATAGTCCCTGATCTGTCCCTAGAAGTGCAGCCCGACGAAGTTTTCCGTATCCCTGAAATTGAGATGGTTCGTGGCTGTCGACTACTGGCCAAGCGGGAAGGCATCCTTGCCGGAGCCTCTACCGGAGCAATTGTCGCGGCCATGGGGAAAATGCTCCCAGACATTCCCCAGGGCTCACGGGTTGCCTTCTTGGTGCACGATTCCGGGGTTCCCTATCTACACACCGTTTACAACGATGAATGGGTGCAAAAAACTCTTGGTGAGTCACCTCAGTCTGCGAACTTGTCTGAGTTAGAAGTTGGCGCTGGACGATGATCCGCATAGCGATGATCGGTGGCGGCCCAAAGTGCCTGTTTGCTCTGTTGGAACTCAACGATGTGCTCAGCGACAACGAATGCCAAACTGTTCAGGTTGATGTTTATGACCCCTACCCGCCGGGAGCCGGACGGGTATGGAATACCACGCAGCCCAAAGAACTGAGGCTGAACGTCAACTCGCGCATAATCGACGCGTCTTCTAGTCTGTGCGAAAAGACGTTTGATCAATACAGGCAGCCGCATGCTTCGGATAAAATCCAAGACGTCTTTGCACCACGGGCCGAGGTCGGCGCATACCTCAGCGAGCAATTTGAACTGTTGACCAAACACGGTGAGCTATCGGTATCCCATCGACCGCTGGTGGTTCAGCGGGTTCAACGGCAAGGCGAACAGTGGGCAGTATCAACGACTTCTGGTGCTGAACTCTATGATGAAGTTGTCCTTGCTACCGGCCACGGGTTGGCAGGCTACAGGAATGAAGAGCAACCGGTTTCAACAATTCCCGCAGCAGCGCTGAGCGTGGAACAAGCCCCTGAAGCCATCGCGCAAGTACCAGCTGGAAGTAGGGTCAAGATTCGCGGTGCCGCACTGACAGCCTATGACGTGGTCATGGTCTTGACCGAAGGGCGCGGTGGCCGTTGGGAACCTGTTGCCGATGATGCCGGGGGTGCGCTGCGATATCTGCCCAGCGGAAACGAGCCAGCGCTGATCACGATGGTTTCTCGCCAGGGTATTGCGATGACACCAAAGCCAAGAGACATTGGCGAAGACCTGCACAGCGTTCTGGGCATTTACCAAACTCAACTGCGTGCCTGGGCGGGCTCTTCAACGCCTAATACTAGGAAAATGTGGAGCATCCTGCTGGACTGCGCGAAGCACATCGCTGATTTCAGCGGCGTACCGGCCACCAAGGAATCACTCTGGGACACCGTATGTACCGGTAGATCCGCACAATTCTCAGAACATGAGCGACCTTTTGAACAATTACGCTATAGCCTCGAAGCTAACCGTGGACTAGTAAGCGGAACCCATGAATGGGTGTGGGCGGTAACTTGGTCAAAGCTATATTCAGAACTGGTCCGTGCGCTCTCTAGATATAACTGGAGCCACACCGAGCGAGGAGAATTTAACCTAGCAGCAAGCAACCTTGAACGTATGGCCTTTGGCCCACCAGAGCCCACAGCACAAAAACTGCTAGCCCTGCACGACGCGGGGATCCTGCGTCACCAACAATCCGTAGCCAGTACAGCTAGTACTGATCAAGGCGAAGATCAAAGAACAGACACCGTTGAAATAGACTCTGTGACTGCCGCGGCGGGCGTGCTCACCGCCGCAGCTCCTCACGGCAAACCAGCGAACTCCCTCATTGATGGCCTGTTGGCGGCAGGAGAAATCATGATTAGGACCGGCGAGCGCGGACTACTCACCGACACTGACGGAACCTGCATCGATTCACAGGGTCAGCGCAATGAGTCGTTGAGCGCTCTGGGGCGTCCGACGGAGGACCCTACCTTGGGTCATGACACCTTGAACCGAACTTTGCATACCGAGTACCGAGAATGGGTCAAGCGCATTGCAACGCAAGTGACCGTTCAAAGCCAGAAAGTAGCTTATTGATGCCACCGCTGATGCACGGAACCCTACCTCTGACGGCCCGTCTGGAACCATGGATGACAGAACTTGTTGAGAATCCTAAACTCTGCCAAGAACTACTCACCAAGTATGGGTCACCACTAAACGTTCACAACTTCTCATCGATGGCACGGAACATCACCGAGCTACGTGAGGCAGCGGCTGAATATGAGGTTGACTTCCAAATCTATCTAGCGCGCAAGGCCAATAAGACCCTTGGTGCTATCGACAAGGCTTTTGCCGAAGGCTGCGGAGTGGATGTAGCAAGCTTCCACGAATTAGATCAGTGTCTGAAGCGTGGAATCAGCTCCGATTCATTGATTGTCACCGCTGCGGTGAAGTCCCAAGCCCTACTTGAGCTGGCAGTCCAGAACAATGTGGTGCTGAGTCTAGACAATGAAGATGAAGTAGATGATCTACTTCAGATCGCTAACGCTACGAACACTCCAGCCCGGGTTGCCCTGCGACTGGCTTCAGCTGATCCGCAGATCTCACCCACCAGATTCGGACTGAGCGCAGAGCGTTGGCTGGAGTTTTTGGGTGGCGTCACCAATCAAGAGGCGCTCGAAGTCATCGGTGTGCACTTCCACCTCAACGGCTACGACGGTGGGCAGCGCGCAGCAGTGCTGCAGGAGTCACTGGACTTAGTTGATGCGCTGCGTCAGCAAGGTCATTCGGTGAAGTTTGTAGATATGGGCGGCGGTATTCCCATGTCTTATCTTGATGATTCAATCCAGTGGAGAGGATTCTGGGAGGCGCTCGCCGAGCTGCCCGAGGGGGACGAATCTTTGACCTGGAAAGCTGACCGGCTTGGTGCCACGGGCCCGCAGGCCAGCAAGGCCCTATATCCGTATCACCAGCAGTTGATTCGTGGTCCGTGGCTAGAACAGATCCTGACTACCAAGGGAGCTGATGGATCTCAAAGCGTAGCCGAGATGCTCAATGAACGCGGGATTCAGCTGAGGTGTGAACCGGGGCGCTCACTGCTCGATGGCTGTGGGCTCACGCTGTCCCAGGTGGCCTTCACCAAGGAACGCAGTGATGGCGTAAGCCTTGTGGGTCTCCATATGAATCGCACCCAGTGCCGTTCAACGGCTGCAGATTTCCTGGTTGACCCACTGCTGGTCAAGACGGCGGGTAGACATTCAAGACAGCTCGCACCGTACAGCGGCTTCCTCGTAGGTGCTTATTGCATTGAAGAAGAACTCATCTTGCGCCGCCGCTTTGAATTCCCGCAAGGCGTAGCCAAGGGCGACATCGTGGCGTTCCCAAATACCGGGGGATACCTGATGCACATTATTGAAAGTGCCTCTCATCAATTGCCACTGGCCAAAAATTTGAAATGGGATGACGGGCAGTGGGATCTTGACGGTATTGATGAGATTCGTCTGGGATAAAGCCATGTAAGCGCCGGGTTTTGGTCAATTGACTGTTTGCCCTGACACAGTGAGAATCAAGGTATGACGCGAATCTTGAAACCTCTCGGTCGTTTTGATTTGGCGTCACTGGCGCAGGGCCGATTCTTCATGACGTTCATCTTCTTGTTCACTGGATGGACTCTGCTCTCTACAGTCTGGGGATTAGAAGATCTTGATGAACTGACGCTGGCGCCGTGGATCAATGCGCGCAGCTTTGCAGGACAGATTGCCGAAGCGTTTGCACTGCTGACTCATCCGGCGCTGGTATTTGCTTTCATTCTGGCGATGGCATTGTGGACCTTGCGACGCCGGATACGACGGTTGGCCGGAGCACTGGGAGCAGTAGCCTTCGTTATTCCGATAACCGCTGGGATTCAGTTCATTACCAACCAGCCGCGTCCGGCTTCGCCCTTTGAAGATTCGCTGACCTATCAAATCTCCGCTTATCCCTCGGCCCATATGGTGGCGGTGTCTGTACTTGCCTGGGTGCTGGCGACCCTGGGCCATGCACAACGACTAACAACTAGTTCAGCGTTGCGTTCGCGACTTATTGCTACCTTATTGATCCTCATGGTCTTAGGCGATCAATGGATAATGCGTACCCAAACAACAAGCCAGCTCATTGGCGGAGTCCTGTTGGGAATCACGTGGGCCAGCGGCGTCCTTGTGGTTACTGGGGTAGGTCCGATACTTCAAGGGTGGGCCGGGCTGGGCCTACCCGTTGAACAAAGTGACAAGCGTGCTGCGGTAATTTACAACCCCACCAAGGTATTGGACTTTGCGCTGTTCAGACGACGTGTGGAGTACGAGTTACAAGCTGCAGGGTGGAAGCCGCCTTTGTGGCTAGAAACCGAACGTGAAGACCCCGGGGGCAAGATGTCTCAGCAGGCTATCGATGCCAACGTTGATGTGGTGATCGTGGCCGGAGGCGACGGCACGGTTCGAATGGTCTGCCAGGAATTAGCCAATCAAGGAATCCCGGTTGCACTGATTCCGGCGGGTACCGGAAACCTGTTAGCCAGGAACCTTGGAGCCTCACTAGATGAGAGCGAAGCCATCCGTACCGCTCTTGCTGGTGAAGCGGTTCCCATTGACTTGATCAGCTGCACCACTGAGGCAGGAAACTCTGTTTGCGCCGTGATGTGTGGTCTAGGTTTTGATGCCAAGATTATGGGCAATACCAATCCAGAGTTGAAAAAGACCATCAAAGCCGTAGCCTACGTGGTAGCTGCGGCACAACAGTTCAGCCTCACACCTTTTGAATGTACTCTCACCATCGATGACCAGCCGATTCAACACCATTCTTCGATCATGACCCTCATTGGCAATGTCGGCCGATTGATGGGTGGAATCAACTTGATCCCTTCCGCCGTCCCCACAGATGGAAAGATCGACGCCATGATCGCTTCGCCCACCGGAGCTCGGGAACTAGCCTCCATAGCTAGAGGAATTGTCCTAGGCACCGATGCGAAGTCGCTGAGCTATCAGCAGGGTCAGGTCATTGAGATTCGAGCGGATCAGCCGGTGGCCTGCCAGCTGGATGGTGACTACGCCGGAGAATCCACGTTCTTCCGGGCTGAGATCATGCCGCAGGCACTATCCATCATGCTTGATGCTGGCGGGCCTCGCCCGTGGCAGAACTAAATCAGTCGAGGCACTGCCAGTGCATAAGTCAAAGGGGGTTCAAAAAGACGACGTTTTGAACTTAGATCACCGTGAGACTGGATGTATATCGGGAACGCCCCGGTTCTAGGAGAGGAAAGTGGTGAGCATTCGTAAGGCAGTCGTCGCTGTAGCCCTTTTAGGAACCGCAGCGTTCACTTACCGCTTGGTTCGCCGTATCGCGTACTAAGCCAAGAGAGCCAAAGTACGCGTTGCAAGGCGCGGCAGGGTGGGAACTGAACAAGTAAGTACAGTTCCCACCTTGCGTCATTTGATCATTTAACATGCCGGCTGAGCGATTGAAGTTATCCAAAAATTTCAGTAGTAGACCAACAGCGACAGACAGCAAAGTGTGCCACTGAGGTCAATGACCAAAGAGGTTACCGCGACGTTGAACGAATCACGAGATTTGTATCAAGCTGGACACTCTCGCATTCTTCGCCTTGAATGTTCTTCAAAAGTAGGTCAAACCCCCTGCGCCCAATCTCATGCATCGGCGAATGCACGGAAGTCAGGCCAACTCCGCTGGCAAGGGGAGTGTCGTTATATCCAACTACCTTCACATCTTCCGGAACCTTAAGACCGCGCTCGCGTAGAACACCTAAAGCGCCAATGGCGGCGAAATCGTTGACAGCGAATATTGCTTCCGGAATGCCGTGTGCATCGAGCAGATCACGAGTGGCTTTTTCGCCACTAGACGTATCGAATCCACCGTAAGCGATGTGGCTGACAGGAAGATGAATTCCCTGTTCTGCTAGAGCTTCGATGAAGCCTGTTGTGCGATCAATCGACGTGGACATTCGGTGATCACCAGCGAGTAGAAAAATTTTCTTTGAACCAAACTCCGCGAAGTGTTCACCCACGAGACGCCCGCCCATTTGGTCGTTGCACGTGACAGATAAATGTCCTGGAGATCTGCGGTTGACCAGGACAAATGGTACTTTTTCTTTATCTAGAGACTTCAACGTCGCCCCATCAAATGGAGTGTCGCCAAGGATGAGTCCGTCGATTCTGCGATCCAAGAATTTACGGACACGCAGGTCGTGGGTGGCGGGTTGGTCTAGAGAATTTGCGACGACCGCGGCGTAACCGTGTTCGAGTGCAGCTTCGTCAATTCCTTCATACATGGTGGCGAGCACGTAGTCCTGAAGTCTTGGAACCACGACGCCGATCAGGAGAGATTTAGCAGTTCTTAATGAAGCGGCGTACTGATTCTTGACGTATCCCAGTTCAGTAGCGAGGTCATAAATCTTTTGGTTCGTTTCGGGCGAAGCCCAGCGAGAGTCGATACCAGATGGATCATTGAGTACGCGGGAGACCGTCGAAGGGCTCAGTTCTAGCGCCTGAGCTAACTCCTTGAGTGTTACTGCGCTTTGTCTGGCCACGTGCTCACCGCCTTTCCTGCGGTCAAAGACGACTTTGGTCTTTGTGTCATTGCGTTGCCAGTCTACTTTATGAAAATTTTCCCTTGCGCCAAGTAAGCCCCGTCACTTATGGTGTTCTACGACACAACACAAACGTTTGTGGCAATCGTTTGTGTAGTTGTCGACAAAGCAAAGAAATTGAGGGAAAACGAATTGACGAGAGTTCACATCATCGGTACCGGAGGGACGATTGCCTCTAAGCCTGAAAGTGCGAGTCGTTCAAATGATCTCGACGATTCGACTTCCGGGGCTGTCGCTTCGGTTGGCATCGCGGACATCATTGGGGTGACATCCGTAGAGGGTGACCTGGAAGTCTCGTCGGAGGACCTCCTGCTAACCGGTAGCTACGCCTTGGACATGAGTCAGATCTTGATGATCGTCGATCAAATACAGAACCGGATCAAGGATCCGCACATCAACGCGGTGGTAGTAACTCATGGCACTGACACCATGGAAGAAACGGCGTTTCTAAGTGAGCTTGTCAACGACGGTTCTAAAGCAGTTATTTTTACTGGTGCGCAGCGTTCAGCAGAGCATGCGGATACAGATGGTCCGCGAAATCTCAGACAGGCGATCTTGGCAGCAACCGATCCAAGGGTGAGCAGTATGGGCGCGCTGGTGTGCTTTGACGGTGTAGTTCAGTCGGCAAGAGGCGTACGAAAGTCTCACACCACAGCTAGTCAGCCGTTCTCAGGCGGAGCAACGGTGGCAACGTTCCATGACAACAAACTGGAGATGGTCGCTACTCCTGACCGACGCTCGACTTTGGCCTTACCTGCCAATGGCTTTGGTTCAGTCCGAATTGACGTCCATTTCGCCTATCCCGGTTCTGATTCTGGTGAATTGATCAAAGCCGCACGTGGCGGTGCGAATGCAGTCGTCTTGGCGGGTACAGGCGTTGGGAACGCAGGTCCTGGTTATGTTGAAGCGGTCATGCACCTGACTGACATGGGAGTGCCAGTTGTTTTAGCTAGCAGGGCACCATCTGGACCAGTGGTTCCAATCTATGGCAATGGCGGTGGTGTGGATTTGATTGCCGCAGGAGCAGTAAGCGCTGGAGTTCTTAGCCCGTTCCAAGCGCGAATATTGGCGGCTTGCCTCATTACTCAAGAAGTTTCGGTTTTCGAATTCAAGGAACTATTCAGCAGCTATCGCTGAATAAGAAAGGAAAGAAAATGTCCAAGAAGATCTATGTATCTGTCGGTATCGATGTTGACGCAGTAGGAGGATGGCTCGGCTCCTACGGTGGCGAAGACTCGCCAGGCGACATTTCACGCGGCATGTTCGCGGGAGAAGTCGGCGTCCCACGCCTGCTTCAACTGGCGCAACGACGCGACATTCCAGTGACTTGGTTTTGGCCAGGACACTCAATTGAAACCTTTCCAGAGCAGTTTGAGCGGGTTGTAGCCGCTGGGCATGAAATCGGTGTCCACGGATATTCGCACGAAAATCCGATTGCGATGACCCGGACTCAGGAAACTGAGATTCTCGACTACTGCACTGATCTCATCGAGCGCCGTTCAGGTAAGAAGCCAGTTGGATATGTCGCACCGTGGTGGGAATTTTCAAAGGTGACTAACGAGATCCTGTTGGAACGTGGTTTTCTTTACGACCATTCTCTGATGCACGATGATCACACTCCGTATTACGTACGTGTGGGTGATTCGTGGACGAAGATCGATTACGACGCCGCCTCAGCCAGAGACTGGATGAAGCCATTGGTGCGTGGGGAAGAAACCGATCTCATTGAGATTCCGGCGTCCTGGTACTTGGATGACCTTCCTCCCATGATGTTCATCAAGTCGAGCCCAAATAGCCACGGATTCGTCTCGCCCCGTGACGTTGAACAGTTGTGGAAAGACCAATTTGACTGGGTCTACCGGGAAAAGGATTACGCGGTATTCCCGATTACCATCCATCCAGATGTTTCTGGGCGACCACAGAACTTGCTGATGCTAGAACGGCTATTTGATCACATGCAAAGCCACGATGGTGTCGAATTCTCCTTCATGGAAGATGTTGCACGCGACTTCGCAAAACGATCACCGCGCTCCGCGGGATAACCCTTCGCATCTAGACCTAAGGAAAATCATGTCCGATTCCAGTACCAACGTTCGCGGTCCTGTCGCCCCATGGGACGTTGCCGTGACACCGAAAATGATCCGTAACGTTTCGATTGTCTGTTTCGTGGCCTGGGTAGCTTCAGTCTATGACTTCACGCTTTTTGGCACTTTGCTGCCACTGATTGCGGAGGACTTCGGTTGGAGCACAGCGCAATCCACGACGATAAACACCATTGCTCAGGCGGGCGTATTTCTTGTTTCTCTCGCCGTTGGCCCCATCATCGATAAGTTGGGCCGTCGAAATGCCTTGGTCATTCTTATGATCGGTGGCGGCATAGCTTCGGGTGTGACCGGATTAGCCGGCGGAGCCGTGGCATTTGTGATCATTCGTTCCGTGACGGGTTTATCCCTGTCAGAGGAAGTGGTGAACGCCGTTTATCTCAGCGAGATCTACAAGGATGTTAAGAACAAAGGGTTCTTCTTTTCTGTTGTTCAAGCTGGATATCCGATCGGGGCTCTCGTCGCAGCTACCATGTCAGCGCTCCTGTTGCCCGTTATAGGGTGGCGCTGGAGCTTTGTGGTGGCTGGAACCGCGGCTGTAGCTGTCGCGCTGTGGGCCACGCGCCTGCCAGAATCGCCAACCTTCGCGGCCATCAAAGAGGCGAAACGACGACAAGCTGTTGGGGACCTGGATGGGGCCAAGGCGCTTGTCGACGAACATGGACTAGCGCTAGGCGAAAAATCTAAAGGTGGCCTCAAAGAAGTATTTTCCAAGGGGCTACGTAGACATACGATTTTCCTTTCCCTTGCCTGGTTCTTTAACTGGATCGGCATTCAGGTTTTTTCGGTTCTGGGTACCACCGTATTGGTGGGGGCCAAGGGCGTTTCGTTTGAAAATGCGCTCGTAATTCTCATTGGTGCCAACGCTGTCGGGTTCATAGGCTACCTTTTCCATGGCTGGCTGGGAGACAGGATCGGTCGTCGATCCACAGTGATATTCGGCTGGTTTGCGGGTGCCGCTTCAAGTCTGTGCA
This sequence comes from Glutamicibacter sp. B1, assembly GCF_039602135.1. Taxonomy (NCBI): domain Bacteria; kingdom Bacillati; phylum Actinomycetota; class Actinomycetes; order Micrococcales; family Micrococcaceae; genus Glutamicibacter; species Glutamicibacter ectropisis. The sequence goes on along the minus strand of NZ_CP125942.1, from coordinate 3,242,190 downwards.
TGCTGCTTATTCCTGGCAGTACATGGTTCGTTATCGCAATGTATGGTCTAACCTTGTTCTTCCTGACGGGACCTTATTCAGCGTTGCTTTATTACATGGGAGAGTCGTTCCCAGCTCACATTCGAGGTACTGGCGCGAACGTTGCTCACGTAATGGCCCCGGTAGGTGCAATCGCGGGTTCAGGCGTACTTAGCCTCGTTCTCTATTCGGGATTTAGCATGACTGCCGCCGCGATCTGTAGTGGAACACTGGGACTGCTCTTCTCAGCCCTATGCATGCTTGGAACCAAGAAAGTTGAATCCGAGGACAGGGATTCCTCGGACCTCGTAAATGAAGGAGTAACGGCATAATGACGGTACAACGTGACGACGGCCTAGAAGGTAAAGTTGCGCTAATTTCCGGAGGAGCAAGCGGGATTGGACAGGCCTTAGCAATTGCTTATGCCAGAGCCGGTGCACGCAGCGTGGTCAACTATTTTCCACAAGATCCGCATGATGCTCAGGAAACGGTAAAGGCAGTAGCGAATATAGGTGGCGAGTGCATTGCTGTTGCCGCCGATGTGCGAAGTACAGAAGATTGCAATGGACTCGCCGACGCCGCTATCAAGCACTTTGGACGCCTTGATATTGCAGTAGCGGCTGCTGGCATTCTCCGACGGGATCCACTGGGACAGATGGAAGATAAAGCTTGGTCAGACATGCTAGATGTGGATCTTACTGGGGTAATGCGCGTGTTCAGAGCTGCTTCTTCCAAGATGACTGATGGCGGTGCGGTGGTTGCAACATCATCCATCGCTGGTGGGGTTTATGGATGGGAAGAACATGCTCATTACGCCGCAGCAAAATCCGGAGTTCTCGGACTTTGTCGCTCGCTAGCAGTCGAGCTTGCTCCACGGAAGATTCGAGTCAATTCAGTAATCCCGGGTCTCATCCGTAGCCCACAATCCATGGACGCAAAGAATTCGCTTGGCGACGCGGGACTGGACGCGGCCGGCAACATCATTCCGTGGGGAAGAGCCGGAACTGTTGATGAGGCAGCCCGAACCATTCGCTTCCTCACTAGCGATGATTCAGCGTATATGACTGGACAACAATTAATTGTTGATGGCGGGCTAACTGTTCGCTGGCCAAGCTGAGCCGGTCAAAGAAACGAGGTCAAGAATGAAGACGCTAGACAATAAGGTCGCAGTCATCACCGGCGGCGGCAGTGGAATTGGAGCCGAGATTGCCCGACTCTTCGCACAGCATGGTGCCAAGATTGCCATCCTAGATCGCGATGCTGCGGCGGGGGATGGTGTGGTTGGTCGGCTCCAAGCTACGGGAACTGTTGCGATATTCAGAGCGGTTGATGTGACTAGCTCGGAGTCGATGCGCATCGCGTTTGACTCTATTGTTGATGAGCTAGGTGGCATTGATATTTTGGTGACGGCTGCCGGAATCCTTGATGAGAAGCCATTCGTTGACATGACCGAGCACGATTTTGACCGGACCATCGATATCGACCTAAAAGGTGTATTTCTGGCAGGGCGCTGGGCTGTTGATCACATGAAACAACGTGGAGGCGGCCGCATCATCAATATCGCCTCACAGTTGGGAATCAAGGGTGGTACTGGATTAGTGCATTATGTGGCGGCCAAGGCTGGGGTCATTGGTATGACCAAGGCGATGGCCTTGGAGCTTGCCGGTGAGAACATACTGGTAAATGCCATCGCTCCTGGACCTATTGAAACGCCTTTGCTCAACGGGGTCACTGAGGAATGGAAAAAGGCGAAACAGAAGGAATTACCACTGGGCCGATTTGGTACTCCGGCGGAAATTGCTCCTACCGCTTTGTTGCTTGCTTCGTCTCCTGGCGGCGACATATATGTTGGCCAGACGCTGGGGCCCAACAGCGGCGATGTAATGCCGTAGGGGGACTAGTCCAATATGTGTGGAGCTTGCCCAGGGGGCATTCGAGTTTCAACGACTACCGCTGAACTGAACAAGTTTCAACTCAAGCGACGACTGTTGTCAGAGTTTAAACAGTGTCTCGCTCACGGGTGCACACTTACGCTTAGCGGTGATCAGTGGATACTACGACGACGGACGGGGCGCTTAGTCGTGTACCCAGACGTCGAACTAATGATCTCAGATTTGGGTGGCCCTTGTCGGTCGGACTGGAGAAGCGATCGTCATCCGGATCGAGTGCTTTCAGATATCTTGCACTTACGCATAATCCAGAGTTGAAATAAGCCAGCTCGGGGTTGCTTAGACCCGTGGTGAAATGTAAGCGACAAAGTCGAATGAGCTTGTTCGTAAGCACATGAAGAGACACAAACAGCCGATGCCCACTTACGAAAGTTGGCATCGGCTGTTTGGAGTATCCGGATGAAACAAGATCTAACCCACGTGGACCCATGGGCGCCGTTGCAGATTCGGCTCTGCTTCACGTAGGACTTCACGGGTCAGCGGTGCAATCTCACCCTGTCCAAGGAAGATGAACTTGGCGAGGTTGAGCAGCGGGTTGCCTTCGGTCCAACGGAAGTAGATGTGTGGCATTACCTCGTAGTTATCTCGGATAGCCATGGCAATGGCCGCAATGGAGGTGGACACTGACGGTGCTGTTGCTTCAAGGATCCACTGGCCATGACGGGTAATACCGCGTACCTCAATATCTTGAGCGAAGTCCGAATAATCGCTGACCTTGATTTCCAAAAACACCACCGGGGCCCGCTGGGGGATGTGGCTGGCCAAGATGGCATGCTGATGCTTATGCAGATAGCGACGCTTAGAAACCTTGACCGGCTCATGGGCAATGAGTCGTAGCAACCCAGCACTGCTTGCCTTGCGGATGATTTCTACCGCGCAGTCATCAAACATCACCGAGGTGGCTCGAAGTTCGGTGGAACGACGGAAGCGGGAGAGCAATGACACGACAAGCACCGCTGCAATGAAGAACGCAGCAATCTTTAGACCATCTGGGCGCTCAACACAGTTGACCACCGTCGTATATATGAAAACCAGACTGGTTGCCCCGAAAAGCAGTGCCTTACCTTTTTCACCTCGGCGTCGTGCCGAAATGGTGACAGCGATGGCCGCGGAACTCATCAACACCAAGACACCGGTGGCATAGGCGGCACCCTGTGCGTCAACGCTGGCCTTGAAGTGAACGGTGATGCCGATGGCTACTAACAAGACCACCAATACCAGTGGGCGCACGGCGCTGGCCCACGCCGGAGCCATACCAAAACGTGGCAGGTAGCGGGGGATGAGGTTGAGTAGTCCGGCGAGCGCCGAGGCGCCGGCAAACCACAAAATCAAAATGGTTGATACGTCGTAGACGGTGCCAAATCCGTCTCCCATCAAGTGATGAGCCAGCCAGGACAGGGCTCGGCCGTTGGCAGAGCCGCCGGGTTGGAATTCTGCGGCAGGGATCAGCACCGTGGTCACGATGGAGGACAGCACTAGGAAGCCACTCATGATCAGGGCAGCTGTGGTCAGTAACTTCTTTGCGCCCTTGATGCGTCCGGCAGGATTAGCTTCGGTATCGCCGGGAGCTTTGGAGATCTGTGGCATCACGGCGACACCGGTCTCAAAACCAGATAGGCCCAGGGCCAGTTTGGGGAAGACGATCAGGCAAACCAGAAGCATCATCATGGGATCCCCGTGTGCAGTGAACAGGGAATCTATCCAATTGGTGACTGAGATTGGGTGCCCGATGATGTTGGCTGCTGATACGGCGATGATCACGAGGTTCAAGGCCAGGAAGGAGAAGACCAAGGTGACGGCAATCCAGATGACTTCGGTGAAGCCACGGAGGAAGAGTGCGCCGAGCAGGATCAGCAACACCAGGGTGATGGGTACTTCCTTGCCGGTGAACCAGCTGGGTGTGAAGGGGTTTTCAATCAGGTGAGCCGAAGCATCCGCTGCGGAGAGCGTCGCGGTGATCATGAAGTCGGTTGCTGCGAAGCCCAGGAGCACTAGGACAAAGACTTTGCCCTTCCAATGAGGCATCAGTCTTTCCAGCATGGCGATGGAGCCTTGGCCATGTGGTGATTCGCTAGCAACTCTGCGATACACGGGCAGGGCTGCGAACAGGGTGACGGCAACAAGGATCAAGGTGGCAAAAGGAGCTAGTGCACCTGCGGCCAGCGCGGCAATGGCCGGCTGGTAGCCAAGCGTGGAAAAGTAGTCCAAACCCGACAGGCACATGACCTGCCACCATTTGGCACCATGCTTGCCGGAGTTGTTGGGGTCTTCCTGGCCGACAGAACTGTCGGTCAGCCAGCGCCGCAACCGTGAGGGCACAGTGGCTTGTGGTGCCTGTTTCGACCTTTGGGGCGACTCAATTGTTTTGTTCACGAAGATGAACAGTACGCCTGAATACGAGATAAAGAACCACTGAAGAGCAAAAATTTTTTGCTCGCTGACAGAGTCCGGAAATAGTGGGACTTCCGCCCATTCTTCACGGGACTTTCTAGGGGCGAGGAGCAACGATAGATTCTGCTCTGCTTTCTTTGAATATATGATTTGACGTGAGTTTTTAAATGATATTCGTTGGTTAGAGGTGAGCTTCACTTCTCTTGAATGAGGGAGCGTTCAGGCTTGGAGAAACGCAAAAATTTATGCAAAAAATACTGTGTCTTGCAGCACATGAAAACCGTGGCATAAAGCGCATATCAAGATTTTTGATCAACGCATTAAGAGGGCGTTAAGAGGTGGTCTACGCTCAATCCGTTTGGGGTGCAATAGAAAGGCAAGGGAGTCACGTGTTGGTGATGCTCACGTAGTCATGACGTCCATGTAGGTCTTTGCCGAGCAACTAACCCGATATCGCGTCATCGGATTTCTTGGTGGCCTTGACTCGTCTCGCGGAGAACCCCGCTCTATTCCGGTACGATCACTTCATACCGGCCAAGGAACTCGAACACCAAGGAGTGCTATGGATGTGTCGACTACTCCGCCGTCAACTCACCCCCTCATTGTTGTGGCGCTCTCGGGGCATGCGGGGTCTGAAGCATTGTTTCGCCAGGCATTAGTGCAAGCCTCACAGTTACCTAATGCAGAAGTGATGGCAGTTCATGTCCTTGAACGCGGAACAGAGACAACAAGAAGCGAAAAAGATACTGAGCTGGCACACTTGCGTGAACTCGTAGAAAGTTCTGGCGCCACTTGGCATATGGTCCTCGGCCAAGACATCAGTCAGGCACTGCTTGGATTTGCTCGAAGCACACAGGCCACGCACCTCGTGGTTTCCGGGGCGCTCGCAGGAATGAGCAACCGTCGACTAGTTCAGCAGATATCCCTGCAACTATTGCAGCGGGCCACTGCGCCAACAGATCCACAAATCCTGATCATTACAGGTCATCAAGAAGCGAAGAAGACTGCCCGCCTCACACCCCAAAACTCTCAGCCAGTGCACCATCCCCGTGGGCCTCGGTGGATATTCGGATGGATCCTGGCCCTCGTCGGACCGCCACTAATAGGCATTGGCTTCTTGCAAGGAAGCGATGAAGGCGAACTGCTCACCCTGAACTTCTTAGGTCAGCTGACCCTAGTGGTCTTTGTGGCACTTTTGGGCGGTTGGTGGCCTGCAGTGACTGCTGCCCTGCTGGGCACCGGAATTCTGAACTGGTATTTCACCCCACCCACCGGGCAATGGCATATTCATGAGCCGCTCAATGTGGTGGCACTAGTGCTCTTCTTATTGGTTGCGGCTGGTGTGGCTCGAGTTGTAGACGTGGAAGTCAGGCGCACCACCGAAGCCGGGCAAGCTAGACACCAAGCGGACACTCTCTTTGAGCTATCCGGCGGTGTGATCCGTGAGGGCTTGAGCGTTCCAGCCCTCCTGGAGTGGCTCTGCCGTTCCTACGCATTACGCGGGGCTGCGCTGGTTCACCAAAGCACCGGCTCTAAGGTGGCTTCAGCGGGAGAACCGCCTACCGGCCATGAGACCAGCGACTATGTAATCACGGTGGATCCTGAGCATGTACTGCTCATTGAAGGGACTCCGCGAGAGGCTTCAGATCAGGGGATCTTTGAGGCTTTTGCTGGGCGAATCGCTGCGGTGCTGCAACAGCGGGAACTTGCTGAAGCACGTCTGAAAGCCCAAGAGTTATCCGCTGGAAATGCGATGCGTACGGCCTTGCTTGCTGCGGTATCCCATGACCTACGCACCCCATTATCTGGGATCAAAGCTTCAGTTTCTAGCCTTCGCATGCAAGATGTGGTGCTCAGCGAAGAAGACACCGCAACGCTACTGGCCACCATTGAGGATTCAACGGACCAACTCAGTGAACGAATCGAGGATTTGCTAAATATGAGTCGAATTCAGGCCGGTGAATTGGTGGTGCACCGTAGTCCTATCCAGGTTGAAGACTTGGTGGCTTCGGCAATGCGTGATGCGGCTGGGCAGGTGAATCCGGACCGCCTGCAAATCCAGCTTCCAGAGGACTGCCCGCGGGTACGTACAGACTACGGGTTGGCAGTGAGAGTGCTAGCCAACCTCATGGAAAATGCGGTGCGTCATGGCGGGAACGGTACGGTGCAATTACAGGCAGATTCCACCGACTCCGAGGTAAAGATCCTTGTCATTGACCACGGTACCGGGGTTCCACAAACAGAAAAAGACAGGATCTTCCGTCCCTTCCAACGGAACGGAGACCGGAACAATAACAGCGGGTTGGGCCTGGGATTAGCCGTAGCTCGTGGCCTGGCCCAGGGCATGGACGGTCACGTGAATGTGGAAGATACTCCCGGCGGTGGGGCCACTATGGTCTTTACCCTGCCGATATTCAAGGAAGAACTATGAGCGCTACGGTACTAATCGTTGAAGATGACGTTCAGATAGCCCGCGCCCTGCTGGTCAATCTGAGGGCACGCGGTTACCGCACGCTCCACGCTGCCACCGGAGTGCAATGTCTGCAGTTGGCGGCCGATGAACATCCTGATGTGGTTTTACTCGATTTGGGATTACCCGACCTTGAAGGTGGGGAAGTGATTGACGGGATTCGTGGGTGGTCAACGATGCCGATAATTGTTGTCTCTGCCCGCCATGATTCACATAGCAAAGTGGATGCATTGGACCGTGGCGCCGATGACTTTGTCACCAAACCATTTGCCATGGATGAATTACTGGCCCGGTTACGCGCTGCACTACGCCGCGCACTGCCAGACCCACGCCATGCAGTTGTGGAAACCTCTGATGGGCGGTTGCGCATTGACCTTGCCAGTCACTCGGTGAGCGTTAATGGTGAGGCGGTGCGGCTGACCAAGCTGGAATGGCGCGTGTTAGAAGTACTGGCCAGCAATCCTCATCGGTTGATTGGCGGTAGCGAATTACTGACCACGGTATGGGGTCCAGAATATGGGGCGGAAGCGAATTACCTGCGGGTGTACATGTCGCAGCTACGCACCAAGTTAGAACCAGAACCTTCTAACCCACGATACTTTTTGACCGAGCTTGGTATGGGTTATCGTTTTACGCCGTAGTCAGGTAGAAATCTCTAGAATGTCTTGCCCGAGTAACCTAACTTTCGGGATATCTGGGCAGCGGTAGAGCCCATGACTGATTTGAGCGCTTTCATCCGTTCATCAAGCATATAGGGGTTAGTAGCTGACATGATGATGGCGGCAATGATCTGACCGCTACCATCACGGATAGGCGCAGCTACGCAACGGATCCCGGGTTCATTGTCTTCTAAGTCCAGAGCGATTCCTTCACTGGCGTAGGTTTTCATACGGCTCAAGAAAGCCTCTTTAGTTTGATGTGTGGCCTGTTCCACCGGTGACTCAGAATCAAAGGTCGCTTCCCAGCGTTCAGGAGTGTCTAGTAACAAGGCCTTGCCGATGCCCGTACGGCTTAGTGGCAAGCGTTGTCCTACGCATGAGCGCATTTGCGCTCCGCGGGTACCGGTACTGATCGCGGTGATCCTCGGGCCGCTGGCGGAAACCGAGTTGCGCCGTGCACTGACGGTGTCGGAAGGCGATATTGGAATCCTGGTGGACAGCTCCATCACGGTCATCCTCTACACCGTCCTCGCGCTGGCCCCTGCATTCACCGGCATCAAGCACATGCGCGAGAAGAAGAAAGCCAAGGCACTGGCCGAAGAGCAGGGCCAGCCGGCCAACGCCTGAGCATCCTATGCCCAGCGCAGCAGGCCTTGCCGACTCCACGGTGGCAAGGCCTGCTGCATGCAACCAAGCCTTGCAGCAGGCAACGTCCCCCATTCGCGGCCGGCAGCTGGATGCTTCCTGAGTGCGGCTTGCCTTCGTTGGTTGCTCAAAGCACAGTGGGCAGTGGTCGATGAAAGGAGCATGAATATGCCAGATCTAGCAGGCAAGAAAGTCCTTGCGGCAGTTTCCAACCGCGGAGTCGAGCAGGATGAGCTGAAGAAGCCAGTGGAGCACTTGCGCCAAGCCGGTGCTGAGGTGGTGATCGCGGCCCCGGAGGCCGGCCAGGTCGAGTCGCTGGTTGGCGATTGGGATCTGGGGGAGGTCTTCGAAGCCAGCGAAGCACTGGCGGCAGTGGACGAGCAGGATTTCGACCTGCTGCTGATCCCCGGCGGAACGCTGAATGCCGACAACCTCCGCTTGGACGCCGACGCCCAGCGCATTGCCAAGTCCTTTGCCGGTTCGGGCCGGCCGATCGCTTCCATCTGCCATGGGCCATGGCTGCTGGTGGAAACCGGATTGGCCAAGGACAAGACCTTGACCTCGTACACCTCGATCAAGACCGATGTGGTCAATGCCGGCGGCACCTGGAAGGACGAACAGGTTTTCCGCTGCCCGGCGAACGGCTACGTGCTCATTACCTCGCGTAATCCGGACGACCTCGACGCGTTCAGCAGTGCCATTGCCGAGGAGCTCAGCTCCTAGCAATTGGCGGCCAGCCGGTCCAGCCGCCGTCCGAGCCAGCTTTCCGAACGGCGGCTTGGCTGTGCTGGGACCAGAGCCCGGCATCCAAGTCCTTGGTGATCCAAGGGCACGGAACCGCCGTCGAGGAAGAGCTGAGTATCGAAATCCTCCCGCAAACAGCGGGTGAGTTCCGCTGCCCCAGCTGGAAATCCTGCGACAGCGAATTCGCCTGGATTCCTGGGATTCCCGGTGTCTGGCGGTCTCGGCTTTTCGAACCGTTGCGTGTAGCGAAGGCGCTGAGGGCTTTGCCATGAACTGCATTGACGAAGCGGGCACCCCTGCATGCCGGGGTGCCCGCTTCGGCAATTCATTGTCTTGTCATGCCGCGTACGGGTCCCGAGGCTGTCCGGCCGCCTTCCGGGAGAGGCACAATCCCAAGGCAATCATGAGCGCACCGAGCCCGAGATGCAGCCAGTTATCTGCATCATTCACGGGAATGAGGTTGGCTGCACTGTCGAAATCAATGACCTTCCCGTAGACCCGCAAGACCAGATAGATGATTCCGCCGCCGATGAGGTAGGTGCGGGAAGCAGGCACGGTCCGAGCCATCAGGTAGCCGGCGACACCGAAGAGCAGATGCACGGCATCGTGCAGGTACGAGACCTGGAAGATTCCCAGCAACTTGGCCTCGGGGTCGTGGCCGTCACCTGAGAGCGATGCGTAGTTGGTGGTGATTCCAGGAAAGAATCCGAGGACGCCGACCAGAAAGAACACGATGCCGACCGCCAGCGCGGCCTTTTGCATCAGCGGACGTGCTTCTACGACAGGATCTTTTGGATGTTCCATGATCTTGCTCCTGCACTCTGGCTGTTGCGATCGGAAGGAACCGCTGGACCGGCATGCTGGCCGCCGTCATGCTCTCCACGCTAGAGGATTGCCAGTTGGATGGCAGGGGAGTCTTCAAGTACCTAGGGAACGCCCAGCAATGGCGGTGCGCGGATCGGGGCGGAATCCGGCGCAAGCCTGATTCCGCCCCGATCACCGCTGCATGCAGGTTGGGCTCCGGCGCTAGCGGGTCTGCCGGCCGCCTTCCCAGCCCTCGGCTTGCGCCTGTTCCATGCGCAATTGCGCTTCGCGGCGCTCTTCCTCGGTGATTGCTTCCTCTTCCAGGCTGACTCGCTCGACCGGGTCAACAGCCTTCTTTGCAGCGGGGCGTTCCTCGTCCAAGGCCACCTTCTGCTCGTCCCCAGCCAGTTCGCCGCTTGTGCCGGCGGGTGCGGATTCCGTGATGGGCTCGCGCTCATGCCGCGCTTCCCCATGGCTTAACGGCACGGTGGTTGCCGCATGCCGGGTGGCCACGTGCTTGCGCAGGCGTACTTTGCCGGTTTCCACGCCTTCGATACCCACCTGCGGCTGCTCCTCGGAATCGACGGCAGAGGACCTTGGAGCGCCGGCTCCCGGACCGCGCACGTCTTCCCGCGAATACTCGGCGCGGGCATCGGTGTCCGGGACGCCCGGCTGCACGGCGGCCTGGTCCGCTTCATGATAGGACAGGCTGTAGTAGTGGTAGAGCTCCTGCTCCTGCTCTGGCGTGAGCTGGCCCTCGGGGTCGATGTTCGGGGCGTCCTTGACGGTCTGCTTGTCATAGGGCACCGAGAGCGTATCGCCTGCGACGGTCGCCTGGCTGAGCGGAACGAAGCTCTCGGAGAGGCCGAAGAGTCCGGTGCGGACCGTCGCCCATTCCGGTTGCCCGCTGCGGTCATCAAGGAAAATCTGGCCGAATTTGCCGATCTTCTGGCCGTCGGGGCCAATGACGGTGCCGCCAATTGCGCTGAGTTCCTGAAGCTGTTCTGTGCTGATCATGGCTCTGTCCTCCTGCTGCGTTCGACTTCGGATCAATCCAGTAATCTCGATCCGGCTGGCCAGTAGCCGGCCGGGTGAAGCTGCGCCTCCAATTGGGCGTGACGGCCCGCAACTCTGCGTCTTGCGGTGCTTTGCCGAGCCGCGGTGAATCGATCGTCGCACACTACGCAAGCGCCCGCGCCGGGGCTTGTACTTGCATGGCCGCAAGCTCGGTAGCAGCTGTGAAAAGCAGGCAGCAGGTGCCCGGGGCAGCCATCGGGCGTAGGGCCAGGAGGGTGAACGGGTGCCTATGGACAGCCGCGTGCGTCGCTGCGGCGAAACTGGAAAACCGCTGGGTTTCGTGCCTGGAACGGCCGTCCCGGCTAGCTGCGGTCTAATGTTCAGTTCGTACTGCTGCCCAGGGAAGGCGAACCAGCATCCATGAACAGGACCTTTGGGATCGAGGAGGAATTCTTCCTCGCGGATCCGGCAACTGCCGCCCCGGTGCCGATGTCTGATCGGCTCAGCTCCCAGCTGCTTGGCCTGGACCTGCCGGGCACCACGGTCCACCGTGAACTGCTGGCCAGCCAGCTGGAAATCGTCACCGGAATCTGCGCCTCCGCGGAGGAAGCCCTGGAAGCGCTGGTGCGGCGGCGCGCCGCCATTGAGCGGATATGTCGCGAATACCACGTGCTTCCCTTTGCTTCGGGAACGGCGCTGCAGCTCACGAGCGCTACGGACTTCACCACGGGCCAGCGCTACGCGACCATCCACGAGTTCGTCCCGGGGATCGCCCGCGAGCATTTCATCAACGGACTGCACATCCATGTGCATATCCCGGATGCCGCAGCCGGAGTCCGGGCGCTGAATGCCTTGCGCGGCTGGTTGCCGCTGATTGCGGGAATTGGCGCGAACTCTCCCATCTGGAACGGGGAACTGACGGGTTTCGCGTCATGGCGGACGGTGCACTACCGCAGGTGGTCTGCGACAGGCATTCCGCCGGTTTTTGCGACAGTGCATGAATACCAGCAGCGGGTGGAGGACATGATTGCTTCCAGGGCGCTGCTCGATCCGGGCCACATTAGCTGGGTCGCCCGCTTGTCGGTGAACCATCCGACCATTGAAGTCCGCGCTGCGGACACACAGATGACAGCCGGCGAATCCGTCGCCCTGTCCCTGCTCATCCGGGCCATTGTGGATACCGCCTCGGAAACTGACGGCTCTGCCGTCACGGCAGCATCCGAAGTGCTTGACCTGGGCCTGTGGCAAGCAGCGAAATCTGGAGTGGAAGGCACATATTTCGATAGCGAATCAAGGACCTCCGTGCCTGTCAAGGTCGTGATCCAGCGGGTGCTCGACTACGCGGGCCGGGCATTGCATCGCAATGGCAATGAACAGTTCGTAGCCAATTACCTGGACTCGCTCGCCACTTTCGGAAATGGAGCCACGCGCCAACGTGAGAGCTGGAACCAGGGCGGAGCGAAGCAGGTAGCCGCTGATGCTGCCAAGCTGTTCGCGCAAGCCTGACAGGTTCTTGCAGGAGCAACGCGAACAACCAGGGGAGCGGCGCGCATGGAGAAATACCGCGGGTTCGGCAGAGGCCTACTATCAAGGCAGGGAGTCGATCCTGCATGAACGGCCAGCACGGGGGTGCTCGGGCGGAGGAAAGTGATTCCTGCATACTCGCAACATCGAGGGGGAATCATGAGCACTCCAGCTGCAGTACCCGGGAGCATGACCAAGGAGCAGAAACGCGTCGCGGGAGCGACCATGGTGGGCACCACCGTGGAGTGGTACGACTACTTCGTCTACGCCAATGCGGCGGCCCTGGTCCTGGCCCCGCAATTCTTCACTCCCGCCGAAGCGTCGCTGGGATCCATCATCGCTTTCGCCACCGTCGGCATCAGCTTCCTCTTCCGCCCGTTGGGCGCGATCGTGATGGGCCGGGTGGGCGACAAGTACGGCCGCCGAGCGGTGCTGATCATCACCCTGGTCTTGATGGGTGTCGGCACCACGCTGGTCGGCCTGCTACCGACCTATGCGAGCATCGGCATCTGGGCTCCGATTCTCTTGATCATCCTGCGTATCGTCCAAGGCTTCTCCGCCGGCGGGGAGTAGGGCGGTGCGGCCCTGATGGCAGTGGAGCACGCGCCGGATCATGCCCGCGGCAAGTTCGGCGCCTTCCCGCAGCTCGGTGTTCCCGCCGGCATGCTGCTCGCCTCGGCCGTCAGCGCGATCATTGCCGCAATGACATCGCCTGAGCAGTTCAGCGCGTGGGGTTGGCGTATTCCGTTCCTGCTCAGCTTCGTGCTGATCCTGGTGGGCTACTACATCCGGCGCAGGGTCGAGGAATCCCCGGTCTTCGAGGAAATGGCCCGGACCAATCAGACCGAGTCGGCCCCGCTGTCCACGCTGTTCAGCAAGCACCCCAAGAAGGTCATCCAGACGACGCTGGTTTTCATGGGCAACAACACTGTCGGGTACATGCTCACCGGCGGCTTCATCCTGGGCTATGCAACGAACAAGCTGGAACTGCAGGCTGGCGACATGCTGAACATCATCACCATCGGCTCGCTGGTCTGGCTGATCTCCACCTGGATCGGCGGAGTGGTCTCGGACCGCATTGGCCGCAAGAAGATGTTTATCATCGGCTGGGTGCTGTTGCTGGCCTGGCTCTTCCCGTTGTTCCTGCTCATCGAAACCCGGAACCTGGCCTGGGTCACCGTGTCCCTGGTAGTTTTCGGCGCTTTCATGGGCTTCTCCTACGTCCCGTTGCCGGCGCTGTATGCCGAGCTGTTCCCGGCCCGCATCCGCCTGAGCGGTTCCTCGATCAGCTACGCCCTGGGCTCGGTGATCGGTGGCGCGTTCGCCCCGACCATTGCCGCGGCGCTGGTGGGCCAGTTCAATACCACCGTGGCGGTCTCGACCTACCTGTTCATCTAGGTGGGCGCTTCGGTGATCGCAACTCTGACCTTGAAGGACCGCACCGGAGCTGATTTGTATCCGCAGGAGGACATCACCGGAGAATCGGGAGGCCACACAGAAGAAGCCGGGCCCGAGCATTTATGAGGTCTGATGGCGATAGGGCAACTAGCTGCCCGTAACATCTCTGATACAAACTGCTGATAACTTGTCGCTCATGACGTTGTCCATTGAACCCGCAGACTTCGAGGACCCCTCCCTGAGAGCTTTCCTTGAAGCTCACCTTGCTGACATGGCGCCGCAGTCGCCGCTGGAGTCCCAGCATGCCTTGGACTTGGCTGCGCTTCGCCAGCCAACCGTCCGGCTCTGGGCAGCGCAGAAGGACCATCGCATAGTGGGCACTTGTGCGTTGGCGGTATTGGAGCCGGGCCACGAGGAGCTCAAGAGCATGCGGACGGACCCGGACTTCCGCGGGCAAGGCTTCGCTTCCCGGTTGCTGCTCCATGCTCTGGAGGATGCCGCGCAGCGCAAGCTATCGCGCATATCCCTTGAAACGGGAGCGATGGAGTTCTTCGCACCCGCGCGCTCGCTGTACCGAAAGCACGGCTTCAAGCAATGCCAGCCCTTCGGTTCCTATCAGGAGGACCCCAACAGCATCTACATGACCCGGATCCTCAAACTGGACTAACTCTTGGGCAGGGCGCTGCCAGGACTTCTTGTGCCCGTTGGGGCAATGGCAATGTAGGACACCAGATTCGGTCGATTCCGGGCAAGGCTGGAGTGCCGCCAAGGACTGGCTGCAGCAAGCTTGCTTTCAGACCCGCCAAGAGCCCGCCACTGGCAGATAGCTCTTGGCCATGGCGGGCTGATTGGATGTTTGAGTAGGCCGCACCGGAGCAGAGTTGTCTCCGCATGACCGGGCGGGCGTCGGCGATTCGGGCGGGGAGGCAGGGCCGAAGCACCTGTGACTTTTCTGGTGGTACAGGTCAAACCCAAATGGCACGACTGAATCGTTGGGGCTAGGCCCGGCTGCCGGGCTCAGGATCATATGCGGAGTAGGATGGGCTAATGAATCCATCCCCGTATCTGCAAACCCGCCGCCGCTTCGTGGCCGCCTCGCCTTCAGAGATCTTCGAACTGCTCAGGGATCCGGCCATGCACCCGGTCATTGACGGATCCGGAACGGTGCGGGCCTCGAACACCCAGGAAAGCAAGCTCACCCTGGGCAGCGAGTTCGGCATGCAGATGCGCTTAGGGGTCCCGTACCGGATCAGTAATACCGTGGTGGAATTCGAGCAGGACCGGCAGATCGCCTGGCGGCACTTCAGCGGGCATCGGTGGCGCTACGAGCTGGAAGCTGTCGGGTCCGGGACCATGGTCAGCGAAACCTGGGACGCGAGCCGGTTGCGGCACAAGTGGCTGCTGCGGCTGATGGGCTTTACCCGGAGCACCGGGCCCAATATGGAACGCACCTTGGAACGGCTGGCAGCGCAGTTCCCCGAGACCACCGAGTAGGCCCCCTTTGCCCTGAGTAGCTCGTTGATAGGTGATGGCCGGACTAATTGCGGCTTCAACGGTGACTGAGGGGTGATCGAAAAGTCCGTCGTGTGACAACGTGGTTTGTCCGATATCCGTGAAAATGGCGTAAGCAAATATTCTATCAATGAGGGCCATTATCCAGAGACTTACTCAATATGGTGTAGATTCCGTGGTTTACATTGATCGGAAGCCGTTCATGATGCTCCCGCAGTCCCCGCATGTACTCCACGCCTACGTATAAAGTCCCGGAACGAGTTCCATTGGGACGCCACCGGACATCGACCTGCACGTCGTCGAGAACAACCTGGAGCTGGGCCGCCACACTGGGAAAAGCATGTTTAGATTCGGCAGGGATGCGAAGGAAGCTCCGCGTACGGTCCTTGTCCGTAACTGGTTGTGAGTGAACCCATAACTCGGCAGGCGAAGCATCATCGGGTTCCATGGAAGTATCGCTTGGTGTTGAATGCGCCGATACTTTGCAGTTCAATAAACCGTGGCGCTTACGCTGGCCGTTGCCTATGTCAACATTGGCAAATGGAGCCACCCTATCAACGTCAAACAACTGCCGGCGACGTTCGGGTTCCACACTGGCGGCAAATGCAGCCAGCATGGTTTGTTCACGGCTAGAGACATCGTCGCACGATGCGAAATGAACGTACAACTGATCGAGACTTTCGAGAGTCTTCAGCCACCAACCACCGGCATGTGGCGCTCGCGCGCCTAACTCAGTCGAGTAGTACTGTTCAACTCGACTTCGAATTGAAGTGCTTGCCATGCCGATGTAGAGGAGTGGTTCGTTGGGGATCCAGAAGCGTCCAATCCGATCGGCCAAGGTGCTCGGCGTCGCTAGAACTCCGTCGACGGAGGCCTTGGGGCAAGCCGACAGTAGTTTGGCGAAGGCTGAGGGTGAAGGCGAATAACGATCGTGGTCCACGAATCGAGAATCCGGGTTAGCGGCCAGGCTGACGCAGTAAACGCCCGGAACGTTTGGAAGTTCGAGTTCACCCCATTTTGTTACGCCAGAGGAGTGTAGATCTGCAACGGCAAATAGCTCTCGAATTGTTAATGGCACGATGAGAATTTATCGCAAGTTTCCCGCTCAGCTGTCTGCTCTCGAACGTTAACGCTGCTCTTTCATGCCGATCCAGACAGAACAAGTCAAGGACGATAAGGTAAAGCCCTGGAGCAGCACGTGCAGCGACTCAAATAGTCCCCTCTGTCCAGTAACCTAACATCATGGATATCGGTAATGACCAAAACGCGTTCGTCTTGGGTGAAGGAATCTTTGAGAGTCTCATTACCGATCACTTGGCAGGCCGGCTTCAGTCGCTGTCGGACTACAAGCAAACAGTAGAATCGATATTTCCGAAGAACGCACCGGGTGAACTGGCCAGCTATCTTGGTCGCGTAATTGAGCAGCGGTTTGGTGCGCTCCAACCGGACCAAATGATTGATCTGTCTAACCAGATACTAGACATGGTCGGGCACTCTGAGGATGTACTTCCAGGCCCTCAGAAACTTTTGGAGTTGCAGCGTGACGATGCAATTCGGGTGCGTTCATTTAAACGGCCCCAGACGTCATTGAGCGCCGCTGCCCTGCTCACGAACAGCCGCGAAGACCCACAACTTGCAGTTGAGCTGCGGGCAGAACTTTCCTCAGCTGACCGCGTTGACTTGCTTTGCGCCTTTATCAAGTGGGAGGGTCTGCGGCTGCTGTCTGAATCGCTTGCGACGCTCAAAGACCACGGCATCCCAATAAGAGTGCTTACCACAACATATATGGGTGCCACCCAGCGCCACGCAATCGATGAACTGGTTCGCCGTTTCGGGGCAGAGGTCCGTATCAACTATGAGACTAATGCGACGAGGCTTCATGCCAAAGCTTGGATGTTCCACCGAAATTCCGGTTTCGACACTGCCTACGTCGGAAGCTCAAACCTTAGTCGTCCCGCACTGCTCGACGGACTGGAATGGAATGTCCGACTCTCGGGTGTAGCAACACCAAGCTTGCTGCAAAAATTCTCGATGACCTTTGACAGCTACTGGGAAGACGACGCCTTCGTTCCATACGATCCCGATACCGACGCAGAGCGACTGGACGCTGCACTGAAACGTGCAGGCGGAACAACGGCTGAACGAATGCTCGGATCCACTGGCTTGGAAGTACTTCCGTTGCTGCACCAAAAGGAAATGCTCGAAGAACTAGAAGCTGCCCGCACAAACCGCAACGAGCACCGAAATCTGGTGGTCGCGGCGACCGGAACTGGCAAGACCGTACTTGCGGCACTCGATTACAAGCGATTGTGCGAAGCTGCTGGCCGGGAGCTCACCCTCCTGTTCGTGGCTCACCGCAAAGAAATCCTTGACCAATCACTCAAGACGTATCGCCGTGTTCTGGGTAAGGGTTCCTTTGGCGAGATGTTCGTTGATGGGCAAAAACCAAAAGTTTGGAAACATGTTTTTGCCAGTATCCAGTCCCTAGCCGCTTTCGGGCTGTCCAAGATCGACCCGCAGGCCTTCGATGTAGTCGTGATCGATGAATTCCACCATGCCGAAGCATCTTCATACCGCAAGCTCATTGAGCATCTGAAGCCCATCGAGCTGCTGGGACTCACCGCAACACCCGAACGTGGCGACGGCGTCAATGTGGCGGACACCTACTTTGGCGGACGCATTGCCGCGGAACTGCGCCTGTGGGATGCCCTGGACGCAGATCTCCTCGTTCCTTTCCATTATTTCGGTGTGGCGGACGATGTAGACCTCACTTCCATCGAATGGAAGCGCGGCTCCTACGATTTGGAACAGCTGAGCAATGTGTACACGGGCAATGACATGCGTGCGCTGAAGATCATCAACGAACTGCGCGATAAAGTGCTCAGCACGTCCATGATGCGTGCACTGGGTTTCTGCGTCTCGGTCCAGCACGCGCAGTACATGGCCAAAGTCTTCAACGAGGCGGGAATCCCTTCAGCCGCGATATCAGGTAATTCAAGTACCGAGGAACGCGAGGGAGCGCTGGCTAAACTGCGTGCTCGCGAACTGAACTGTATTTTTGCCGTCGATCTTTTCAACGAGGGACTCGACGTTCCGGAGATCGACACTATTCTTCTGCTACGCCCCACGCAGAGCTCGACCGTCTTCCTGCAACAACTCGGCCGTGGCCTCCGACGAGCAGATGACAAGGCAGTGCTTACGGTCTTGGACTTCATTGGCCAACAACGTCGGGAGTTCCGATTCGACGTGAAGTACCGTGCCTTGCTGGATGTTCCGCGCAAGAAATTGGAGCGCATCATTGATGACGGTCCGCCCGGACTTCCCTCGGGTTGCCAACTCATGCTCGACCGAGTGGCGCGCACGATCGTGCTAGAGAACATTCGATCGCAACTAAAGCTCAATAAGCCTGCATTGGTAAACGAAATCAAGTCGCATGGGCTGACTGCCTTGGACGACTATCTCGATGAGTCCGGTCGCGATGTCAAAGACATCTATCGCAAAACGGGAGATTCGTGGACTGAATTGATTCGTCGAGCAGGATTGATCTCATCGCGTTCACCTTGGGAAGAAGAGCTGAAGCGAATTGGCGACGACCAATTAAATGAAGAACGTGAGCTTCTTAAGCGGGTTACTCGGTTCCTTCACGTTGACGACGCGGAGCGCGCTGATGCGTACTCGGCGTTGCTTTCAACGAGTGCCCCACGCTATGCAGAGTTGGAACCGCGAGTCCGAATATTTGCTCGCATGCTGTTCTATACTTTTTGGGACAACGGCGGTGGGTTTGTTACCTATGACCAGGGACTGGATTACATTCGTGCCAACGGATACTTGGTTGAAGAGCTGCGAGCTGCGTTTACACGAGGTGTGGACCGCGGAGCTCACGCACCTAGGAGGCTTCCTCTAGGACTGCAGCAGATTCCGCTGTATTCGCATTCCACATACTGGCGCTCTGAGGTCCTTGCTGCACTTGAATACGGATCTTTGGAACTCGGCAAGGGAGTCAACCACCGTGAAGGGGTTGCATGGTGTCCTCAGTCGAATACGGACGCGCTCTTCGTGACATTGGACAAGGATGAATCCGTTCACAATCCAAATACCCTCTACAAGGACTATGCGATCAGCCCGCAGCTATTTCACTGGGAATCACAGAACGCCACAAGTCCAACCAGCCCTACCGGTAAACGCTACTTGAACCGAAAAGAGCATGCCTCGCATATCTTGCTTTTTACCAGAGACGCCGCGAGGGACATTGACGGGCTGGTATTGCCTTTCACATGCTTGGGCACAGTCGATTATGTGAAACACGAAGGTTCCAAACCCATCGCCATCACGTGGAAGTTGCATCGAGAGATGCCGGTCAACGTATTCACATCAGCGAATGCAGTGGCTCGTTGAAAATCTGGCCTTTATTTTGATGACAGTGAGAACTACCTGAGAAGTTCTGCGCAATTAGGAAGATGGGGAAAGGCATGCCGGAAAAGCTTATAGCCGCAGACGGAGCCGAACAATGGCCGCCGATCCGTCTTCTGATCGACAATGACACCGGAATAGACGATGCCTTGGCGCTCGCGTATCTCTGCGCCTGCGATCATGTGAAGATCGAGGCCCTCACCAGCACGCCTGGAAATGTCGACGTAGAACAAGTCGCTGCGAATAATCGTGCTCTGCTGGCGCTCTGCGGACGCCCCGAAGTTCCGGTACTCATCGGTGTAAGGGAGCCCTTGCAGATTCCTCTAGTCACCACACCGGAAACTCATGGTCCGCAAGGCGTGGGCCACGCGACTCTTCCAGACCCAATGTCCCCAGTGTCTATGGATCTCGATGCCATTGATTATTGGATCGAAGCAGCCCGCGCGAACCCTGGCGAATTAACCGTTCTCCTAAGTGCACCGCTGACAAACTTCGCTCTGGCACTTCGCCGCGAACCACGTCTTCCCTGGCTGCTTCGCAAGGTAGTGATCATGGGCGGCGCCTTTTACTACCAAGGCAACACCACGCCTACCGCGGAGTGGAACACACACGTAGACCCGCACGCCGCCAAGGAAGTTTTTGCCGCCTACACAGCCGCCGCTGAACAAGGATTGGACTCTTCGAAGCTGCCGATCGTCTGTTCGCTGGACACCACAGAGCGCTTCGAGATGCAGCCGGACTTCCTGACGAGGCTCTCCATTGAAGTTGGATGCGCTGAATCAGAAATAGTCCAGGCTAGCGACCCGGAGGGGACATTGAGCAAATCCTCGAATCAACTGGTGCGCTATCTCTCCGACGCCCTGCGGTTCTACTTCGAGTTCCATCGCCAATACGACCAGGGCTATATAGCCCACGTGCACGACTTCTTTGCCGCTGGCGTTGCCGCCGGCACGCTGGACTACGAGACCCGCCCCGCAACGGTGGACGTAGAAACAGATTCACCATTGCTCTTTGGTACGACAGTGGCTGACTTCCGCGGGCTGTGGGGCAAGCCGGCGAATGCCCAGGTGGTCGTGGCAAATGATCCAGAGGCAGGGTTTGCCGAGCTGGTCCAGCGCCTAGGTGCGCTGGCAAGGAAACTCAACGAAAATTCCTGAGCGCAGGCAGTTGGGCTAGAATCGTCTACCGGGTCGAGGTGACATAGACCCGCCATTCGCGCGTCGCGGGAGCAATCCCGCGCGCAGCCAAACTCGTATCCCAGGATTGCCTCATCATGTCACCGAATCTTCTTTTGCCCGAAGCATCCGCGACCCAGCTCGTGCGCCGCAGGGTGCTCGGCGCAGCTGGAACCCTGTTGCTCGTTGGAACCTACCTGTTCCTGGTCATCACCCAACCCACGGGAATCGTCGAAGGCCTGGGCCAGGGAGTTGCCTTGGCAACTTTCGCCGCTTACCTGATAGCTGCCATCCTGCTGCTGCTCGCAGTCCTACCGGATCTGCCAGTTTCTGCCCTGACGCTGATCCCGGTCGCCCTTGCGCTGAACATCATCCTGGGTCAATTCGTCGGATCCGTCATGGTCCCGCTCTACCTGGATTCCATCGGCACCGTATTGGTAGGCTTCCTGGCCGGACGCCGTGCCGGTGCCGCCACCGGTGTGCTCAGCACCCTGATCTGGTCGCTGTTCGCTCCCACTGTCTTGCCATTCGCTGCAGGAGCCGCGCTGGTCGGTTTCCTTGCGGGAACTGCCGCCCGCTACGGCGCCTTGCGCCGGCCATACCTTGCCCCAATCGCCGGTCTGGTTTCCGGTGTGCTGGTGGGCGTGGTCTCTTCCCCAGTGGCTGCCTTCGTTTACGGAGGAACCTCGGGAGTCGGCACCGGCGCAGTAGTTGCAGCCTTCCGCTCCATGGGTGATTCGCTGCTCTCCGCAGTCACCAAGCAGGCACTGATCTCTGATCCAGGAGACAAGGCCATTGTCTTCCTCATAGCAGCGCTGCTGATCTTCGCCTTGCCGAAGCGCCTGAGCGGTTCCTTCGAATTCATCCGCCGATACAACGTGCTGGGCAAGAGCGGAAACAAGTAGTACACCGATGAAGCGCCGCATCACCGAGTTGCACCCTTTTACCGTGCTTTGCCTCGCCGTGTTCACGGTTGCCGTAGCCACGGCTGCCAGCGTCTGGTGGTTGAGCTGCGCGGTGATAGTGACGTGCCTGGCCATCGGCGCGGTGGCGGGCAAGGTCCGCAAGCTCGCGGCGCTCAGTGGTGCAATCATGCTTCCAACCTTGCTGTCCTTGCTGATGATTCATGGACTGACGTCATGGGATTCTTCACCGGTGATCGCCGCATGGGGTCCAATCAGCCTGACCCGTGGGGGAGTGGAGATTGCAGCAGCATTGGCTTTGCGCACAGCTGTGCTGGTGGTGGTTGGTTTGCTCTGCGGTTTGCTGATCGACAAGCACCAGCTGGTGGCGGCCATCGACCTGTCGCCAGCTCCGCCGCAGGCGGGGTACCTGCTGGCGTCCACCTTGTTCCTTCTTCCGCAGATGATGGAAAAGCAGCAGGCCATCGGCGAAGCCCAAGCTTTGCGGAAGGCAGGAACCGGCCGTGGCTTGGCCGGCTGGCTGCAACGCCTGAGGCTACGAGCGGTGCCGCTGGTGCTCTCCTCGGTGCAGGATGCCCATGACCGTTCGGCTCATCTGGCGGCACGCGGTTTTCCAGCCCGCGGCGAGCACAGCAGATTGCGCCAGGTCGCAGATTCGCAAATACAGCGAGGAGTCCGCTGGGTTGCCGTGCTGTGTTCGGTGCTGGTGCCGGCAGCGATTCTGGTGCCATTCGGAGGTGCCGCATGATGGACATGGAACACCGTGCACCTGTCGAAAGCACATCGGCGCTGCACCTCCGGCTGGGAAGCTTCCGCTACGCAGACGCGGATCACGATACCTTGCGCGCAATCGAGCTGGAATTATCGCCGGGGTCCCTGACGGTCATTTCCGGCGACTCTGGATCCGGGAAATCAACATTTGGCGGGGTACTCGCTGGTATGCTCCCGCGGCAGGGAGCCGACAGCTGTGAGGGAACATTTATCCTGGCGGGTCAACGGATCGATTATTCTCCGGAGCATTCACCACGAATTGACGTCGCCGGCTGGGCCAAACATGTTGGCCTGTTGCCGCAGGATGCCAGCCTCTACCTGTCACGGATTCGACAGACTGTTGCTGAGGAACTGGTCTTCGCCCGGGAGAACGAAGGAATGCCCCGCGAAGAGATGGCCGAGCTCATCTCCGAGCTTTCAGCACGGCTGTCCATGGAGCATCTGCTGGAACGCGATCCTGCCAAGCTTTCCGGAGGCCAAGAACGCTTGGTCGCCCTGGCGGCGCTGTCAGTTGCCATGCCTTCCATCATCGTGCTGGATGAACCGCTGGCAGGCTTGGATTCCAAGGCAACCGAAGCAGTGACGGAGATGATCACCCGGCTGCGTGCCGCGGGCACCGCGATTGTGGTGCTGACTCGGACAACTGAAGCATGGGAAGCCGAAGCGGATACGCTGTTGACCTTGGCGGACGGAACCTTGCGGCCTGCAACGGGAACAGCTAGAACCGCAGCGTCGAGTTCCAAGCCGAGTGGATTCGCTGCCGCAGCAGCATCTGAAAAGCCTCTGCTGGCCTTTGCCGGAGTGCAACTCGGATACAAGGGTGCCAGTGCCCCGGTCCTCTCCGACCTCGATCTCGAAGTCCGTGCAGGAGAATGCGTGGGGCTGGCCGGTGCCAATGGGACGGGCAAGACTACCCTGCTTAAGGCTGCCGCGGGCCTGCTCAAGCCAGTTGCCGGCAAGTTGCGGGTGGCAGCCGATTCCGGGATGCTCCTGCAAAATCCGTCGGACCAGCTCTTCGAGCGAACGGTAATCCGGGAGATTGCCTTTGGCCTTCCCAAGAAGGGCATTCAGCGCGCCCGGGTGCCGCAAATTCTTGAGCAACTGGGTTTGGCGTCCTATGCCCAGACCCATCCTTATGAGCTGCCGGCTTCGGCCCGACGTCTTGTTGCCTTGGCTACCGTGCTGGTGCGCGAACCACGGCTGCTGCTTCTTGATGAACCAACCGAGGCGCTGGATTCGGCGGGGCTTCAAATCCTGAACGAGGTCATCGATTCGGTGCTTGAACGCGGGGGAGCGGTGCTGTTCTCTTCCCATGATGAGCGATTCATCGCGCGTACTGCCCATCGGGTGCACAGAATGCCGCGATAACAGCGGGGAAACTGCTCACTGGACCTTGTTCAACAGACTGCCCTGGCCGTTATCCAGCTCATATTTCCAGCCGAACTGGAATACGTCAACGGAAAACCTAGTTGGACTATGCAAGTACAAATTCCACTTCAGGAGTCTTATCCCATGGATCTGTTTTCCCCTCTCGCCCTCGGCGACCTCAAGCTGTCCAACCGCTTGGTCATGGCACCGCTCACCCGTTCCCGTTCGGGCAAGGACGGCGTGCCCAACGCAGATGTAGTCGAGTATTACCGCCAGCGCGCGTCCTTGGGCCTGATTGTCAGCGAGGGCACCTACCCGAGCTTTGCCGGCCAGGGATTCGTCCGTCAGCCGGGCCTAGTCACCGAGGAGCAGATTGCCGGCTGGAAGAAGGTCACCGACGCGGTGCACGCCGAAGGCGGCCTCATCGTCGCCCAGGTCATGCATGCTGGCCGCGTCACCCACCCGGAAACCACCGGTGTCGACTACGTCGAAGCACCCAGTGCCATCGCGGTTGAGGGCGAGTCGCGCACCTACACCGGAAAGCACGCCTACCCGGTTCCGCATGCACTGGGTTCTGAAGAACTCCCACGGATCATCGAGGAATTCGTGACTGCTTCGCGCAACGCCATCGCCGCCGGATTCGACGGCGTGGAGCTTCACGGTGCCAACGGCTACCTGTTGCACGAGTTCCTGGCACCTTCGGCCAACACCCGCACCGATAACTATGGTGGCTCCCCGGAGAACCGGGCCCGCTTTGTCATTGAAGTAGTGACCGCGGTTGCCAACGCCATTGGCGCTGGGAAGACCGGCCTGCGCATTTCGCCGGAACACAATGTCCAGGGTGCGCTGGAAAACGATCGCGCGGATGTGCTGGCTACCTACACCGCGCTGGTTCGGGGCATCGCGCAATTGGGGCTGGCCAACCTGAGCATCCTGCACCATGACCCAGCCGGCGCGCTGGTCCAGTCGCTGCGCAAGGAATTCGGCGGACCGGTGCTGCTGAACACCGGCTTCGCAGAGATCACTACCTATGAGGAAGCCGCTCGCGTGGCTGCCGAAGGCTGGGGCGAAGCCGTTGTCGTGGGCCGCCCTGCGATTGCCAACCCGGATCTGGTGCGCCGCTGGAAAGAACAGCTGCCGCTGAACGAACCGGATTTCGCGACCTTCTACACCGAAGGTCCCAAGGGCTACATCGACTACCCGTTCTGGGAGAACTGATCACGCCAGCTGAATAGCAATGCCAGCGGCTCCGTCCAACCTGCATTGGATGGAGCCGCTGGCTCTTTGTCGTGTTCTGGCGGCCGTTAGCCGAACCAGGGCTTCTCGGCCGCGGCGAGCGTCCCGTCGTTCTTGGCCATGTTCAGCCACTGGTTGACGTACTCCTGGAACTCATCATCGCCCAGCGGCAGCAGGTAGGCCTTCTGCGAGAAATTGAACGGCTTGTCCGGGTGCACTGCGCACAGCTCGGGATGCTCATTGGCCACCCACCGGGTTTCGGAGGCATCGGTGGTCATCACATCCGCCCGTCCGGCAATGATCTCATCGAAGATCTTGTTGTTGTCCTCGAAGCGGATGATTTCCCCGTCGGGATAATTCGAGTCTGCGAATTTCTCGTTGGTGCCGCCGATCGGGGTGATGGAACGGACCCCGGGCTGGTTGATTTCCTTGATCGTGTCGTACTTCTCCACGTTCTCGCACAGGGTGATGGGTGTCTTGCCCTCGTCCAGTGTGGCTTCGCTGTAGTAGGCCTGCTGGGCACGTTCCATGGAAATGGAAACCCCGCCTACTGCCATGTCGCACTTGGAGAGGAAGTCCGGCATCAAGTCCTTCCATGAGGTCTGGATGAACTCGGGTTCGACGCCCATGGACTCGGCAAGGTCCTTGGCCATCGTGATGTCGATTCCCGACCATTCCCCGGTTTCCGGGTCGAGGTAGGTGAACGGCCGGTAGTCCCCGGTGGTGCAGACCTTCAGCGTTCCGGCTTCAATTACGCTGGCCAGCCGGGTGCTGTCGGAAGCTGGCTTCTGGTCGTCGCCGGATTCCGGGGCTGGAGCCGAACAGCCTGAAAGGAACAAGGCCGCGCATAGGAACAGCAATGGCAACCGGCGGGTGATGGACGGATTCTTCTGTGAACTGTCGGTCATAGTCCATCAATCTATAAGTGGTCCAAGTCAGGGCACAAGACTTCCGGGTTTTCTTGCGGAAGCGGAAATCAGCTGGCGGAAGGAACCGCAGCGGTGATGTCCAGCGCGGACACGAGGTCCTTGCTGTGCTGGTGTTCCGGGTCAGCCAGGAAATCGTCGAGGGGGCGATGCTCCACCAGCTCGCCCTCGTAGAACACTGCCACGTCATCACTCACATAGCGGATCACGTCCATGTCGTGGGAGATGACCACGAGGCTCAGCCCCATTTGCTCGCGCAAATCAAGCAGCAGGTCGAGGATGTGGCGCTGGGCTACCGAATCCAGTGCCGAGGTGGATTCATCGCAGATCAAAACCTGCGGCTCGGTCAGCAGCGCACGTGCGATAGCCAGTCGCTGGAGCTGGCCGCCTGAACACTGGCCCGGCCTGCGATCCAGCAATTGCTCGGGCAATCCCACCTGGGCTATGGCTTGCGCCATGCGCTCGCCGGCCTGGATTGCCGGCAGCCGGTGCACCGCCGCGCTCATCGAAGTGCGGATGGTAAGCCGGGGATCGAAGGAAGAATACGGTTCCTGGGCAATGACCTGCACCCGGGTTGCTTCGCCATTATGGTGCGCATGAATGATCCGACCGGTGGTTGGCTGTTCCAACCCGGCCAGCAGCCTGGCAAAGGTGCTCTTGCCGGAACCTGAGCGGCCCACCACACCCAGGACCTGGCCACCGTGCAGGCGCAAGCTCGTGGGGTTCAATGCTGCCGGGCCTTTTGCGCGGCGCGTATAGTTCTTGCCCGCATCCACCGCCTCGAGCAAGCATGCCGAATCCGTCGCACGGAGCGTGCGCAGAGGAGGCAAGCTGGCTTCGACCAGCTCGCGTGTCTTGGAGTGGCGGTCCTTGGAGAAGATCAGCGCGGTAGGGCACTGGTCCACAATCTGACCGTCGCTGACTACTACAACGCGATCCGCGATGTGCTGGATGCTGGCTATGTCATGGGTAACGAACAGGACGCCTACGCCGCGCTCCTGCTGCTTGCGGCGCAGCAATTGCAGCACCTCGGACTTGAGGATCGAATCCAAAGATGATGTCGGTTCATCGGCCAGGATGAACTCCGGATCAGCGGCTAGGGCGATGGCAAGCATGGCGCGCTGGGCCATCCCGCCGGAGAGCTGGTCCGGGCGTTTGCCGGCAATCTGCTTGGCGGGAGAGAGGCCTACTTCCTGGAGCAAGGACAGCACCCGATCCTCATGCTGGCGGGCTTTGCCCCAGCCGTGGGCTCCCAAGGCCTCGAGCAGGTGCGCGCGGATGGTCAACCGCGGGTTCATCACGCGCTTAGGCTGTTGGAACAGCATGCTGATGCGTCGTCCGCGCACCGAGTCCATGGCCTTGTCATCCAGCTGGTCCAGCCGCTGGCCATCGAGCAGGATCTGCCCCTCGGCGCGCAGTTGTTCAGGCAGCAGGCCCATTATCGCCTTAGTCAGCAGGGTCTTGCCGGAACCGGAGCGCCCGACCACCGCCACCAGTTCCCCGGAACGCAGCGCGCCACGGGCCTTGGACAGCAGCAGCTTCTGCCCGGAAACGACGGACAGGTCGATGAATTCAAGTTCTTCAGCCATGGGTTTCCGCCTTGGTTTCGGTGTCCAGCACGTCCTCGCCGCCCAGCACGTGGGTGATGCGGTTGCCCAGCAGGGTCACGCAGAAGCTGACCAGGAAGATGGCTGCGCCCGGTGCAATCATGCCCCAGGGGGAGCGGATCGCATGAGGCTGGGCCTCGGCCAGCATCGAACCCCAGTCGGACTGCGGCGGCTGGACTCCGATGCCCAGATAGGACAATGAGCCGAGCAATACGAGCAACAGGCCGAAGCGCAAAGCGGCCTGGGCCAGCACCGGACCCGCGACGAAGGGCAGGACATGATGGCGCAGGATGAACCAGCGTGAAGCGCCCACATGCTTGGAGGCCTCGACATGGTGGGTGCTCAATGCCTGGGCCGCCATGGAGCGCACCAACCGCGCCGTGGGGGTCCATGCCACGACGCCCACCGAAAGCACCATGGTGGAGAATCCGGGACCCATGACCGCGATGATCAGCAGCGCAATCACGATTTCGGGCAACGCGAGCAGCAAGTCGTTCACGCGCAGGAAGAGCTCATCCAGCCAGCCGCCGCGCACCGCGCTGAGCAGGCCCAGTGCGGTGCCCACCAGCAGCGAGAACAGCGTGGTGATCAGTGCTACCGATAGCGAGAACCGGCCACCGTGCAGCACCCGGCTCAAGGTGTCGCGGCCCAGGGCATCGGTGCCCAGCAAGTGGGCCAGGCTGGGTGCCCGCAACCGGTCCGCCAGGCTCTGGGCGTTGGGATCATAAGGGGAAATCCACGGGGCGGCGATGGTCAGGATGACCACTGCCAGCAATATGAACGCGGGAGGGGAAAGCAGGATTTCCCTGGAATGATTCCTAGCCATGCCGTACACCAATCCTCACATTGGGGTCACTGATCTTGTGCACCAGGTCAACGATTCCGGTCACCACCACGGCACAGGCCACGACAACCACCACGCCGCCCTGGGCTACCGGGATATCGGCATCAACGATGGAGTCGAAGATCAGCCTGCCCACGCCGGGAATGGCAAAGATAACCTCGACAATGACTGAGCCGCCCAGCAACCCGGCAAACCAGACACCGACCATGGTCCACAATGGCAGCAGTCCGTGTGGAACCACGTGGCGAACCAAAGCCTGGGTGCTGCTCAGCCCGCGGGCACGAGCCGCCAGCACATATTCAGAGTCCAGAGCCTGGCACACCCCCGAGCGCACCGCGACGGTGAAGAAGCTGATGGGGCGCAAGGCCAGAATGAAGACCGGGAGCACCAACGAGGCAGGGGAATCGAACCCGGCCGAGGGCAGCAGCGAGAAGCGCACCGCGAAGAGCAGCACCAGCAGCGGAGCCAGCGCGTATTCAGGGATCGCAATGAGCGCATGAGTGATGGAGGTGATGAGCCTATCTGGCCATTGCCCGGCGCGGGTGGCCGAAGCGACGCCCAAAAGGATGGAGGCCACTATGGCCACCAGCAGGGCGCTGCCGGCCAAGGATAGGGTGACGCCAATGGCCGGGAGCACCTGGTCGGCTACCGGGGTGCCACTGATATGCGAGATGCCCATGTCTCCGGTGGCGAACCGGCCCAGCCACCTTCCGAATTGCACCAGCATCGGGTCATGCAGGCCGAATTGCTCTGCGTAGGCTTGCACCGTTGCCTCGTCGGCGGCCCCGATGTCCATGCGTGCGCGCAGCAAGGAGCGCACGGGGTCCCCGGGGGAAACAAAGGGGACCAGGAATACCGCGAAGGATGAAAGCAGAACTGCTGCGCCGAGTCCAACAACTCGGCGCAGCACGGTAGTTAGTGGTGACACGTTACTTGGTCTTCGCCAGGTCCTTGGTCATCACGTAACGGGTCAGCGGATCCTGGACGTAGCCCTGGACCTTGGAGCCAACGCCGTCGATGGCCTGCTCATTGACCAGCCAGACGTTCACGGCGTCCTCGGCCAGGATGTCTCCGGCCTGGCGGTAGAGATCGTGGCGCTTGGTTTCTTCCTTTTCCACCAATGCCTGGTTGATCAGCTTGTCGTAGTCCTTGTTGCAGTAGTGGCTCAGGTTGTAGCCTCCCTCGCAGGTGTAGTCGGACTGCAGGAAGCCGATCGGATCAGCGATGTCGATCATCCGGTTGCGCTGGCTGAGGATCATGTCGTACTTGCCGGCCAGCACATCGGGCTCCGCGGCGCCGTAGGACTTGGTCACTACGTTGGCCTGCAAGCCGATCTGCTTGAACTGTTCCTGGATGATGGCGCCTACCCCGGCGAACTCAGCGCGCTCGGTGATGGCAATGATCTCCAACGGCTTCTCTTGCTTGTAGCCCGAAGCCTCAACCAACTTCTTGGCTTCCTCGATGTTCACCTGTGGGACACCCAGATCCGGGTTGGCCCATGGCTCGCTCGGGGCAAAGGGGCCGGTGGCAGGCTGCGCTGCACCTTCGTAGATGCTCGCGGCCATGGCCGGCAGGTCCAAGGCCATGGTGGCGGCCTTGCGCAGCTCCGGGTTGTCGAATGGAGCTCGCGAGTTGTTCAGGTACAGGGTCGAGGTGCGAGGCGAATCGGCCTTGAGCACGCTTATCTTCTCATCGGCCTCCAGGGTAGCCAGGCTGGTGGCCGGGATGGACATCGAGATGTCCGCTTCGCCGGTCTGCACCTGGGTGGCACGGGTGGCGCCTTCGGTGATGTAGCGGATTTCTCCGCCAGCCAGCTTCACTTCGCCGTCCCAGTAATTCTCATTGCGGTCCAAGGTCAGGGACTGCCCGGCTTTTCGGAGACCGGGGCGAAAGGCCCGGTGCAATGATTCATCGGATCGATGCCCTTGCCGGTGTACGCGGCAGGGGAGAGCACACCTGCGTTCACGCTGGCCATGCGGTAGGGCAGCAGCGGATCCGCGCCGGGGGTGGTGACCCGCACGGTATCAGCGTCGAGGGCTTCAACCTTCTTGATGGTCTTGGGGTTCACCGCACGGGCCGGTGCGGTCGCCTTGAGCACATGGTTGAGTGAAGCGGCTACGGCTTTGGCATCCATGATGGTGCCATCTTGGAATTCCACGTTCTTGCGCAGCTCGAAGTCCCATTCGGTGTCCGAGGACTGCTTCCAGGAGGTAGCGAGCATCGGTTCGACGGTTTTGGTTCCCTGGTCGTATTTGGCCAGGGTTTCCAGGCAGCCGGCGATGGAGAGCACGTAGGCGTCGTCGCTTTCCAGCGCCCAATTGGAGACCGGGGCACGGAAGTTGGCCACGACTACCCGGGCCTCCGGGTCCGCTGCTTTCTCCGGAGCGGAGCTGGCGGAGGTGGAGCTGCAGGCGGCCAGCGCGAGGGCAAGGGCCGCGAATCCTGCGGCCGCGCTCAATCGTCCAAGTTTCATGGAAATCCTTCGGCATTACGTGATGGATTGGCATCTAATGCAATAGTGCCTTGGTAAGCGTACCCTAATTAGCGGCCTTGTCTTGCTGATAATTACCCCGCTTGAAAACCGGAAGGAAAGCACCCGTGCAGCGTTCTGTAAGAGTTGAAGCTGAGTAGTGCAAAGTTGGGGTGCCGTATGGAAATTTTTCGCAGATTAAGCGTCATGTGTCGCAGTTCATGCACCCTGGGCAAGGACACCTGAGCGTCGCACGAGTAATGCGGCGAGCCAAGCAGCAAGGCCCAAGGGGAGCATGAGGAAAAGCCAAGGCAGGAAGCCGGGGATGAGATCCTGGCCGGCCTGCGCCAGCAGCCACCCGACCAGCATGTTCCCCACCAGCACAGCCAGGCCGCCGCAGCTGGCGAGCAGGCCGAAGTAGGATCCAGTGGCGCGGTGCCCGGCGAATTTTGGAACCAACGACAAGGCCGTGGGATGCACGCTCATATGCCCCAAAGCCAGCAGAGTGACCGCGCACAGAATGCGGATCGGACCAGTCTGCTCGCCGAAGGCAGAGGCCGGGAGGAACGCCAGCACGCCAATTCCCAAAACGCTCGAGAAGTACCCGCAACGCAGGGTCGCCGCCGTGCCGATCCGTGCAGCGATCCAGGCGACGGGCAATTGCAAGCCCAAGGTCAGTACAGAGATCCAAGCGAATACCAGTCCCAGCCACTGGGTGGGCATGCCAGTGCGTCGCAATTCCAGGGGGATGGCCAAATAGAGCTGGTTGTATGCCAGCAAGTCCGAGGCATGCAAGGCGCAGAACGCCACGAACTTCCGGTCCGCAAGGCAGCGCCGCAGGCTGCCGGGCTGGTGCTTCGGCTGTTCCGGGCTTTCCGAGCGATCGCGCGAATAACTGTCCGGGGCGGGACGGCGCAAGGCTGCAGCGAGGAACAATCCGATGGCGATGAAGAACAGCGCCCCGAAGCGTGCAACTGTTGCGAACCCCCAGCCCCACAGTGCAGCCCCGACCAGCGGTCCTGTCACGGCGCCGATCTCTCCGGTAATGCTCAGCCAGGCAAACAGGGAGGCCCGTTTGGCTCCTGTGGCCTGGCACCTGTCGCGCGCGGTCTGGGCCGCGCCCACCAGGATGCTCAGGCCAGGGGAGAAGAGCGCTCCGCCGAATCCCGTGAGCAATGTGCCGAGGATAAATAGCCAGAGCTGCGGGTCGCCTACGGACAGCGAGGCCGCCAGTGTGGAGAACCCCGCGGCGCGTACCGCGCAACCAATGAGAATCATGCGCCGGGCGCCGAAGCGATCGGCCAGGCTGCCTCCGGCCAGGAAGAGCCCTTGCTGGGCGAAGGTCCGGACACCCAGGATCAGGCCCACCGCGGTACCTGCTAGCAGGAAGTCGTTGGCTAGCACTACAGCAAGGAAAGGAACCACAGCGTAGAAACCGATATTGAACAGCGTCTGTGTTCCCAGGAGCACCGGGACTTCGAAGCGGGGGGTGCTGGATTTCATGGACCTCGGGGAACGTGTTGGTTCGGCTAACCGCTAGCGGCGGCCTCGATATCGGCAGGGTGGACTCTCCGATCTTAGCCAACGCCGGTGCCCTGGGGCGGATCCTGCGCGGTGGCGCCGCGCTGTGCGATGCGGACGGGGCCGAGGAAGCTTGCTGCCCTGCGCAGGACGTCATCCATGGTTTTCAGCTCGCACTCCCAGAGCGTCAGCGATTCCCAGCCAAGCGCGGCCAGGTTATCGAGGTTGCGCTGGTCCCGGGCGATATTGGCATCCAGCTTGGGATTCCAATATCCCGTATTGGATGCGGGGCGGCGCTGGCCCACCGGGCAGTCGTGGCCGTGCCAGAAGCAGCCGTTGACGAAGATCGCCTTGCGCCGGGCACTGAAGACGAGGTCCGGGGAACCGGGGAGCTTCCCGCCCCGCAACGGGATCCCGGGATGCAAAGAGTGCAGCTGGGCAACTTGCTGTGCAGGCAGGATGCCGTGCACGCGGTAACGGTACCCGGCGGCATGCAGGAATCGGCGCAAGGCCAGTTCCGGCCCGGTGTTCTTGCTGGAAATGCGCGACATGAGCCGCGAACGCTGCGCCGCCGACATGATGTCCATAGTCCATTGTGCGCCGCTAACCAGGCCGTGCGTTGCTGGCTGGGCATTGACTGGATGGCTTGCTGAGGCCATCGGGTGAAACCTTTTGCAACGGTTCTCAAATCCTGGCGGCCGCAGTAGCTTGGGTGCTGGAAGCACCGATCGGCATTGGGCCGGTCGGGAACAGGCAGGAAGATTCGAGGGGGAGCCATGCGAGCAGCACGGTACTACGACCAGAAGGACATCCGGATCGAAGACATCGATGAGCCGGTGCTGAAGCCCGGAACGGTGGCCATCGATGTTGCCTGGTGCGGCATCTGCGGCACCGATCTGCACGAGTACCTGGAGGGCCCGATCTTCATCCCGCCGGCCGGGCATCCGCACCCGATCTCGGGGGAGAGTGCGCCGGTGACCATGGGCCATGAGTTCTCCGGAACCATTACCGCCCTGGGCGAGGGCGTCACCGGCCTCGAAGTCGGCGAGAACGTCGTGGTGGAACCCTACATCATCCACGAGGATGTGGACACCGGCGAAGGCCAGCAGTACCAGCTTTCCCGGGACATGAACTTCATCGGCCTGGGCGGCCGCGGCGGCGGGCTATCGGAGAAAATCGTCGTGGAACGCCGCTGGGTGCATCCCATCGGCAAGATCCCACTGGATGAAGCCGCGCTGATCGAGCCGCTGTCCGTGGCCCACCACGCCTTCGTCCGCTCGGGCGCCCAAGCCGGGCAGGTGGCCATCGTGGGCGGGGCCGGCCCGATCGGACTGCTGACCGCAGCGGTGCTCAAGGCCAAGGGGCTGACGGTCTACATCTCGGAGCTCTCCGAGGCCCGCAAGGCCAAGGCGCGGGAAACCGGGGTGGCCGACGAGGTCTTCGACCCGAGGGACGGGGACGTGGCCGAGAAGGTGCGCGAAGCTACCGGTGGCCGTGGTGCGGATGCCGGATTCGAGTGCTCCTCGGTCCCGGCGGTGCTGGACATGCTCCTGGACGCGGTGGCTCCCGGCGGGGTGATCGTCAACGTCTCGATCTGGGGGCATAAGCCTGAAGTGGACATGCCCAAGCTGGTGCTGAAGGAAATCGACCTGCGAGGCACCATTGGCTACGCCAATGACCATCCGGACACCATTGCATTGGTGCAAAGCGGCAAGCTGGATCTGGCACCGTTCATCACCGGGCGCATCGGACTTGATGAGCTTATTTCCGAAGGCTTTGACCAGCTGATCAACAACAACGAGGAACACGTGAAGATCATCGTTGATCCGCGGGCCTAGCCAGCAATCCTCGGCTATGGGGGCCAGCCGGATACCTGGCACTGGCCCCCGGGCTGCGGCTAGTGGTGGTGTTCTGCCTGTTTCATCTTTTGAATGATTCCCGGGTCGATGTCTCCCGAATGATGAATGCCGTGTTCGGAATGAGGTACCGCCAGTTCTCCGGCGGACGAGGCTGCCAACCCCAAACTGGCAACCGCCGCAACCGCAACTGAACTGGCAAACATGCCTCCGAGGACAACTAGGCTGCTGGACCGCACTGCCCGGTGCGGAAGGTTCTTCCGCCGCTTGCGCTGCCACATGAAGACCGACAGCACCGACAGCTCAAGCAGCAGCAAGGAACCAATGGTGAGATCCAGATTCTTCGCTCCCTCCGGGAACCCCCAAAGGCCGGCAAGAATGCTGGCCAAATGCACGGAGGAGACGAGCACCAGGCAAGGGACGGCGAGATTCACGGCAGGGGCCGCTGCCTTCAACAGGCTGGCCACGGCGTAGACCAGCGCCATGCCTGCCCACACCGCGGATGCTATCGCGCCGAGCCACGCCCACCATGGTGCCGGGGCGGACCCGATCCCGAACGTCGATGCCAAGCTGGCGGAGGAAGCCGCGGCCAGCGCCGCGACTCCTAGACCAGCGATCCCGGCGTATAGGCCGCCGAAGGCAACGGAGCCCGCAGTTGCATCTCGCCCTTGCATGTGAGGTTCGGTGGCAGGGGCCGTCGCCTCGGGGGAATTCATGACCGTGCAGTATGGGCTGCTGGAGTCCGGTCCTGGGACAGGCCGACCGACAGCAGGACAAGTGCGCTGGCCAGATGCAGGACGTTATCTGCACCGTTCAGGGCAATAATGTTCAATGCTGTAGAAGCCAAGAAGAGCCCCAAAATGCCAACGAGGAGATAGACGGCGCCCACCGTGGTGTTGGCGAGCTTGGCAGCACGTACGGATCCGAGCCCTGCAATAAGCAGTGCTGCGCCGATAGCCAGGTGGATGACATTGTGCAGTGGGTTGACCTCGAAGATGATCAACTTCCCGCCCTCTGTGGCGAAGAAATCCACGCCGGCAGTGACAAGGAATCCGAGCAGGCCGACTAGGAGATACACGGCTCCGAAAATTGTTGCGAGCAAGCGGTTAGGCGAAGTGCGCATGGCAATCAGTCCTTCCTGGGACACGGATTCTGTTCCGCGTCGAGTTCTGCGGGTTCCGGGAGGAGCCCTGTAATGGTTCTTCGGAGGAACATGGCAAACGGATTGGTCTTGGCTGGACTTATTTGCAGGCATTGGGCGCAAGCGAAGCCGCAGACAGGCAGCGGGTCAGGGTAACGAGCGGCACGGGAACGATTATCGTGGAGCCGATGGCTTCATCTTCCTGCTGGCTGGTTCCTCGGCAAATGTGAGGGACCGAGGCGTAGCGCTGCTGAAGTATCTGGCGACGCGATCCCCGATTGCAGCCGAACGCTGGAATGATTTATCCATTGGACGCCGGCCGTAGCTTCACTTACCTCAGGTGCCGCAGCTGCCCTGTCCAGTTGGCCCGGAACGTGCCAGCGCGCTTAGGCCGGGAAGGAGTTCTTCAGCTTGCATCCCCTCGGAGTTTCATCTGCTCATAGGCGTCCAATGCCTCGCGCCGCGATTGCTTCAGATCCACGATTGGCTCCGCGGCCACCGGTGCGAATCGGGAGGCATAGCTTCCTTGCGGGTCGAATTTCTTGGCCTGCAATTCCGGATTGAAGACCCTGAAATACGGAGCAGCGTCCGCGCCGCTGCCAGCAACCCACTGCCAATTGGCGGTATTGCAGGCAATGTCCGCATCCACCAAGGTGTCCCAGAACCAGCGCTCGCCGACCTTCCAATGCACCTGCAGGTTCTTGACCAGCAGGCTGGCTGCAACCATGCGCACCCGGTTGTGCATCCATCCGGTCTGCCAGAGCTGCTGCATGCCCGCGTCGACCAGGCGAAAGCCCGTCTTACCGCGCTGCCAAGCGGCGACGTGGCCCGCAGTTTGCGGATCGTCCTCCGGCCATGCCCAGTCGAAGTGGTCGAACTCTGCGCGAAGGTTCCGCTCCGGCAGGTGCGGGTGATGGTAGTACAGGTGCCAGCAGAAGTCTCGCCAGGCCAGCTGGCGCCGCATTGCGGTGGCCCCTTCGGCTGCTTTGGGATTCTCAGCGGCAAGCCGGCCCAGAGCATCCCACATCTCGTGGGCGCCCAGATGCCCCCAACGCAGCGCAGGAGACAGGGCGGAAGTTCCGTCCAGATCGGGCCGGTCATGGTGAACCGGATAGTCTTCGGCGATTGATTCCAGGACCTCTTCGAGCCGTTGGCGCGCAGGCACTTCGCCGGGTTCCCACCGCTCTGCCAATCCTGCAGTCCAATCCATTGTTGCCGGCAGCAGTTCGAGTTCTTCCAGTTCGAGACCGGAGGGGATTGCCGATTCGGTGACGTGATCTTGGGCTGCAGGTGCTGGGAGCGGCGGCCTGATGGTGCTGTCGCGCAGGGCATTGTAGAAAGGTGTGAAGACCTTGTAACCGGTTTCGTTCTTGGTCATCAGTTCCCACGGTTCGTGCAATAGCGTGCCGGGATAGCTGTGAGCTTCGAGTCCGAGGTCGCGTAGTGCGGTTTTGGCTTGGGTATCCACCTCGCGTTCCGGTTGACCATAACGGCGGTTCCAGTGAACAGCCCCGGCCTTGGTTTGCTTGGCCAAAGCCGGGATTTTCTCGTCCGCTGAACCTTTAGACAGGACAAGCGGAATGCCTAGTTCCACCAGCGACGCCTGTAGGCTTTTCAACCCTTGGTGCAGCCACCACTTGGCCGCACCACCCAACGGGCGAATGCCCGGGGAATCCTCGTCAAGAATGAATACTGCGATCACTGGTCCTGCGGATAAGGCGGAGGTTAGTGCGGGATTATCTGCGGTGCGCAGGTCATCGCGGAACCACATGAGCTGGACTGGCGGTGGCGAGTGGTTCATTTGAGTGCTTCCCTTTCGATGCGCTAGTCAGGTAGTTAGCTTAGCTAATTAGATCCATGCACGGTTCCAACCTGCGTCGTGGGTCGGAAATTTCGGGCACTGAATCATGTTTTCCCTCGTCAAGACAGTGGCAGAAACCTTGGGCTTGCCTGTGTGAGGGTGACGGCAGTGCCCGACACGGACTCGGCTGAGTACAGCTGAATCATTCCTGCAATGAATACTGGTCATCTGGCGGCATCTGCTTGCCAAACGCCCAGGCATTGCTGGCAGACTGGGCTGTGGACACTAATCGATGCGAAATCCAAGGAGCGGCATGAGCATGTATGCGGTAACCAACCCTGCCACCGGCGTCGTCGAGGCAACCTACCCGACCGCCACCGATGAGCAGATCCAGGAAGCCATGGCCAAGGCGCACAACGCCTACACCCAGTGGTTGGTCTCCGCGCTGGAGGAGCGCGTCGCCCTGCTTGAGAGCGTGGCCGACATCTATGAGGCACGAGCCGAGGAACTGGCCGCGATCATCACCCGCGAAATGGGCAAGCCCATCAAGCAGGCGCTGGGCGAAATCGGCATCGTGGCGGCAATCTACCGCTACTACGCCAAGAACGGCCCGAAGTACCTGGAGGACGAGGAGCTGGAAATCGCCTCCGGCGGCACGGCGCTGGTGCGCAAGGAATCCGTGGGTGTGCTGTTGGGTATCATGCCGTGGAACTTCCCTTACTACCAGGTGGCCCGCTTTGCCGCTCCAAATCTGATGAACGGCAACACGGTTCTGCTCAAGCACGCACCGCAGTGCCCTGAATCGGCTGCCGCCATGGAAGAGATCTTCCGCGAGGCTGGTGCCCCAGAAGGTGCCTACGTGAATATCTATGCCACCAATGATCAGGTTGCCGACATCATTGCTGACCGCCGGGTCCAGGGTGTTTCGCTGACCGGTTCCGAGCGTGCAGGTTCGGCTGTGGCCGAGATTGCCGGACGCAACCTGAAGAAGGTCGTGCTGGAGCTGGGCGGCTCCGATCCATTCTTAGTCTTTGACGACGCGGACATTAATCGCACCGCCAAGCTGGGACTGCGTGCACGTTATGGCAATACCGGTCAGGCCTGCAACGCGGCCAAGCGATTCATCGTGGATTCCTCGGTGTATGAAGACTTCTCTTCTGCACTGGTTGAGCAGGTTTCCGGCATCAAGGTCGGAGACCCAACGGTGGAAGAGAACTTCGTGGGCCCACTATCCTCGGTGGCAGCTCGCGACGGATTAGCCGAGCAGGTACAGGATGCCATCGATAAGGGAGCGACGGTACTGACCGGTGGCAAGCCAATTGATGGTCCGGGCGCGTTCTATGAACCAACGGTATTAGCTGGGGTCACCGAGAAAATGCGTGCCTTCTCCGAAGAGCTCTTTGGCCCAGTTGCCGTTTTGTACAAGGTAGACGGCGAGGAACAAGCAGTAGAGCTGGCAAATAATTCGGACTACGGTTTGGGAGCCTCCATCCACACTCAGGACACCGAGCGCGCACAACGTATCGCCGCCCAGCTGAGCAGTGGCATGGTGGCTATCAATGAGCCATCCTCCACCTCACCTGAGTTGCCATTTGGTGGCGTGAAGCGTTCTGGCATCGGCCGTGAACTGGGCAAGTTTGGCATGGATGAATTTATCAACCGCAAGCTGGTGAAAATCGCCGGACGCTAGATCGGGCGATGAGCGGCGGCGCTCAGGTGAAGTGCAGGACATCCTTGCTTCACCGGAGCGCCGCGTGGACGTCGGTTCTTCGCCCTAGAGGCCGAGCGACTTCCGCAGGTGCGCGACGTGGCCCTTGGCCTGAACCGCGTATTCAATCTGGGAAATCTTTCCCTGCGGATCAATCACCGCGGTGGAGCGCAGGGTGCCGGTAAAGGTCTTCTCGCCGACCGTCTTTTCGCCGAAGGAACCGTAGGCCTTGGCCACGGCATTGTCCGGGTCCGAGAGCAGCGGGAAGTTCAGGGATTCGTCGTCGGCGAAGCTGGCCAGCGCGTCGGGGGCATCGGGGGAGATGCCCAGCACCGCGTATCCGGCCGCCTGCAGCGAGCCCAGGTTGTCGCGGAAGTCGCAGGCCTCGGTAGTGCAGCCGGGGGTGGCGGCCTTTGGGTAGAAGTAGACAATGACGCTCTGTCCTGCATAGTCAGCCAGCGAGACGGTCTTGCGGTGCGCGTCGTCGAGGCTGAAGGCTGGCGCGGCATCGCCAGGCGCGAGGGCGGGGGTGGACTCGGACATGATCTCCAACTTTCGTATTGCGGGATTTTATTTTCATTCTAAGCCCAGGGCGATGAGGCCGCTAGGCTCCACGCCAACTTTCCTGCAAGGTTGCTGGAGCGGCCTGCGGCGGCCCGGATCACTTCCTAGGGTGGAAGAATGAACCTGCCAGAATCCCCGGCCAGTGTGGTCGGACTGATAGCCGACCCCGGCACCGCCGATGCCATCGCCCAACGGGTGGCCCCGCGGGTTGAACGAGCCCTGGGCAAGGCGCATCCGGGCGCCGGCGCCTGGGATGTGCGCGTCGCCCCGTTCTCGCTGCCGCTGGGCGAGACGGGCACCGTGGATCTGCGGGACAAGGTGCCGCAATTACGCGAAAAGCACGGCTGGGACTACATCATCTACCTCACCGATGCCCCGCACTATCTCCGGCAACAGCCGGTGCGTTCGGTGATCGCCGCCGACGCCGCTTCGGCCGTGCTGTCCCTGCCCAGCCTGGGCCTGGCCCGGACCCGCGCGGTGGCCACAGCCCTGGTCGAGGTGATTGGCGAACTAGCCACCGGCCGCCAGCCTGCCGGCCCGCTCACGCCGTGGGGGCGTGCCCTGAGTGTGCACCACAGCGGCCGCGATCCCGAGAGCGGGAAGGACCGGATCTCGAGCATCACCGGGCTGCGCGGCCGGCTGCTGCTCATCGCCGGAATGGTGCGCAGCAATCGGCCGTGGAAGCTGGTCCCGAGGCTCACCTCGGCGATGGCCGGCGCCGTGGCCACCGGCGCCTTCGGCGTGTTCTACACCAGCATCTGGTCCATGGCCGACTACCTGTCCGTGCACCGGCTGTCGCTGATTACCCTCGCCAGCATCACCATCCTCACGCTCTGGCTGCTGCTGCATAACCGCCTGTGGGAAAGCCCCAAGGGCGGGCGGCGGCGCGAACGCCTGCTCGTCTACAACGCCGCCACCGTCTTGACCGTGGGATACGCCGCCGCCGCGATGTACCTGCTGATGTTCCTGGCCCTGCTGGGCGCCTCGCTGATCGTGATCGATCAGCAGTACCTGGCCTACCAGCTGCGCCACGAGGTCAATTTCTCCGACTACGTGAACCTGGCCTGGCTGGCCTCCTCGCTGGGTACCATGGGCGGCGCCATCGGTTCCAGTTTCGACGATGTCGCAGAAGTGCAGCGGGCCACCTTCAGCCAGCGCGAGTATGAGCGCCGCAACATGGACTTGAACATCACCACCGGCGGGGACGAGTCGGACTGAGCCCAGGTTCTAGGGCTGGTTCTTGCCCCCGTTCACGTGCACCGTGGATCCGAGAATATAGGACGCCTCGTCACTGGCCAGGAATACATAGGCGGGGGAGACTTCCACCGGCTGCCCGGCACGGCCCAGCCAGGTATCGTGGCCGAACTCCGGCAGCGCCTCGATTGGCTGGCCATCCGAGGGCTGCAGCGGAGTCCAGATGGGGCCGGGCGCCACGGCGTTGACCCTGATGCCGCGCCTCGCCGCCTGGCTGGCCAGCGACTTGGTGAAGTTGCTGATCGCGCCCTTGGTGGCCGCATAATCCATCAGGTGATCCGAGGGATCAAAGGCCTGGATTGAGGTGGTGTTGATGATCGATCCGCCCTCGGGCAGCACCTTCAAGGCCGCCCGGCTCAGCGCGAACATGGCGAAGATGTTCACGTCGAAGGTCGCCTCGATCTGCTCGTCGCGCAGCTGCTCCAGCGACGGGACGCTGACCTGCTTCCCGGCATT
This sequence comes from Glutamicibacter sp. B1, assembly GCF_039602135.1. Taxonomy (NCBI): domain Bacteria; kingdom Bacillati; phylum Actinomycetota; class Actinomycetes; order Micrococcales; family Micrococcaceae; genus Glutamicibacter; species Glutamicibacter ectropisis. The sequence goes on along the minus strand of NZ_CP125942.1, from coordinate 3,201,028 downwards.
GTTCACCAGGATGTCCAGCCCGCCCAGGGCCTTGGCCGCCTGGTCCACCAGGGAGTCGCGGTAGGAGCGCTCCCGCAGGTCTCCGGGCAGATGCTGCACCTGGACCCCGGCCTCGTCCAGGATGGACGCAATCCGGATGGCGTCGGGTTCCTCCGCGGGCAGATAGGCCAAGGCCACGTCGGCCCCCTCGCGGGCGAAGGCGATGGCCACCGCCGCCCCGATGCCCGAATCGCCACCGGTGATCAAGGCCCGCTTCCCGGTCAGCCGGTCACGGCCGCGGTAGCTGCGTTCGCCGTGATCGGCGCGCGGTTCCAGCTTCTGGTCCAGCCCGGGTTCGGGCTGGCGTTGTTCCGGCGGGCTGATGCGTTCCTTGCCTGCGCGTTGCGTATCCTGCGATAGGTGCTCGGACATGTGCTTCCTCCTGAACTGGCGATGGGACGCCCGGGTGCCTGGGCTGATGGCGTCCGTCGTTGCCCAGTGTTCCGCCGCCCGGATAGCAACTGAACACGCAACCGGGGTTTTAGCGTGAATGGCCAGCTTGCATCCGGCGTTAATTCAGCTTCCTGCCGGGTTCCGGGAATCGTGCTAGGGACCGAGTCTGGGATTTGGCGCAAAGACTTGGGGGTCTGCTATCAATCGGGCGGCATACTGCCTAAGGTGGAGATCCAACCCAGGGCGAGGAGGAGAAGCATGGCCAGCAATTCGCAGAGCCGCATCAAGGACGAGGAACTGTATGAGGAGCTGCGCGAGGAAGGCAACTCCAAGCAGAAGTCCGCACGCATCGCCAATGCCGCGGCCCGCGATGGGCGTTCGGCCGTCGGCCAGCGGGGCGGGAAATCCGGCGATTACGAAGACTGGACCGTGCAGGAGCTTCAAGAACGAGCCAAGGAGGTTGGCATCGAAGGCCGATCGAAAATGCGCAAAGCGGAAGTGATCAAGGCACTGCGCAACTCCTGAACCACCCACCGGTCGAAAGGCAGGGACATGGCCGAACGAGACGACGCTGAGCCTGAGGATCGTGAACAGCGTCAAGAGCAAGAAGTCCGCCGCGGAAAGATCAACGACGCCGCGGATCCACCAACAGATGAAGATGAGGACCGCTTTGATGCGGGATAAGCCGAAGAACGCGTGAAAGGAACTGGCATGCAGGAAAATCAGGCAGGGAAGAGCGGCCACCGTCCGGGACTATGGCTTATGGTCGTCGGCGGGCTCCTGGCAGTGGGATTCGCTATTTACGCGGTGCTGGCAGCACCGGACAGCACCTCCGGTCCGCTATGGATCGTGGTGGGCTGGGGCGCACTGGTGTTCCTCTATGGCCTGTACCGGATGATCCGCGGCCGGAGCAGCATCGATCACCGTGCCGGCGGCACGGATGCGAACGGAATGTAGCGCGGCCAGTCGATCGCGGGTTGTTGCCGTAGCCCCACCACGGAAAGGAAGAAGATCATGGGAATCTTGGACAAAGCCAAAGACCTCATCTCCCACGCCACCGACCGGATCAATGACCCGGACAAGGACGTAGTGGAGAAGACCTGGCCGGCGGGCCAGCCCGACGACGAGCATCTGTCCGGTGGCGAGGGCGACTCGGGCACGGACGTCGATAACGGCGACGGGCAGCCTGTCCAGCCGCCGCAGCCCACGCAACCGGTGAACGGTGCCGATCCCGAGCTGGATGATTCGATTGAGGACCAATACGATCCGGGCTTGGACGACGAGCACCTGTAGCCGGGCGCCGGGGCGGACTCCCCGCCCCGGCGACCACCGCATCAGCACGCCAGGCCAACGAAATGGGGAACCGCATGACCTTGAATAATTCGGAATTCGACGAGGTACGCCAGGATCTGGACGTCGATGAGCCGCTCGATGGGCGCGATGGGCAGCCGGTCGAAGGCTCCTCGGATGAACCCTCGGCATTGGACGCCGAGGATCCGCTGCACGGGGCGGAGCAGATCATCGAGGAGAACGACACCGCGGTGCTGGCCACAGACGAGGCGACGGCCGCCGAACCAGCGGAGGGCATCGACCCGGAACAGCCCTGAGGGCAACGGGCCGCCCCGGGCCCAGGGGCCTGCGCCGGCTTCGGGTAGTTCAGCGCGACCGCAGCGGAAAGCCAGTATTGCCAGCAAGCTGACGATGGCGCGTAGCGGGACATCCTGTGCGTTTGGGCCAGATGCTTGAGCTTGCTGGCGCACAGTGCCAGTGTGGACCCAGGAGGGATAGAACATGAGTACCCAGGATGTTCTCGACAAGCAGCAAATCAGCGCGTATCTGAAGGACCTTCCGCACTGGCGCGAAGTGCCCGGAGCCATCTCGGCGGTCTACCAATCCACCACGGCAGCGCAATCCATCGAGCTCTTGAGCGAGATCGCCGGGGCCGCCGAGCTGGATCAGCACCACCCCGACGTGGACTGGCGGTATAACAAGATCTTCGTGACCACGACCTCCCATGATGCCGGCGGCAGGGTCACCACCCGGGATATTGCCTTGGCCGCAAAGATCTCCGAGCGGGCCGAGGCGCTGGGCATCAGTGCGCAGCCGGAGCTCATCGGGGTCGTTGAAATCGCGATCGACACCGCGGACCGGAAAGCCATCGGTGCCCAGTGGGCCGCGGGCCTGGGGTACAAGGAGGCCAGCGATGGCAGCCTGGTGGACCCCAACCATCGCCTGCCCTCCATCTGGTTCCAGGAAACCTCCACGCCGAACCCGAATCGGTTGCACGTGGATTTCTGGGTTCCGCATTCGGCCAGCGGTGCGGTGCTCGATGCCCTGAAGGGCGCTGGGGCGGAACTGGATGGGGAATCCGCCCCGAGCTTCACCGTGGCCACGGACAGCCAGGGCAACCGGTTCTGCGTCTGCACCGAACAGGATCGGTGAGCCGGCCGCCCAGCAGGTGAGTTCAGTGGTTGGCGAAAATCAATCGCAAGGATGATTCAACTTGTCGGTGGATCAAACTAGACTGGCATTTGCCCTTCAATCACCGCGCCCTTAATCCGAAGTGGCCTGGTGCCGGAGAGCCTGATGCCAGCGAGGATTTTTCCACATGCTTCTCAAGCTCATCTTGAAACACTCCAAACCCTATACGGGTTGGATTATTGCCGTAATCATTTTGCAGTTGGCCACCACCATGGCCACGCTTTACCTTCCCAGCCTGAACGCCAAAATCATTGACGTAGGCGTCGTGACTGCCGATGTTAATTACATCTGGCGCACCGGCGGAATCATGCTCATCGTGGCACTCGTGCAGGTGGCCACCGCGGTAGCCGCAGTGTACTTTGGCGCCAAAACCGCCATGAGCGTAGGCCGCGACATCCGCCAATCCGTCTTTGAGAAGGTCTCCACCTTCTCTGCTCAGGACGTCAACAAGTTTGGTGCCGCCACCCTGATCACCCGTGGTACCAACGACGTGCAGCAGATTCAGATGTTGACGTTGATGGCGTTGAACTTCATGATCAACGCTCCGATCATGTCCATTGGTGGTGTGGTCATGGCCATCCGCGAAGACCCGGGACTCTCCTGGCTGGTCTGGGTATCGGTACCACTGGTGCTGATTGTTGTTGGCCTGCTAGTCATCAAGCTGATGCCACTGTTCCGCGAGATGCAGGTACGTATTGATGGCATCAACGGGGTGCTGCGTGAGCAGATCACCGGTATCCGCGTGGTTCGAGCCTTCGTCCGTGAAGAGCATGAAACGCAACGCTACGACGATGCCAACCAGAAGCTGACCAATCTCGGCGTGAAGGTTGGAAATCTGTTTGTGCTGATGTTCCCGGCCATCACGATGATCCTTCACCTTTCCACCGCAGCAGTGCTCTGGTTCGGTGGTCACCGCGTGGATAACAGTCAGGTAGAAGTTGGCGCTTTGACCGCGTTCTTGCAGTACATGCTGCAAATTCTGATGGCAGTCATGATGGGTACCTTCATGGCCATGATGATTCCTCGCGCTATGGTCTCGGCTGACCGTATTTCCGAGGTCTTGGACAGCGAACCATCCATGCAGGATGCACCTGACCGTGAGCTCCAGTTGCCAGAACCTGGCACCGTTGAGTTCAAGGACGTGACCTTTGGATACCCAGGTGCAGAAGCACCAGTGCTCTCCAACATTTCCTTTACTGCAAAGCCAGGGCAGACTACCGCCATTATCGGTTCTACCGGTGCCGGTAAAACGACCTTGCTGAACTTGATCCCACGACTGTACGACGCCACCGAGGGTGAGATTCTCATTGGTGGTGTCCCGCTGAAGGAATTGGGTCGTGAAGCGATCTCGCAGAACATCTCCGCTGTTCCGCAGCGTCCGTACCTGTTCTCTGGAACCATCGAGAGCAACCTGCGTTTTGGTGCTCAGGATGCTGAAGAAGAGGAACTCTGGGAAGCCCTACGCATTGCCCAAGCCGACGGATTTGTCTCCGAACGTGAGGGGCAACTTGAGTCGAAGATTTCTCAGGGTGGTACCAACGTCTCGGGTGGCCAGCGTCAACGTCTGTGCATCGCGCGCGCCTTGGCGGCCAAGCCTAAGACGTACCTCTTTGATGATTCCTTCTCGGCACTCGATGTGAGTACCGATGCCAAATTGCGTGCGGCCTTGGTGGAACCTACCAAGGATGCCGCGGTGATTATCGTGGCACAGCGCGTTTCCACGATTACGGATGCTGATCAGATCTTGGTCTTGGATCACGGTGAGATCGTGGCGCGAGGAACCCATGAAGAACTCTTGGAATCCTCGGAGACCTACCAAGAAATTGTGACATCCCAGCTGAGCGTGGAGGAGGTGGCCTAAGTGGCAAAGAAGCAGAAAAATACACAGCCTGAACAGCTTGATACTGAGCTCGCCGAGATTGACGAGTTTGAAGTTTCTGCCGGTGCAGATGACTGGAGCGGTGGAGCCCCCGCACGTAAGGCTGAGCACTTCTGGCCATCGGCCAAACGCCTCGTTGGACTCATGGCCCCATATAAGTGGGGAATGGTCTTAGTCTTCGCGTTGATCACCGTTTATGTAGTGCTCTCGGTGGTTGCACCGCGCGTTCTGGGTAAGGCCATGGACGTCATTTTTGCTGGCTTGATTGGCAAAAACATCCCAGCCGGCACCCCTGCTGAGGCGGTGATTGAGCAGCTTCGTGCATCGGGTCAGAGTACTCAGGCCGATATGCTCTCTAAGGTGAATTTTGTGCCCGGTCAGGGCATTGATTTCACCCAGCTGTCTCAGTTCATCCTGATTGTGCTCTCGATGTATTTCGTAGCTTCGATCTTCTCGTGGGCTTCAGGATGGTTGCTCAATAGGCTGGTCATGCGCGTGGTATACAACCTGCGTAAGGATGTTGAAACTAAGCTCAACCGCTTGCCACTGAACTACTTTGATACCCGCCAGCGTGGCGATGTGCTCTCGCGCGTCACCAACGACGTGGACAACATCCAAAACGCGTTGCAGCAGGCACTGAGCCAGTTGGTGCAGTCCATCATGACGGTCATCGGAATTGTCATCATGATGTTCGTGGTCTCTTGGCAGATGGCGCTCATCGCGCTGGTAGCCTTGCCACTTTCCGGTGCGGCTGCTGGCATCATCGGTTCAAAGGCGCAGAAGTTGTTCACCGCGCAGTGGAAGAACACCGGTGCGCTGAACGGTCAGATTGAAGAGTCCTTCTCCGGTCACGAGCTGATGAAGGTCTTCGGCCGTGAAGATGACATGGTGGACCGCTTCACTGCCCGCAACGAAGAACTGTACAAGGCAAGCTTCGGTGCGCAGTTCGTTTCCGGCATGATCATGCCAGTGATGAACTTCGTTTCTTACCTTTCCTACGTTGGTATCGCCGTTGTTGGTGGTTTGCGCGTAGCTTCTGGTGCAATGAGCCTTGGCGATGCTACGGCATTCATTCAGTACTCGCGTGAGTTCACCCAGCCTTTGGGGCAGATCGCAGGTGTCGCGAACATGTTGCAGTCTGGTGTGGCTTCGGCAGAGCGTACCTTTGAACTCTTGGATGCTGAAGAGCAGGATCCGGAAGATGCGCAGGCGACTTTGCCTGAGCGTACCGATGGTCATGTGTCATTCCAGAATGTTTCCTTCTCCTACACCTTGGACAAGCCATTGATTGAGGACTTGTCCTTTGACGCGGATCCGGGGCATACCGTGGCTATTGTCGGTCCTACCGGTGCGGGTAAGACCACGCTAGTGAACCTGGTGATGCGCTTCTACGAGCTGAACTCCGGGAAGATCATGGTGGATAACCATGACATCACCCAGCTTTCGCGCGCTGATCTGCGTTCCAAGGTGGGCATGGTGCTTCAGGATGCTTGGCTCTTTGGTGGCACCATCATGGAGAACATTCGCTACGGCCGACTGGATGCTACCGATGAGGAAGTCATCGCCGCAGCCAAGGCAACCTTCGTGGACCGCTTTGTGCGTGCCCTGCCCGATGGCTACGACACCATCATTGATGAAGAAGGTACCAACGTCTCTGCTGGTGAGAAGCAGTTGATCACGATTGCACGTGCGTTTGTGGCCAACCCATCCTTGCTCATTCTTGATGAAGCGACCAGCTCGGTGGATACGCGTACCGAACTGTTGGTCCAGCAAGCGATGGCTGCCTTGCGCAGTGATCGCACGAGCTTCGTGATTGCTCACCGTCTCTCAACGATCCGTGACGCTGACACCATTTTGGTGATGGAAGCCGGAAAGATTGTGGAACAGGGTAACCATGAGCAGTTGCTCAAGACCCAGGGTGCGTACTACCGGTTGTACCAGTCGCAGTTCGCTGGTCCAGCTGAGGATGTGGATGCAAATCCTGATACCGCGGCAGTTCCTTCGGTAACTGCTGGTGCGCCGGTCGTTGCTGACGCAGCGCCTGAGGCTAAGGAAGAAACCGAGTAGCTTCTACTTATCGGTTGGCCCCGACCCAGACAGTTGATTCAACTGCCTGGGTCGGGGCTTTCTCTTTGGTGAATATTTCGAGTCATCGATGGCAAGAGTGCACCGCGAAGGTGATGCAATGGAGTCATGATGCTTCGACAGCTGGAATACCTGATTGCGCTATCACGCGAGCAACACTTTGCTCGCGCAGCCGAGGAATGCGCTGTGTCTCAGCCTGCGCTCTCCGAAGGAATCAGAAAGCTGGAAAAGGAACTCGGAGTGCCATTGGTCCGCCGTGGCCATGCCTTTCAAGGGCTCACCGTCGAGGGGCAGACCGTACTCAAGTGGGCACGGAAACTCGTCAAAGATCACGAGTCACTGAAACAGGAAGTTTCGCATCACGAAGCCGGGCTGACCGGGACCCTTCGGGTAGGCACGGTTCCTGCGGCGTCATCAACTGTCGTGGCACTGACCAATGCTTTCGCCCGAGAACATCCACTGGTGAACATCAAGGTGCAGGCAAGTCTTCATTCGGCCGAGATCGTTCGACAGATCCGCAACTATGAACTTGATGCCGGGCTCATATATGCGCAGCCACAAGATGTGGAAGGGCTGCGGAGTTTCAGATTGTATTCAGAAGAGCATGTGCTTCTTACTTCTCCGCAGATGCAGATCAGCCCGGGACAGAGCTCGTGGACTCAAGCATTGCAGCTTCCCTTGTGTCTTCTTGATTCCTCGCTACGTGGGCGGCAAGTGCTAGATCAAGCGCTGTTGCAGCACGGGCTGAAAGCAAAGCCGCGAATTGAGTGCGACTCGATCGTGACCTTGTTGGCGCATGTTGCCACAGGACGTTGGGCGAGTATCGTCCCGCGCCAATGGCTACCGCCGATTGGAGACCTGCCAGACATCGTGCAGACCCAGCTAGATGACCCGAAGGTTACGTCGGAAATTTCGTTGGTCATGGAAGATGAAGAACCGTTAAGTCTTATGTCTCAAGCGTTAAATCGGCTAATTTTTGAGATTTTTCCTCAAGAATAAATCTCTCTGAATAGTGATGATAACCATGTCCGATGAATCGATTGGTTCTAATTGTTTGATCTGATCAAGTGAAATCCTCGAAGCTAAGTGCAGAAACCCCAACCGCCCCGGCGGTGGATTCCCTGTACCGAGCAAAGAGGAGAGCGTCATGGAACGCATGGTTGACCCGAAGGCTGCACGGTTCTCGTGATGGCCGAACGTTCGCCGTTTTCGTTGAGCCTCTTGCCCTCTCTTCGACACAAGCTACGGCCAAGAACCCATTGGCAACTATTTCTGATCTCGCACAGCCCGGAACTCAGACCGGCACTTCGGGTGGGTTTAGGACTCGGGATTCCAGGCACCGCACTGTTGCTGACGGAGCGCAGCGATCTTCTGGCCTATGCCGTCTTCGGTTCTGTTGTCGGGATGTATGGGCGAGACCCACGCAGATTACAACGGCTTAAAGATCAGCTGCTGGGAGCGGCGCTGATGCTATGCGCCGGAATCTGTGGCATCGCCGTGGCACCACTGGGACTGCACGGATGGACTCTATTGGCCGGCGGCATATTTTGGGCTGTACTGAGTTCAGTCGTGGCAGACCATCACGGGTTGAAACCCGGCGGCGCATTCTTTCCACTCTTTGCCTTTGGCGCATTAGGTACCCTACCGGTGGGTGAAACCCTTGCCCTAGACGGGTTGGTCGCCTTCGTTGCCACGGCACTGTTCAGTATTCTCTTGGGACAAATGGCGCGCTTTGGACCAGCTGCCGAATACGGAATAAAGACCCTGCCGATACCGTGGCCAAATATCGGACGGAGAGCCGTAACCTATCTAGTCGTCATCCTCGTGGCCGGCAGCATTGGTATTTTCCTGCACGCCGAACATCTGCAGTGGACGATGGCAGGAGCAGCCGTTCCGCTGGCTGCAGGTAATGCTCGGGGCCGAATCAAGCGGGGAGCTCATCGAATTGCCGGAACGCTGGCTGGCATCGCCGTGCTATTGGGACTTCAACTTCTGGAGCCCAGTGAACTGGTCATCGGGTGTTGCATCATCTTGCTCATGTTCCCCACCGAGGCCTACATGGTTAGGAACTATGGTCTTGCCCTGAGCTTCTTCACACCATTGATCATTCTCATGCTTCAGTTAGCGAACCCCGTGATTGGCATTCAGATGGTGTGGGACTGCGCCATGGGGAATCTGCTTGGTGTCATCGTCGGGATTGTCGTCGCTGCCATCATTGAGCGGAGGCCAAGACTGCAATACTCCAGTGGAGTCGTTGGATGATCGAGACATCGCCAGAGGCAACCACCTTCTCAAGATAAGGTCTGGTTCGAAGGCGGACTTTCTGACAAGAGAATAATTTGCGAGAAATAACGAAATAATTGATGAAGCCTCTATTCTTCACACCTTCGCGAGACCTAAGCTGGCCGCGAACTCGCATTTTCATCGAGGGAAGGAAGAAAGCATGTCTGATACATCCGTGCCTACTGTTGGCGCAAAACTTTCGGCAGAATTCTTGGGCACATTTGTGCTGGTCTTCGGTGGCTGTGGTTCGGCCATCTTCGCGGCAAAGGTCATTGCCGATGAGTCCGTCAACATGGGGATTGGATTCCTTGGTGTCGCTCTGGCCTTCGGCCTGACGGTACTGATCATGGCCTACGCAGTGGGGCATATTTCTGGAGGTCACTTCAACCCGGCGGTCACCCTGGGCACAGCGTTTGCCGGGCGTACCCCATGGAAGGATGTTGGACCGTACATCGTTACTCAGGTTGTTGCTGCCTCGGTAGCCGGTGCGGTGCTGTTCTGGGTTGCTTCGGGCAAGGATGGATTCAACGCGGTAGATTCTGGCTTCGCTTCCAACGGATATGGTGACCGTTCGCCCGACGGCTATTCGCTGATTGCAGCGTTGGTGGCCGAAATCGTGCTTACGGCAATCTTCCTCTATGTGATTCTGGGATCCACCGATGACCGTGCGCCTAAGGGGTTTGCGCCTTTGGCCATTGGCCTTTCGCTAACCCTGATTCACTTGGTATCGATTCCGATTACCAATACCTCGGTCAACCCAGCTCGCTCCTTGGGCGTTGCCTGGTTTGCAGGACCCGAAGCATTGGGGCAGGTCTGGCTGTTTATCTTGGCGCCAATTATTGGTGCAGCTATTGCGGGAGTGAGCTACAAGGTTCTCTTCCCAGCATTTGTCGACAAGGGGCGCGAAGGTTTCGACCGGAACTAAGCACTGAACCTTGTAGACCCAGATTGTTTGTGTCGGGGCTCGGCGGTGAACACTGATGGCTCGGTGTTCACCGCCGAGCCCCGACGTATGTCTAAGACACATACATCAGGGATAAAGACGGATCCGCGTCTGCTCGCTCACGCCTGAGGCAAATACATAGCTAAGACCATTAGGCTTGTACCATGCAACAATGGCCAGAGCACCCAGTTCAATACATGGCTGTACGGCCTAAGCAACGTGTCTTTAACGCCGGAAAATTCAGCAAAGGTGACCTGTTTACGGTCATCGCCTATGTGGTCTTTTTTATCGGTGGAGCGGCCAGTCTGATCACGCTCATCCCGGGCTACATGACAGCGTTTTCCACGCAAGAGCAGGCACTTTTTGGGATCAACCTCATCCTGTACGTCACGTTCTTCGTTTTGGCGATGATCCAGTGTGGGCCTCAGTTCTTCGACTCCTTTAAAACCATGCGCTACCACCCGTGGGCGAAGTGGCTAATGCTGCCCGGTGGTTGGATCCTGACCATCATGGTCAATGCGTTAATTGCAGGTCTTACCGGTCAAGCGGTGACCAGCGAAAACCAAGCAGCCCTCGAAGGGATGGCAACGACAGTGCCACTTCCTGTGATGCTGGTGGTGACAGCGCTCTTTGGGCCGTTTGTTGAGGAGTATTTCTTCCGTCATCTGCTCATTGGCAAGCTCTCACGCAAACTCAATGTCTGGATATGTCTACCCATTTCCACCGTGCTCTTCGCAGGAATTCACTTCATCGGTGCAGGCATAGGTTCGTGGTTTGAAGTAGTTCCGTACGTCATGCTCGGTATCACGATGGGCCTTGCCTATATTCTCAGTGGCAAGTCGATGGCCTATTCCTACATGTTGCACGTACTGAATAACACCATCGCGCTTCTGGTCGTTTACCTTCTCTACCCACTAATCCCTGCAGGAGTCTAAAGCAGTGCCTTTCGCAGGACATGAACCACAAACCCCTGCCTATCGAGGAATGCTGCTGGCCCTATTTGCCAGCGGTGTTGCCACCTTCTCACAGCTTTATGCCGTGCAGGGGCTCTTGCCGGTGATCGCGAACTACTTCCAGATCACCTCATCGCAGGCGGCGCTGGCAGTTTCTTCAGCAACCTTGGGACTCGCTTTGGCAGTGACTCCGTGGGCTATCATTTCGGACCGAATTGGCCGGCGCAAAGTTATCTGTGCGGCCTTGATTGCCTCAGTCCTCCTCGGATTGCTCAGCACCCAGTCACCGAATTTTGAGTCGCTGGTAGTCATCCGATTCTTTGAAGGCATTGCGCTGGCCGGGGTGCCTGGATCTGCGTTGGCTTTCCTGGTTGACGAGGTCAGCCCGAAAGCTGTTGCAGTAGCCAGTGGCACCTACATTTCGGGAACCACCCTGGGTGGGTTGGCCGGGCGCCTGGTCGCCAGCTTTATCGGGGAACCCGCGGGATGGCGCTGGGGGATCGCGGGGGTAAGCATCATGGCTGGGCTAGCCACGCTGTTTTTTTTGATCAAGGCTCCCACCGCACAAGGGTTCGCGCCCATCAAAGGCCAGAACCTGCGGGCCATCGCGGCAAAGTTTGGACAAGCTTTGCGCGGGAAAATGATGTTGGTTTACGCTCAGGGATTCCTGCTCATGGGTGGTTTTGTCGCGGTCTACAACTACCTCGCCTTCCGGTTAGAAGCCCCGCCGTATCTGATTCCATCCTCGCTGGCAGCCTTGGTGTTCTTGGCCTACCTTTCGGGAACCTATACCTCGGTGGCCAGTGGCAAGGTGGTGGCCAAAATTGGCCGTCGTAATACCCTGCGCCTGAGCATCGCATTTAGCGCCGTAGGCCTGGCGCTCACCCTCGCCGGAAATCTCATCGTGATTGTCATCGGACTACTCATCTTTACCGCAGGCTTCTTCGCAGCCCATGCGGTGGCCAGCGGTTGGGTTCCGGTGCTTGCCTCCGAGGCTCGCGCTCAGGCTTCCAGCCTCTACAACCTGCTGTACTACGTGGGTTCCTCGGTGCTGGGATGGCTGATTGGTATCCCATTTATGCACTATGGCTGGGACAGCGTGGTGCTCTGCGTAGTGGTTCTGCAAGCAGTCGCGATGATCTTGGCATCATTCCTCTCCAAACGCGACCCATCTTTGGGTAAAGCATAAATATTCCCATATGGGAATGTTTTATTTTCTGGGGTTTCAGGTCAGGTGGTCGAATTCTCCAGAAACCCACCGTGCGTAGCGTTCTGCGGAAAACTGCACAATGCGGTGAGCATCAGACCGGATACAAGCAGCGAAATTATTGTAGAGACGATCAAACTCCAGATCCTCCAAGCTACTGGCCATGCGTCGTACCACCCCAGCCGAGAGTGGAATGCGGTTGGGATAGCTGCGAAGAAAAGTCACGTTGCCATCGGCCACCGGGAAGATAGCGTCCCCAGCTAAAAGCACTCCACGCCCATCTGCTCCGGATTCCCAACAAGCAACGGTGCTGCCCGGGAAATGCCCGCCCAATTGCCGCAGCCTCACCCCGGGGAGCACTTCAAAGTCTTCGCTCCACCACGTGATCGCCGCAGAAGAATATTGCACCCATTGGGCATCCTTGTGAGCCACGTAAATAGGAATATCACCGAAGGCTTGGCTGTACTGCTGCTGGACGCCGTACATATGTGGATGGCTCGCCACGATTCCGGCTAACCCGCCACGGGATTCAAGCCAAGTAACGGTCTGTTCGGTGATGAGTCCTGGAACATCAAAGAGTAGGTTGCCTCCGGTGGTCTCAACTACCAACGCACTTTGACCGATGCCGATTTCCGGGGAGGAGAGTGCTGTGAGCCCGGGTTCAAGCTCAGTGAGGGTCAGCTCGTGCCCGGTAGCTACCAAGTCTGGGGTTCTCACCCAACGTTGGGTGCCACCGGGGATATATTGGCGTTCATCCGCGCAGATGGGGCACAGTCCCTGGGGTTGGGGACCTGGTGGAAATTCCACGGCGCATCCGGCGCACTGCCATTGATCGAGGGGAGGAGGGTTCATGGGTACGGTGCTCCTTCTGGCCACGGGTTTGTAGCTTCTAAGGTGGTTTCCAACCTAGCGGCTTTCTCGCCATGGCGGTAGGGGCCTTGATGCGATGCTCCGCATGAGGGCCGTCAACAAATGGTGAAAGAACTCCATGCTTCGTAGAGTAGGGAGGGTGAGTTCCTCTACCCCCACCAATTCTCCGCAGAACATCTCTCGGCAGATCCTCGCCCTCGCAGTTCCAGCACTGGGCGCGCTGATCGCTGAACCGCTCTTCTTGATGGCCGATTCAGCAATCGTCGGTCATTTGGGAGTCGATGAACTGGCAGGTGCTGCCCTAGGAACCACGGTGTTACAAACCGCGGTGGGACTCATGATCTTCTTGGCCTACGCCACCACCCCGGCGGTCGCCCGAGCCATTGGCGCAGGACGGCCAGGACAGGCCATGGCCGCAGGGCGCGATGGTATGTGGTTCGCGGTAGTTCTGGGAATTGTGCTCACCGTGCTCGGCTACCTCGGTGCGCGCCCCTTGGTGCATGCCATGGGATCTGATGGGCTGGCAGCGGACTTTGCCGTGGACTATATCCACTACTCTTTGCCGGGTCTCACCGCCATGTTGCTGGTACTGGCTGCCACCGGTGTATTGCGTGGAATGCAAGATACCAAGACACCCCTGGTGGTTGCCACCGTCGGTTTTGGGCTCAACATCGTCTTGAATTTTGCCCTAGTTTACGGTGCGCATATGTCGGTGGCTGGTGCGGCGTTGGGAACCAGTATTGCCCAATGGCTCATGGCCGCGGTCTACCTGTGGATGTTGTTGCCACGAATCCGCAAGCAGGGCGTATCGCTGGCGCCAAGTTGGTCAGGGTTCATTTCCACCGGCCAGGTCGGATCATGGCTGATGGTTCGTAATCTGACCATGCGTGCTGCCTTGCTGCTCACCGTCGTGGTCGCAACCAACGCTGGAACCCAGACCCTCGCCGCCCACCAGCTGGTATTTACCATCTTCAGCTTCCTAGCCTTTGCTCTTGATGCTCTCGCCATCGCAGCTCAGGCGATGATTGGCCAAGAACTGGGCCGCGGAGATGCGCAACGAGTTCGTGAACTCACCGGAATCATGAGCCGCTGGGGCATCTACTTTGGGGTGGTCACCGGGCTATTGCTCTTGGCTACTTCGTGGGTGTTCCCGATGATCTTCACATCGGACGACCAGATCCGCCAGTTGACCACAGTCGGCCTATGGGTCCTAGCGTTGTCCCAACCATTGTGTGGTCTGGTGTTCGTGCTCGATGGTGTGCTCATCGGTGCCGGGGATGCCCGCTATCTGGGTCTTGCCAGCATTGTGAATCTGGTGGTGTATGCTCCGATGTTGTGGGCTGTCTCGGTCCTGGCTCATGATCCGCGCGCAGCCATCTGGTGGATCTGGGTGGCCTTCGCACTGGGCTTCATGGCTTCACGCGGTGTGACCCTATGGATCCGTGCCCGTGGCACCGGATGGATGCGCCTAGGCCACTAGTTAGGAAGAGGACTGCGAGCTGCGGGCAAAGGTCAGCAACCACAACAAGTAGGCTCCACCGAGGGCACCGGTGACCAGTCCCACCGGGATCTGGAAGGGCGCCAATAATCGTTGGGCCAGTAGGTCTGCGAGGACTAAGACCATCGCGCCCATGGTGGTGGATGCCGCTACGGAGATTCCTGGGGCACCAGATAATTTTCGCGCCAGCTGTGGGGCGGCCAGTGCCAAGAATCCGATGGGACCTGCGGTGGCCACCGCAATGGCTGCTAGAAGAACGCCGACGGCCATTGTTCCCAGGCGGGCGCGTTTCAAATTCACGCCGACACCAAAAGCGGTGTCTTCGCCCAGTTCCATGATGCGTAAAGCCCTTGAAGCAATCAGGGCTGCCGGGATGGCTAAGGCCACCACACAAACCAGTGGAATGATCGGTCCCCATGAAATGGCGTTCAGGCTACCGTATTGCCAAGATTTGGCGGTTTCTGCGTTTTCGATGCTGGCCCGCGAAATCAGATAATCATTGACCGCAGCCAGCATCGCAGCGATAGCGACACCAGCCAGAATGATGCGGTCCCCACTCATGAATCGACGCAGCGCAAAGAGCAAAACTACCGCGGCAGTCACCAGCCCACCGATCAGCGTACCGGCCATAATTGAGGCTGCGCTGTTTGCTCCAGCCAGGAGGATCACCAGCAGGCCACCGGTGGCAGCGCCCGTGGTGAAACCAACAATGTCCGGACTACCCAGAGGGTTGCGTGAGACGCTTTGGAAGATCGACCCGGAGGCGCCCAGTGCCGCGCCGACCAGCAGGGCTGCGATGGCCCGTGGCACGCGTTGATCAAGCACAATGAACTGATCAAGTTGTGACCCGCCACCAAAAAATACCTGCAAAACATTGTCCGCAGAGAGCTGGTAGGTGCCCGTGGCTACAGTGAATCCCGCCACCGCTACAGCACCTAGGAGCAAGAGCAGGGCCACGATACCTGAACGTCGGTGCACCAAGATGGTGGCGCGTCCTACCGTGAGTAGCCAGTAGCCGCGGGGGATGAAGCGAGTAGAAGTGCGCATTACAGAACCCGCTTTCGCAAGAGTAAGCCCAGCAGCACGGGCGCGCCGACAAAGGCGGTGACGATCCCGACTTCCAGTTCACCGGGACGGGCCACAACGCGGCCGAGGATATCAGCGCTGAGTACCAGTAGTGGACCAAAAATTACGGAGAACACTAAGAGCGTGCGCTGGTTGATGCCGATAAGTAGACGCAGTACATGCGGAACCACCAAGCCGACAAAGCCGATGGGTCCGGCGGCCGCCGTTGCACTGCCACACAATAACGTGATGGCTAGTAGCGTCAGCACTCGCACCAGCCCCATTTTGGTTCCCAAGGCTTTGGCCTGTTCATCACCTAGGGCCAGTGAGTTCAGAGCCGGCCCGGTGATAAAGGCAAGGATGAGTCCCAGAAGAACCAGCGGCAAGATTTGTCCCGGAATCTGATCTCCGCGATCGGCCAGAGAGCCAATGACCCAAAAACGGTAGGAATTGAAGGTATCGGTATTAAACATCGTGATAATACCCGTGCAGGCGCCGAGGGTGGCGCCCAGTGCGGTGCCCGCGAGTACCAACCGGGAATGCTCGGTAATGCGCGAGCGTTGCAGGCTGAGTACATACACAAAACACGAGGCAAGCGCTGAACCGAACAGCGCAAACCAGATGTAGCCCGAAGCGCTACTGACCCCAAAGAATGTCAGGGCGAGAACCACACTCAGGCTGGCTCCGGAGTTCACCCCCAAAATGCCGGGGTCTGCCAATGGGTTGCGGGTCAGGGCCTGCATGAGTACCCCCGCCACACCCAGGCTGGCGCCAACCAGGAGAGCCAGGGTGGTGCGGGGAAAACGAAGCTGCCACACGATCAGAGATTCACGCGAATTGTCGTGGGCAAATAAACCATGGAACACCTCGGTGGCACTGAGGTTTTTGGAACCGATAGCCAGGCTGAGTACCACTAGTAGGCACAGCATGAGCAACCCCACACTGGCCACACACGCCATCCTCGCACCTCGCGGAAGACCGGCAGATCCGCGGGTTTTCGCCACTGCAGACCCCTCCGCAGTGGTTAGGTCACGGCTCTTGTCCATAATTTCACTCACTTAGGTAAGTGTAAGCTTAGCTCATGCGTTTTAGAGAACTGCGATCCTTGACCCTCATCGCTTCCTTGGCAGTTGCCGCCCTGACTTTTACTGGCTGTACCGCAGAATCATCGGCTAATTCGACCGATTCCTCCGGATCAGCCCAGCAGGCGGCGGTGAGCTATAACACCCCACGAACCATGCCGGAAGGTAAGGGCAGTGGCGAAGCCGACGGAGTATTCCCACGCACGGTAGTGCACTTTGCCGGACAGACAGAACTGAAAACTGAACCGAAAAAAGTGGTCGTTATTTCCACTGGCCAAGCCGATGCAGTGATGACTCTGGGCATTGTTCCCACCGCATCCACCGCTGCGGAAGGAGCCGGGGCCATTCCGCAGTACCTGGTTGATGCCTTCCCTGATGACGCATCAGAGCTGAAAAACATTACCGATGTGGGAAGCCGAGTTAACCCCGACATTGAGACCATCGCCAACATCAAACCGGATCTGATCATGATGAATGAGGCGGGCAAAGATCCTCAGGCGCTCTACAAAAGCCTGAGCGCAGTGGCGCCTACCGTGGTGACCCAGGGGACCGGCCGCTACTGGAAGCAGGACTTCCTACTCTTGGCTGATGCCCTAGGAAAAACCGAACAGGCCCAAACTTGGCTTGATGAGTACCATGCTGATGCGCAAAGCTTCGGAGCGTCGGTTCAGGGCGAACCGACCATCTCCTTCCTGCGTAAGAGTGAGGATCGCACCAGAGTCTACGGCGTTGCCTCTTTCACCGGATCGGTGGCCGAAGATGCAGGACTCAAGCGACCAGAAACCCAGCAGTTCACTGACGACACCTCGGTAGACATTAGCTCCGAACAGTTGGATCAGGCCGACGGGGACTGGATCTTCTACTCCGTCCAAGGCGGTAATGAAGCAGAATTGACTGACCTCGCATTGTGGCCAACCCTGAGTGCGGTAGCTGACAAACAGACAGTTTCGGTGGATGACGATGCCTTCTACCTCAACGTTGGTCCTACCGCTGCACGTTCGGTACTTAACCAGCTGAAAACAACTCTTTCAAAGTGAAGTCCCGTTTATCGGCACAACAGCTCACCCTGAGCTATCCCAGTGCCACGGCTCCAACGCTGAAAGATGTCAGCGTGCAGATTCGCCCCGGTGCCCTCACAGTCATCATCGGGCCCAATGCCTGCGGTAAGTCGACGCTCTTGCGCTCATTCGGAAGAATTCTGAATCCGGAATCTGGTCAGGTTTCTCTGGATGACACCGCGATACATGCCTTTGGTAGCAAAGAGTATGCGCGTCGCGTCGGGTTGCTGCCGCAGTCGGCAGTGGCCCCGGATGGCATCACCGTCAGTGATCTGGTGGCGCGCGGACGCTATGCCCATCAAGGGTTATTGCGCCAGTGGTCCGAAAAGGATGAAGAGGCGGTGCTCACCGCATTGGAACGCACGGGCACCACACAACTCGCTGACCGCTATGTTGCTGACCTGTCCGGAGGGCAACGGCAACGTGTGTGGATCGCCATGGCGTTGGCGCAGCAAACAGAGATCTTGTTGCTCGATGAGCCGACGACCTTCTTGGACTTGGCTCACCAGCTAGAAGTCCTTGAACTATGCCGGGAACTGACCGATCAGCATGGCACCACCATCGTGGCGGTACTGCATGATCTGAATCAGGCAACACGTTATGCCGATGAAATGATTGCCATGAAAGACGGTGCTGTTCTGGCTCAGGGTGCCCCTGACCAAGTAGTGACCGAAGGGTTGGTGGAACAGGTATTCTCGGTGCGGTCCCGCGTGATCTCTGATCCGGAAACCGGCACCCCGCTGGTGATCCCGTTGGCCAGTGATCGGCTGAGTTCACGCCGTGGCTTAGTTTAGAAATGGTTCAAACTCCTGCCGGAGATGAAGCGAGAAGATCGCTTTGCCTCCGGCAGGAGCTGTATTCTCAACTGTCCGAATCTTCCTCTTTGGTTTATTTCCCTATCTGGTCGCCGTGGGCCGGTCCTGGGAAGAACCCAACGAGTCCAGTTAAAAGTTCCGGGTTCCACCAGGACCAGTCGTGTCCACCGCTCAGAGATTCGAAATCCACGGTGGCAGCGGAGGGCTGCTCCCATAGGTGCCGCAAGAGGCTCAAACATCCATCATGAATATCCGTTTCATAACAGCCAGCTTGAATCTGCACCTTGGTATCGGTGGGAAGCGCGGTGATTTCTTCACAGAGGTTGGTGTGCCACAGCGAGGGCGACTGAGCCAAGGCGTTGCCCACCAGTTGCGGATAATGACAGACCAACAGCAAGGCTGCGAGTCCGCCAAATGAAGCCCCGTTGACCAGAATGTCTTCACGGTGAGGCGAAATTTGGTAATGCTTGCGCGCCCACGGCAGGAATTGTTGTGCGATTGAGGTGGTGGTTCCCTCAAGCACGGGCAGTTCCTCGCTGCGGATATCTACGGTGGTGCTGTCGATGAACAGCACATGTAGTGGTGCCAGCTGACCAGTGGCAATTGCAGCGTCCAAGGAGTCTGCCACCGCAAGGAAGCGTGCATAGGTGGCACCGTCGTGCACAATCGCCAGTGGCGTTGGACCGTTGGCGTTGGCAGGCTCATACATCCACAGATTGCGGGGGCGCTGGCAATTCTCATCAAAAACTTCGTGATGGTGTAGCCGAGGATGCGTCGCCTCAGGCGTGCCTGCGGACTCACCCCAGCCACCGATGGCCGGCCCCACTCGGTGCAGATCCGGGGTAGCGGTGGCTAGATATTCAGGAACCTCGCTGGCCGGAGCATAAGCCAAGGACACCGGGGCACCATTCATGCTGGCGCCCACCAATGGGTTGTGCTCATCGAGTCCGCCGGCATCGGTGGCCAGTCGAATGGGCCGACGTTCAGTTTCGGTACGCCATGCCGGCAGACCTTCACCGCGGTGAGTGGTGATGCGGTAACCGGCACGCCAATCCGCAGAAACGCGCAAGGTCACCGCCCACAATCCATCGGTAACTTGCTCAAATTCGCTAGATTCTAGGTCGCGGTGATCTACCAGCGCATTGGCCGAGAGGATCGCCGCGCTAAATGGGGCCTCATGCTGTTTTTCAACGAGCAGGAAGTGGGCATACACCCATTCAGGATCCGCGGTGGCTTCAAAAACCGGGGTGTGCAGCTCGCCGGCAAGTAGCCCTTGTTTCCAGTCCCGTAACTGATCACTGGAACGGGCGGCAGCTAAATAGCCGAAAGAACGTAACGACCTCGGTGTTGTTTCGGGCTTAGTGTGCATGTTCTTCATGTCCCGGTCGCTCGTAGGTCATTTCATCGGAGACCCGGTCATGGTCCGAGTCGTAGGCGTAGGACACCTCATCAAGACTGCGATGCCAATAACCAATGATCAGGCGATTTTCCTTGGGAATCCCCGCCTTAGCCGCCCACGATCGGGCAAAGCGCACCACCTCGGATTCGGCTGAAACCCACAGGTTCAGTTCTTCTGGGTTGGACAGTTGATAGCTTTCCATCGCTGTGATCAGGTGGCGGGTAGTACCCGCTGGAGCCCCGGCCCGCGATAACCAGGTGATGCGTACCCCTGCCGGGGCATTGAGCTCATGGATTTCTTGGGCATCGGCGACCTCGATAAATACCTCACCCGTCTGGTCGTCTGGCATGTGTTCGAGGGTGTCGCTGATGGCCGGTAGCGCGGTTTCATCTCCTAGCATCAGGGCAGTGCCGCCGGGCTTGAGTACGCGTCCGCCACCACCGAAGGCGCCGAGCTGACTGCCCTGGCTGATCCGCTCCACCCAGGCACTGGCCAGTCCTTCATCGCCATGACGGACAAAGTCGATGGCCATCCGTGAGGCGTCGGCATCCAGCCAGCGGACCGTGTAGGTGCGCACCCGTGAGCGTTGATCACCTACGAAGGCCCAACGACCGGTGGCGGCATCACGTTCTGGGAAGTCGAGGTCTTGCCCGGGACGCGGGAAATAGATCTTGATATTGGGTACCGCTGGTCCATCGGTGGCATAGCTTCGTACGCCCTCACCGTGGAAGATGACGCGGCGCATGCGCGGGGTATAGTCGAGGATTTCTTCGACAATCAATCGATGAGCACTCACGGTGATCACTCCTTAGTTGTAGGACAGTCTTAGTTATTAGCGCCGTGCCGGGGTCCGGGTGAGCAAGAACAATAGGTAGAGGCCACCACCAAGTGCCGTGGCCATACCGATGGGCATTTGCCACTGCATGGGTAGCTGTTGCAAGGCCACATCGCAGCCAAGTAGCAGTACCGCACCGGTCAGCGCTGCCGGCACGATAGGCACATTGCGTGAACCAATCAGTTGACGAATAATCGCGCCCGAGGCCAGCGCAACGAAAGCTACCGGGCCGGCCGCTGCGGTGGCCGCCGCACTGAGGCAGACTGCCGTAAAAATCGTCACCCGGCGTACCGTTTCGGCCCCGACGCCGAGGGCACGGGCGGCATCATCGCCCATTTCCAACAGGGTCATTCCGGTGGAATGCCATAACAGCACCGGGAGTAGGAAGACCAAGGCCAATAAGACCAGGAGAGCATCGGTCCAACTGCGTCCGCCCAAGGATCCGGTCAGCCAGAGGTTCGCCTGGGCTGCCAGATCCGCGTCCCCCTTGGCCAGTAACAGGGTATTGGCTGCGGAGAGCATGGCGGCAACACCAATGCCGATGATCACCAGACGTTGACCTCCGGTGCGCGCCCCTGCATAGGACAAGAAATAGACCAATGCAGCGGTGAGTAATCCGCACACCATGGCTGCCGCGGCGGTGGCCAGTGCCCCGGCATTAAACACGACGATCTGGGCCACGGCTCCGGTGGCGGCCCCGGTGGTGAAGCCGATGATATCTGGGCTTCCCAGCGGGTTGCGGGCAATGGATTGGAAGCTCGCTCCGGCAGCCCCCAGGGCTGCGCCCACGCCGATCGCGGTGAGCACGCGCGGTGCACGGATGGATCCGATGACCAGTTGGTCTCGTTGACTTCCGTTGCCACTTAGGGCGCTGAGTACTTCGGCCGGGGAGAGCCTAATGGTTCCGGTGCCCAAGGCCAGGATCGCAAAGACGCTGAGGAGCACCACGAGGGTGATCAGCACCGTGCGCCGGCGCAGGGCCGTGTAGTGGGTTTTGGCCATTAGCTACCTGCCTTGAGCATGCGCCGAGCTAGCAAGATAAACAGTGGTGCACCGATCAGTGCGCTCATCGCTCCGGCACCGACCTCGTCGGGAATGACGACTACTCGGCCAAGGATGTCGGCAATGAGTAGAGCTAAGGCTCCTAAAGCCATGGACAGCGGAAGCAGGCGCTGGTGTCCCGCGCCTACCAGCATGCGTGCGGCATGCGGCGCAGCGAGGCCGATGAAACTAATCGGGCCGGCCGCAGCGGTGGCGGCTCCGGGAAGTAAAACGATGCCAAGCAATCCAAGAATCCAAGCGCGTTGTGAGTTGATCCCGAGCGCCTTGGCGGAGTCCTCGCCTAGGGCCAGTGCATCGAGGGTGCGTGACATGCCCAGGGCCAAAACGGAGCCAACGAGGATCACGACCAGCGTGGTGGGTAAGACATCGTAGCCTCGGCCTTGCAGTGAGCCGGTGGCCCAGGAAGCATACTTGCTTTGGTTCTGAGAGGTTCCACCAATAATCAAAATGGTGGTGGCTGCTGCGAGCATGACCGACAATCCGGCACCGGCTAACACCATGCGGGAGAGGTCATTGCCGCGGGTACTGCGTTGGCCGAGGATGAACACGGCAATGCTGCTGGCCCCAGCCCCTGCAAAGGCGAAGAGCATCAAGACCGCTGGCTGGATCACCCCGAAGGTAATCGCCAGGGCCACCGCAAAGGCGGCACCTGAGTTCACGCCGAGCAGACCGGGTTCGGCCAGCGGGTTACGTGTCAAAGATTGCATCAGAGCTCCGGCCAAACCTAGGCCGGCGCCGACCAAGATGGCCAAGAAGGTACGCGGAATACGTAGTTCATGCACCAGCAGGTGTTCGGTATTGGAAGGATCAAAGTCGGTGATGGCGCGCAGGGTTTCCGGCAAGGAAATGGAGGCCGAGCCAACAGCGAAGGAGCAGAACATCAGCAGACAGAGCATGACCAAGGCCGCCGCCCACCACAGCAGTGGTGAACGGCGTCTGGTTGAAGTGCGAGTTTGGAACACGAGGCCTTACTTCGACAGGGAAGGGAAGTCGTTCTCGAAGTAGTCCAAGATCTGGCTGGATGAGTAGTAATCCAGACGAAACGAGTTGGCTAGCGGGAAGACGTTCTTGCTCTTGACCGAAGGCAGGTTGGCCAGCGTTGGATCTTCGAGGAAAGTCTTGGCGGTTTCATCGGTGGCTGCAATCAGGAAGGTTGCGTCCCCGGTCGCCGACTTGGCCAGACCTTCATAGGAGGTGAAGACAAAGTCATCACGCTTCTGTGGGTTGGTGCTGTACTCTTCCGGTGGTTCGACAACGTCAAAGCCCAGCGACGTGATTAGTCGCGAGTGCGGCCCGGTGGTTTTACCTACTGGTGAGGCTGAACCCTTGTTGTAGGAAACGATGGAGGCGGTAGTGCCGGCTGGAATCGCGAGCTTTTCCTTGACCTGCGCTGCACGCTCATCAAATTCTGCGATGATCTTTTCCGCTTCGGCCTCGTGGCCGGTGGCTTCAGCCAACTGGCGGGTCAATTCTGGCCAGTCTTTATCGGAGTAGTTCACCACGATGGTGGGTGCGATTTCCTTGAGCTGGTCGTAGTGGTCCATCACCGAGTCAGCGCCGGAGGTGGAGACCACGATCAGATCTGGGTCCTGGGCGATGATCGATTCCAGATCAAAGTTGCCAATCTTATACAGTGGCTGCACGTCGGCTGCGGTGGCTGCCTCGCTCCACTGAGTGAAGAATCCGTTGGAGTCAGCCTCTGGGCCTGGGGTAGTGATGGTGGTGGCCGCGACCGGTGCGTCGATGGCGAGCAAGGATCCGGTGGTGGACATTGCGGTGTTCACGATGCGCTTGGGCTGTTCCTCGATGGTTACAGAGCCCTTTTCATCGGTGATGGTGCGTGGCCACTGGCCCTGCTGGGCGTCGGAGGACTCAGCTTGGCTGGTTTCCGATGTGGCGGAGCTGCTGGCGGTGCAGGCCCCGAGGCCTAACACGAGGGCCGCGGCCACGGTGGTCGAAGCAATCGTACGAAGGTTAATACGCACCTGGATTCTCTCCTTGGTGGTGGCTTGCCTGAGGCTGCGCGGGGCAGAATCCTGGGGCAAGACGAGCGAGCAATAACGAGATAGAAGACTATCCTTAGCCACTTAGGGTACCCATACATCAAAGATCGCTGGAAAGCCCGAAACGGGTTAATAAGTCCTAGAAAATCCGTGAATGTCAGGTATCGAGCAACAAAGACAATTTGTCGTTAATAGATATTTCTCTGACCGAAACTCGTTGACTGTCGTATAGATCCAGGTCGGTAGCCGCGTGAGGTGAGGAAAGCGCGGGAGAAGTTTGGAACGTGCTCATAACCTACCCAACGAGCCACTGAAGGCAGTGAAAAACCAGCACGGAGCATGCCCTCTGCGCGCTGCAACCGATAGTCGGTCCACCAAGCAGTGAGAGTTTGGCCAGTGGATGCGCGCCATGAACGCTGCAGACTCCGTAGGCTCAAACCGTGCTCTGCTGCTAAGTCGCTCAGGGTACTTTTTCCGGCCGTATCCGCCATTAATCGTCGCGCGATGGTGTTCAGGCTCGGCTCCTGAGGCCAACGCAGTCCGGGGTAGTGGGTGGCTTGTTCCAAGAGACGAAAGACATCGCTGCGATCAAAGTGCGGTGGGCGCAGCGCGGTGATGTGGGCAATGGCCCATCGCAGTAATTCAGGTTCAGAATCGGTTGGCAGTCGTATCGGTAAGCGCAGATCCGTTCGTTGCTCACTGGGGTCCAGCCGCATGCTCAGTGGGAAGAAGAGTGCACCGGAATCGATGTCCAGACGTACCGAATAGCCATCTGGGATGACCAGTAATTCGCCAGCTTCCAAACGCTGGGTATGGATCTGAGATTCATCGGCTGAAGGTGGCATCACGCTCACCGAGCCGCGTCCTTGGTAGGCCCATAGGGCATATCGGTGCTGTGGAAAACGCATCCAGCGCGTAGACAGGGCGGGAACCGGTTGCCAATGGCCCTCGTGTGCAGCCGGAGAACGAGAGGTGCGGCAGCTTTCACGAAACTGCCTAAAGGTCATGGAATATTCACGGGTGATCTGTCTGCGTAGGGTTCGCTCTGTAGTTCCCGCCGCGTCGGCCACGGCGCTCAGAGTCTTCGTCGTGTTGGGATTTTGCCCGAGGAATCTGCGAGCCCGTTCCAATGCCGGGTGTTGCGCCGGTGGCAGGGATGCTGATGGCGTCTGGTGAATGTCAACAATGAAATGCGTCAGATGCTCCACCACTCGCGCCGTGGGTAGTTGTCCTCGGTGTAAAGGGGAGAGAGTGAGAAGCATGAGGTAGAACATCCAGCCGGTTTGGCCCGGCGGCACTTCAATGCGCAGTAACTCGCCAATGCCCGGCCCGCTATGGCGTGCCGGGATGAGGATGGCCAAGGCTAAGCTGTCTGCTGCGTGCTCCACCATGTGGGCTGTGCGCTGAGGAATCCACAGAGCCTGGCCCGGGTGTAATTCGATGACCTCATTTTCAAAATGTACGCGCGCGGTGCCTTGATGGACCCAGACCACGATGGTGTAGTTCAGATTGCATTTCCATGCGACCTGCACGTCAGCATTTAGCGTGGGGTAGGCCAACTCCTGTTGGTGTACCAGCGGACTAGTGGTCTGACTTAACAGGTCAGCAGTTGGGTTCTGGGCACTCACCAGGACTAGCTTTCTTCGAGCATCGCCCGACGGATCGAATCAAGATGCTCGCTCATCGCTTGTTGTGCGGCGGCGGCATCTGAGTCTTGGATCGCGGCCAGGATGCGTTGGTGTTCGGCGAGTTCTTCGGATTGCGACATATAGGGCTGCATCGATGGCAACACGTAGTGGGCCCGTGCCGTTTGAGCCAAACAGTTTTCCAGACTCGCGGTAATCCTTGAATTGCGCGAGGCTGCGCACAGCTCACTGTGGAAGCGACGCGCTGCATGCATTGAGGCGATGGGATCGCTGACTGCTAATTCTTCCTGGGCCTTGAGATGTTCGCTGAGGGTGGCGACAAGTTCTGCCGAATGCCGTGTGGCTACCTGCCCTGCCACATGAGGCTCAAGTAGCCGGCGTAGTTCTAAGACTTCGTAAACATCGTTCAGAGAAATGGCGCGCACGAGATAGCCCTTTTTGGGTAAAACCTGAAGTAGACCCTCGCTGGTCAGCTGACGGAGTGACTCGCGTACCGGAGTTTTGGAAACCTCGAATTCTTGAGCCAGGGCCGGTTCGATGACCACGGTTCCCGGCGCAAGTTCGCCGCGGTTGATGCGTTCACGAAGTGTGTCGGCGAGTTTCTCGGAAAGCGAGCTGGCCATGGTTCTTTAATTCTTCCGGTCGTAACTTTATGACCTGCGCTAGGTGCTGATCTGATGAACACTTTAGTCTGGGTAGAAATATATTTCAGGAATCTTACGGGATATTCACTCTTCGCAAGGATCAACTTCGTGAGCATTGCATCAACTGCTGTGACAGTAGGGCAACAACGTCAGCGTCGACGAGCCTTCTAATTGGACCCGGGCCAAACAGCGAATCCTGTACTAAACAACTAATAGATCAAAAGGAGCCGTCCATGGGTAATCTCAAACGACAACTACCAGATGTGGCTGAACTGATCAGCCTGATGAAATTCAAAGTCCCTTCAACAGATCGACGTGCCGCTCGCCTGGCCAAAGCAGCGGATGTTTGGGATCTGCGGAAAATTGCGCAGCGCCGCACTCCGACCGCAGCCTTTGACTACGTTGATGGAGCCGCAGGGCGAGAAATCACGGCCAAGCGTGCCCGAGAAGTCTTTGACTCGGTAGAACTATTGCCTCGAATCCTGCACGGCACCGCGCACTCGGATCTATCCACCAGCATTGCTGGGGCACCGAGCAAACTTCCCTTTGGCATTGCCCCGACCGGGTTCACTCGTTTCATGCACTCCGAAGGCGAAATCGGTGGCTCGCGGGCAGCCCAAAAAGCCGGCATTCCCTTCAGCTTGTCCACCATGGGGACCCGATCCATCGAGGAAGTAGCAGCTGCAGCACCCCAGGGGCGCAAATGGTTCCAGCTATACCTCTGGAAAGACCGCGAGAAGTCCAAAGCCCTGGTGGAACGCGCTGCCAAAGCGGGTTTTGATACCTTGCTGGTGACCGTTGATACGCCGGTGGCAGGGCAACGTCATCGCGATACCCGTAACGGGATGAAGATTCCACCAGAGCCGACGCTCAAGACCTTCCTGGATGCCTCTTACCGTCCAGAGTGGTGGTTCAATTTCTTGACCACCGATTCATTGAAGTTTGCCTCACTGTCAGACACTTCGGCTGATCTGCCGACCATCATCAATTCCATGTTCGATTCCTCCTTGGACTTTGACGATCTGAAATGGATCCGTGAACTTTGGAAAGGCAAACTCTTCGTTAAGGGTGTATTGACCACGGAGGACGCCGCCAAGGCCAAAGCTGCCGGTGCTGATGGTCTGGTGGTTTCTAACCATGGTGGGCGCCAGTTGGACCGTGCTCCCATTGCCTTTGAAGCACTACGCGAAGTGCGGGCCGAAGTCGGCGAAGAAATGGAAATCATTCTGGATTCCGGCATCATGTCCGGCGCGGACATTGTCGCTTCATTGTGCGCAGGCGCTGACTTTGTACTGATCGGCCGGGCCTATCTTTACGGACTGATGGCCGGCGGTGAAGAAGGCGTCACTCGCGCTATTGAACTGCTGGCGAAGGAAGTAGAAGTGGCCATGCAGTTGATGGGTGCCGCTTCGATCAAGGGTCTCGATGAGTCGTTGATTCGAAGGCGCTGCGGGGAAGCCCGATGATCTAAACATGCAGAAGGTAAATCTTCGGACTTCGCGACTTGATGTTTACATAATCAGCCTTGCTTCGAAATTCCAGTTTTATACCCTTCAGATTCCGGTGGATGCAAAACTTGAGCATCCATCCGAAGAGGGATTGTTGCAGCTAATTCCTCCCATGCTTGCATAAAAGTGCTTGCGCATTGTCGGACCGCTGCCACGCTCTCGGCCTCTGAGCGGATCTCATTCTCCTGATGAAGCGCGATCAGGCTGATGAATGCATCAAGTTGGTTCAGTAGGTCGATCGGGTGATCGTTATATTTCCCCCGAGGATGATCAGCAAACCAAGAGCGAACGGCGATTCCGATATAAGTCAGCCGAGTTTGCAGTGGGGGATGCGTCGAATCATCTGATTGCGGATCAGCAGAGGACAAATTTTGACCGTGGTTTGCACAAATCAGTGCAATATAGCTACCAAGTAACGCGCGGTAGGCATCTTCAGGGTCGCCAGACTGAGTGAACTTTTGACAAATTAATGCAACCGATACTAAATCTGCTTCGAGTTCGTCAACCCATTTAATAGGTAATTCCCAACGAACCGACTCAGAATCAGGACTGAGTAATGGTAATACTAATTCTTTTGCTTGCCGTGCTCTACTTCGGGCGCCCCCCGAAGACGTGTGTGTCAAGAAATGATGGGCAAGTTCGTGGCCGATGATAAAACTAACGCAATTGGCTACACCGTTGTCGATTTCTGAATTGTTACGCTTTGCAACCCTTCTGTAGATGGTGTGATCACCGGCGAAAATGACGGTATCGTCCTCCCATATTTGCTTGGCGCGATCGAGAGCGTTCCATGAGCTAAAGAAGCTTCCAAAGTCTGGACTAGGAGCTAGAAGTTCGGTGCCATAAAGATGGTTCCCGATAGCATCTCGCATAACAAACCGGAACTCGTCAAAGGCCAAGACGTAGGCTTCTAACGCCCAGAGGTACTGAAGATTGACTTCCACGATTCCGCGAACATCTTGATTCCATGCCGATGCATTAATCTCCCCTAGAGGGGCGATTCCAACGAAAATGTTCTTCCCAGTGGCAGTCCATTCTTGTGGAAGGGAAGAGACTAGCTTGTCAACAGTTCTTGAGATCTCCGGGCAATTGGAGTTTGTCGGTTTCCAAAACATCCATGAACGATCCGTATCGTTCTGCATTCTTCGGAGCTCGTCGGCATCGTTTGGACCAGCTTGTTCTGCCAATAGTTCAGCTGCGTACCACCAAAAACTGCGGTCGTCTTTGAAATTGTATTTATTCAGAAATGTACCGCGTGACTTGTGAAGCTTCCACATTTCAATCCTCAATCCAATTGGTTTCTGACATAGAAAAGCGTATGGTTTGTAGGCTGATCGATCGCATACGTTACGTAGAAAAATAACCTAGTTTCCGATTTTTCCTCATTGTTTGGAATATTGGCGGGCAACAAAGCTCGAATAGGTTGCACCAGTGCGAATCGCGGAACGCCACAAGAGGGTACTGCATGCTTCGCGTCCGGATGCTGCTTATGTCGGTAGCCTTTATCCCTATGGAACATCGCCGAACTGGCGGTTAGTTCTATGCACGGTAGAATAGAAATTGTGCCTGCACCAAAAACCACCCCAAACCAAGCCCAAGATGTTTTCCGCCCAGTCTTCTTGCGCGGACTAACAGCTCTGGCCTACGCCCTACTCTCGATCTTCTGGATCGGAGCGGACGAGAAGGTCCTTGCCTATTCGACGGCAGGGTTCCTCGTAGTCACCGGCGTTTTTATGTGGCAGTACGTGGTGGTTGAGAGTGCACCAGAGAAGTCCCGCGGCGCCTACGCTGCGGGCGCTGGGCTGATGCTCATGGCCGGCATTGCCACTATCTTCGTCTCCTCCGTGGCATGGATCGGTTATATCGCAGCCTTCGCCTTCCTCGTCTCTGGTCTTGCCGAACTTTATGTTTTCGCCAAGCTTCGCGAAGCCTTCCCACCGTTTAGAAACCAGTTGGTCACCGGTGCTGTCGGCGTGATTTTGGCCATTGCACTGTGCTTCAGCGGCGGCATGGATGCACACGGACTCTTTGGCCTGATTGGTGGCGGCACCATTGTCTTTGCAGTCTTCGAGCTGATTGCCGGCTTCGGTCATCGCCACGAAATGAAGGCTGAATCAGCCAACGCGGCGCAAACGCCGGAGCAAAAAAACAACTAGTCTTGAAGTCTGCAGGAAAAGTAGAAACGGAGTTTCTGGTGGGAAACAACAAAAAGAAGCAGCCGTGGAGCCAATCAATTAAGGGCCCACTGAGCTTCTCGCTGGTGATGGCGATTATCGCCGGAGTCGTCGGCCTGGTCAGTTCCACCGGCGGATCACAGAATCCACTGCGTTTCGACATTGGACTTGCCTGCTTCGGAATTGCCTTCGTCGCCTGCTTGCTGATCATCTCGGTGATGACCATGGCAGGTAAGGAAAATGATCCAGACCTGGGCAAGGGGACCGGAGTGAACCGATCCTCAGCCAATCCGGACAAGAAGTTTGAAGACTGATAATAGAGCTTAACCACGCATAACGCGCTGGGACTGTCCATTACAGATAGTCCTGGCGCGTTATCGTTTGTACCAAACACGTATCAAGGATTTTCCCGTGAGTAGCAACAGCACCACCCCGCCTACCGGACGCACCCCTTTGGGAGCGCAGCTGCTCCGACGTAAATCCATCAATGCGATGTCTCAGGAGGCTGCTGACAACGCTGGTCTTGGCACACTCAAACGTTCTTTGGGTGTGACCCAACTGGTCATGATCTCTGTGGGAGCAACACTTGGCACCGGAATCTTGGTGATCCTCGGATCCGCGGTTCCAGTGGCCGGTCCTGCTATCTGGATTGCCTTTGTCCTCGCCGGTTTTACCGCGCTGCTCTCTGCCGTTTCCTACGCCGAAATGGCGGGAATGGTCCCGGTTTCTGGTTCCAGCTACTCCTACTCGTACGCAACTCTTGGCGAAGGTGTCGCCTGGATTTGTGGCTGGTGTTTGGTTTTGGAATACGCGGTGTCGGCCGCTGCAGTGGCGGTGGGCGCCGGAGCCTATGTGAATCAGACCTTAGAAATTTTTGGTTTGTCGCTGCCTGAAAGCTTGGCCGGTGGTCCGAGCGAGGGCGGGATCATCAACCTCTCGGCACTGCTGGTGGTGTTGCTGGCAACTGTACTGTTGGTGCGCGGCGCCCGTGAGTCGGCAATGGCCAATACCATCATGGTGTTGGTGAAGATCGCGATTCTGATCTTCTTTGCGATTGTCGCCTTTACAGCTTTTGACGCAGGGAACTTCGCCCCGCTCTTGCCTATGGGGGCAGCCGGGGTGACCGGTGCTGCCTCGATGGTGTTCTTCTCATACATTGGTTTTGATGCTGCATCAACGGCCGGTGAGGAAGCGAAGAATCCGCAGAAAGATCTGCCCCGAGCCATCATGATCGCCATGGTCCTGGTCACCACCATCTACGTGTTGGTCGCGGTGGCAGCGATCGGTGCCCGCCAGTGGGAGTGGTTCGCTGATTCTGAGGCGGCCCTGGTGCAGATCGTTTCCGAGATCACCGGGCAACGCTGGACGGTGCTGGTCTTTGCGCTGGCTTCAGTGATTGCCATCATTTCGGTGGTACTCATGACCATGTATGGGCAGACGCGTATCTTGCTGTCCATGGGACGCGATGGGTTGATCCCACGGTTCTTCGCAAAGGTTTCGCCCAAGACCCACACCCCGGTAACCGGCACTGTTGTTACCGGTCTGGTGGTCGCGATTGCCGCCTCGTTGCTTCCGTTGGGCCAACTGGCCGAAGCAACTAGCATTGGCACACTTTTCGCCTTCGCGTTGGTAGGTGTTTCGGTGATGTACCTGCGTAAGACTCAGCCAGATACTCCTCGCACCTTCCGGGTTCCGCTGTACCCGGTGACACCGATCCTTGGTATTGCTGCCTGCCTGTTCTTGATGTTCAACCTGGCCGGAATTACTTGGATAGTCTTCGGGCTGTGGATGATTGTCGGTGTCAGTATTTACCTCGGCTACGGACATCGCCATTCACGGCTCGGCGCTATGAGCCAGACTTCTTACCAACAAGAATTGGAACTCTAAAGAATTCATCATGTGCTAGGCAGTTAGCTCACCGCTAAGCTGTGTGGTGGAACACCTTCACAGATTCTTAGGAGTGTCATGCATCAGGAACCCGTCAGCACGGCCGACCTTTATGACCAGCACGGCGAGGCCCTGCAGTCAGTCTCGGTGCAATTCCAAGATTTTGGTGGGCGACTTTCTTTCCACGGACCTGCCCGTACCGTGAAATGCCACGAAGACAACGGCCTGATCAAGGAAATATTGAGCTTCCCAGGCAACGGTTCAGTGCTGGTCGTTGATGGTGGTGGATCGCTACGCTATGCGCTGATGGGCGACATGATTGCAGCCAACGCCGAATCCAACGGATGGGCCGGGGTGATTATCTACGGAGCGGTGCGTGACCGCGCGGCGCTGGCAGAGCTCGAACTCGGCATCAAGGCTTTGGGAAGTAATCCGCGCAAAACAGTCAAGCGTTCGCATGGCGCGGTAGATGAGGTACTGAGCTTAGGAGACGTGAAAGTTCGCCCCGGTGCCATGGTTTATGCCGACATTGATGGGATCCTCATCGAGCACTAACCGCCAAGGTGCCTAGCGTTCTTGATCTGCTGCAGGTTCCCACTCAGCACGGAAATCCTCGGTGCTCAGATTTTCTAGGTCTTCGCGAATCTGTACGATCAGGCGTTCGGCTTCTTCCAAGCTAGAGGTGGTGATGCGCAACATCACCGAATCGTCCACGCGTGAGTGAACCACAACCTGCGGTTCGTTGGCCTCAAATTCGGCATCACCCAAGGTTGCTGAAGCTAATGCGACAACCCAACGTCCAGCCGCTTTGAGCGGACTGCTGTGGGCGGCTTCCAGACGTGCCTCGTAGTCATCTGATGCGTGCGTTTCCTGAGACATGACCTGTCCTTTCAACTACTGCAATTCGGATATACCGACGGTGTGTTCATCATAGGACGTGCTTCGGGTAAAAGGCGAGAAACACCGTGCTGCGTGATTCGCCATCATGACTTGGTTGAGGAGCGTCCGGATTTTCGTGCACGGTAAGCACGCACATGCTCGCGGTTGGCGCAGTTGCCGATGTCGCAATACATTTTTGATCGGTTTCGCGACAAATCGAGCAAGGCATTCTGACAGTCGCTGGAAGCACAAATGCGCAATCGCTCAATGCCGCCAGTGCGAATCACCTCAGCCAAGGCCATGGCGGCGTCTACTGCCAAACGGTCATACAACGGGGTACTGGTCGTTGTCGCGTGCAGGTGATAACCGAGGTTCTCACTTTTAATCAATTGCGGTTGAGCGTTGGCGTTACGCAAGATCTGATTGACGCGAAAGACGGCGTCATCTTCCTCTCCCGTCCAGATGCTCTTGAGCTGGGCACGCAACTGACGGATGGAACGCAACTCTGCCTGGTTATGTGCCCTAGAACCTTCAAAGTTTTCAGAATCGAGAAACTCATCCAGATCAGCGACGGTGGAGAGCATATCGACAATCTGAACTTCAGTGTTTAACAGATTCACGATGGTCTTCAGCGAGGCTTCGATATCTGGGGCAAAGGTCATAATTCGTTCCTGAGCAGGGGATGGATTGACTGTCTTCCCAGCCTAACCGTATCGTCATGCCCATATGCTTAGTTGCCCCTGTGCAGGGCAGAAAATTCTTCGTGAAAGACGACATCACCCATGAACCAACCAACAGGTTCCGAGGTGCCAGTGGGCACGGGCGGACCATCAGTGCGTAGTGCCAGCCAGGCCAAGGGAATCTGGATCGCCTTGGCTTCTTCGGCGGCCTTTGGCATCTCTGGTTCCTTTGCGCGTGGCCTATTTGAAGCGGGATGGAGCCCGACCGCCGCGGTAGCTGCTCGCATGGCTGGGGCTGCGCTAGTGCTCGCCATTCCCGCCGTCCTTGCTATGCGCGGGCGTTGGATCTTGGTACGTACCAACTGGCTTTCAATCCTGCTCTTTGGCCTCTTTGGCGTCGGAGCTTGCCAGCTGTGCTATTTCTTGGCAGTGCAAAGACTTGACGTGGGTGTGGCACTCTTGCTGGAGTATCTTGCACCGGTGCTCATCGTCCTGGTGTTGTGGGTTAGGCATCAAAAGCGGCCATCGGTAGCGACCATCGTCGGCACACTACTATCGTTGCTCGGCCTTGTTGCGGTCTTGGACCTGACTGGTACGTCCAAAGTTGACCCAATTGGAGTTCTTTGGGGACTGGGTGCAGCCGTGGGGTTGACCGTGTACTTCTTCATCAGCGCCAAGGTCGATGGTGCCTTGCCGCCAATCATGCTTTCGGCCGGAGGTATGGCGGTCGGCGCGTTAACCATGCTTTTGGTGGGAGGGCTGGGTATTTTGCCCTTCACCTTTGCCACGGGAACCGGATCCATGGCTGGTTTTCAAACGCCGTGGTGGCTCGCTTTGGCTGGGCTGATTCTGATTGCAACGGTGTTTTCCTACACCACCGGGGTGATGGCAGCTAGGGAACTAGGCTCCAAGGTTGCGAGTTTCATTTCATTGACGGAAGTTCTTTTCGCCGTGCTCTGGGCCTGGATACTGCTGGCTGAATTGCCGGGCCTGGTTCAACTGTTCGGTGGTCTACTGATTGTGGCGGGCGTGGTGTTGGTGCGCGTTGATGAATTGCGGGCGGTCCGCAAAGAACGCTGACTAGTGGGCTGATCTGCGTCTGATGACAATGTGGGTGCACGCAATAACAACTTTTCTTGAGTGATCCACGACACACTGAATCTCAGGCTTTACGATCCACGGTGATGTGGATTGTTGACATTAGAGGAAGTGGGTTTGCCGTGGGCAAGGTATCTGTCATTGTGGTCGGTGCTGGTTCGGCGGGATCGGTAGTCGCGCGACGGTTGATTGATGCCGGTGCGGATGTCACCGTGTTCGAGGCTGGGGGAGAAGATACTAATCCCGCAATTCATGACCTTTCTCGACTCGGCGAGCTGTGGCACAGCCCGGATGATTGGGACTACTACACCACCCCCATGGAAGGTACCGCAGGTAAGAAAGTGCACCTGCCACGTGGCAAAGTCTTAGGTGGTTCACACGCGCTCAACGCGACCATCTGGGTTCGCTGCGCGCAACAAGATTTCGATGGCTGGGCCCAAGAATGCGGCTCACAGTGGGCTTGGGACAAAGTCCTGCCGATCTATAAAGATATGGAAGATTTCTCCGGTGGCGCCAGCGAGGTTCATGGCGTTGGCGGTCCCATTCCGGTAGACAATGACTACCAGCTAGATGATATTCACGCCTCGATCATCAAGGCTGCCGAAGAAACTGGCATCCCCTTCAACCCTGACTACAATTCTGGGACGCTTGATGGCGTCTCCAAAGAGCAGGTCAATATCGTTGATGGTCAGCGCATCAATACGTGGAAGTCTTACTTGAAGCCTGTCCGTGGGCAAGCCACCATCATCACCGGTGCGGAAGTGCATTCGGTGATAGTTGAGGGCGGTGCCGTTACCGGGGTGAACTACCGGCAGGACGGACAGATGCGACAGCTGAACGCTGATCATGTGGTGCTCAGCGCTGGCGCACTGGGCTCCCCGCAGATCCTGCTGCGTTCCGGTATCGGGCCGGCGGCAGAGCTGCAGGATATTGGCATTGATGCTGTTCATGACCTACCGGGTGTGGGGAAGAACCTGCATGACCACTTGTTGGCACCGGTGATTGCCGAAACGACGACACGCGATATTCCGGCACCACGTCAGGGTGTCTCAGTTTCGCAGTCGCACCTCTTCGCAAAGTCACGCGAAGATCTGGAAGTGCCAGATACTCAGCCGATTTTCTTTGCTGTACCGATGTACTCGCCAGGAATGGATCCTGTAGAGGGCACCGCTTTTACCTTGCATTCCGGAATCGTCACCCCTTATAGCCGAGGCGAACTCACGCTCAGCGGTCCGGGACTAGATGACCCGGTGAATATTGATTTGAATGCACTGGCAGATCCTCGGGATATGGAAGCGTTCTTATTCTCCATCAAGCAATGCCGGCAGATGGTCCAGCAAGATGCGCTGGCGGGAAGCTGGGGAGCCAAGGAAATCTATCCGGGTCCTGAAGTCCAAGACGACGAGCAACTTGAAAACTACATTCGCAACAATGTGGTGACCTATCATCACCAGGTGGGAACCTGCGCGATGGGTGTCGGCGAGCACGCCGTGGTAGATCCAGAACTCAAGGTTCAGGGTCTGAACGGTTTGCGAGTGATTGATGCATCGATCATGCCGAAAATTACCACTGGCAATACCAATGCGCCATCGATCCTGATCGGGGAGCAGGGAGCTAAGTTCATGCTCAAGGAGCTTGGGTTGGTGGATTAAAACAACATAGTTGCTACGGGTAAGTGGAGTCGCAGATGTGAGTCACGAGCCCGAACCGTCTAGTGGGTGGGCTCCGATTTTCGAGATGCTGACCCGGGCAAACAGCCATCGCGTACTTCGTGTGAAAACTTCTAGCTCATGCTTGGAGTACAAGTACAATGATGAGTGCAGACCCCCCCTCATACTCTTGAGATTAAGGGGGTCTAGCTGTTTAACCTCAAACTTGTTGTGGTCATGGTCGAGGGCACGTAGAGCGATTTGATTCTTGCTTGAAATTGCATGGCCTAGCCAGTGCTGTGAAACTGGGATGCTTTGCTGCGTGCGCAGTTGATGAAACGTTAGTGGGGAGTAGCTATTAGACCTAGCGCAACAAAACGTCTACAGGAAAATTTATCTGTAGGCGTTTTGTTGCGAATGGTTGGATTTGGAATGAAGGACAAAGGAACATCTGCGCCAGCGGGGTTGTCTCAGGCCCTGCACTCCGGCACTAGGGGACTATCTCGTAGTGCTTTGTCCCGCGGTGTGAAAGCGGGGCGACTGGATCGTATAGCCCGCGGGATCTATCTTCCGGCCGATGCTCCACCGACAGACCGGGAACAACTATAGGCCGTCGCACGCCGTCCTGACGCGACAATTAGCCTGATTTCAGCACTGGCCTATTACGATCTCACTGACGAGGTCCCTAGTGCTTTGGATGTGGCGATCCCGCGTGGTGCTCGTACACCGCAAACCGAGAGGGCAATCAGCTGGCACCAATTCGATAAGAGCACTTTTGATTTGGGCCGCGAAGAAATAATGATCTATGGCAGCTCGCAGCTGATCGGGATTTATTGTCCTGAGCGTACAATCGTTGATTGCTTCCGCCTGAGATCTTCTGTCGGGTACGAAATTGCTCGGTTCGCGACAAAAGTGTGGCTGCATCGTGGCGGCAAACCGGCAGACCTGATGCAGATGGCCATGAGACTGCCGCGGGCAAAGTCATTAGCGCTCAATACCCTGGAACTGCTGTCATGAATGCTGACGAGGCCTACTGACTATCCGAGTTGACGGTGGCTAGGCCCTGCTACTGAAGTGGAACTTAGGCCTAGACCACCCGAGAATGATGGGTCGACTTTCTTGGCGACCTTTGTCGAATAATTGACTCATAACGAAATAGTTTCGGCGTGAAATGATATGTTGGAACAATGAGCGATTTTCTGATTCCGCAGTTTCAATGGAATTCCCTGAGCTATCTGACCTCGCGGGCGGGGCGGGTTGGTACTCAAGAACTCACTGAGCTCATGGAATCAGAATCGCTGACCCGCAATCACTTCACGATTGTCTGCGCGCTCGCCGAGTTTGGAGGGATGTCGCAGAATGATCTGGCTCAGCGGTCTAACCTGAATCGCGGTCACTTGGTGGCGTACCTTGACGAGCTTGCAGGGCGCAAGATCCTCGAAAGAAGTGTCGACCCAGCAGACCGGCGCCGCAATATCATCACCCTGACCGAGGTGGGCAAGAAGTTCACCGCCAAGGCGATCGCTGCCGCTCAACGCAGTGAAGCCGAAGTCTTTGGTGCGCTCGATGCTCAACAGCAAGAGACCCTGCGCACCCTATTGCAATTGGTTGTTAGCACGGATGGTGAAGCGCGCTGATGAAACGACATGTCAAAGAAGTATTGACGCGTTCAGTCGTTGTTGCTCCCCGGCGTCCATCGGTGATTCCAGCAGCCAAAGCCGCCATTGCACTTGGTATCCCGCTGATCTTGGTGAGCGCTACCGGGCATTTAGATTGGGCCATGTACGCGGCCTTCGGAGCCTTCTGTGCGGTGTTTGGCCGCTTTGATGCGTACGCGCCACGCTTCTGGCAACAATTATCGGTCGGGCTGGTACAGCTGGCGGCCATGCTGCTGGGCACCTTCTTCTCGCTGATCCATGCACCGTTTATTATTTGTGCGCTGGTGCTTGCGGTGATTGGCTTTGGGGCAAACTACGTCTCCCGCGCTGCGAGGTGGATGCCGCCAGGACCCATTTTTGCTGTATTCGCCGGCGGGGCATGCATCAGCATTCCTGCCACCACTCACTCCTTTGTTGGTGTGCTGTTGGTTGGTGGCGGAACGATGATCTTTAGCCTGCTCTTTATGCTCGGGCTCTCGCTACGCCGATCCCATCTCTTTCATACGCTCCGCGCTGGATACTCTTGGGCACCATCGTCACGGGCCCTGCGCGAATCAGCACAAATGGGGCTGGGCGTATTGCTGGCAGGTATCGCTGCCGAACTTCTCAACGGAGGCCACTGGTATTGGGCCAGCCTGGGAGCCATTGCAGCGGTAACCGGAATCGACGCCTATGCTCGGGTGGCCCGCGGGCTGCAACGTAGTGTCGGAACATGCGTTGGTGTGGTGCTCACCGCTGCGGTGCTCGTCTTTGAGCCACCGATCTGGGTCCTCTTGGCCGTCGCGATCATCGGTCAGATCTGTATTGAACTGGTGATTCTGCGCAACTACGCCATCGGTATGGTGTTCATGACCGTGACTGCATTGTTGATGGTTCACATAGTCTCCCCAGAGCCCGCCTCCAGCCTGCTCATCGACCGCGTGGCCATGACCGCACTGGGCGCCGCTGTGGGTGCCGTGCAGAGCATTATCATCGGAATCATTGCCAGCCGGCGCCAAATCGTCAGTTAGGAAAAACAGTAGTCCCGCACCTAAGGAACACGGTGCGGGACTACTGAAAACGGTCTAACTCAACGACAGTTACCGACGGGCTTCCTGTTCCAGGTGCTCATCACTGTGGCCGAAAGCCTTGCTGTCCCGGTAGGCGGCAGCTTCGTAGCGTTCGTGGGCCACCTTGCCCATGTGGGCAACGCGCAGTGCTTCATGCCGCGGATTGCGTCGCACAAACAGGTACCCCACGCCCAAGATCAGGAACCAGCTCGGTGTGACCAGCAAAGCGACCAGGGTGTCAGGCTGGGTGGTCAGCGCCCACAAGATGAACCCGAAGAAGCCCAAGACTACATAGGGCATAACCCGTCCGCCGGGAACCTTAAAGTTCGATGCATCGTGCAGGTGCGGTCGACGAGCGCGGAACACCAGGTAGCTGAGCAGGATGATGGTCCACACGAACATGAAGCACAAGGCCGAAACGGTGGTGACCAGCGTGAAGGCCTCCATGACTGAATCGCCACTGTAGAGCAGGACCACGCCGGCGAGCAGGAACATGCACGAGAACATTAGGGCGTTTCTTGGGACCTTGCGGCCTGAAAGCTTCTTGAAACCACTTGGCGCATCACCTTCCTGAGCCAAACCACGCAGCATGCGGGAAGTGGAGTAGATCCCGGAGTTGGCGCTGGAAGTAGCGCTGGTGAGTACCACGAAGTTGATGACGCCGGCCGCGCCGGCCAGGCCTGCTAAGGCGAACATTCCCACGAAGGGGGAGTTCTCCGAGGAGAACAGCGTCCACGGCTGC
Organism: Glutamicibacter sp. B1; assembly: GCF_039602135.1. NCBI lineage: Bacteria > Bacillati > Actinomycetota > Actinomycetes > Micrococcales > Micrococcaceae > Glutamicibacter > Glutamicibacter ectropisis. Next base: position 3,161,464 of record NZ_CP125942.1, on the reverse strand, counting down.
ACGGTCATCAAAATGATCAAGGCGCCGACGTAGAAGAAGAGAATACGCAGCGGAATGGAGTTGATGGCCTTGGGCAGGGTCTTCTCCGGGTCCTTGGTTTCGGCGGCGGTGGTGCCGACCAGTTCGATGCCAACAAAGGCGAAAACCGCAATTTGGAATCCGGCTACGAAGCCCATGAATCCGGTGGGGAACATTCCTCCATTAGTCCACAGGTTCGCTACCGAGGCGGTGGCATCATTGTGTTGGAAGCCGGTAATGATCATGACCAGACCCACGACGATCAATGCACCAATGGCCACGATCTTGATCAGTGCAAACCAGAATTCGGTTTCACCAAAGGCCTTAACGGTAGCCAGGTTCAGGACCAGCAACAGGGCGATGCACGCCAATGCCGGGATCCACAACGGCAGGTCACCCCACCAGAAGGCCACATAGTGGGCGATGGCGACCACGTCGGCGATGCCGGTGACCACCCAGCAGAACCAATAGGTCCAGCCGGTGAAAAATGCTGCCCAGGGACCCAAGAGGTCGCCGGCGAAATCGGCAAAAGTCTTGTAGTTCAGGTTGCTCAGCAAAAGTTCGCCCATGGCGCGCATGACGAAGAAGAGCATGAAGCCGATGACCATGTAGACGAAGATGACCGATGGGCCTGCCACGGAAATGGTCTTGCCCGAGCCCATGAAGAGTCCGGTGCCGATGGCACCGCCAATGGCGATGAGCTGGATGTGCCGATTAGAAAGTCCGCGTTCGAGTGTGGGATCAGAACTGGTGGTACTCATGCTGGTTGCCTTCCAGGAGTGTGGCGTGACGCCTAGCAACTTTCTTTGCTGAGAACGCCAATATCGCCTGGCTCCGGGAAGACAACGATAGCCAGATGCACTAAGAGCAACTGCTAGCTATGCCCATTGGAGAGAGCCAGCGAACTGGTGAACTACAAGCGTCACTGTTCGTGGTCCCTCCCCAATCTGTATAGTGACCTGAGAGTTTTCGCTTGGACCCGACTACTGGGCCAAACTTGCTCCTTCGGTGAGCGCAGAATACTCTGCACTGCTTTCCAGAGTTGCCTTCTCGTGGCGGTGCGGATGCCTGAGAGTTTCCCGGGGAGGAAATTGCTCCTACGGCGCCCGCCCTTGGTGAGGACGGGACTCTCCCGCCACGCATCAACGGCACAAATGGTGATTGCTATCACAGTATGCGCAGAATAATGAATGTGATGCAAGTCGCACACGTGAAGATGTCGCGCGATCCTCAGGGTAGACCCTTGTCGGGGTTCGCCTAAAAGTGGCGCAAGGGGTATTCGCGTTCAGCTTCCGATGGTCATCAAGTGATGGATAGCCGTGGCCAAGAGTCCGCCACCGATCAGCAAAAGGGCTGCACCACCAAGTAGGGCGATGGCGCGGTCCGCCCAAGCATGGCGCTGCAGCCCGCAGGTGCGAACGAGCAGGATTGTCAGGCCCCACCACAATCCGGAGCCAAGGATAATCGTGGCGCACAGGGTGATGGTGCGGATCGTCGTGTGTTCGTCGTGGCCAATGAACTGCGGCAGGATCGCGGCGAAAAATAGGAGTGCTTTCGGGTTGGTGGCGTTGGTGGCGAAGCCACGTACAAACCCGGTGGGCGTTCGCGGTGCCACTGTAGGGGAAGCCACCTGCGTTCGGCGAAGCCCGGAGCGCAGCATGCTGTAGCCCATCCATAAAAGTACTCCGGCACCGAGTACCTGCACGATGTCCAATGCACCGGGGATTGAAAGAATTAGTGCAGTGACCCCTGCGACCGCCAATAGTGTGTGCAGGGTTAACCCGCCCAGGATGCCCAGCGTGGTGGACGCCGCCTCGCGTGCGCCACGGGTTGCTGAATTCAGGACCAGTATGAGGTCGGGGCCGGGGACCGCTAGTGTCACGAGCAGTGCCAGGATGAATGCCACCCAAGATTCCAATGCCAAAGTTGAACTCCGATTTATAGACAAATTCTTCCAACAAGATATGCCCCGGATTCGTTAGGGTTGAGGCATGGATGAATCGCAGAAGAAATCAGAGAGAGTTCCCGAATTGGATTCGGTTGATTGGGCAATTCTTGAATTGCTGCAGGTTGACGCGACGATTCCGAATAAAGACATCGCCGCCAAAGTAGGCATCGCCGCTAGCACCTGCCTGGAACGGATCAAGCGCATGCGTCGCAACGGCACGATTACTGCCACGCGGGCCCATGTCCTGCCCAGCCTGCTGGGCCGCGGCGAACAGGCCTTCTTAGGGATCCAGGTCCGTCCACACGCTCGAGAAACCGCCAACGATTTTGTGCAGAAGGCCCTAGCCCTGCCTGAGACGCTGGCGTTGTATAACGTCAGCGGTAACGACGATTATCTGGTCCACGTAGCGGTGGCCAATAGCACCGAGTTACAAAGCCTGATCATCGACAAGCTGTTGGCCCTGCCTCAGGTGGTGCACTGCCGTACGCAACTGATTTTTGTTGAGCCGTGGGTGGCCCCGCTGCGGCATCGCTAAGTTTGCTGGCCGCTGGCTGTCTTGGCCAAAGAACGCCACAGGGGCGCTGACACCTCGATAGGTGTCAGCGCCCCTGTTCAACTAGGCGCTTGGCTATTTGCCAAAGCGGCGTAACCGCAGCGAATTCGCCACGACCAGCACCGAGCTAGCTGCCATGGCAGCGCCCGCAATCATTGGGTTTAGCAAACCCAGGGCAGCGATCGGGATGCCTGCGGTGTTGTAGGCGAAGGCCCAGAATAGGTTCATCTTGATCGTGGATAGGGTTTTTGCCGAGAGATCGATAGCGGCGCTGACCTGGTGCAGGTCATTGCCCATTAGGGTGATGTCGGCGGCTTCAATGGCCACGTCGGTGCCTGAGCCCATGGCGATACCAAGATCTGCCTGGGCCAGTGCTGGGGCATCGTTGACACCGTCGCCCACCATGGCCACAACCTTGCCTTGGGCTTGTAGTTCGGCAATGGTCCGCGACTTATCTGCGGGGAAGACCCCAGCGAAAACATCTGCCGGATCGATGCCTACCTTGGCTGCCACCTTCATGGCAACCGAGGGGTTATCGCCGGTGAGCAGAACTACCCGCAGGCCACGTCGTTGTAATTCGGTGATGGCTGCGGCCGAGGATTCCTTGATCTGGTCGGCCACCGAGATGACAGCCTGGAACTGTTGGTCCACCGAAACTAAGATCGCAGTGGCCCCTGCAGCTTCAGCCTCTTCTAACAGTGCCTGAGCAGATGCATCGAGCACGGTGCCCTGCGCTGCTAACCAGCTGGGGCGCCCAACAACAACGCGCTGGCCATCAACAAGTCCCATCACGCCGCCACCGGGCTCCGAATGGAAATCGGTGGCCTGAGCCAAGGGACCAAGTTCTGCCCCCGCACGGGCGATAGCCTGAGCGATCGGGTGCTCCGAATGATGTTCTACGGCCGCCGCGAGCTGCAGGATCTCATCAGCGTCTACCCCAGCAACCGGGGTGGTGCCCGTATGGGCCATGATGCCGGTGGTGACGGTGCCGGTCTTATCCAAGACCACGGTGTCCAGCTTGCGAGTATCTTCCAAGACCTGCGGGCCGCGGATCAAGATCCCTAATTGCGCGCCACGACCGGTACCGACCAGAAGCCCAATCGGGGTAGCCAGACCCAGAGCACAAGGGCAAGCGATCACCAGTACGGCCACCGCAGCACTAAAGGCTTGATATGGATCGGAACTGATCAGCCACCAGATACCAAAGGTAGCCAGCGCAATGGCCAAAACAATGGGAACAAAGACTGCAGAAATACGGTCAGCTAATCGTGCAATGGGCGCCTTACCCGACTGGGCTTCGGAGACCAGCTTGCCCATCTGGGCCAGGGTCGTTTCCGCGCCGACTCGAGAAGCCTTGATGACCAAGCGTCCTGAAGTGTTCAGCGTTGCGCCAGTGACTTCGGAACCAACCTTGACTTCCTGGGGCACCGATTCGCCGGTCAGCAGTGAAGTGTCTACCGCACTGGATCCCTCGACGACGACGCCATCGGTGGCGATTTTCTCTCCGGGGCGCACCACAAAGTGGTCACCGACCTGCAATTGTGCTGCCGGAATCTTGACTTCTTGGCCATCACGCAGAACTACCGCGTCCTTGGCCCCCAAGTTCAGCAGGGACTTCAGCGCATCCGAGGCTGAAGACTTGGCGCGATGCTCTAAGTAGCGACCCAGCAGGAGCAGGGTCGCCACCACGCCGGCGGTTTCAAAGTAGAGCGCGTGCTCAGTCATCGCCATGCCGGTATGCGCCGTCATCTGCGGATCAAGGATGAGCTGAATGGCAGAGAAGAGGTAGGCAGCCAACACACCCAAGGACACCAGCGTGTCCATGGTGGAGGAGAAGTGGCGAGCGTTGATCGCCGCTGCCTTATGGAAAGGCCATGCACCGTAAAAGACCACGGGTGTGGCCAGCGCGAACGCCACCCAACCCCAGTGCGGGAACTGGGCAACCGGGATCATCGAGATCACGAACAGTGGAATGGTGAAGACCGCCGAAACGATCAGTCGCAGCAAGAGGTGGTTGGGTACTAGATGCTCGTGGCCGGAGTGCTCGTCATGCTCACCGTGTTCGGGAACTGCCGGTTTCTTGAGCGTCGCCGTGTATCCGGCTGCTTCAACGGTGCTGATCAGCGTTTCGTCGCTAACACCCTGGGGTACCTCCACCTTGGCGGTCTCCAAGGGGAGGTTGACTGAGGCGGTGACCCCGGGGAGTTTACCGAGTTTACGTTCCACCCGGTTCACGCATGAAGCGCAAGTCATGCCTTGAATATCTAGGTCTACGGTGCGTACTTCGGGTTGCGCTTGTTCTGGCGCGTGGGAAGACATTTTTACCTTGCACTTTCTTGCCACCTTTGGTGGCGTGGTGCCTGGCTGATGAAGCTAGGCGTTGATTGCTTCTACGGTGTAACCGGCCTCGTCAATGGCTTCGCGGATGCTCGATTCGCTCAGCTTCTCGGTCGAAGTGACGGTGGCGGTGGAGATGCCTTGGGCATCGAGAAGGACGTCGACGTTCTGCACACCGGATAGTTCTTTGAGCTCTTCAGTGACCGATGCGACGCAGTGGCCACAGGTCATGCCCGAAATTTTGATCTCGGTTTGGTTAGTGAGCGGTGTGGCTTGCTCACGAGTAGTGATCTGAAGTCCCTGTGCTGGTGTGGCGTTGTTTTCGGAGGAGCATCCGCAGTTGCAGCTCATGATCTTGCTCTCTTTCGATGAATTCTGTGTGAATGTGTTTTGAGGATAAAGAAGTGGCTATCGCACGAGTCGGGAAATCGCTGCCGTGGCTTCAGCGATCTTTTCCTGAACGATGGTGGGGTCGCCGGTCTCGATGGAAGACTTCGCCGCATCAACCACACAATGGCCGATGTGATCATCGATGAGTTGCACGCTGACCTTGTGCAATGCGGCGTTGATCGCGGAGATCTGGGTCAGGATGTCGATGCAGTATTTGTCTTCATCCACCATCTTGGCGACCCCGCGAACTTGGCCTTCGATGCGCTTGAGGCGACGCTCCAGCGCAGACTTGTCTGCGTGATAGCCGTGATGCTCGGCGTGGGTATCTGGGCTCTGGCTGGTTTCCATACCTCAATAATACCCCTCGGGGGTATTAAGTCAAATACCATCCGGGGGTATCTAGCCTCCCTGCTTATCTGCACGAAGCACGATAGGATTTCACCCGTGAGCCACAACGACCTGCACGTGCGTCCGATTTCCAGCGCCGAACACTCAGCCTTCCTTGAAACCGCCCACGACGTCAGCTTCCTGCAGCGTCCGGAATGGGCCCGGGTCAAGGGCGGCTGGCGTGGCGAATCCCTCGGCTTCTTCGACCAAGACGAACTGGTAGGCACCGCCCTGGTGCTGCACCGAGCCGCCCCCGTGATCAAAAAGACTCTTGCCTACGTACCCGACGGTCCGGTCATCGACTTTCAGACCTACCGGGCAGAGAACGTCATTGGACCACTGGCCGCCTACCTCAAAAACCGTGGCGCCTTCCAGCTGAAAATGGGGCCAGGACGCGAAGTGCGCACCTGGGCGGCCGCAGCTGTGCGCAAGAATCTCGGCAAGGAAGGCTTCAACCAGCTTTCCGACCTCGAACTTAAATCCAGCTCCGAGCAGGCCCTTGCTCTGAACGACGCACTGCTAGATCTTGGATTCACCAAGGAAGACGTTGGACTGGACTTCGGTGCCGGTCAGCCAGAATACGTAGCCCGCGTCGCGCTGCAGGACGAAGAAGGCAACCAGCTGGACGTAGATCAGGTCATGGCCAGCTACTCGTCGACCACCCGCAATGAAACTCGCAAGGCACTCAAGAGCACCTTGGAAATCGAGGTGGGCGACACCGAGGACATGGCCCGCTTCCATGCCCTGTATAACCACACGGCGGACCGCCAAGAATTCACCGGTCGCCCACTGAGCTACTTTGAAACCATGCACCGGGTGCTCAACGAAGCAGTGCCAGGATCCTGCACCCTGTACATCGCCAGCAATGAAGGCGTGGATCTTGCGGCATCCATCGTGATCCGTTCCTCCAACCTGGCCTGGTATCTCTACGGCGCATCGTCCTCGGAACACCGTAAGCTCTTCGCCCCGAAGGCGATCATGAACCGCATGGTGGAAGACTCCATCGCTGCCGGTTGCCGCTACCTTGATCAGGGTGGCGTCAGCGCCACCTTGGATAAGGACCACCACCTATCAGGGTTGACCAAGTTCAAGACCAACACTGGTTGCGACATTGTGCAGACCAACGGCGAATGGGACCTAGCGCTGAACAAACCGCTGGCCTGGGCTTTCGAAAAGTACATGAACTGGCGCAAGAAGTAGGGAAAACAGCACTTTGGCAATAGATCCAACCCAGCCCTTCGTCCCGGTCATCCTTGGCGGAGATATTGGAACCTACACCCTGGCCCGCGAATTTTACGAGGCGTACGGGGTACGCTCGGTCGTGTTGCCGGCAGCTGGCAACGGAGTCATTGAACATTCGGTGGCCATCGAATTGCGCCCCATTGGTTCTATGGCCGATGAAGCACGCGTGGTTGCGGCACTAAGGGACTTGGCTGCCGAGCTGAATGCCGATTCCTCGCGCCCACTAATGCTCTTTGGTTCCTTGGACTTCCACATTATGTTGATTGCCAAGCACCGCGAGCAACTCGAAGAGCACTTCGTGATTCCCTACCCAGAGTTGGAAACCATCGAAGCGGCCGCGCTGAAGGAAAACTTCTATGCGCTCGCCGACAAGCTCCAGATTGCTCACCCGCGCACGGCCGTGTACTACCCGGGTACTGAGCTAGATGCGATGGCCAAGGACTTCACCTACCCGGTGATTGGCAAGCCTTCAAGCTCGGGGAACTGGATCGCCGCAAAGTTCGAGGGCAAGCAAAAAATCCACACCATCAACTCCCGGGCAGAACTTGAGAGCCTACTGGCAAAGATTGACGGCAGTGGCTACACCTCGGGCTACATCCTGCAGGAATACGTTCCCGGCGGCGATGACGCGATGCGCCTATGCACCTACTTCGCCACCCAAGAAGGCAAAGTCATCTTCGCTGGATACGGTGAAGTGGTCATCGAAGAACATGCGCCACTGGTGCTGGGTAATTCGGCAGCGATTGTCACCGGTCAGAATGATCAGATGGCCGCTGATGGTGCGCGCATGCTTGAAGAGCTGGGCTGGCGCGGTATTGCGATGATTGACGCGAAATTTGATCGCCGCGATGGGCAGATCAAGTTCTTCGAGATCAACCCGCGTCTGGGGCGAAACCACTTCTATCTGACCGCTGCAGGGGTCAACCCGGCGCGTTTCTACGTGACCGAGTTCCTCGGACCAGACTTTGATAATTCGGATCCGCAGACGGATGCGGTGATGGAGACTGCCGCTGGGGTACTACAGCTGCGCCACGAACAACTATTTACCGTCCTGCCACATCACTTGTTGCGACAGTTCCTTGACAGTGAAACGGGTAAAAAAGCTGCAGCACTGCTCAAGGCCGGCAAGGTTGCTAACCCGTTGAAATTCTCGGCAGAAAAGAATCCTCGCCGTAAGTTGTACTTGGTATTAAACGCGGTGAACCATTACCGCAAGTACAAGAAATTCCCGCCGCGCGCCCAGTAGGTTGACGCTTACGGGCGTTCGGCTGATGGCTGCTGGCCGACGTTACTTGGTATCGGCCAGCCATCGAGGGCTTGAAGCCAGTGGCTTTGGGTGACCTCACCACCATCCAGAATATCGAGGCTCGTGGTGGAACCTTCGGTCTCGGGGACGTAAGTAGCTTGGGGGAATCCGGACATCGCGGCAATCCTCAGCGAAGTAGTTTCATCCGGATCATTCGTTGTAGACATGGCCATCCACTTCAGCGCAGACATGACACTTTCTCCGGCCGGAATCACCACGCGCTCGCTGAGAATATTGCTCATCGGCATCAGCGATACATCGTTTTGGGATTCGCCCTGAGCGTTAAGGAACTGAATCTTCGGATACCCGTTGATGGCGCAGGAAGAAGCCGACATATTTTTGGCGTACACAGCCATATATCGTGATCCGGCAGCGGCATCTGGAGAACCGAGACTCAGTTCTAAGTCATCCTGCGTGCAACTTGGTGCTGCGGAATTCTTGGGCCACGCGCTGACTCCATCGGGCAATTGCGCTGGGCGAGCAATGAGCGATTCGGGAAGCTTTTGGCCAACCCAGCCTTCGATAATGTCGGCGTAGCCAGCATCGCTGATGGCGAACGCGGTAGGTTCCTGCAATGGCGAATGCTTCTTCAGCCATGATTCAAGCTGAGCAACCTCTTGCGATCCAGCTTCTGCGGTGGAATGTACCGAAAGGCCACTGGAATCGAAGATAGAGATTTCTACAGACTCGTGGGTGGCAGCCTCTAAGGTCAGTTCAAACTCGGCGAGATCCAATGGCTGATCGGAGCTATACCTGACTGAGGAATCCTCCAGGGCAAGACTAATAGGCCATTCATGCTCGGCGGTGTATTCGCCGAGGACCTTCAAGGACGGGATATCTTTGGCAACTGCAGATCCTTGACCCACACTTTGGGCACCGAGCTGACGCAGGGTGAAGGCCTGGGTGATTTGCTCTTTGATGTCTTCACCCGCAGAGACGTCCAATGGATACAGTTCGAGATCTGGAATGTCAGAATCCTGCGGTTCTCCGGAAACAAAACGCGCCGAACTATGTACTAAGGGTTGTCCGTCGACGAAATCTTGTATTCGAGTCGATGCTTCTTGAGCTAACTCGCCGGCTTGGTCTGCAGCCAGAGATTCGTCGAGTTTCACAGTCCATGAGGCTTGAGCAGAGTCTCCGTCCTTGGCATCAACGGCGGTGACTTCGTAGTCAACTTCTGCTTTATCGATACCTTCTTGATGCTTCAAATCCGAGGCAAGAGCGCAAAACTCTTTCGGCGCATCACAGATATTGAATGCTCTCCAAGGTTTCCAAATCACCACGGCAACCACCGCGAGGACAAACGTCGCGATGATGATGCCAATGAGCCGTGGTTTCATTTAGTTACCGTACCAAGGCAACCAATGGAATATTGGCGTCAAAGGGTAAAGTTTCAATCACACGTACTTTGAAAGCGAGACCCCATGAGTTTGAAAGATCGCCTGCGCGAAGACAGCATCGTCCACCTGAAAGCAGGCAACGAGCTGGAGAAAACCACCCTACGCAATATCTTGAGCGCCATTGGCACCAAGGAGAAGTCGGGCAAGAATCCCAGCGAACTCAATGACCAAGACGTCGAGAACCTGTTGCGCAAGGAAGTCAGCAACCGCGAAGAAACCGCGGCGTTAGCTGCCAAGGATGGTCGTGCCGAACATGCTGAGCGTGAGTTGGCCGAGGCTGCATTCATCTCCACCTACCTGCCAAAGATGCTCGACGAGGCTGAAGCCCAGAGCATCGTGGATAAGGTGATGGCTGAGCTTGCCTCAGATCATGAGCTGAGCATGAAAGACATGGGCCAGGCCATGAAGCTGGTTGGGGCTGAAATTGCTGGTCGTTTTGACGGTAAGGCAGTATCCCAGATGGTCCGCGCCAAGCTTGGCTAACGCTGGTGAACCAGCAGTGAGGGTCGTTCTTCGGAACGGCCCTTTTGCGTATCTCCGACAGTTAAAAATTTCCACTAAGCGAGACTTACTCGAAATTTTAGGGGTAAATTTCGAATAAGCAGGTCCTAGCTAGCGACTTCGCCGGCCGATCCACTGGATTCAACATCTTTTCCAAAACCAAGGTCGGCACGGCTACCGGCCACCCGTCCAGCCAATGCAGCATTCAAGCTACCGGTGGCGGCTCGATTTCGGCTTCGGCGCAGGGATGGATACTTTTCGCTCACGAATTCATCAACCTGTTCTTTGCGACTGACCAAAACTAGCTCGGTACCGCTACCGTTGTGTTGGCTCTCCTCCTGATAAAGGTCACGGAGGCGCTCGGCCACCTGCAGGTAAAAACTGCGTTGGAACTCTCGGCGCTCAATGACTTTTTCGGAATCGGTCCAATCCCAAGCCAGATACTTTCCTTCTTCGCCCCACCAGTGGCTCATCGCTAGGCTCGCCTGAATCACCAGGGAGGAGAACAGGCTTTTGACGGTACTCACGTCTGACTCGTGGCCAATGATGTACAAGCGACAGAAGCTTGAATAGTTCGTCTGCAATAGGGTCACAGTCCTAAACGCATGGCCCACCGAGGAAAGTCCGTCGCGTTGACCTAGCCGGTAGGTGCCGCTCATATCAAAGTGCTCTTCGATGATCGGCTCCTTCTTTTTGCCAGGGCCGGTCGGCTGCGCGTCCAGCTCCGCGCGCCCAATGCCATACCGAACCATGAGCCGTTCAGCGTGCTCTTGGAAGGTTTGTGCTTCTGCCGGAAAGTTGGTGTTTTCTGCCTTGTTGAGCAGTAACGCGATGCGTTCCTTGAGTCGTTGAAGCTTCTGTTCAGAGGTGCTCATGACATCTTCTTTCCGGGCAGTGCGATAGGTAGTGAAACGGTTTGTACTGGTTCACGGCACTAGTGTTGCAGGTCGTGGAGAATGCTGCTTGGCAGGGTGTGGGTAACTGTTTGGAAACGACTCTAGCCGGTGATGCGATCCGCGCGTAGAGTGAAGGCACCAAGCAGGTCCAGCACGCCTCGGGTGCAGAATTCGGGGCTGTTTTAGGAGAGGTTCTGATGGGCGATTTTCGGGTATACACCATGGATGAGCGGGCCACCTACCTGGCTCCTTCGTGTGAGCGTTGCGGACAGCATCGGCACATTGTGTGGGACAAGGTCGAAGGAACAGAAACCTACAAACCCCGCGATGCTGGGTGTTCTAACGAGGCCTGCACCGCGTAGGCAATCATCGGTAGGAGACATCTCAGGTAATTAGTTCAGTCGAATTCCCAGCGCAGCTGAGATGCGCTGGGAAGCTGAGGACAATACCTGAGCAATATGCTCTTCATCTAGCTCTAGTGGAGGGTAAATTACCGCGATGGCAGCGGGTTTTGCCTGCGGTAAAACCAAGGGTACGGCGATGGAGTGTAGCCCCGGAATGACTTCGTCGTGACTGGATTCGAAAGTTTTCGCCGGATACTGACTAGGATTGAGCTGCGAACGGATGACTCGTCCCGGTGCGCCATCATCAATGGGATGTCGTGTGCCAGGACGTTGGGCCACCGTCGCATCAGCCAAGCGTGGTTCGGCCGTGCTCAAAGTGACTGCCGCTTCACCATCAAAGACCACGAGCAAGGCAGTCATGCGAAGTTCATCGGAGACCGCAGCCAATTCGGGAGCCGCCGCAGACTGCAGCGATTTGGCAACATTGCGGGCCAGCGCGCCGAGGCGTGCGCCCAGTTCTAAATCTCCCGAAGGCATGCGTTCAACAAATCCGTACTGTTCAAACGTCTTGACCAGTCGATAGGCCATGGAACGGTGAATGCCCAGTTGGGCGGCCAGTTCAGCAACGCTCAGTGGTGCGTTCGATTCGCCAATGAGGGTCAGTGCTTCGAGCCCGCGGCCCAAAGTTTGGGATCCGCCTTCGGTGGATTTGGTCATTGCTTCATCATTTCATCTCGCCTGCCGGTAGCTCGGCAAGGTACTACTCTCGGTGTTCAGTTTCTTGCTCACAGCCTAGCCCAATGCCTTCATAGTCAATGACAGACCCTTGGCCTAGCGAACGTTGAAGGCAGGCTACGTTGCGTAGCCTGCCTTCAACGAAGAATGTCCTTTTTAGGGTCAAGTCCCTGACTTAGCGGATCGGTGGATCTGCCGGTAACAGGTGCTCACCGGTGCGGTCGGTGGCCAGAGCCAACGAGGAGATGTACTGTTTCTCCCCATTCTCGCTTGGTATGGCGGAGGCCAACATGTCCGGACGTTCGAACTTCAATCCGGTCACGCAGCAGGTGTACAGCTCATCGCTCGGGTTACCATCGGCATCCAACAGCGGACTGTCGATGCCGTCATCGCTGCGACGTAGGTAGTAGCGACCCTTGGTGATGATGGCCAAGACCGGTGGCAACAACAACGCCAAGCCGACGGCTACCAGAGGGCTGAACGGCTGAATCTGCGGGCCGAGCAAGCCGAAGAACACGGCGATGGAGGCGATGGCGGAGACAAGCATCGAGATGAAGCCCACCGGGTTCACCGCATAGAGCATGCCACGGCGGAATTCCGGCACCTTAGGAGAGAGCTTGAGCAGGTACTTGTTGATGGCGATGTCGCTGGCCACTGTGACCACCCAGGCCATGGCGCAGTTCGCGTAGAAGCCCAGCACGGTATTGAGGAAGTCGAACATATTCGATTCCATCAAGATCAGCGCGATGCCCAGATTGACCAGCACGAACACCATGCGACCTGGATAGGTTTTGGTGACTCGGGTGAAGGAGTTGGTCCAGGCCAGCGAGCCGGAATAGGCGTTGGTGACGTTGATCTTGATTTGCGAGATGACCACTAGGACCACCGCCAGGCTCATGGCCAGCCATGCCGGCATCATTTCGCGGTAGACACCGAGAAATTGGTGAACCGGCTCGTTTGCGGTGGCCGAAGCCTGGGGGTCCAGCGTGGCGATCAGGTACACCGCGATGAACATGCCGGTGATCTGCTTGATAGCACCGAAGATCACCCAGCCTGGACCGCCAAGGATCACGGCGGTCCACCAGCTGCGCGCATTGGCTGCAGTCTTGGGAGGCATGAAGCGAAGGTAGTCGATCTGTTCGGCGATCTGTGCCATTAAGGAGAGGCAAACGCCGGCCGCCAGCATCGCCGAAGCGAAGTTCACTCCCTGGCTATTGCCCTGCTCGCCAGCATAGTTCACGAAAGTGTCGACGGACTGCGGGTGGGTGGCGACGAGATAGACCATAGGAACAACCATCAAGACCAGCCAAAGCGGTGTGGTCCAAACCTGCAGCTTAGCTAGGGTCTTCATGCCGTAAATAACCAGCGGGATGACCATGAGGGTTGATATCGCATAGCCCAGCGCTTTAGGAATGCCTAAGCCCAGTTCCAAGCCTTGGGCCATGATGGCACCTTCGAGCGCGAAGAAGATAAAGGTGAAAGTGGCAAAAATGACGTTGGTGACGATTGAACCGTAGTAGCCGAACCCGGATCCGCGGGTGATTAGATCCAGGTCGAGGTTGTAGCGGGCCGCATAATAGGCCAGCGGGAAACCTGTAACGAAGATGATCACCGCGGCAATCAGCACGCCAGTGATTGCGCTCGCCGTGCCGTGGGCCAGAGCGATATTCGCCCCGATGGAGAAGTCGGCGAGATAAGCGATTCCACCGAGGGCGCTGGTGGCTACCACCGAAGGAACCCAGCGGCGGTAGGAGCGTGGGGCGAACCGTAGCGTGTAGTCCTCTAAGGATTCTTTGGCGGCGTTGAGTTGACCCTGATTTGTGCCGCCGGTTGTACTGACCGGTGCCTGTTGTTCTTCATTCGTCGTTGTCATGTGCTCCAGCCTAGGAAGCGGATGTTTCGCAGAGATTGGGGTTTCTGTGTCCGGAACGTAAATTACGTCGGCTTCGCGTAAACCCTTGGTTACATGGGCTGTTATCTATTTCTGTGTGTTGTTCCGTTCACTGTCCGGGGGTGGTTGCGCGAAACAGAGTCTCCGGAGCATGGTGTAAGTGGTCACATTGGGGCTACACTTGTTTCTATAGTTAGAACAGTGTCGCAACTATAGAGACAAAGAAGTTTTTGTGGCACAGAACTAGGAGTCACCGCAATGCAGATTCATCACCGGGGATACGTTTCAGGCGACCCACGCGTCAAAGAAGCCGCCGGCTATGGGGTCAACCGGGCAACAGAAATTCCCGAGGAAATGGATGTGCTGATTGTCGGGACCGGTCCGGCCGCTTCCGTTGTCACCGCCCAGCTCTCACGATTCCCAAGCATCAACGTACGCGCCATCGAGATGCGCCCCGGACGGCTAGAAGTTGGTCAGGCGGACGGCATCCAGGCCCGTTCGGTGGAAACGTTCCAAGCTTTCGGTTTCGCCAACGAAGTCACCGAAGAGGCCTACCGCAACGTCGAGATGTGCTTCTGGACCCCGGATCCAGAGAACCCTGCCAACATCAAACGCCACTCGCGGGCCGCCGATGATTCCACCGGTATGAGCGAATTCCCGCATATCTATGTCAATCAGTCGCGAATCTTGGACTACTTCCTGCGCGATGCCGAACACGCGCCAGGCAAAGTGACCCCCGACTACGGCGTGGAATACCTCGACTGCGAAATCGACCCAGAAGCCGAATACCCAGTCTCAGCCCGGATCAAGTATGTCGCCGGTGAACGAGCCGGTGAAGAACGCATTGTAAAAGCCAAATATCTGGTGGGTGGCGATGGTGCTCGTAGCCAGGTACGCCGCTCGCTAGGCCATAAACTCCACGGGGACGCTGCCCTGCACGCTTGGGGCGTGATGGACGTGATGGTCAATACCGACTTCCCAGACATTCAAGTCAAGTGCTCCATCCAGTCCCATGACGCCGGCAATATTCTTTTGATCCCTCGCGAAGGTGGCTACCTGGTCCGCTTCTACGTGGATTTGGGAGAACTCACCGCAGAAGATGCAGGAGCCATCCGCAACACCCCGGTGGAAGACATCGTGGCCACCGCCAACCGCATCATTCACCCGTACACCATGGACGTCAAAAACGTGGCCTGGTTCTCGGTCTACGAGGTAGCTCACCGCATCACCGACGGCTTCGACGACGTCTCAGAGGAAGAGCGTGGCACCCGCACGCCACATGCCTTCATCATGGGCGATGCCTGCCATACCCACTCGGCCAAGGCCGGCCAGGGTATGAACGTGTCCATCCAGGACGGTTTTAACCTCGGATGGAAGCTCGCTGCCGTGCTCGAAGGCCGCGCCCCACAGGCACTGCTGGACACCTACGCCGAAGAGCGCAAGGTGATCGCGCAGAACCTGATCGACTTCGATAAGGAATGGTCCTCGCTGATGGCCAAGTCCGTCGACGATTGGGAAGACCCAGATGAGTTGGAGAAGTACTACACCAAGACCATGGAGTTCCCTGCCGGCTTCATGACCCAGTACACCGAATCGGCCATCACCACCGGTGTTGAGCACCAGGATCTCGCCCCGGGATACCCGATTGGTAAGCGTTTCAAATCTGCCGAGGTGATTCGCCGTTCCGATAATCGCTGGCGCCACCTGGGCCACCTGCACGAGGCTGACGGGCGGTGGCGTGTTTATGCGTTCGCCGATGCTGCAGCTCCGGCAATCGAAGGCACCGCCATGGCAGATTTCGCAGCGTGGTGGGAGCAGGATCCGGCGTCTCCGCGTAACCTCTACACCCCTGCCGGAGGGGACCAGGACGCGGTCTTTGATACAAAAGCCATCTACCAGCAGGACTACACCGAGGTAGAACTGCATGATGTGCCAAAGATTTTCCAGCCGCTGAAGGTTCCCTATGGACTACACGACATTAACCAGGTGTTCGCCGCTGGTCATGGACGCGACATCTTCGAAGAACGTGAAATTAGCCGAAACGGTGCCATCGTCGTGG
Organism: Glutamicibacter sp. B1; assembly: GCF_039602135.1. Taxonomy (NCBI): domain Bacteria; kingdom Bacillati; phylum Actinomycetota; class Actinomycetes; order Micrococcales; family Micrococcaceae; genus Glutamicibacter; species Glutamicibacter ectropisis. The sequence goes on along the minus strand of NZ_CP125942.1, from coordinate 3,145,457 downwards.
TTCGCCCAGATCAGTATGTTGCTGGCATCTTCCCGCTGGAAGCCCGTGAGGAATTGAGTGAGTTCTTCGCGCAGAACATGCTTCCGGTTTCTTGAGCTCGTTTCCGCGCTTAACTAAAAGTCGTCATTTGCGCTTGCAGATGGCGACTTTTGAGTATTGTATGGGTTCGAACGGTCACTCTTGAGCCAAACACGACCGTGCTGGGTAAAGCACAGTAATCAGGCCATCAGGATTTCAACGTCGACGCTAGATAGGTAATCCACAATTCTCTCGAATCCCGGACCGGCCGCGTAAATGTTGCCATGAACCGGCACGATATCAAGGTCTCCGTCAATCACTTTGTCGCCGAAGAAGACATAAGCACGGTCTGTATTTCTTCGATTGCTCATCCACACCAGACCGTCGAAACCTGCAGTGTGGGCAGCTTGAGCCCACTTAACTGTGCGTTGATATTCCGAAGACATCGTTCCAGTCACGTGTTTTGCTTCGGTGCCAAGTTTCCGTAGTCCGTCTCCCATGAGGGATGCCAGCTTCAGGACGCGGGAAGGTGTTATTTGCGCGCAGACCTTGTTCTTGATGTCGTCGAACATTACATAACCTGATCCCGGTGGTACATCGTGCAAGATGGTTTCGCAGATTGCTGCCTGCTCCGTTTCTGCGGCGTATAGGACAGAGACTAAGGGAATACCAAAGAACGCGAAGCGAGTTGGCGAGCCAACGCCAGGATTAAATTCCACGGGACTAGTTCTCTGGTTGCTGTAGACACGGTATAGGTGCGTACCTGGCTGGAGGCTATAAGTCAGCGGATCAAATGGATCGCCTGGTTCGAAATTCACCATTGGACACCAAAGGCTTGCTTTGCGACCTCCAAGACTTCGTCAGTATCAGTGAATCGGTCAACGGGTCGATCGCCGTCGAGATAGCTCGTGGGGCGAATGATCCACAGCGCAAGGCTCGATTCGCTACGTCCTGCTGCTTTGGCGAGAATGATCAGCTGTTCTATTACTGGAAGAATTACATGCTCTGTCCGATCGAATTGATAGCCCGGATAGAGCAATCCCTTGGGTCGTTTCACAGCAATCAACTTTCCCTGGGAACGCTGATTTGAAGCATAGGATCGATTGGGGGGATCGGATCCCACTAGGTTGGAGACCTCCGTGCTGGTGAGTAGCCCGAACTCGTTTTGAAGGTCGCGCCAAGCCTGTTCGGTTGCAGCGCTCGCACGAGCTAGTTGTGGAGATACAGGTGTGCTGATTTTTGCCAACGCCGGACCCAATGAAAGGAGGCTTTGCTGCATATCGACAGCGATATTGACCATTGTAGTATCGCCACGATCTACCTGAGTTACGTTCTGGGGAGCTGCTTCATTTAAGCGAAGATTATGCTGAACTTTCTCGGCTAGTGTTTCGAAAGCTTCGGTCGCGTCGCTAGTGATGGCAGCTCTTTGTGCAGGAGTGATTCCATGCAAACTTTGACTGTCCTGCTCCATCTTCTTACTTAGAGCGGACTGAAACTCTTTAGTTAGTGAGGTGATCCCGGCTGTTTTCGTCCGCACGCTGTCCTTGGCCGGACGCGCTTGCTGGACAGATCGCTTTGGGGTGCTCATGGCAACCTCCTGACGGTAGGTACAATCATTATATCTGTCAGAAGCGTCAGATCATAGGGGTGGGACACTGAGAACGAAATCCGACCGACAGGGGCAAATCCTCCTGTCGTACGGGGCTGATACTCTCTGGGACATGAACGCGTTCTTTGATTCCTTACCGCTACGCCGTATCGCCGAGCACCCCAAGGAACCGATGGACCGCACCGATTGGGCCGCCCAAATCCCCGCGGTCCGTCAAGTCTTAGATGAAGGCCTGGAATTGGGACAGCTGACCGTGCTCGTGGGTGAAAACGGTGCCGGCAAATCAACACTCGTAGAAGGTATCGCTGCCGCCTTTGGGTTGAACCCCGAAGGCGGAACCCAAGACGCCATGCACCAAACCCAGGCCACCGAATCAGGGCTGTCTTCTCACCTGCAATTAGAACGCGGTGCGGGTGCTTCTAAAGCCGGCGTCTTCTTGCGGGCCGAAACCATGCACGGACATTTCACCTACTTGGGATCTATCGGCTCACGCGGCAAACACAACTTTCAAAGCCACGGTGAATCCTTCATTGAATTCTTTACTCAACGGTCCGCCGTTAATGGCCTGTGGGTTTTTGATGAAGCCGAATCGGCACTCTCCTTTAACGGCTGCTTGATGTTGCTCTCGCACATCACGGATCTGCTGCGTAGTGGATCCCAAGTGATCCTTTCCACGCATTCACCGATACTTGCTTCCCTGCCGCAGGCGAAAATCTACGAGATCGGTGACTGGGGGATTCGTCCGGCACAGTATGACGACTTGGAAATGGTCAGTAATTGGCGCTTGTTCCTTGAAGCGCCGGGCCGTTATTTGCGGCATTTCGACGCATAAGTTCGCCCTCCGGGATCACGGTTATAGGGCTGGGCGCTCTTCCCCTAAGCTTTAAGCAAAGGACGACGAAGGGACGCACCATGGCAAAGAAGCGCTCATTTTGGGCTCGAATTTTCGGAATCGGCAAGGCTAACGCCAACGCAGCACTGGACGCCCTGGAAGACCCGAAGAAGATGCTGGACCAGACGGTCCGCGACTACACCAACAATATTGCTCAAGCCGAGCAGGCTGTCGCTCAAACCATCGGCAACTTGCGTATGGCCGAGGACGACCTGACCAAGCTGCAGCAGGAAGCTAGCGAATGGGGCACCAAAGCTGTGGCTGCCTCGAATAAGGCAGACGAGTATGCAGCGGCGGGGGACTCGGGCAACCAGCAGAAGTTCAACCAGCTGGCTACCGTCGCGATTCAACGTCAGATGGCTGCCGAGAAGAAGGCTGCTTCACTGCAGTCCACGGTCACCACCCAGCGTGAAGTCGTCGACAAGCTGAAGACTGGTTTGAACACCATGCAGTCTAAGCGTCAGGAATTGGTGGCTAAGCGTGATGAGCTGGTGGCTCGCGCACGTAATGCCAAAACTCAGACCCAGATGATGGACACCATGAAGGCCCTGGACTTCAGCAATCCATCGAGCGAGATCAGCCGATTTGAGCAGAAAATCCGCCAGGACGAAGCCAAAGTTCGTGGCGCTCAAGAACTGGCAGCGTCATCACTTGATGCACAGTTTGCGCAACTAGAGGATTTGGGTGCGGCGACCGAAGTTGATGCTCGATTAGCTGCCCTGAAGGCCAGCAATAATCCAGAAGACGTCATTGAACAGGCACCTGCCAGCCCAGAGCTGGAAGCTGCTGCACCGGATTTGTCTGAAGTTGAAGCACGCTTGGCAGCACTGAAGAACAAGCAAGCCTAAACTTTTTGTACGTAACGAGCGGGCTACCAATGATCAAGATTCATTGGTAGCCCGCTCTGTTTCTAGTTCGACTTTAGTCGTTCCACACCGCAGGGCCGGAGCCCTGTGGGTAGAAGGTTGCATTACCGGCAGCAACCTCCACCGAGATCTTGTTCGGTGAGTCCACATCCGTGCTCAGTCGGTTGCTCACGTCCCCGGCTGCAACATTCTGACGTAGGTCGTAGGTGCCTTGAGGCAGCGCAAGATCCAAAGCACCAGCGCTCACGCTTGCGGTCACATGCTGTGGAGCCTTGCCCGAGAGAGTGCCGTTCAGCTGACCAGCAGAAATCTTGAAGTCCGCCTGTTGTACATCCGCCAAGTTCACATTGGCCTGACCGGCACCTAGCTGAACCTTGGCCGACTGCGCCGCTCCCGACATATCTAGCTCGCCGGCACCCACCTCAATCTGAAGGTCTTTATAAGAACCCACGGCATTAAAATCTCCCGCTGCAAGTTTGAAGTAGGCATCCAAAGAGCCATCATTCATCGACTCGGGAAGGGTGAGTACTGCGGTATTTTCCTGGAAGTCACAGCCGAAGAAACACCAGTTACCCCACGGGTCAGGGGAATCTAAGACGAGGGTGCTGCCTTCGCGCTTGAGCTGCCAATCTTGGGCACTGGTGCTCTCGACTTCTAAGGTGGCTTCATTGATGTCGGCGAAGCGCAGATCAAAGCTTCCGGTACCGGCACTAATCTTCAGTGCCGTGACGCCTTGTACGCTCACGTTCTGTGTGGAGTGTTCGCGGCTCAGTGCGCCAAAGGCGCTTCGTGCCGAGCCGATGAGCAAGGTCAAAATAACCAAGCCACCAATCACAGCGAGAACTATATTCAAGGCGGTACCGTTGCCTCGTGGATTTCCCGTAGTTCTCGGGGGAACCGGTGGCAGGTTGGTGGTGTGCATGCTGGTCATGATCCGTTCCTATCTGTGCTGTTGGTGCCCAGGTTTTGAATATGTGCCAGGGCTGCCAGCACACGCCGGTTGCCCGTTCCGTCGGCTTCTAGGCCGAGCTTCTGGAAGATGGAAGTGATGTATTTTTCAACGCTGGCCTCCGAGAGGAAGAGTAGGGCCGCAATAGCTTGATTGGATTTGCCTTCGGCCACCGCAGCCAACACGCTGCGTTCCCTATCGGTAAGTCGTTGCATCCGGTCATCATGATTACGTCGGGTCAATAGCTGTGACACCACTTCCTGATCTAGGATCGTGCCGCCAGCAGCAATCTGCTCCAGCGAGGCGATGAACTCGTTGACATCGGCCACTCGGTCTTTGAGAAGGTAACCAATGGCCCCTGACTGGGTGGAAATCAATTCCGAAGCGTAGCGTTCCTCCACATATTGGGAGAGTACCAACAGGGGCAAATCCGGGTAGGCCTTGCGCACCTGGAGGGCCGCACGAATACCTTCATCGGTGTAGGTCGGGGGCAAACGCACATCCAAGATCGCGATCTGCGGGAAGTCATCGGGGTTTACCGTTGCTAGGAAGTCCATCAGTCCGCTCGCTTCGGGCAGGTCAGCGACCACATGGTGACCGCTGTGCTCCAGCAATCGCACGAGTCCTTCGCGCAAGAGCACCGAATCCTCACAAATTAGTACGCGCATGGCACACTCACTTCCAGGGTCGTCGGCCCGCCGGCCGGGCTTTGTAGCTGCAGGCTTCCACCGGCTGCCAGAACACGGTTGTTGATCCCATCCAAACCACCGCCGGGGGTGATGCGAGCCGAGCCCACACCGTTATCTTCGACCTTCGCCCACAGGTACGCTCCTGTCTCGCTTTCCCGTACCCGCACCGTCACCTGACAGCGTTGAGCCCGTGAATGCTTGGCCGCGTTGGTCAGGGCTTCAGCAATCGCGAAGTACACGGCCGCTTCGGCCACCCGCGGGTAACGCCCTTCGAGTTGGACATCGAGCTGGACCGGGATGTGTGACCGGCCGGCCACCGCAGACAGGGCCGCATCCAGGCCACGGTCATCGAGTACCGAAGCATAAATACCCCGGGTGAGCTGACGCAGTTCGGTAATGGCGGACTTGGTGGAGGCATGAGCCTCTGCGACCAATTCCTTGGCTGCTTCCGGATTGGAATCGATCTGTTGGTGGGCCAGGCCTAGGGTCATGGCCACCGAAACCAATCGAGGCTGAACCCCATCGTGCAGGTCGCGTTCGATCCTAGTGCGTTCTACCTCGGCGGCGCGCACTGCACCCTCACGTTGCACGGTGGTGCTGCGTACCCTTTCGGTCAGTACAGTTTCGCGGGCCAGGGACCCGATAATGCCCACGGTCATGCCGCGGTGTAAAAACGCCGAGCCGATAATGATGCCGATACCGGCAATGGCCAGCAGCATCAGCCATGGGGCTTGATCTGCCGGGGTGTTCAGGGAGAAAGGTCCTGTCACAGTTTGTACGTTGGTTAGTGGGGCGAAAGATAAGATCGCAAAGTGCACGGTCCACTGCAGCACGCTGAGCATGATCACCCCGGTAATGCAGGAGAGCACTAGGGACCCGATGGCGGCCCACATACGCCCATCACGGACTGCCCGGCCGAGGGTTTTGAGGTATTCGCCGAAGCCTGGGCCGCGGCGCTCTGGCCAGTGCAATGGCACCGCATCGATTCCGTAGAGTCCACTGACACGTAGGATTTCGATCCGTGCCACGAAGAAGAGCGTCGCGAGCAACCCCACGAGCAGTACTAAGCCGAGGCCAAATAGCGGGATGAACCCAATGCCGGCGGTCAACCAGATGGTCAGCAACGACAGTCCAACGGTGCCGAAGGTACCAAGAACTGCCAAATGAAGTAGGGTGAAACCTAATTTCAGCGGTGGACGCCCGGTGGCGGCGCCTGGAAAGAACCAAGGTGTCGAAGTCATAATTCAACAGTAGATTGACCCAGGTCGGGCTGGTACCGAGAGATCCAGAGAAGATCATTATGGAAAACCCGAACTTTTTCTCCGTTAGATCTGGTGATCGCTGTTGGGCAGGCGCAAGATGGTGGCATGGACACCGCAGTGACGCTACGAGTTGAACCGTTGGTTGAGTCGAGGATGGATGACTTTGCCGCGGTGGTGAACCCCAATCGCCGGGAGAAACACTGTTGGTGTTTGTCCCACCGGCTGAGCGCTCAAGAAATCCGTGAGCGCGGAGGAGATGACCGCTATGAGGCCATGTGCTCACTGAGCCGAGAAGAGATTGCCCCTGGGGTGACGCCTATCTAGATGACCAGCCTGTGGGGTGGTGCAGCATCTCGCCTAGAACCCAGATTCCGCGGCTGGAAGCCTCAAAGCTGATTCGGCCGGTGGATGACGTGGCGGTGTGGAGCATCATCTGCATGGTGGTACGCGGCGGGTTTAGGCGCCGGGGAGTGAACCGCGAAATGGTGCGTGGTGCGGTGGAGTATGCCAGGAAGCTGGGTGCACCGGCGGTGGAAGCCTACCCCGTAGACCCCGAAGGCAGAATGGATCTGACCATGGCCTTTGTTGGAACCCGCAAGATGTTTGAAGAACTTGGTTTTGAGGTGGTGGGTGTCAGTGATGCTCAGGCCAGTCGGATGCCTCGATTGATCATGCGCAAAATGCTCTAAAGAGTAAAAGCGAGCGAGCTTAGCATTTACCCGAAATTCAACTGGAGTCTTAATGACATGCATGTTGGGGCAATAGCGTCGCTACCATGGGACGGCTATTTATGGCGCTAGGAGATTCCTTCACCGAAGGTGTGGGGGACTGGGAGCCTCGGCTACCCAATGGCGTGCGGGGCTGGGCCGATAGGGTGGCCAAGCAACTGTCCAAGGCTGATCCGCAATGGCAGTACGTCAATCTAGGAATTCGCAGCCGTCGACTGGAACAAATTATTGAAGAGCAGATTCCAGTTGCGTTAGAGCTGAAGCCAGAAGTCATCACCTTCTATGCTGGCGGCAACGATATCTTGGAATTCCGCAAGGATATGAAAATTTTCCTTGAACGCTATGCCCAGGCAGTCAGTGACCTTGTCTCGACTGGGGCGAAAGTCTTGTTATTTACCGGTTTTGACATTCCGGTACACCCGGTGTTGGCTCCGTTCAAGAGACGGAACTGGCGCTTCAATGATTGTGTACGGGAATTGGCGCTCATGTATCCAGAGAACGTGGTTCTGGTGGATTACTGGCAGTGGGAAGTGTACCGGGATAAGCGCATGTGGGACACGGATAAGTTACATATGAACCGTGCCGGTCACCGTTATATGGCCATCCGCATTCTTGAGATTCTTGGCTCTGAACACCACTTGGAATTCTATCCGTTCGGTGACATTGAGCGGGTGGGTTTTTGGCAGGCTACCCAGCGCGATGTGGAATGGCTAAGACAATGGGTGCTACCAATGTTTGGTCGCAGAATGCGTGGAGTCACCCTAGGCGACTCACTTCCACCACGTTGGCCCGAACCGATCTATCCGGCCAAGGGGATGAAAAAACAATTCCGTAAACGTCGCGCACCATCCGGTGCACAACATTTACGGAATTCAGAAGTTTCCTAGAGCTGTGATGGCCTTTAGTTGCTTGGAGCTTCCATGGACTGCAAGGCTTCAGGGCTCATCCACGAAATTTCCCAGACATGGCCATCTGGGTCTTGGACTGCTGCCTGATACATTCCAGGGAACGGCTCATCGGCTGGACGATAGACGCTACCGCCACCTGCTTGGGCTCTTGTCACAAAATCATCGACACCCTCACGGGTATCGGAAGACAAAGCGTTCAACGCTTCACGATGCCCGGATCCAATTGCTGGCTTATCACCGTTGACCAAGAAGCTGGCGAAGAATTCTTGTTGCAGGCTCATGACAAAAATATTCTCGTCGATGATCCATGACGTGGCGTTTTCGTCGGAGAAGGCAGGATTCTTGGCGAACCCCAGTGCCTCATAGAACTTGTCTGCGGTCGCTAGATCGGCGGTCGGAAGATTAACAAAAATCATTTGGCCCATGGCTGTGCTCGCTCCTGTAGAGGCGGGTGCTAGTTGCTAGCAACTACTACTTTGCGTCATGCCTTGCGCCGGATCAAGAGTGCCGGGAAAACTCTAATCATGATGCAATAAGGCCCCGACCTGAGCACTGTGAAAGTGCTGCAGATCGAGGCCTTTGGAAACACCCTGAATGCAGTGTGGGCTTAGGGCAGTGGAAATGAATTTTTAGACGAGTGCCTTGGTGATTTCCAGCGGGATACGGTCGCGGGTGTAGGTGATGTGGTCGTAGCCATGTGGTTCAGGCTGGCCATCTTCACCGATGTTCACGAAGACGATCTTTTCGATGGTGAGGATTGATTCCTGAGTAAAGATGTTGCGTACTTCTGCACGCAGGGTGATCGAGGTTCGACCGAAGTCGATCGCGGTCAGGCCCATCTCGATCAGGTCGCCTTCCTTAGCAGAGGCGATGAAGTTAATTTCTGACATGAACTTGGTGACAACATGCTTGTTGCCTAGCTGAATGATGGAGTAGATTGCAGCTTCTTCATCAATCCAGCGCAAAAGGCTACCGCCGAACAGCGTGCCATTTGCATTCAGATCTTCTGGGCGAACCCACTTACGCGTATGAAAAGTAATACCCTTAGCCATACTCAAAATGCTAAGTCAGGTAGGGGTGGATGCGCTGTAAGTTGCTCCACATTGTCGCCCAAAACACATAGTCTCGCCATCATGGGTTCGGCTGTGCTAGGTATTACCAACCTAAAGAATCGACTTGATGATGCTATGGGATCACGGGGTTGGTAGTCTCAAATCAGGTACGAGTAATTAGGCGTTATCAGCGGTGAGGCAGGTGAGCGTGAACTATCCTTCGGAAGGTAATAACGAGACCATCCCAACAGATTTTGACGATGTGGTCCAGCAGGTTTCTACCGGTGAGCTGGAACATGATCAGATCGATCAGTTGTTGCGGCAAGCGCACGAACGCTATGCGGATGTTGATGAGGGCCTGTTGGCTCACTACATCCCGGTTCTTGGCCAAGCGGACCCGAACCTTTTTGGCATTGCCATGTCTCACGTCGGTGGTTCGGTGCACTCGGTGGGGGACTGCGGTTATCACTTCTCCATTCAGTCCATCTCCAAGATGTTTGTCTACGCTCTAGTTCTTCAGGAACATGGTCGAGAAGCGGTACGTGAACGCATCGGGGTGAACAACACCGGAATGTCGTTCAACTCGGTCATGGCCTTCGAACTAAATAATGGTCACCCGATGAATGCGATGGTCAATGCAGGGGCAATTGCCACCACGTCGATGATCCCCGGAAAGACCGCAGCAAAAAAGTGGGAGAACGTTCGGGAAGGACTCTCAGCTTTTGCTGGTCGTTCGTTGAGCCTAGATGACGAGGTTTACCATTCTGAGTCGTTGGCTAACGAGCGCAATAAGGCCTTGGGATACTTGCTCAAAAGTAACGGACGATTAGATGAGGATCCCTTTGACGCTGTTGATGTGTACACAAAACAGTGCTCGCTAAACGTCACCGCACATGACCTAGCCATCATGGGCGCCACCTTGGCTGATGGTGGAGTCAATCCGGTCACCGGCCAACGTGTCATCGATGCGGATGTTTGCCGAGACACCTTGGCTGTGGTGGCCACCAATGGCCTGTACGAACGCTCGGGCGAATGGCTTTTTGAAATTGGTATCCCGGCGAAGTCGGGAGTTTCCGGCGGCATTGTTGCGGTGGCACCGGGTAAAGGCGCCATTGGCGCATTCTCACCACCACTGGACATGGCAGGGAATTCCGTGCGGGCGCAGTTGGCCATTGGCCAGTTGTCTAGAGCGATGGGATTGAACCTTTTCGCTTCTGCTCCCAACGGTTGAGCGCAAATTCCAGTACTTGGATCTGTGCTCTTGTAAGAAGATTATCGCCATCCGTCTAATTCCCATAGACAAATGGTTGGCAAAATTTGGACGAATTTCTCCGCCTGGCATGACGGTCTTTCTAGGGTTTGGGCTTGAGAAAATCCGTAAATGAGATTCACTTAAAGTAAGGGTCACTCGGACACCTGAACTTTGAGGACAGGAATTTCATGAAAAAAGTAACCAAGGCAACCATCGCCGCCGTTGCAGCTGGAGCTCTGCTACTCGGTGGTGCGGGAACGATTGCACGTTGGCAAGCAACTCAGACCATTGACGCAGGTACCATCGAATCAGGCCATCTGAACTTGACGACCACCGGAACCGGCGAATGGCAGGACATCAGCAACCCGGATGCACCGGAGCCATTCGATCCAACGACCCAGCAACTTGTTCCTGGCGATGTCGTGACTTTCAGCCAGACCGCCACCATTGATGCTGAAGGAAAGAACATTGCCGGCGTGCTCAGCGTTGATCAGGAAGCTACTGATTTGAAGGGCCTTGCAGACTACGTCACCGTTGACCTCAAGGTAGATGCATCGGCGCCGGGAATCACCGAAGAAACTGATGGAACCCTGAGCTTCGCTGAACCAGGTACTTATGCTGTTCCGTTCCTCATCACCGTCACCTTCGACGAGGGTGCGGTGGGAGACACACCACCATCGACCTATGACCAAGTGGTAGACCTTCAGGCCCTGACACTGACCTTGGATCAGGTCCGTTCGTAACTAAGGACTAGTGCTTTTCGGGGTATGCCAAAACCGCTGAAGTTCGCCTTAGTCGCGGCCGTGCTGTTGTTGCTGGGAATCAGCGCGCAGGGCACGGCCGCTTCGTGGCGCGCAGAAAGCCGAGTTGACCCGCCCACAATAAAGACTGGATCACTCAGCTTATTAGCTGGCGGTGCAAAGGACTTTCAATTCACTAAGCTTTCTGGTTCTGCTTTAATTCCAGGATCGTTTACCCAGGCTCCGTTAGCGATGAGTAATGCGGGCACAGTTGCGTTGTCATATCAGCTGGATGGCGCGACAAATTCTCTGGCTTCACCGACGGCTGCTGACCGAGCGCTGGCCAATGCCGTGCAACTGAGCATCTATACCGGAATGGATCAGGCAGCCTGTGAAGCTGGCCAATCATTAACGGGTCAACAGCTCTACGTTGGACCGTTGGGTGCTGACGCGTCCTTTGCTTCCGCGAGAGATTTGGGTGTTGGCTCAACTAACTCAACCGAAAACTTGTGCATTCGTGTGTCGATTCCTTCGCAGGCGCCACAATCCGCCTCTGGTGGAAAGCTCTCGTTGAATCTACGTTTCACGGGACAACAACGATGAGCGTTCAAGAGCGAATCCGCGGTGGTGAACGGCCACAAAAGACAGGAATCTTTTGGTGGAGCGGCCAGATCATTTCGTGGCTCGTGCTCTTTATTGTGCTCGCTCTTATTGCACTCATGATTGTGATTCCAAAACTTGGGGGAGCCACCGCCTATACGGTGCTCACCGGTTCCATGCGCCCGAATTTTCCTCCCGGCACCTTGGTAGTTGTGAAGCCACTGGATCCGAAAGAACTTCACATTGGTGATGTGGCGACGTACCAACTGAAATCTGGTGAGCCAGAAGTCGTCACGCATCGGGTCGTCTCCATGGGAACAAACCTGAGCGGTGAACAGCGGATCATCTTCCAGGGCGATGCCAATAACACCGTGGATGATCCAGTGCGCAGCGAACAAATTCGGGGAAAGCTTTGGTACTCACTCCCGCTCTTGGGTTACGTCAACAGCGCCTTATCTATGCAACAACGAACCTGGCTGACCTGGGTCGTGGCTGGCGGTTTGATCGTGTACTCCCTGGTGATGTTCATTGGGGCATGGCGAGAGAGGCAGGGTAAGCAACGATGAAGAGCATACTGCGCCTCTCTCTATGTGCCGCCCTCCTGGCCGTTGTACTGCAGGTATTTCCAGGTGCTAATGTCCTCAGAGCTTCCGCTTCCTCCACGGAAAAAGGCCTGAGTTACAGCGGTGATGGGCAGACATACTCTCAGGATCCTCCGCCACTCTTCGAAGATGAGTCGACCCTGGTACCGGGGGACGAGATCACTAGATCATTGTGGGTGCGTAATGATCGCCCCACCGGAATCGAAGTCACGGTCCAACCCATTGAACCGGAGGCTTCGACCAGGATGTATTTTGAAACCGTCAACGCATCGGTAGCTAGGTTGCAACCTGCGCAAGCCAAGAAGTTTGAGCTCAAAATCGGACTGCCGTGGTCAGCAGATAAGTTAGCTGAAGATCGGCAGGAGCGATCATTGCAGGTGCGCATTGATGCCGTGGAAACCTATGACAGTGATCAACCGCCGAGTCAGGCTCCCCGAGATCAATCGCCCCAAGGGACTGATCCAGAAGAAAAGGATGAACTAGCCGATACGGGATTTAGTAGCTTGTGGTTACTGATGGCATTGGGATCTCTAGTCGCAGGAAGCATTGCGCTAGGTGCAAGTCGAAACCGGAATCAAAGAATTGCCCAAGGGAGGGAGACGAAGCATGAGCGGTAAATCGGTACGAGTCAAGGCGATCTTGTCGCTGGGCATCCTCGTTGGCTTTGGTGCGGTCTCAACGCTGGCTTCTTGGACTGGCCAGGCTACTGCCACTTCGAACATCAGCACGGCGACGGTTGCGCTGGGGGTTGGCGCCACGACAGGTAGTGCAACATCGGCGAGCTACCAGATGCCGATAAACGGTAACAATCTATATCCGGGGGCAAGCTCTGCATCGGTAGTGGTTGTGAAGAATACTGGTTCTATTTCTGCGCCCTATTCTTTCCAAGGAAAAATTACTGAATCCGGAGGTGCCACCTTAGGTTCTGCGCTAACGATCCTAGTGAAGACCGGCGCAACCCTGAGTGGTTCGGGCTCGAACGTCACCTGCTCGGGTGGAACCACGCTGATGACTAAGAACACGGGAACGAGTTTTGGGAGTGCCTCGGCCACACGACCTTTGGCCACGGGAGCCAGTGAATCTCTGTGCGTTCAATATTCACTTCCCTTGACCGCAGCGAACGCGCTGCAAGGTGCTTCAACTACCATTTCTTTGGACTTCACTTCGAGTGTGGGGTCATAAGATGGGTAGTCAACGAACTGGACACGAGAGCAAATCATCGCTCGGGCCGCTCCAGCGATTCTTGTTGAACTTCGGTGCCGGACTTGGAAGTCTTTGCTTGCTCCTAGCGGTGCTGGCGATGGTCATTGGCATAAAGCCTTTGGTATTTGTTTCGGGATCTATGGGACCGGGAATACCTGTGGGGGCCTTGGGCTTGTCTGTGCCTGCCTCGGTTGAGGAAGTTAACGTTGGCGATGTGGTGTCGGTGGTCAATTCTCAGGGGGAACGCATTACCCATCGAGTTGTTGAAAAGGCTCCCGAAGGGCTGGTTCTCAAAGGCGATGCCAACCCTGTTCCCGACATAGAAACCTACAGCGTCGAACAGATGGATCACCTGTTCTTGAGTGTCCCTGGTCTTGGCTATGTTGTCACGTGGCTGAGCCAACCATGGGCTTATACCCTTGGCATTCTGCTATGTGGGTACCTTTTGTATATTGCGTTTTGGCGAAAAGGTTCCAAACCAGATGATTCAAATGAAGAACTGCACGGATCCCAATCTGCGGAGCCCGGTGAACAAGATTCGCATAGCAGGACAGCGGGGCGAAAGAAACTAGGGAATCTTTCCCGAACCATCGGCGGATTGACCGTGGTGGTGTTGCTGGGTGCACTGGTCTTGCAGGTGCCGAAAAGCGAAACTACTCATGCAGCGTTTACCGGTTCAGCCACCGCGTCTGCTGCGGTGCAGGCAAATATAGTGCAACCGGCTACGGGTTCCTTGGCCTGTACAGAGTCTCGAGTGTTACTACTGACTACAGCTACCGTGTCATGGCCTGCGCAGCAACTCCCTTCGGGAGCACGCTTGGCAGTAAGGACCAAGGTCGACTCATCTACTTATAGGTATACGAGTTTGGCTTCCGGGGCAACCTCTACAGATTATGGGCCAAGACTCAATCTGATAGGGCTCATCACGGAGGGTGGGGCGCAGACTATGGAGGTTAAGCTTCTGGTGGTTTACACCACCGATAACAAAGACGTCACTGAAAGCGGCAGCAACATTGGATGGGTCTCGCCGGTGGCGGACTCTCCGACTCGCACCATCGTTTACCACCCCGGGCTGCTGCTCGCGAGAGACTTCACCTGCTCTTAGAACGCGAGCAATTTACGTCGAATTCTATTTTCCTGCCTTGAAAGTGCCTGCGGAACTCTGCTGTGCAAGAGACTCCAACAGCATGGAAAGTCCTAGCTCAAAGGTCACACGGGATCGGTTGCTATCGGCTAAATCGGCTTCTAATGCTTCCTTGAAATAGTGCGAAGATTCTGGTCCGGACTCCCATACAACTTCTGGTGCAGCTGCGTCTAAGGCAGAACCGAGGACGAAAGAATCGATGATGGTGATGGCTTGGAGGCGACGCTTGGGATCAAAGCCTGCCAGTGCGAAAGCCTCGGCCAGGGCATCGTAGACACGCAATGTGGTGCTATCTCTGACCGTGTGGCTGGTAAGTAGGGGGATAAGCCGTGGGTGCTCGGAATAGGACGTCCAGTATTCGGTGGCAATGGCTTCGACAGCTTCTTGCCACGTGACCTGCTGCAAGTTTGGAAGCTGAATCTGCGCCATGGCTCGCCCGCGCATCAGCTCGATAATTTCTGCCTTGCCCTGAACATGGTTGTAGAGCGATGATGCGGATACTGAGAGCTCTTTAGCTAGAAGCGGGAGGGTGAACTCTCCATGCGCGTCCACGAGTTTGAGTGCAGCATCAGCAATTGAAGTGGTGCTGAGCTTGGGCTTGGAAGGCCTGGCCATGAATTCCCCTCATACTTCGAAGTCTCTTGACATGAGCATACACAAATTAAACGAAAGTCATTCGTTAAAACTCTTGATTTCGTTGCGCCCATCCGTCTATCGTAAAAACGAATAGCATTCGTTTATTGTCGTAAAGGAACATCATGCAAGAAATACTGGCCCTCAATCCACCGGTCTCCCCGGCACGCGTCGACGATGCCGAACGTGGCACGCTCACCGTAGCTCTGGTCCAGCATCGCTGGCATGAAGACCCGGCAGCAACTGAAGCCAAACTAGAAGAAGGCATCAAGTCTGCAGCCAAGCACGGCGCCAAAATTGTCTTCCTGCCAGAACTCACGCTGAGCAAATACCCGGCCTTCGAAATCCCTGAGGCGACAGAAGCTGATGCCACCGCCGAAGACCTGATGACGGGCAAGACCTTCAGCTTTGCCAAGAAAATGGCCGAGAAATACGACATTCACGTACACATCTCGCTGTTCCGCAAAGCCCCTGCGCAGGACCGGCTCGGGCTTAATACCGCGATCATCGTTTCGCCCAGCGGTCAGCTGGTAGCCGCTACCAACAAACTGCATATTCCGCGCACCGCGGGCTACTACGAGGACAAGTACTTCCGTGAAGGACCCAACGAAGATCCATACCCGGTACACCGTGTAGCAGAACTGGGCGATATTGCCATGGGCCTACCGACCTGCTGGGACGAATGGTTCAGCGAACCACCGCGCATCTACTCGCTGGCCGGAGCCGACCTCTTGGCCTACCCCACGGCCATCGGCTCTGAGCCGGACCATCCCGACTTTGATACCGAACCCCTTTGGCGCCAAACCATCATCGGCAATGGTATCGCCAATGGCCTATTCATGGTGGTCCCCAACCGCTGGGGCGACGAAGGAGCGCTCACCTTCTACGGTTCCTCCTTCATCTCCGACCCCTACGGTCGCATCCTCGCACGTGCCCCACGCGATGAATCCGCGGTACTGGTAGCCACACTGGACTTGGACGCACGCCGTGACTGGCTCACCCTCTTCCCGTTCCTGCGTACCCGCAGGCCAGAAACCTACGGTGTCATGGGCGAAGCCCGCAACGATTCCGGCCTAGGTGAACGGAGCACCAGCAATGTCTAAGTTCTTTATGCCTGCAGAGACCGAAGCCCACGAACGCATCTTCATGGCCTTTCCTACCAGCGGCTACACCCTAGGGGATACCGAAGAAGAAGCCGAAGCTGCCAGAAACACCTGGAGCCAAGTGGCCAAAGCCATCGCCACCTTCACCCCGGTCACCATGGTGGTCGACCCATCGGCCCATGCTGATGCCCGCCGGCATCTCGGTGACGCGGTGGACTACTTGATCCATGAACTCGACGACGCATGGATGCGCGATATCGGACCCACCTTCGTGCGCACCGCAGAAAATACCCTGGCCGCCGTGAACTGGAACTTCAACGGATGGGGTGCTCAAAGCTGGGCCAGCTGGGAGAAAGACCAGCTCATTGCAGGCCACCTTGTGCAGTACACGGCAGTGCCAGAAATCCGCGCCAACATCACCAACGAAGGCGGGGGAATCCACGTCGACGGTGAAGGTACCATCCTGGCCACCCGAAGTGTGCAGCTGGATCCAGAGCGCAACCCGGGCGCCACCGCAACACAGATTGAGGAAGAATTCTCCCGAGTACTGGGCACCAGCAAGGTCATCTGGTTAGACCGCGGATTGACTCGTGACAATGAAGAATTTGGCACCCGCGGACACGTGGATATTGTGGCTTGTTTTGCTGCTCCCGGCGTAGTGCTCTATCACGATCAACAGAACCCAGAACATCCGGACTTCCTGATCTCCCAAGAAGTCAGAGAACGCCTCGAAGAATCCACCGATGCGAAAGGTAGAAAACTCAAGCTCATTGCCGTACCGGCACCGCAGGTACTGCGCGACGAGGAAGGTTGGGTGGACTATTCCTACATCAACCATCTAGTCACCAATGGCGGGGTGATCGCCTGCGCTTTTGATGACCCCAACGATGAGCAGGCAGCACGGATCCTTGCCGAGGCCTATCTTGGCCGCGAAGTGATCAGCGTTGATGCCCGCGAACTCTTCGCCCGCGGTGGCGGTATCCACTGCATTACCCAGCAATTGCCACGCCGCTAGCCCAGCCCAATCCCTGCTCCATGCACACCGTGTCAACAACGTCATGAACTGTCGACTAACGTAATAGTTGGTAATCAACAAAGACGTGGAGGCAGTGTGGAGCAGGGCGTGCAACTAGCGGCGGTGATTTCGCTGGCGGCAGCGGTATTTGTCGGAGCATCCACACAACGCATTTCCGGAATGGGTTTTGCGCTGGTCGCCTCACCGTTCTTGGTCATGGTGCTCGGGCCGCACGAAGGAATCACCCTAGTCAACCTCCTCGGAGCGTGCAGTAGCCTACTGATTTTCCTGCAGGTCTTTCGGGATGTGGAATACAAAAAAGTAGCACTGATCCTGATTCCCGCCATGCTGATGACTCTTCCAGGAGCATGGGTGGCAGCACGAGTGGACGGTCCTTGGCTCTCCATTGGTATCTCCGCCATGGTGATCCTGGCGCTGGTCTCCAGCTTCCTGATCCGAAACCTTCCGGCGGCCCAAGGCAAAGGACTAGCCATAGGTGCCGGAGCGGTCTCCGGATTTATGTCGGTGACCGCCGGAGTCTCCGGACCAGCCATCGCCGGATACGCCGTAGCCAGTCGTTGGCCCCAAGCGAAGTTCGCGGTCTCCGTGCAACTGTATTTCCTCGTACTATCCAGTACCTCGCTGCTAGCCAAGGGCGGCTTGCCACACCTGCAGCTCAGCCAATGGGTCGCCTGCTTCGCAGCGATGCTAGTCGGTATTCTCCTCGGCAATTTTCTGGCACCAAAAATCCCAGCTAAGTACAGCAGGGCCTTTGTGGTGCTAATTGCCTTTGCCGGAGCCCTAAGCCTGATGGTCGAAGGCATCACCGCGCTCGCCGGCCGCTAAGGCGAAATTTCGGCCCATAGAGCACTGCCAACGTCAATGAGAGAATGGGGTACGTGCCCTACCAGTATCCCGAAGTCACGCTCAGCCGCCGCGTCACCGAACTCGACATTGAACGTCGCGCGCTCTGGGCTGGACTCCTCTGCTCCGTTTTCGGTCTGACCGTCGGCCTCATATTTTTCGCCGGTGAACGCCCTGCACTTTTTGGGCGTTGGTCGGTGGGACTGGTTTCATCCGTGTGCGGTGGTACCGCTGCGGCAATGAGTAGTGCCTATGCCTTCCGCGCCATCCTGCGTTACCGCGAACCATGGTTGCGGCGCATCCCTACCTGGCGACAACTACTGACCGCGCTAGGCCTCGTCCTGGTGCACGTGGCCAGCTCGGTGATGATGATTCTGGTGCTCTTCCACCTGTTTCAACGAGCCTTTTTCGGGCTGCATCTCGATGTTCTGGCCGGTTCACTGGCCGTGAGTGCGGTCACCGGATTGACGGCGTACCTTTGCCTGGTGGCCACGGCGCGCACCAGCGCAGAAACCCTCTCGGTGGTTTTGGGAATCTTCATGGCCTCTGGCGTCCTGATCAGCATGTTGCTCGCCGAAGAACAACAGTGGTGGCGCAGCATGTTCTCCTTCTTGGGCACCACGCAGGCAGGTCGTGGATCATTCTGGACCTTTAATCTGACCCTGATTATTTCCGGTTTGGTGCTCGCAGCCTTTACCGAGTTCCTCACCCGAGACCTCGTTCTGTTATCGCGGACCTATCGTTGTCGCCCGGCACTGCGCAGATACAAGCTGGCCAGGAAGTTGCGCCCGCGCCCACGGGTAGTGCGCTGGTGTCTCGTGGTCGTCGCCACCGCGATTGTCGGCATTGGCCTGGTGCCGGTGAACGTTTCCCCACAAGTGCATTCCGGTTTTGTGCAGTTAGCTTCAGCCGCCATGATCATCCTTCTGATGGGCACCGCAGTCTTACTTCCGGGGTACCCTGCCGTTTTCCACCTGATGTCTTATGCTGCCGTGGGTGCAGTGTGGGTTGCTTTCGTACTTTGGCAGGACTGGTCCTACTACAATCTGACCGGTTTTGAATTGGCGGTGGTCGCCATCATGTTCTCGTGGATTTCGGTGTTTATCCGAACCACCTCGGCGATGACCCGCGATCGTGAAGAGCGGAATCAAAGCAGAATATCCCAAGATCATCCCTTGCCACATCGTTCCTAATATCCGTCAAAAGACTGAGGACGTGACCCCATCAGGGTCGGTAGCCTGTAGGCATGCTGATCTCAGAAAAGCTCTACTTACTGATGGCCAACAAGTACCAAAAGCCTGAAGCAGTCATGTCAGCTGCCGGCTTTGGAATGAACGCTGCAGTTTTATCTGACTTGATGATTGCCGGCCGAGTGACCTTAAACGAAGACGCGGATTCTCAGCTTCAGCTCATTGGTGCCGGGCCCTGTGCTGATCCGGTATTGGCGGCCCCGCTAGAAAAGTTGGAGAAACGAGCGGCGACTTCTTTGGGCGCTGCGGTGAAGATACCGTCGTTATGCAATGTCCGTCTCGTCACCGACTCCTTAGCTAAACAAGGCATTGTCGAATATGGTTCGCGAACGATGCTCGGTCTTGGTAAGGAACGCGTTCACGTGCTCAATGATCAGATCGAACGTCAGATACGTACCGATCTTTCCGCTGAAATTCAGGGGGAGCGCAGCGCACGCATCAGTGATTCTGCGGTGCTCTCGATACTGCAGGCCATGGGAATTGCGCAGCAGGTATTGGCCGACGAGCTCGCACCGATCGGTGCGAGCCAGGCACAAGAACGTCTTGCACAAATTGCTCAGGAGTCCCCAGCAATCGATGCTGCTCAGCGCGCCGTGGCAAAGATGAATGCCATCATTACCAACGAGCGGGTCATTCCACCGGCCTCCACCGGTCTCAAGGGCTAGCGTTTCAGGAGTTCGAACGCCCCGCATTTGTTTTGGTACCTCGATATTTCGGGGTGATAACAAGCAGGACTCAGATTGGGTGCCGGCACGGTTCTTCCGTGCGACTTTCACCGTTCGCCATGTAGTGGCATTGATTCTCTGGTCAGTATCTGTTTCTGCAGAGGGGCTGCATCCTGCGTTGCCTAGAGACAAGATTCGAGTCCATTGAGAGCCAGGCAAATGACTTCGCACTATTTAGGGAGAGCGGAGACGGGAAAAGAGCTCCGTAGAGGTATCAAGAATATAACCTTTATGTCCACCTGTTGAATTAAAGCGGTGGGTGACACAAACTGGCTGAGCCTACGACCGTATGCAACGACGCATGCGGCACGAGAAGGGAATCAGCATGAACAAGAAAACACGGACACTAGTTTCTGCAGCCAGTGCGCTGGCCGTAGCCATCTCCGTAAGTATGCCTGCATCGGCGGCGCCTGCTCAGAATCAACGCTCCACGTGGATGTCTGGCGAAGTGGCACAAATCGGTGAGATTGCGGGCATGGATGGGAACTCGCACCTCATCGGTTTTTCGGGCAAAACCGACGGCTTCTCAGACTTTTCGGTGACGAACTTCGATTGTCCCGAAGGTCAACTACCATCATGGGATCCGGAAAGCGGTTGCGAAATAGTTGGCAGTCTGGGCATGTATGGCTACGACCTGACAGTCAACATCAGCAAGAATCTCTCGCGCGGAACGATCTCGGGAATAGTCCGGGTCTACGAGGGGGATACCGAGTCGGGTGATCCGATCTGGGGTGAAGCTCGGGACGTAAATATCACCATGAAGGCCACCGGAAAAATGGTGGTCACCAAGGATAAGCAAGACGGATACACCCGAACTGACAAGGAGCGTCCGGCGGTAACAACCAGCGGTCAGGTCGGTGAATTCGATGTCACCGGGGCCGAAGGCAGCATCGTGCACGTGAAGGAATCCTATAAGGATTAAGGATTGGCTCCCAACGGTGCTGCGCCGCCGATAGACTTCGGTGTAGCACCGTTGGCGCGTGCCCAAACTCACCGCCACTACTGCCCTGAAACATGAAACAATAGGTAGTAATGACTTCCAGCGATTCCACCACACTCACCGCCGTTGAGCGCAAGGCACTGCGTACCGAGCAGGCCGCTGCTCAGCGTGCCCAGCAGCTGCGCATTTCGAAATCTCGCGCCGAAGCCGAAGGCCGTTCGCAGGTAATCCCGACCGCCGAAGGTTGGAAGCAGGAGATGGGCGCCGATGGCCGCCCCGAACTGCAGTTCTCCACCAAGCGCCGCGTCTCGCAGCCACCTAAGCACCTTGCCGACCTCACCCTTGCTGAGCGTCAGGCAGAACTGAAGGCGCTAGGCCTTCCAGCATTCCGTGCCAAGCAGCTTTCAACCCACTACTTCCAGCACTACACCACCGACCCTGAGAAGATGAGCGATCTTCCCAAGGAGCGTCGTGGGGAACTAGTCCAGGCGATGTTCCCGAAGCTGCTCACCGAGGTGAAGCGTCTCGAGACCGATGATGGCAAGACCATCAAGTTCCTCTGGCGTCTATTCGACGGCTCGTTGGTCGAGTCTGTGCTGATGCGTTACCCCAACCGCATCACCCTGTGCATTTCTTCGCAGTGTGGTTGCGGTATGAACTGCCCATTCTGCGCCACCGGACAGGCAGGTTTGACCCGCAACATGTCCACCGCGGAGATCTTGGACCAGATCGTTCAGGCTAACCGCGTGATCGCCGAAGGTGGTCTGGGTGGTCAGAAGCATCCAGACGAGCGCGTAGGCAATATCGTGTTCATGGGTATGGGTGAGCCACTGGCTAACTACAAGCGCGTCATGAACGCCGTGCACCGCATGGTTGCCGAAGCCCCAGAAGGCTTGGGCATGAGCGCCCGCGGCATCACCGTTTCCACCGTCGGTCTGGTTCCTGCCATTCGCAAGCTGGCCGACGAGAATGTCCCGGTCACCTTCGCTTTGTCCCTTCACGCGCCTGATGACGAGCTACGTGATGAATTGATCCCAGTGAACTCACGCTGGAAGGTTGATGAAGCGCTGGATGCAGCCTACGACTACTACGTGAAGACCGGTCGTCGCGTATCCATCGAGTACGCACTGATCAAGGACATGAACGACCACGAGTGGCGTGCAGAAATGCTTGCCAAGAAGCTCAACGCCCGTGGTCGCGGCTGGGTCCATGTGAACCCGATTCCGCTGAACCCAGTGCCAGGTTCCATTTGGACCCGTAGCGAGTCGGATATTACCTCGAAGTTCGTTCGTCGCCTAGATGAGCTAGGGGTTCCGACCACGCTGCGCGATACCCGCGGCAAGGAGATCGACGGCGCCTGCGGTCAGCTGGCCGCCGACGGCGACAAATAACAAACACAAAAATCGGGGCTCAGTTAAAAACTGGGCCCCGATTTTTCGTTAACTACAGCTTGTTGGGTGTGCCTTCGAGCTCATCTACGCGTTGGTGTTGCGCACTGCTGCGGTGTAGCGGCGCTCAAATTCGGCGGCGCTTACCAATTCTCGTTCTACACGGAATGACGACTCTGGGATCCCTAGAACCGCGGCGATGAGAGTTCGCGTGTAACTGGAGATCTTGCGTGATTTGCGGGTGCAGGTGACCTGATCAATTTCTGGAACCCAGATGTTCCACCAGCCGCCTTCTTTGCCGACGATTGCTTCAAATACTTTTTGTTCGCTCACTGTCGCGTCCTTTGAATCCCGAAATTAACACTGGCTGACTCTGGAACCAAACAGGTTCGAGTACCTACAGATCATTATCTGATACCAGTCTGCTGATTTTCTTTGGTTCTCACAATGACGTGGGGTGATATTTGTCGGTTGTTGGTCAGTCGTGTAACGAACAAGAAAACAAAAGGCGCGAGCTATTTACCTCACATGGGATAGATGTGATACTGATATATCAGATACATTGTTAGCTTCGTCACAAAGGGTTTTCGTGAGCAGTCAAACCTCAGCGCAAGATCTTTCGACCACAGGCAAGTCCGGCAGAACCCGGCGGGTCCTCACCTATGCTGGAGCGATCATTGCGTTCCTCATCGGTTCGGGATTCGCCACGGGCCAAGAAATTCTGCAGTACTTCACCTCCTATGGCTATGCAGGAGTCTTCGGAACCGGCCTCCTAGTTCTAGTGCTGATGGGCTACGTTGCAGTTGAGTTCTTTGTCGTGGGACAAGCCAAGAAATTTGAAAAGCCATCAAGGATTTTCCACTACTACAGCGGGAAATATTTGGGCACCTTCTTCGACTACTTCTCCATTCTGTTCGTCTTCTTGAGCTTCACCGTGATGGTTGCCGGTGCCGGAGCAGTTTTTGAAGAGCACTATGGAATGTCCAAATTTGTTGGTGGCATTGGACTGGCCATCGTGGTGGGGCTCAGCGTCTGGTTCGGCCTGAAAAACCTGGTGGATGTCATCGGCAAAATCGGCCCATTGATTGTGGTGGTGGCAATCAGCCTCGGACTATTAGGGATCCTGCGCAACCCAAGTGGAATCGCAGAAGGTCAAGCCTTGCTGCCGACACTAGATCTGACTCAAGCATCCACCAACTGGTTCATGTCGGGCCTGTCCTACGTAGGTTTCTGCATGTTGTGGTTGGCTGCCTTCTTGACCGCCTTGGGCAAAACGGCCCGCAACCGAAAAGAAGCAGTGGCTGGTGCTCTGACCGGTTCGACCGTCTTCTCACTTGCCTGCGTCATTGTTGGCTTGGGTCTGTTGGCCAACATTACTCGGGTGGGCGGAACTGAGATTCCAATGCTGGTCTTGGCTAAGGACATCAGCCCGGTCCTTGCGGCAGGTATCTCCGTGATGATTTTGGCCGGAATCTACACCACTGCCGTGCCACTGCTTTGGACCGTCTCTTCACGCTTCTACTCGGATAAGACCAAGGGCTTCAAATACCTCACCGTCATTCTGGCAATCCTGGGAACGGTCATTGGTTTGATGCTGCCGTTCTCTCAAATGGTCAACCTGGTCTACGTCATCAACGGCTATGTTGGAACGCTGTTGCTCGTGCTGATGCTGGTCAAGACCGTGATGCGGGCGGTGCGTCGACAGCCGGTGTAAGTGCGAGGTACGAGCTGGGACGGCCGGGTAGCATTAGAGATTCAAACTTGGGTGAGTGAGATCGAGTCGAGCAATGCTTCACCCGGCCGTGCGGGCCCACCGCGCCAGTATCGTAGCGAGGACAAAGAGTGCAGGTATCTCAACGCGCCAAGGTTGCACCATTCGAAGTGATGCAGATTGTCGAGCGAGTTTCGCAGATGCGCGATGCAGGCCATGACGTCATTTCCTTATGCGTGGGAGAACCCGGCGGGGGAGCGCCAGCAGCAGTCAACACTCTGGCGGCCCAACTGCACACGGAGGGCGCGGACCTCGGGTACACGGCGACCGCTGGTCTGCCTGAGATCCGTCAGGCGCTTGCCGATCATTATCGTGATGCCTATGGGGTGCAGATTCCTGCGGAAAACTTTGTCATGACTACCGGTTCCTCCGGCGCATTCCAGCTTGCGTTCCTCGCAGCCTTTGATGCCGGAGACGTGGTGGCGTTGGCCCGTCCTGGCTATCCCGCCTATGCCAATATCCTGCGTGCCCTCGGACTTAAAGTGCTGGACCTGCCCACCACGGCAGAAACGAGATTCCAACCAACCATTGAGCATCTGGAACAGGCCAAAAAAGAGCACGGGCGCCTCGACGGTCTGGTGATTGCTTCACCGAATAATCCCACCGGCACCATGTTTAGTGCCGAGGAATTAGAACAACTGGCCCAATGGTGCGAAAGCAACGGCGTTCGCTTGATTAGCGACGAGATCTACCACGGCATCGAATTCGATGCCACGCGACGTGGGCACACTTCATGGGAGTTCTCGCGCACGTCCATCGTGGTCTCTTCCTTCTCTAAATATTGGGGCATGACAGGGTGGCGTCTTGGTTGGATGGTCGTTTCCGAGGACCTGTTGCCTGCCGTAGACGCTCTGGCCTCAAACCTTGCCTTGTGTGCTCCTGCACCGGCGCAACGTGCAGCTGTGGCGGCTTTTGCAGCACAGAGTGTCGAAGAAGCGAATGACCGGGTGGCCGAGTTTGCCCGCACACGAGAACTGGTGTTGCAACGCCTGGATCATCTGGGAATCATTCAGGCTGCCCCAGCTGATGGAGCGTTTTATCTGTACGGCCGGTTGGCCAACGAGGTGCTGGAACATTTTGGTTCGGCTTCTGAATTCTGCCGAGCCGTGTTGGAGCAGGCTCATGTGGCATTGACTCCGGGCGGTGACTTCGATCCGTTTGAGGGCCATCTGTATATTCGGCTGTCTTTTGCCGCCGGTTACGAGCGTGTGGCTGAAGCCCTGGAGCGGGTGGATGCGTTTTTGCGCCGAAGCCTGGCAGGAGAGTAGAAGTCCACAGCTCGCCACATATTCTCTGAGTAGAAGACGGCGGTGGCCCAAGGTGGGTAGCGAGGCAAGTTGATCAGCTGGCCTCGCTACTGTCTTTTAAGGAGCCATGATGCCGCAATTACCTCGTCCCGTGATTCACGAATGTCTGCCTTGCTACCTGTATCGCGTGGCAGGGGAAACTCGCTGCGATGGAAGTCTGAGGGGACTTAGCTTTTATCGCGATGAATCTGCGCCGAGGGCCAGCGCTCTTGAGAGGAAAGTGCGATTGCTCGGGGGATTTTGCGATTGCGAAGTGCTGCTGAACGTAGTTCGACCGGCCACGACTGAGGCCATACGCCTCATTGATGCAGGGGAAGATTTGGTCTGTAAAGGAGTACGCCGCGGCACAATCCAACCTTGCGAGAATTGGTTGATGCGCCGCGGCGTACAGTGGGGTGGCGGACGTTTTAGCCGCCGAAGTGCTTAGAAACTAGTCTTCGATGTTCTTGCTTGGCTTACGTGCTTTGATTAGCTCAACACCGATCGGGATCAAGGAGATGAGAACAATCAGGATGAAGATAATGTCGATGTTCTTTTCGATCCAGCTGAACTGACCCAACCAGAAGCCCAAGAGCGTGACGCCGATACCCCAGAGGGCGGCGCCAATCAGGTTGAAGCTGATGAAGGTCTTGTGGTCCATCTTGGCGACACCGGCGATGACCGGAACGAAGGTTCGAACCACCGGTACAAAGCGGGCCAAGATGACTGCACGGCCACCAAACTTTTCGAAAAATTCGTGGGCTCGTTCAACATTCTTTTGCGAGAAGAATCGCGATTCGGGTTTGTTGAAGATGGCTGGGCCACTTTTTCTACCGATGAAATAGCCCGTCTGATCTCCGGCGAAAGCGCAAATGAAAATGGCCAACGCGAAGAGCCATAGTGGCACATGGATGGTGCCCGTAGCGATGAGCATGCCGACTGTGAACAGCATCGAGTCGCCCGGGAGGAAGAACCCGACCAGCAAGCCGGTTTCGGCGAAGACGATAAGGCAGACCAGCGCAACAACCCATGGGCCAAGGTCAGGGTTGTTGAGGAATACTGCTGGGTTCAGCCAGTCGGGCAGGAACGCGGCGCCGATGGTCGGCGGGGCGTAATCCGTCACAAAGGAAAGAAAAGAAGATTGATCTAGCACAGGAAAAATCCTACGGGATATGACTGTGAGTTTCCCATAGGGATAACCAGCAGGTCATGAGTCCTATGAGCTGATCACAAGGGCAAAAAATGACATTTCGTTCGTTGACTCGCAGTGATGTGCTCCGCGCCCATCAAACTCGAGTTCTTTTCCCGCCAGCATGAAAACCGCAAGCTGTTGCCAAGGTCACAATAGTTGTAAAGGTTCAAGCCAGATGGTTGTTTTACTGCAACTACCTTGCTGAACCCATGACAACGGTCATGGTCAGATCATGACATTCTGCTCTTTTGGTGGCCACCGGGAAGTTGAATGATTGAAGTATGGAAACGCTGATGAAAACCGACGCCATATCGCTGTCGACAGTGAAGAAAACATTTGTTGCTAAACACGCCAAAGTTGAGGCAGTCAAAGGGATCAACCTGCAGATTGCCCAAGGACAAATCGTAGCGTTACTCGGGCCCAACGGGGCTGGAAAGACCACCACGGTGGACATGATCCTCGGACTGACCCAGCCCTCCGCGGGAACAGTGCACGTTTTAGGACAATCTCCGCGCCAAGCTATATCTTCCGGCCAAGTATCAGCGGTCCTGCAAACCGGTGGACTCTTACGCGATTTGACGGTGCAAGAAACCGTCAAGGTCATCGGAACGATGCACGGACGAGCCGACCGTGTCCGAGAGGTCATGGAGCGCACCGGACTCACAAAAATCGCAAAACGAAGGGTGGGTAAGTGCTCCGGGGGAGAGCAGCAACGCATCAAATTTGCCCTCGCTCTTTTGCCGGATCCAGATGTACTGATCTTGGACGAGCCCACGGCTGGTATGGATGTGATGGCCCGCCGTGACTTCTGGCAAACGATGCGCGCCGAAGCAACGGGCGGCCGAACTATCATCTTTGCCACGCACTATCTCGAAGAAGCACAGGCCTTCGCCGAACGTACCGTGCTGATGAGTCAGGGAAGAATCGTTGCCGACGGAGCCACCGAAGAATTGCGGCATTTGATCAACGGCAGATCCATCAGCGCCACTTTCTGTTCTGAAGCCGATGCCCAACAAGCCCTGGGATTTGATGAGTCCATCGTGCTGACCGAACAACAGGGACTGCGATATCACTTCCAGTGCACCGACTCTGACCAGTTCGCCCTAGCTCTCTTGCAACAGTACCGGGGCCGAGACATCGAAATCTCTTCCCCCAGCCTAGAAGACGCTTTCATTCAACTCACCAAGGACGCATCATGATGGCAACCTATATCCAAGTTGAATTTGCTCGGCACTTTCGCGATGGATACAACCTTGTTTTTGCTCTACTCCTCCCGGCGGCCATGTATATCCTTTTTGGCAATATTCCTAGCTACACGGAATCAGATTTGGGAGCGGGAAACGTCAAGTTTTATCTCATGATCTCCATGGCCGCCTATGGTGCGGCCGTCAGCACGGTGTCCATCGCGGGAACCGTAGCCACTGAAACCATGCAGGGTTGGGGCCGGCAGATTGCCATAACTAAGATGCCGCCAGCCGTGTTTGTTGGAAGCAAGATGATCGTTGCTGCCACCGTTGCAGGTGTATCTGCCGCCATCGTTTTCGCCTTGGGAGCACTGACCGGGGCCACGGTGAACGAGTCGTGGATTTGGGGCGTTAGCTATCTGATCATCTTGATCGGTGCCATGGTCTTTGCTTGCTACGGCATTGGCGTGGGTATGGCTTTCAAGTCCGAATCTGCATTGGGCCTGGCGACGGGGCTCATGGTGTTCTTCGCCTTCTTCGGAAATGTGTTTATGCCTCTGGAAGGAACCATGCTTGATATCGCCCGGTTTACGCCGATGTTTGGCTACGTCGCCTTGGCCCGTTACCCGTTGCTCAAAGATATTCCGGAAGGAACTGAGATGGCTCCGGACCCAATGTGGATGATGACAACTAATCTAGTGCTATGGGCAATGATCTTCGCAGTCTTTGCGGTACTCGCTACGCGCAGGGCCAAAGCACGTCAATGAGTAGATGCCAGCCCAGCGCTCTAGAGGATGAGCAACAGTTCTGGAATCGCTGGGGCTGGCTCATGTCTGGGGTGTGGGTTGTCTTCTTGATCTTCCCGATTTTGGACTTGATCAACAACCCATACCCGGAGCCGGTGCGAGTTGCCGGGCTCATGCTTGTGGCAGTTTTTGCCGCGGTGTATCTGCACGCTTACGCCAAATACTCGTGGGCTGTGGGACAAGGCGGCACCAAGCAGATTCCGGCACTGATCAGTTTCGCGGTGTTGATACTGATTCTTCTGCTTGCGATGATCGCTACAGGAATTGGTGCCCTGAGCCTCATTCCGTTTATCACCTCGTTCGCGGCTTTCCTGTTGACCAGGCCCTGGACCATAGCGACCTACGCCGGGGCCGTGTTGATCTGTCTCTTGCTGCCATTGCTGCTTGGTCAGTTCATTGATGCGCTGTTTATCATCGGACTAAATTTTGTTCTGATGGTCGTCTACGTGATTACCGTGGAAGCAATTACTCGGGGTGTAGCAGCCGAAGAAATGCGCGCCGACTATCTGCTCGTTGCCGAACAAGAGCGAGTTGCCCGCGATGTTCATGACGGAATTGGGCATTCGTTAACTGCGCTCAACCTTAAAGCGCAGCTAGCCATGCGATTGCTCGATGCCCAAGAATACGATCGTGCTCGCACGGAAATGCAGCAGTTATCCGACTTGGCAGTGCAGGCCTTGGACTCTGTACGAACCACAGTTCAGGGGCTGAATCGGCAGGATCTTGAGGCGGAACTTGCCGAGTTGCGAAGAGCTTGCCAAGACAATGATCTGAATTTCACCGTGGTGGGAGACCCGGCTTCAATCCCTGTGCGATGGCGCTCGCATACCGCATGGATCTTGCGCGAAGCGCTCACCAACGTCTTACGCCATGCACACGCCAGTTCGCTGCGTATAGTTTTTGATAAATCCTTCGTAGGCATCGACGATGACGGAGACGGATTGGGTGTCAGCGAGGCAGGCCACGGGATCAGGGGAATGCAAGAAAGAGCCAAACAAATCGGCGCCACCGCAACGGTTGAAGCTTCATCACTAGGTGGCACCCGGGTCCAACTGACTTTTGACGGCAACTCACAGGAGACTCAGTGATTAGGGTATTGATCGCTGACGATCAACATTTGGTGCGTAGCGCACTGGCGGCATTGCTGAATCTGGAAGTCGACCTTGAAGTTGTCGCTCAATGTGCCGATGGCGATGAGGTGCCCTCAGCCCTAGCCTTGCACAAAGTGGATGTTGCTCTGGTGGATATTCAGATGCCTCGGCTTGATGGATTGAGTCTTGCGCAGCAGCTGAGCCAGACCCACCCCGAAGTGAAAGTGCTGGTCTTGACCACCTTTGATCGTCCTGGATATTTTCGGCAGGCTTTTGAAGCTGGGGCTAGTGGTTTCCTCGTTAAGGATGCGCCGCCAGAGGACTTGGTCTCGGCAATCCGTAAGGTGTACGCCGGGGATAAGATCATTGATCCGCAACGAGCAATGCTTAGCGTTGAAACTCAGCGCAATCCGTTGACCGATCGTGAACGTGAGATTTTGGCTCATGCGGCCAGTGGTGCACCGGTCTCGCGTATCGCTGCTTTGGTGCATCTGTCCGTGGGGACCGTACGCAACCACCTATCAAACGCCATCGGCAAAACGAATACCGCGAATCGGATTGAAGCTGCCCGAAAAGCTCGCGAACAGGGGTGGATCTAACGGGTGGCGAAGTGGGTGATTAGACCGATCACCCACACCGATGAGGCGAGTAGAACGCATCCGAACTCCACCACAATCCCAAGTCCCAGCGCCTTCAGGGCTGCCCATGATGAGCTGAATGCACCGGAGAGTTCTCGACGTCGTACGCTTTCACCAGCGAAAAGCCCCACTGCGAAACCGATAAAAAGTCCTACAACCGGGATGATAAACGCCCCAGCGATGGCACCGATAACAGCAAAGAGGATGGAGCCCTTGGGAACCTGATGCTCCTTGAGTTTCCTTCCGGTGAGTACCGCCGAAGCCGACCATCCCGCGAGGGCAATGGCCATGCCGATGCCAGCAGTCCACCACGACGCCGTCGAGCCGAGTAACCAGCCCCACGCCAGTAACGTGCCGATGGTCAGCAACGATCCTGGGAGCACCGGAAAAATCGTGCCCAAGGCCGAAATAACTAGCAGTATCCCAGCAAGAATCGTGTAAATAATCTGTGTATCCACTCACCCAGTGTGGCACGGTGAGCGGCAATGTTGGCGCTAACTGTT
This sequence comes from Glutamicibacter sp. B1, assembly GCF_039602135.1. Classification (NCBI taxonomy): domain Bacteria; kingdom Bacillati; phylum Actinomycetota; class Actinomycetes; order Micrococcales; family Micrococcaceae; genus Glutamicibacter; species Glutamicibacter ectropisis. The sequence goes on along the minus strand of NZ_CP125942.1, from coordinate 3,114,554 downwards.
GACATGTATCTCAGGCTATTTATGCTGCCTTGGAAAACGGTCGCACGGTGATTGTGGGGAGTCATCATGTATTTGGGGGCAAAAGACGCCGATTCAAAGGCATTGGTATCAAGTGATGAACCAGAGACTCAATCTTCTCGTTCATGCGAATAAAGAATACTTTTTCTGGCAATGAAGTCTCCAATAAAGAGTGGGATTCTTGGATTACGATGCTCAGAAAACAAATCTTTCCGCTAGATCTCCTAGTGGGTGGGAGATAATTCTCTGCCGCCATATTTTTCTGCGAAGAAATTAACATAAAAGAAAATTCTCTAGACCTCTTCCCAGTCCAAAATGTTAGCGCTAACATTGTGAGCACCGACACATGTATCCCGCAGTCGGAACAATTCACTCGACAGTCGGCGGGGACCCACGAGAAGGACATCTCAATGAAGCGAAAGACCTTTTTACGCGCAGGAATTGCAACGCTCTCCGTTGCCGCGATGGCTGCACTGAGCGCATGCTCGGGCTCATCATCCAGCGAATCAGCTGATAACGGTTCGGGCTCCGACACCATCGCTATCGGCTTCTCCCAGGTAGGCGCCGAATCTGGCTGGCGTGCAGCTAACACCAAGGACATCCAAGACACACTGACCGAAGAGAACGGGTTCAAGCTCAGCTTCTCCGATGCTCAGCAGAAGCAAGAAAACCAGATTCAGGCCCTACGCTCCTACATCGCCCAGGGCGTTGACGTCCTGGCATTCTCGCCAGTGGTTGAGACCGGTTGGGACGCTGTGCTTCAGGAAGCAAAGAACGCCAACATCCCAGTGATCCTCACCGACCGTGCGGTAGACACCGCAGATGACTCCCTCTATGAGTCATTTATCGGTTCTGACTTCGTCGAAGAAGGCCAGCGCGCTGGTCAGTGGGTGGCCGATAACTTCAAGGATGAGGAACTGAAGGTCGTCGAGCTGCAGGGCACCACCGGTTCTGCTCCAGCTATCGACCGTAAGGAAGGATTCGAAAAGGCCATCGCTGGCACCGATATCAAGGTTGTGGACTCCCAGACCGGTGACTTCACTCGTGCCGGTGGCAAGCAGGTTATGGAAGGCTTCCTGAACTCGCACGATGACATCGACCTCGTTTTTGCCCACAACGATGACATGGGCCTAGGCGCTATCGAAGCTATCGAAGCAGCAGGTAAGAAGCCAGGCGAAGACATCAAGATCGTCACCATCGACGCAGTCAAGGACGGCATGCAGGCACTGGCTGACGGCAAGATCAACTACATCGTTGAATGCAACCCGCTGCTCGGTGCAGACCTGGCAGAAGTTGCCAAGAAGGTCGTAGCCGGTGAATCGGTGGAGAAGCGCATCGTCGTTGAAGACGCCGCCTTCACCCAGGAAGAAGCCGAAAAGGCCTTGCCAGATCGCAAGTACTAATCGCTAAAACACTCAAGCCGGCGGACGGTTTTTACCGTGCGCCGGCTCATCACTAAGTGGCAGTTCACGCACCCATAGAGGCATGTTAATGATCGCATCAGAACCTCAGCAACGGCCCAGCACCGCCGATGCTCCCGAACCTCAAGCAACCCATCCGGTGGTTCAGATGACCGGAATTTCAGTAGAATTTCCCGGTGTCAAAGCGCTGGATAACGTTGATTTCCGACTATTTCCTGGTGAAATCCATGCCCTTATGGGAGAAAACGGCGCAGGAAAATCTACCCTGATTAAAGCGCTGACCGGAGTGAACTCCCTTTCTGGTGGAAGCATCACGGTCAATGGCACCTCAACCCGTTTTAATGGACCGGCAAATGCCCGCGAACACGGCATCTCCACGGTGTATCAAGAAGTAAATCTCTGCACCAACCTCACCGTCGCCGAAAACATCATGCTCGGCAACGAGCCACGACGCTTCGGTGGCCTGGACTGGCGCAGCATGCGCCGCCAAGCCACGGTATTCCTCAAGAGGATGGGCCTGAATATCGACCCAGGTAGCTCCTTGGGGTCCCACTCACTGGCCGTCCAGCAACTGGTTGCGATCAGCCGCGCCATGGTGGTCGACGCCAAGGTTCTCATCCTCGACGAACCGACCTCGTCACTGGATACCGACGAAGTGCAGCAGTTGTTCACCGTCATGCGGCAACTGCGCCAAGATGGTGTGGCCATCCTGTTTGTCTCGCACTTCCTCGACCAGATTTATGCGGTTTCGGACCGCATCACCATCCTGCGCAACGGCAAACTTGTCCAAGAACGCTTCACCCGTGAACTGCCCCAACGCGAATTGGTGTCCCTGATGATCGCCGGCACCTCGGATGCCCAGGTGGGCCAGGCGGTAGCGCGAAACACCAATAATTCGCGCGCCGAAGACGCAAAACCACTACTACAGGCTGTGGGCTTGGGCCGTAAAGGTGCGGTACAACCGTTCAACCTGGATCTGTACGCCGGCGAAGTCATCGGCATGGCAGGGCTTTTGGGATCGGGCCGTACCGAACTGGCCCGACTGCTCTACGGCGCCGACAAAGCCGACGAAGGAACCATCCAACTTGGCGGGGCGAAAACCAAACTGCGCACCCCGCGCCAAGCCCTGGGACACAAGATCGCTTACACCTCTGAGGACCGAAAAGGCGAGGGCGTGGTCGGGGACTTGAGCGTGGCCGAGAACATCATCTTGGGATTGCAAGCGGCCCGAGGCTGGACCCGCCCACTGCCAGCCACCAAGGCTTCGCAGATCGTTGATGCCTATATCAAGGCCCTGGGAGTGCGACCAGCAAACCCCAACGCACTATTAAAAAACCTCTCGGGAGGCAACCAGCAAAAAGTCTTGCTGGCACGCTGGTTGGCTACCGCACCCAAACTACTGATCCTCGACGAACCAACACGTGGAATCGACATTGGCGCCAAAACCGAAATCATGAACCTGGTGTCAGAACTTGCCGAACAAGGAATGTCGTTGGTGTTCATTTCCGCCGAACTAGAAGAAGTCCTGCGCCTTTCGGACCGCATCGTTGTCATGCGAGACCATGCCAAGGTCGCCGAACTTCCAAGGACACCTGACGTGGATGTACCACGCCTCATTGAAATCATCGCCACTGGGGAAGAAACGAAATGACCCGCATCTATAAACACCGGCTGTTCTGGCCGTTGGTCGCGCTGGCCGCACTGTTGCTCGCCTGCACCATTAAACGACCAGACATTTTGGGCATCACCGTATTGGACGGACACCTCTTTGGTGCACCCATCGACATTCTGCGCAATAGCGCGCCACTACTGCTGGTCTCCCTAGGCATGACCCTGGTCATCGCAACCCGCGGTATCGACCTATCCGTGGGCGCAACGGTGGCCATCGCCGGCGCCGTAGCACTGACCTTTATCGCCAGCTCCGATCACCCCGCCTCCGTCGGGACAGCACTGGGCGCCATCATCGTGGCCCTGGGACTGTGCTTCATCTTGGGCTGCTTTAACGGCATGCTAGTCGCGAACTTCGGCATCCAACCCATCATCGCGACCCTGATCCTGATGACCGCCGGACGTGGTGTGGCCATGCTGATCACCAATGGTCAGATCACCACGGTGGCCAGCGCACCCTTTAGCACTTTGGCCTCCGGCTTCCTCCTAGGACTACCCGTTGCTGCCATCATCGCCTACGGCGTGTACCTCGTGGTGGCCCTGCTGGTCCGCCGCACCGCACTGGGTATGCTGCTCGAAGCTGTCGGAATCAACCCCGAAGCTAGCCGACTGGCCGGGGTCAAATCAAAAACCCTGGTGTTCACCGTCTACGCCCTGTGCGCCCTGCTCTCAGGTTTGGCCGGACTGATTTTTGCGGCCAACACCATGGCCGCCGACGCCAATAACGCTGGACTCTTTATCGAGCTGGACGCCATCTTGGCAGTAGTCATCGGCGGAACTTCACTGGCCGGTGGCAAGTTCAACCTCTCGGGCACCCTGGTCGGCGTACTGATCATTACAACCCTGAGCCTGACCGTTACGGTCTTGGGAATTTCCCCGCTGGTGACCTCGCTTTTCAAGGCCATCGTGGTCATCGCAGTCACCCTGATGATGTCCACCCGCTTGCGCACCATGCTGGCCGGACTACGTGAACGCCGTCGCTTCCAGGAGGTTTCCGCATGAGCACCGCAACCGCCACCATCGCCAAGAGTGCATCCCGCAAACTCTCGCTCGATCGCCGCTACCTTCCGGTGTTAGGCACCATCATTGTGTTCCTGTTGATGCTGGTCATCGGCGGGGTACGCTACGAGAACTTCCTTTCACCCGCTGTCATCTCCAACCTGTTCATTAACAACGCGCACCTGATCGTCCTCGCCACCGGAATGACCTTCGTTATTCTCACCGGCGGTATTGACCTGTCGGTCGGTGCAGTCTTGGCCCTATCCTCGGTCATTACAGCAACCCTGCTACAAGCCGGTGTTCCGTTGATTCTCGTCTTGCCGATCGCACTGCTGGCCGGGTCCATCATCGGTCTGGGCATGGGCGTAATGATCCAATACTTCGACGTGCAACCCTTCGTTGCGACCCTGGCCGGAATGTTCCTAGCCCGCGGGCTTTGCTTCATCTTCGCCCCGGAATCGGTGCCGATCCGCGATGAAGGGTTCATTGCCATCACCAACTGGGGCTTGAACACCGGACGCTGGCGGATCACCGCCGCGGTGGTCATCGCCCTGATCGTGGTCGCCTGTGCCTGGTGGATCTTGCACCGCACCCGCTTTGGCCGCACGGTCTACGCCGTCGGCGGTGGTGAAAGCTCAGCAACCTTGATGGGTTTGCGCGTGGCACGCACCAAGGTCACCGTGTATGTCATTTCTGGAACCTGCGCCTCACTCGGTGGCATTCTCTTCGCGATGTTCTCCCGCTCCGGTTATGCACTGACCGGTGTCGGCATGGAACTTGATGCGATTGCCGCCGTGGTGATTGGCGGAACGCTGCTGGTGGGCGGCATGGGATTTGTGCTCGGCTCCGTGGTTGGCGTCATGGTTTTGGGCCTGATCCAGACGATCATCACCTTTGAAGGAACGCTCAGTTCCTGGTGGACCAAGATCGTTATCGGTGTTTTGTTGCTGATCTTCGTGATCCTGCAAAGAATACTTTCCCTACGGCGAACCTAAGTCCGTAGTGAAAAGGTTCAGGGTTCGGCATTACCGTGCCGAACCCTGAAACATATCCAGCCGCTGTTCGGCGGTGAATATCCCATTACGACGACGGTGTCATTTGCCTGAACCCGTCCTCGTCATCACGACGTTAGCACGTCGACCTACCTCATGGAGGTTCAAGTAAGTGATGCATCCTCGTAAACGATGGGCCGTGCCCTTGGCATTGCTCGTCTCCTTCTCAATACCCGCCTCGGCGCTCGCCGCGGTTCCGCACGGCAGTAGTGCGAACATCGCCCAATCGCCGGGCGATGGGACATCGGACACGGACTATGCAGCCTATGTCTTTCCGTATTTCACCGGTGAAAGCACGGATGACGGAGAAAAAATTCATCTTGCCGTCTCTAAAGGGTCTGATCCCAATAGTTGGTACACGCTCAATGACGGCAAACCAATTTTGGAATCAGAGCTAGGCACCAAGGGCCTACGCGATCCTTTCCTGATCCGATCGGAAGACGGTTCAAAGTACTACCTGCTAGCCACCCGACCTCAAAATGTATGGTGGTGGTACCTTCGGTGACGCCCAAGAAACCGGAAGCCACTCACTGATGATCTGGGAGTCCTCGGATCTGATCAACTGGTCCGACCAGCGCGAAGTGAAGCTCTCGCCAGATAACTCCGGGAACCTGTGGGCTCCGGAAGCACACTGGGATCAGGCCACCGGCCAGTACGTGGTTTACTGGGCTTCAGCCCTCTATCCCGATGATGTTCCCGCAGATCAGCGCGACATCAAAGACTCTTACCAGCGCATGATGTACTCCACCACCTCTGACTTTAAGGACTTCTCAGAGCCCAAGGTGTGGATTGATGAACGTCAAGGTCCAGGGCTGGGAATGATTGACTCCACCGTGGCAGAGGTCGATGACACCTACTACCGTCTGACCAAAGACGAAGGCGACATGAGCGTTCGCATGGAGTCCTCGCCAGAATTGCTGCGCACCCAGGGTGTGAGCGAAGGCGATGGATGGGACCTGTTGGCCGAGCATATCGGTGTGGGTCAGCCTAACCCTTGGGGTGGCACTTTTACCTCGGGTGAAGGCCCGACGATGTTCCCCTCACTGACCGACGACAGCTGGTATCTGATGATCGACCAGCCTTCGTACCACGGCGGCAAGGGCTATATGGTGTTCGAGACCGAGGATCTGGCCGGTGGACAGTGGACCAGCGTGCCCGACGCGAAACTTCCCACCAGCCCACGCCACGGCACCGTCCTACCTATTACCGCCGAAGAGCAACAGGCGCTGATCGCCGCTTATCCTTCCAGCGAAGAACCAGAAACCCCGGGGCCAGTTGTTCCCGGACCGGACCCCGAACTTCCCGAAGGTACCTTCCGTGAGGAATTTGATGGGACCGAACTGGATGACCGGTTCTCCATTATTAACGAACAAGCCTCAGCTTGGCAGCTCAAGGATTCAGCCCTGGTGCTGACCTCTCAACGAGGGGACACCTGGCAGGATTCCAACGACGCCAAGAACCTGTTCATGGTTGATGTCCCGGCCGGCGATTTTTCGGTGGCCACCCACCTCACCGCCCCGGTATCTAAGGACTTCCAAGGCGCCGGACTATTGGCTTGGAAAGACTTCGATAACTACGTCCGTGCTGGCTTGGCCCATGTCTCCAGTGCCGCCGAAGGCCCGGTGGTGATCGAAAGCGCTGCCGAATCGGCCGGAGCATATGCCTCCCAATTCACCGCGCGGCCAGAATCCACCACCGAGTGGTTGCGGTTAGACCGCAAGGGCAAGGAAATCACTGTTTACTACGGTGACGCAGAAGGAAACTGGGCCAAGGCCTCAAGTTTCACGGTGGATTGGAACGCCACCAAGGTTGGCCTGTATGCGCTGGCCGCACAGGACGGCACCGGGCATACCGCATCCTTCGACAGCTTCTGGCTGGATGAATCCGGGGCAACCGACCTGGTGCCCACCGATCCATTTACCTTGAACCCCACCGATGATTCGCTCTACCTCGCCGCCGATAAGAAGCAGCGACTAGAACTGAGTACTACCCGTCCAAGCACCGCCCTGCGCTTCACCGCCAAGGAATCGGGCGAGGGGAATTCTGAGACCGAACATCCATTGATCCTCTCCAGCGCCAATGGAAACCTGTCGCACAGAAATGGGAAACTGCAGCTGAGCGAGGGTGCAGAAACCACGTGGCGGATCGTAGATGCCGGCGGTGGCAAGAGCTATCTACGCTTAGCTGGAGCTACCAATGAAAATGCTGCGTGGGTGATCCGCCATAAGAACGGTTCACTGCGTTTGGGCGCCAAGTCCCAAGCCGTGAGCTTCACCCTAGGCTCCGGTGAACTGGGGCAACAAGAACTGAATATCGATGGTGATGCCACGGCGCATGACATCAGCGATACGATGTACGGTGCCTTCTACGAGGACATCAACTACGCCGCTGACGGTGGGCTCTACGCCGAGCTGGTACGCAACCGATCCTTCGAATTCAGTAAGGCCGATAATAAGGACTTCACGCCACTGACCGGGTGGGAAACCATCGGTAAGGCAGAAGCGAAAGTCAGTTCTGAACGCGCTGAATGGCTCAACGACTCCAACCGCGCCTACCTTGAACTGAAGGCTACGGCCAAGGGTGATGGAATTCAGAACCAGTCCTATAACTCGGGGCTCGCAGTGAAGAAGGGAGCCAAATACGACTTCAGTGTCTTCGCACGATCTGCCAAGGCCCAGACGCTCGATGTTCAGCTCACCGACCCGCAGACCTCCAAGGTCTACGGCAGCGCAAGCATCAAGGTGGACGGCAGCGACCAATGGAAACAGTACAAGGTCACGATCAAGGCTAAGGCAAGCACCGATTCGGGCCGTCTGAGCCTTGCGACCACGGCAGCCGGATCGCTCAAGCTGGACATGGTCTCCCTGTTCCCACAAGATACCTGGGTGGGTCCAGTGAACGGCAAGTCCGTACTGCGTAAGGATCTGGCCGAAAAAGTGGCCGACCTGAACCCCAGCTTCCTGCGTTTCCCCGGTGGCTGTGTCACCAACGTTGGAACTTTCGACACCTATGAAGAATCCGATGGTCAGGACCGCCAGCGTACCTACCAGTGGAAGGAAACCATCGGGGCAGTTGAAACCCGTCCGACCAACTGGAACTTCTGGGGCTACAACCAGTCCTACGGCATCGGCTACCTGGAATACCTGAAGTGGGCCGAGGACTTGGACGCCACCGCGCTACCGGTCGTCTCGGTGGGAGCCAATGGTTGTGGTTCTAAGATTCCAGAAATGACCGATTCCGAACGCATCGATCGCTGGGTTCAAGACACCTTGGACCTGATCGAATTTGCTAACGGTGACACGAACACCACCTGGGGTGCCAAGCGTGCCGAATTGGGTCACAGCAAACCGTTCAACCTGAAGTACATCGGACTGGGCAATGAAGAAGTGACCAAGACCTTCGAAGCGAACTTCGGCAAATTCCGCGACGCCATCGAGGCGAAGTACCCGGAGATCACCATCATTTCCAACAGCGGCCCCGATGACACCGGAACCCGCTTTGATGAACTCTGGCGGTTTAACAAGGCCCAGGGCGTGGACATGGTCGACGAACACTACTACAACGACCCCTCCTGGTTCCTGGGCAACGACGAGCGTTACGATTCCTATGACCGCAGCGGCCCAGCCGTGTTCTTGGGGGAGTACGCCTCACGTGGCAATAGCTTCGCCAACGCCCTGTCCGAGGCTGCTTACATGACCGGCCTGGAGCGAAACTCGGACGTTGTGAAGCTCGCATCCTACGCACCCATGTTCGCCAATGAGGACTATGTTCAGTGGGCCCCGGACATGATGTGGTTCGATAATAAGCAGTCCTGGGGTTCGGCCAACTACTACAACCAGAAGTTGTGGATGAACAACGTCGGCGATCAGGTGGTCCCTTCCACGCTGACCGGGAAGAGCTCCACCGCACCGGATTTGACCGGCGGCGTCTTCCTGAGCAGCTGGCAGACCAAAACCTCCTACGACAACCTACGCGTCACCGACAATGAATCCGGTGAAGAACTCTTTAGCGACGACTTCACCGATGATTCGAAGTGGGAAGCGCAACGCGGTGCCTGGAATGTTGAAGATGGGCGCTACGTGCAGTCGGATACGAACATCGAGGATGCTCGTAGCCTGATCACCGGCGCCTATGACAAGGACTGGAAGAACTACACGGTGGAACTTACCGCGCGGAAGGACGCCGGCAAGGAAGGCTTCCTCATCGGCTTCGCCGCCGGGGCCGCCGACAAGTTCTACTGGTGGAACCTCGGAGGTTGGGGCAACACTCGTTCGGTCCTGGAACGTGCCGACTCTGCCCGCCAGGGTGAGGTGGCTGCCGGTCCAAACCTGAGCCTGGAAACCGGTAAGGACTACCAGGTGAAGATCGTGGTTGAGGGAAATACCATCAAGCTGTACCTCGATGGTGAATTCCAGTTCGAGTACACCGAACCTGCCGCCAAGCCGCTCTACCAGGTGGTCACCCGCGATACCGAGAACAACGAGCTGATCGTGAAGCTGGTCAACCCTACCGCTACCGCATCACAGACCAAGATTTCGGTAGATGATGTCAAAGTTGGTTCCACGGTTAAGGCCACGGAACTGGTCGCGGCTCCCGAGGCGCAGAACACCAAGGAGGATCCGATGAAGGTTTCTCCTAGGGACTTCAAACTCAAGGCCGACAAGAATGGCCTTGACTATGAGGTTCCGGCCTACTCGGTCACGTTCTTGAGGCTGACTGTGAAGTAACAGTTTCTTCACCTGGGTGCGCATGCCCCGTACCAGCGATAGATTGCTGGTACGGGGCATGCTTATTTGGCACGGCTTATTTGGCACGGCAGTTTTGAGGCTCAAGGAGGATCTGATGACTCATGAAGCTAGGGTAGTGGTGAGCATTGAGCAATCCACGGCCACGGTGCTACTGGATAACCCCGGGCAGTACAACGCACTGACCAAAGATATGTGCCTGCAACTGCTCGGCGCCTTCGCCTCCCTGGCCGCCGATCCCACGGTAGCCACCATTGTGGTGCGCGGGGCAAATTGTAGTTTCTGCTCCGGCATTGCCATCGACCAGATGGACCGGGTGCTCTTTGACCGGGACGATCGAGGGGAACTGATCAACCACTTTGACCTGGTCGATCGCAGCATTCAAAACTGTGGCAAAACCACGATCGCCGTGGTGGAGGGCAATTGTTTCGGGGGAGGCTGGCAGCTGGCCGCCGCCTGCGAAATGCAGTTGGCCAGCGATCAGGTGCGTTTGGCGATCACCCCAGCGAAAATCGGGCTGGTCTTTCCGCGCCCAGGCATCGAGCGTCTGGTGCGCACCGTGGGGGAAGACCGCGCGAAGTACCTGCTGTATTCTGGCGCCAGGCTTTCGGCCGAAGATATCAAGAATTGGGGTCTATTCACCCTGGTGGTCCCGCACACCGAACTAGAAGCGCGCCTGGGTCAATTGCTGAGTCAGCTGCAGGCGAATTCCGCGTATTCGATCGATCGTACCCGTGAAGCGATCGCACTGGCCGTTAACGCTGAGCCCAGTGATGACTGGTGGGACTCAGCCTGGGAAGAGAACGCGCAGAATGAGGACCTGGCCGAGGGGCGCGAAGCCTTTCTGCAGCACCGCGCCCCAGACTTTCCTAGTAAAAAATAGCTACTCGCGGTCGAACTGTGCCACCAGTTCGCGCTTGAGCACCTTACCGGAAGGACCCAGTGGGAATTCTTGGACGATCTGAATATGGCGCGGATACTTATAGGCGGCCATTTGCTCCTTGGCCCAGTCGCTGAGTTCGTCGACGCTCAACGTTGACCCGGCCTTGAGCGTCACCGAGGCGACGATCTCCTGGCCATGCTTTTCATCGGGCACCCCGTACACCGCGGCATTGGAAACGTCCGGGTGGCTGGTGAGCACTTCTTCGATCTCGCGTGGGTACACGTTGTAGCCATTGCGCAGGATCATGTCCTTGGTCCGGTCCAGGATGCGCAGGTAATCTTCCTCGTCCTTGGTACCCAAGTCGCCGGTGCGGAACCAGCCATCCACCACGGCCTCGGCCGTAGCCTCTTCACGATTGAGGTAACCGGAGAACAGGTTATGCCCGCGCACCACCAGTTCGCCCAGTTCCCCGCGGGGCAGCAACCGAATCTCCTGTGGGTAGGCAGGATCGGCGATCTCTACCTCTACGCCCCATACCGGGGTGCCCACGGTGCCCGGGCGCGGTTCACGACCCACATGGTTAAAGCAGGCCACCGGGGAGGTTTCGGTCAGTCCGTAGCCCTCGTAAATGCGCGATCCAAAACGCTCTTCAAAGGCGGTGAGTACCGACAGGGGCAGTGAGGCGCCGCCGGAGATGGCATAGCGTAGCTTGGTGGGTTTGCCCTCGCGCTGCGCCCCGGCCTCCAAGAGCGCCACATACATGGTCGGGACCCCAAAGAACACGTCAATATCTGCCTCCAGCACCAGCTCCAGGGCCGACTCGGCACTGAACTTAGGCAACAAGACAACCTCCGCGCCCGCGCGTAACCCGGTGTTCAAGACGCAGGTCTGCCCAAAGGTGTGGAACAGCGGCAGCCCACCAAAGAGCTTGTCACCGCGGCGAATTTCCATGGTGCTCAGCAAATTGGTGTGGGTCTGTTCGAGCAGTGCCAAATGGGTGCCCAGCGCTCCCTTGGGTTTGCCGGTGGTGCCCGAGGTGTACAGGATCGTGGCAATATCTTCGGGATGCCGTGGCAGGTAGGTGGTGATCGGGGTGGCGCTCGCCGCAAGATCCTCCAGACGGTTATCTGCCTGTGCCTCGGGATTCATGACGGTGAGCAGTGGCACCGAAGAATTTTTGGCCCCACCGGCCCCTTCGGCTAATAGTGGGGCGGCGCAGATCAGGAGTTTGACCTCGGCATCTTCGAGCACATAGGAAATTTCGCGGGCCTTGAGCAGTGCGTGGATCGGTACCACGGTGGCTCCCAGGGACAGGATCGCGTAGTACACGCGGGCGAAGTCGGTGACATTGGGGATCAGCACCGCCACTCGATCGCCCTCACTGATGCCGCGTTCTTGCAGTGCTCCGGCGTAGGCCTTGGTCTGCTCCCAGAGCTCGCGGTAGCTGGTGCTGGACCCGTTCATGGTGATGGCCGTCAGCTCGGGGTGGCGGGTGGCACCTTCGGCGAGGATGGCGGCGACCGAAAGGGTGAGATTGGAAGTGCTCATGTGCGTCTCCTCGAGAATACGATGTGGGATTGTGCCCTGTGTCACAAATAAGCGTAGAGGAACTGCGACTCAAATCAAGAGATTCAGTGTCGTAATAATGTCAGATTAAACTTTCGACCCATTGCTGATCTGCGCGGAACCGGAATAGACTCAGCGCATTGAGCTGGTATGAGCGCGAAATGGGGTTGCGATGCCGGTAGTCAGAGCCGAACGAGCCGAGCCTTGCTGGGTGGACTTGTTCACTAGCGATCTTGATGGTGCCATCGAGTTTTATTCCAGGCTTTTCGGATGGCAGATGCAGGGTGTTGCCCACAGTCGACCCGATCACTATCAGCAGGCGCAACTACAAGGGGAACCGGTCTGCGGTTTGGTGGCCAATGACGCTGAAGGCTCGGCGCCCGATGCGTGGATGACCTACCTGAGGGTGGCTGATATTCATTCGGCCATGTTCGCCACCAAACTTCACGGCGGCCAACGCTACCTGAAGCCCGTGGTGATGCCAGGACAGGGGACCATGGCGCTGATCGGCGATCCCGCCGGGGCAGGTGTGGGACTGTGGCAAGGATTTGCCCCGCAGGATCCAGAAAAGTCTCGCGGCCACGGACACCGCATCTGGAACGAATTACATACCAAGCACTTCGAGATCGTCGCGAGGTTCTACCGCGAAGCCTTGGGCTGGGAGCTAAACCCGGTCGCCGACTCGGCACAGTTCCGCTATTCCACGCTGGGGCAGGGGGCGCAGGCGGCCGCCGGGCTCTACGATGTTGCCGGCCAGGACACTGCCGAAGGCTGGCGCACCTACTTTGCGGTCAACAACACCGACGAGAGCGCCGCGCTGGCCCAACAACTGGGCGGCAGCATCATCAGCGAACCCCATGACTCCTTCTTTGGGCGCACCGCCATGCTCGCCGACCCCGGTGGCGCCGAATTTGCGGTGATCGCCCCGGTTAGGAATTAGCCGAACGCTGCCAAAGATAGGGCGTGGTGGTCGAGACTTTCACCAGGCCCCGGGCCTCTAGGATCGGGCGCGAATACTCGGTGGAATCGCTGTGGACATAACGGTAGCCGCCGGCCAGCGCGCTGCGTGCCCGCGCCTCGGTGAGCGCACGGTAGATTCCGCGCCCCCGGTATTCTTCCAGCACCCCGCCACCCCAGAGCCCGGCAAATTCACTGTCGGCCACCGGCTCCAACCGTCCAGCCCCGACCATTTGCCCGTGGCTCGTGGCCACCCATAATTCCATGCCGTCTTTTCTGGCCATGCGGTTGATCAGCGCCTGCGTGGTCCCCGGGTCGTAGGGCTCATCAAAGGCCCGATCAACCATGCGACACATCTCTTCGATCTCACTGGAGCTACTAATCTGCCGAACTTCCACGCCCTCGGGCACCGGACGCCCGCTGATCAGTGATTCCATGGCGCCAATCATGATGGACTCGCTGGGCTCGGCGCTGAACCCCAGATCCTTCAGTACCTCATCCAGGCCCGGAGCATGGTCGTGCCCGCGCGTTTTGAACTCCACCTGCAAGATCTCGGGTTGCTCTGCAAAGTACTGAATCGCCTCGGGTGCCAACTGGGCCAAAGATTCTGGTTCTTGCCCCGTGAAGTGCGGGAAGGTGATAAATCCGCGGCCATTGGCGAATGTCACCAGGCGCAACGGGCCAAGGCGTTGCACGTTCAGGGCGCTGGGAGTTTCGGCGTCAGTGCGTAGCTGCTGATCGTAGAGGCCCAGCAAGCGTTCACGTGAAAGGGTCATTTGCTCAGTGTACGGATAATGGCGGTCAGAGTTCTCAACAAAGAACCCCGACCGCCACATATTCAGCTGCTAAAAGTGACCGCTTAGAAACTACTGCGCGAACTTTGGAACCACTTCATCAATGAAGAGCTTCAGTGAGCGCTTCTTCTCTTCATGGCTCATCGCATTGTCGCTCCAGAAGCTGTATTCGCTGACCCCGAGCTCTTCGTAGTGGCGTAGGCGATCCACCACGACCTCCGGGGTGCCGATCATGGCCGTTTGGTGCAGGGATTCGGGGGTGAATTCTTCACGACCGGCAAACTTTTCTTCGGGGCTTGGTTCGATAAAGCCGTTCACCGGCTGAACCTTGTTGCCAAAGACCGCGTCGAAGGTGCGGTAGAACTTTTGGATGCTTTCGGCCGCTGGACGCCAAGCCTCGGGCTCTTCAGCACTGTGCACATAGGTGTGGCGCAGCACCATGATGTCGGGGCGTTGCGAAATCTCAGGGTGGGCTGCGATGGCGGTCTCGTACTTTTGGACCAAGTCGTCGACTTCTTCGTCGCCCTTCATCAATGGGGTCACCATGACATGACAACCATTGGCTACCGCATAATCGTGCGATTCTGGGCTGCGGGCGGCGACCCACACCGGAATCTGCTGCTGTTGCGGCTTAGGCACCGACGTGGAGGTCGGGAACTGCCAAACGTCGCCATCATGCGCGTAGTCACCTTCCCAGAGCTTCTTCACCGCGGGAATCAGTTCCTGCATGGCCGCCCCGCCGTCGGTGGCTTTCATGCCTTCGGTCATCCGATCGAATTCATACTGATAGGCACCGCGGGCCACGCCCAATTCTGCGCGGCCGTTGCTGATGATATCGAGCAATGCCAGTTCGCCTGCTGCCCTAATGGGATTCCAGAACGGGGCGATGATGGTGCCTGCGCCCAAGCGAATGGTGGAGGTTTTGGCAGCGAGATAGGCCAGCTGGGGGATCGGGTTTGGGGAGACCGTGTACTCCATGGAGTGGTGTTCGCCGATCCAAACCGTGGAGAAGCCACCAGCTTCGGCCATTTGGGTCAGCTCAACCAGATTTTCGAAGTGTTCTTGGTGGCTGATGGTGTCGTCGTAGCGTTCCATATGGATGAACAATGAAAAGCGCATGGTGATCCTTCCTTCTTTGCTGCTGTCTTGCCTCAGGCAGTGGCCTGGGTGTTATTACGTTCGGCGATGGTTTGGTTGGTCCTGGACCAGTGCTCATGTTCGATTTCGCGCACGATCACGGTGATGTTCTCCGGTGCCGCATCAACCGTGTCTTCGGCGGCTTGATGCAGGGCAGAGATCAGGGCACGCAATTGTTGCGGGCTGCGACCCTTAGCGATAGAAACGTCGATCAATGGCATGGGTGGCTCCTTGACTAGCTACGCATCACGAAGGGATCGGCCACCGGGGATTCATCGGTATTGATCCAGACGCTCTTGAGCCGGGTGTATTCATTCATGGATTCCAGCCCATGTTCGATGCCAACGCCCGAGGACTTGAAGCCCTGACGTGGGGACATCGGCGACATGGCGCGGTAGGTGTTGACCCACACGGTGCCGGCTTCCAATTTGCGAGCCATGCGATGGGCGCGGGCCAGGTTCTGCGTCCACACCCCGGCAGCCAGTCCGTACTCGGTGTCATTGGCCATGGATAGCAGTTCGTCTTCGTGCTCGAAAGGCATGATCGCTGCGACCGGGCCGAAGATTTCCTCACGCACCACACGCATGTCATTGTTCACGTCGGTCAAGACCGTGGGGGAGAAGAAATACCCGGGCAGTTCCAAGCCCGCAGGACAGGTGCCACCGGCAAGCACCGTGGCGCCTTCATCCGCGCCGATCTTCACATAGGAGGACACCTTCTCCAGCTGGTCGGCGAAGGCCAGCGGGCCCAGCTCGGTGGAATCCGAGAGTGGGTCGCCAATAACAATGGACTTGGCGCGTTCGGTGACTCTTTCCAGCAGTTCGTCGTACACCGACTTGTGCGCAAAGACGCGGCTGCCGGCGATACAGGTCTGCCCGGCCGCTGCGTAGATTCCGGCCACCACACCCATGGCTGCGTTGGACACGTTGGCATCGTCAAAAACGATGTTCGGACTTTTACCACCCAGCTCCAAGGTGCAACCGATGAATCGGCTGGCGGCCTCGGCAGCGATCTTCGACCCGGTAGCGGTGGAACCGGTGAAGGAGATCTTGGCCAGCAGCGGATGCGAGACCAACGCGGCGCCGGCCTCGGCCCCGAAACCGGTGACCACATTGATCACTCCCGGTGGGAATCCCGCCTGGTCGGCCAACTCGGCGAGTAAGAGCACGGTGCGTGAGGTGTATTCGCTGGGTTTGATCACCACGGTATTGCCGGCGGCCAGCGCCGGGGCGATCTTCGAGGTGGTCAGGGTCAGCGGCGAATTCCATGGAGTAATCGCACCGACTACACCCAGCGCCTCGCGCTGTGTGTAGTTCAGGATCGCCGGGTTCATGCTCGGAATCTGGGAGCCCTGCACCTTGTCGGCCAACCCGGCATAGTAGTAGAGGTACTCGGGCAAGGTCGCCAGCTGGCCACGCATTTCACGTAGCAACTTGCCATTGTCCAAGGACTCGTAGCGGGCCAGCTTCTCGGAGTTCTCGCCGATCAGATCGCCCAGCCGGCGCAGCAGGTGTCCGCGAGCGGTGGCGCTCAGTGCGCTCCACGAGTCGGAAGTGAAGGCCTTGTGGGCGGCTTTGACGGCGCGGTCCACGTCTTCGGCATTGCCGCGGGCGACCTCGTAGAGCTCGTCGAGGGTTGCCGGGTTGGTGCTGGTGAAGAAACGATCTTCGCTGGGAGCGACGTGCTCGCCATTGATGAAATGCATGTAACGCTCACTCATGCGTGTTTCCCTTCGTTGTCGCTGAAAAAACTGTTCAATTCCGTGGCTAGGGCCAGGGGGTTCTCGACCGGAAGCATGTGCCGTGCGCTGGGGACGATGCGCAGCCGCGAATTAGGGATGGCTGCGGCTAGTCGGCGGGACATTTCAGGCGTCGATCCGGGATCCAGCTCGCCGGTAATCGCCAGTGTTGGCTGGGTGATCGCGGCCAGTTCCCCGGCGATCTCACGGTCACCGCGGGCGAACACCGCGTAGGCGTGCAAATAAGATTCCAGGTCGTTGCCCGCCATGATCTGGCGCGTGTCTTCGATCAGTTGCGGGTCCACCGCGCTCGCCGAAGCCGGAAACCAGCGTTCGATGGCACGGTCCACTCCCTGTGCGAAATTCGTGCCGGCAGTGGCTAGGCGTTCCTCTACCGCAGCGGCTTCTTCGACGGTGCGCTGGCATACCGAGTTGACCGCGGACAAGGTTAGTACCCGCTCGGGGGCGAAACGTGCCAGATACTGGGCGATGAGTGCTCCGAGTGAAAATCCCACCAGGTGCACCGGCTCACGGGTGTTAATGCGTTCGAGCACATCGGCGGCCATACTCGCAAGGCTCTGTGCACTGCGTAGCGGTGGGCGTGCCCCGTGCCCCGGCAGGTCCAGGGCCACTGACTCACGTCCTAGGTGCTCGCGCAGTGGCCCCCACATGCTCTGGTCCAATCCGACCCCATGCAGGAGCAGAACCGGTGGCTGCTTGGTGCTTGTCATACGTGCTTCGCTCCTTTGGGTGATGCGCAGTGCGCAGTATTACTGCTCGGTGCTCAGCGCGGCCAAACGTTCCTGCGGGCGACCACGGGTGGCGCCGGCCAGCGCGATCAGGATTTCGCCGGCGTGCGGGGCATCAGCGATCTTGACCTCGACGCTCTGGTGATGCGAACGGATCGTGGCATCGGTGAAATGCTTGAGCGGGATATCAAACTGCACCCCGGCCGGCCCACGCTTTTCCACGGCGGGCAACAAGGTCGTGGCCTTAGCCGCGTCGCGGAAGTGATTACCGAACTTCAAGGTATGGATCAACGCCGATCCATGCTCGATCTCCCCATCCAGGCCGACGATGGCCGCCTTGCCGTAGGCCTCAAGTGGGGCACCCAAAGCTTCGATCACCCGAGGGGCTAGCAACGCACCAAGATCCGAAGCGACCGCATCGATTCCTGGGTTCAGATCCTCAACAAAACCCTGGCCGGCCCAGGGATTCTCAATCACGGCGGCGACAATGGCTACACGTGCTACAGGGTCTACCGGACGTCCGCCTTCGGTGGCGATCTCTTCGACAATGGTCACTAGCTTGCGGTAGTTCATAGTTGGATTCCCTTCAATATTTCGGAAGTGATGGTGCGGTCGGTTGTTCGATCGCCGATTCGTGCATGTGGTCTGGGTCCGCTCGACGCCGCGGCAATGACGGCAATTTCTCCGGCATGCGGTGCATCGGACAAGAAGAGTTCGAGCGTCTGGTAATGGGTGCGGGTCGCCGCCGCACTCTTGTGCCACATCGGCACACGCAGCGTTTCACCGGGAACACCGCGGCCGTCGACAAAGCAGATGATCGAGCTGCCATCGAGGGCTTCGCGCAAGAGGTTGCCAAAGAACGGCGTGTGGATCAAAGCTCCGGCATGTTCCAGTTCTCCGTCGCTACCCACCAGTGCGGCCTTGCCGAAAGCCTCTACCTTGTCTGCGCCACCCAAGGCATCCAACAGACGATCTGCCAGTAACTTGGCGAGCAAGGGGGCGATCGCTTCGGTCCGTTCGGACAGATCCTGCGAGGTGCCGGTGCCGAGCCAAGGATTGGGAATCACTGCGGTGGCAATCGCGCGGGTGATGACACCTAGCTCGTGGTGCGGAACTTCTTCGACCGTGCACGAGATCTTGCGCAAACTGATAGCTTGGGCCACGTCCTGGTAGTCATCAAGCGTCGATCTGCTGCTCAAGTCAATGAGCTGCGGTGGTTGGGCCAGTGGAGCATTCATCTGCTATTCCTTTGCGTGGCTAGTGTGGGACTATGCCGGACTATCCCGGGTGTTCTTCGTCTTCTTTGAGCGCGGCCAGGGCCGCCGATTGGCTTGAAGCATTCACGTGTCTGCGCATCACCAGCTCCGCGGTCAACGGATCCTTAGAACTGATGGCGTCGATAATTGCCTGGTGCTCGTCTTGAGAGTTCTGCAAGCGCCCGGGCAGACTCAGGGTCTGCGAAACGATGCGATGGTAGGCCAGCTGGTTCATCAACAGGTCGTAGTGTTCGGACAGTTTTCTGCTGTCTGCCCCGGCGACCAGGGTGCTGTGAAACTCGTGCACCAATTGTGAATAGAGCTCGGCATCGCCGCGTTCAACCGCCTGGTGGCTGCGGGCAACATTTTCTTTGAGCTGTTCTAGCTCGGGTACCGCGCCCCGCCTGGCCAACAGGCCTGCGGCCAATCCTTCGAAGGCTTCTTTCAGCGAGAACATCTCGTGAATTTCGCGCTGGGTAGGTTTCCTGACGAAGGTGCCGACCCTGGCACGTACTTCGACCAACCCTTCGCGCTCCAGTTGTTTTAACGCTTCTCGGATGGGGGTGCGACTGACCTCAAAGTCTTGGGCCAGGGCCGTCTCAGCCAATAAGTCGCCAGGCTGAACAACCCCGGTGACGATCATTTGGCGCAGTCGGGCCAGCAGTGGCGTTTCTGGGGCGCTGGTGGTTTTTGATCCCACAGGTGAACTCTCTTGCATACAAGAACTCTAACCACAGATTTTCATGTATGCAAGAGAGTTCTTGTCAATCTGCATGAATTCGCTGAATTCAAGAGAATTTTTAAAAATGTGTTGACTGGATCACAGGCTTTGCTAGCATTTCTTGCATGCAACAAATCGTAAATTCACTTCAGCCCCTCAAAGAATCACTAGTTAGCGCTTGGGAGGTAGCCTGGGATCAGGGCCGCGTCGACGCCCTCGACGAGATCTTCCACGCAGACTTTCGACGCATCAGCAAAAAATCCAAAAATGTCAGCAGCCTCAATGAGCTCAAGACCGAGATCATGGCGGTGCGTGAAGCCTTCCCTGACCTGGTAACCACCATTGACCACCTGCTCGTGGACGAGAACGAACAGTCCATCGCGATCTTCTGGCACACCACCGGCACATTCATCAACGACCTACAGGGCGTACCGGCCACCGGCAACACCGTGGAAACCCGGGGCTCGAACCTTATTCAGATCCAGGACGGCAAAATCATCACCGAGCAGGTGACCTGGGACCAAAGCGAATTACTCGAAGATGTCGGTGTCCCCTCGCTCAAGTCAGCTTTTGAGTCCGCGGACGATGAAGTGGTCGTCGACGATCTGTCCGGCGTGCCGAAGCTCGACGAGCTCAAAGGCTTCAACCGCCAATTCATCACCGGGGTCACCGTGGTGACCACCAAGGACGAACACGGCAAACCTCGCGGGCTGGCCGCCAATTCCTACGTGTCGGTTTCGCTCGAACCACCACTGGTGCTGGTCTGTGTACAAAAGACCACCAGCACCTATGCATCGCTGTTCAAATCCACGCACCTTGGCATCAACATCATGAGCAATGGGCAACGTGACACCGTGGGCACCTTCGCTTCCAAGGGTGATGACAAGTTCGCCAACCTGGATTGGCATCAGGGGCCGAACGGCAGCCCGCTGATCGACGGTTCGGCAGCCTCCATCGAAGCAGAGATCAAAGAACGCTTCCAAGCCAAGACCCACACGGTGTTCATCGCCAAGGTCAAGCATTCCGAGGTGGCCGCCCTCGAACCCATGGTCTACAAGGCCGGACGGTTCTACGACGGTGCCGAACTAACAGCTCTATAGCCGGAAGATTCCTGAAAACCAACGAAGTGTGAGAGTCATGAGTACCGAAATCAACGAAAAGCAAGAAGGGCCGAACAAAGGCCCAACGCTCACCGGCGGCACCTTGCGTCGCGCCGCCGACAAGAACGAATCGAAACAGGTCTACAAGCGACTCCAGCGTCCGGGCAGCGTCCTGTTTATCTCGCTGTCGTTGATCGTGGTGTTTGTACTCTGGGCCGCCATCGCGCCACAGCGTCTGAACGCGCTGATGTCCGGGGCCTCCACCTGGTCGGCGCAGTACATTGGCTGGAGCTACCTGTTGGTAACGCTCGGCTGTATCGTCCTGATGCTCTTCCTGGCCTTCTCACGTTACGGAGGCATCAGGCTGGGCAAAGATGCCGATCGTCCCGAATTCACCACCTGGGCGTGGATCGCGATGATTCTCGGTGCCGTGATGGGCATTGGGCTCATTAGCTACGGCGCGGCCGAACCCATGAGCCACTTCATGGTTCCACCGCATGGTCGAGCCGAACCCGAAACCATGGATGCAGCGGTACTGGCCCTGCAATTCTCCTACTTCGACTGGGGCCCCAACGCCTGGGCGCTGTTCGGCGTCTTCGGCCTAGCCATTGCCTACTCCACACACCGCCGAGGCAATTCAGGTCTCGTCTCGGTGATGCTGCGACCGGTGCTGGGCAAATCCATGGACGGATGGCTCGGCAAGATCATTGACGTGTTCACCGTGCTGGCCACGCTTTTTGGTACGACCACCTCACTGGGCTTGGGAGCTTCACAAGTCGCCGAGGGACTGAACAGCCTCTTTGGGATCCCCACCGACCTGTTCGTCAAGATCGTGATCATTGCTGGCGTGACCATCGTCTTCACTCTTTCGGCCCTCTCCGGGGTGGGCAAGGGCATCAAATGGCTCAGTCAGGGCACCATGATCGGGGCCGCGGTGATCGGCATCTTTGTCCTGGTTTCCGGTCCCACCGGATTCATTTCCAACATCTATTTCCGTTCCATGGGGCAGTTCCTGGGCGAATTTCCTGCCGTGGCGTTGCTGACTCCCTCGGGTGTTGAAGACCTGCAGTGGATGCAGTGGTGGACCTACTTCATGATGGCCTGGTGGTTGAGCTGGGGTGCCTTCGTTGGTATTTTCTTGGCACGAATTTCCAAGGGTCGAACCATTCGTGAATTTGTCTTTGCCGTGATGGGCGTCCCGTCCCTGGTTTTCAGCGTCTGGTTCAGCATTTTTGGTGGCACCTCGATCCATCAGCAGATGAGCGGCAACTCGCAGATCGGGCAGGCGACTTTGCAAGATACGAACAGCACGTTTTTTGCCATGCTGGCCGAACTGCCCCTACCGGAAGTGACTTCCGCGTTTACGATCATCCTGGTGGTGCTGTTCTTCATTACCGGGGCGGATTCAAATACCTACGTGTTGGGAACTCTGACCTCGGGAGGCAATATGTATCCCAAGCGCCCGATACTCACGGTTTGGGGGCTGCTGACCGGTGTCTGTGCGATCGTCCTGCTGCTGGTCGGTGGTCTCGAAGCCCTACAGCAAGCTGCGATCCTCTCCGCTGTTCCCTTCACGGTCATCGTGACCTTGCTGGGGATCTCGCTGATGCGTGAGCTGCAAAGTGACACGCGCCTGCCGGTGGTCGCAACAGTGACCGAGGAATAAGTCGACACACGGTTTTTGCCAGCGGTGTGCGAGTATTGGCCAGAGTATGCAAACGCACCGCAAGGAGCAAGTTCATGGGCCGTAAGATCGTTCGCCGTCGCATTATCCGGGCAACCCGCGAGGGTGGCTGGCGGGTGCGCGAAGAAAAACTGGCCGGCGAGGAGCCGCTGGAAATCCGTTTCGGGCACACTTCCTACACCACCTCCATGCGCACCCCGGGCGACGACTTTGATATGGTCGCAGGTTTTTTGGTCGGCGAAGGGGTGATCCGTGCCTCCGAAGAACTGCTCTCGCTACGCTACTGCGCCGGCACCGACGAAGAAGGCAACCAGACCTTCAACGTGATCGAGGTGCAGCTCGGGCCCGGGGCCACACCCCCGGATCTGGCCAAGTCCCGCAATGTGGTGACCAGTTCGGCCTGTGGAATCTGTGGCACCAATTCGATCGACGAGGTGCGCAAAAAGGCCGGGTTCGCCCTGGATGCGCAGACCGGGATGATCGAGCTGGCGACCCTACTGGATCTGCCCGATACCCTACGCGAATCCCAGAAGCTGTTCTCTGCCACCGGGGGAGTGCATGCGGCGGGGCTGTTTTCCACCAGCGGTGAATTGTTGATCCTGCGCGAGGATGTGGGGCGGCATAATGCGGTAGATAAGGTGATCGGCGCGGCGCTACGTGCCGGGATGCTGCCGCTGAAGGATACGGTGTTACAGGTCTCGGGTCGGGCGTCCTTCGAACTGGTTCAAAAGGCTGCCATGGCCGGGATCGGAGTATTAACTGCGGTCAGCGCCCCCTCGTCCTTGGCTGTGGATTTGGCTGAAGAAACCGGGTTGACCTTGGCAGCCTTCTCCAGAAGTTCTAGCGTGAACATATATACACATGCGCATCGGGTCAACAGGGCGTAGCCTTGTAATATGTGATCTGGATATCAGTACCGATCGCGTTACACACAGGAGGGTCTCTTGCATCGTTCGGCACCTAAAAAGGACATCAACGAAGATGAACTGAAGGTCAGCGAGCCAGCCCATGCTGCCGCCGGGCTTAAAGCAGTCATGGTTTCCATGGAACGTGGCTTCAGCCAGGCAGGACCGTCGCGCACCCTGCGCTCGATGCTCCGGGTCAACCAGCACGGCGGCTTCGACTGCCCGGGCTGCGCCTGGCCCGAGTCCATCACCGAGCGACGCAAGCCCGCCGAATTCTGCGAAAACGGTGCCAAGGCCATCGCCGAAGAAGCCAGTGCACGCACCGTCACCCCAGAATGGTTCGCCCAGCACCCCATCGACGTGCTCAAGGACAAAACCGAATACTGGTTGGGCTCCCAGGGCCGGATCACCACCCCGATGATCATCCACGAAGGTGAAAGTCACTACCAACCCATCAGCTGGGCCGACGCATTTTCGACGATCGCCCAGCACGTGCACGCCAGCACCCCGGAAAAATGCGTGTTCTACACCTCCGGGCGCACCGCCAATGAGACCGCGTTCATGTACCAGTTGCTCGCGCGCTCGCTGGGCACGAACAACCTGCCGGACTGCTCAAATATGTGCCACGAATCCTCGGGTTCGGCGCTGAACCCGACGATCGGCATCGGCAAGGGCACCGTCTCACTGGAAGACTTCGAACACACCGAGCTGATCTTCGTGGTCGGGCAAAACCCGGGCACCAACCACCCACGCATGCTCTCCGCCCTGTCCGACGCCCGCAAACGTGGCGCCCGCATTGTGGCGGTCAACCCGCTGCCCGAGGCCGGCTTCTTCGGCTTCAAGGACCCACAGACCGTGGGTGGCATGCTCGGCAAGGCCGAACCGGTAGCCAGCGACTTCCTGCAGATCAAGGTCGGCGGCGACCTCGCGCTCTTCCAAGCCTTCGGACACCTGTTGCTGGAAGAAGAGGCCAAAAACCCCGGCAGCGTGGTCGACCACGAATTCATCAACCAGGTCACCGACGGATTCGACGCCTACCGCCAGGCACGCGCAACCCTGGACTGGGAGGCCACCGAAGAAGCCACCGGGCTGGGCCGGGCGCAAATCATCGAGATCGCGCAACTACTGATCAAATCCAAAGCGACAATCATTTGCTGGGCGCTGGGCCTGACCCAGCAGCCGCACTCGGTGCCGACACTGAAAGAAATCATCAATCTGTTGCTGCTGCAGGGCAACTTCGGCAAGCCCGGCGCCGGGGCCTGCCCGGTGCGTGGCCACTCCAACGTCCAAGGCGATCGCACCATGGGCATCTGGGAAAAACCGACCGAAAAACTGCTCGCCTCGATCGACAAAGAATTTGGCATCAGCTCACCACGAGCCCACGGCTACGACTCCACCGAAACCCTGCACGCCTTCGAAAAGGACGAGGTTGACGTATTCGTTTCCATGGGCGGAAACTTCGCGCTGGCCAATTCGGACACCGAAGCGCTGGAAGCGGGCATGCAGCGCGCCAAGCTGACCGTGCACGTTTCTACCAAGCCGAACCGTTCGCATGTGGTGCATGGCAAGACCTCGCTGATCCTGCCCACCCTGGGTCGTACCGATAAGGATGACAAGCACCCGGGCGGCCCGCAGTTCCTCTCGGTGGAAGACTCCATGTCGGTGATCAAGTCCACCCGCGGGCGGCTGACCCCGGTCTCCGATCACCTGCTGGCCGAACCGGTGATCGTCGCCCGCATGGCCCAAGCGATCCTGGGCGAGGACCACCCGATTGACTGGCGCGCCATGGCCGAAGATTACGACGTGATCCGCGACCACATCGAAAAGGTGTTGCCCGGGTTCGACGATTTCAACCGGCGCGTGCGCGATAAGAACGGTTTTGTGCTGCCCAACCCGCCGCGTGATACCCGTTCCTTCGCCACCGACATTGGCAAGGGCCGCTTTACGGTCTCCGAGTTTGAGTCCCTGCATGCACCCGAAGGTCACCTGATCTTGCAGACCATGCGCAGCCACGACCAGTACAACACCACCTTCTATGGGCTCGATGACCGGTACCGCGGTATTAAGGACGGCCGCCGGGTCATCCTGATCAACCCCGAAGACCTGGAAGCCACCGGGTTTAAGGACCGCGACCTGGTGGATGTGATCTCCACCTTCACCGGCACCGAACGCCGCGCCAATCGTTTCCGGCTGGTTTCCTACCCGACCGCCAAGGGTTGCGTGGCCGCCTACTATCCGGAGGCCAACGCGCTGGTGCACCGCGATCTGGTGGCCCGCGAATCCAATACCCCGGGCTTTAAGGCAATGATGGTGCGCTTCGTCGAACATACTCAACAACCCGGCGCAACCTTGGACTCCTAACCCAGGGGCTTGTCGGCCTCTTCGGTGGTGATGCGGGAGAATTAACAGCAACCCCACCGAAGAGGACCCCCATGAGTGCCATCAGTGCAAGACCCGAAGACGAACGCTTAAGCCCTGGCCGCACCGTGGCCTACGGCTTCCAACACGTGCTGACCATGTACGGCGGAATCATCGCCCCACCCCTGGTGATGGGCAACGCCGCCGGTATGGATACCGCCCAGGTCGGCGTGCTGGTGGCCTGCTGCCTGTTTATCGGCGGGCTGGCCACCATCCTGCAGACCCTAGGCATTCCGTTTTTTGGCGCCCAGCTTCCCCTGGTTCAGGGCACCTCCTTCTCCGGGGTCGCCACCATGATCGCGATCCTCAACGCCGACGGTGGTATGCCGGCGGTCTTTGGCGCGGTGCTCGCCGCGGGAGCGATCGGCATTGTGATCGCCCCATTCTTCGCGAAACTCCTGCGCTTCTTCCCGCCGGTGGTCACCGGCGTGGTCATCACCATCATCGGTGTCTCACTCTTCCCGGTCACCGCTGACTGGGCCATGGGCGGCTCGGCGGCCGGCGAAAACTACGGTTCGATGAAAAACATCGCGCTAGCGGCGATCACCTTGGTGATCCTGCTGGCCCTGTCCAAATCCGGGGTCCCCGCGCTTTCGCGCCTCTCAATCCTGCTCTCCATCGCCCTAGGCACGCTGGTCGCGGTCTTCATGGGCATGGCCGATTTCTCTCAGGTGCTTACCGGTGAAATTTTCGCGGTGCCGACCCCCTTCGCTTTTGGGCTGCCGATCTTTAACCTCAGCGCCATCATTTCGATGCTGATCGTCATCCTGGTGACCTACACCGAAACCACCGCTGACATGCTCGCGGTCGCCGAAGTCACCGGTTCAAAGGTGGATTCGCGCCGCATCGCCAACGGCTTGCGCGCCGACATGCTCTCCTCCACGGTCGCCCCAGTCTTCAACACTTTCACCCAGTCCGCCTTCGCGCAAAATGTCGGACTCGTCGCGATCACCGGAGTCAAGAGCCGCTTCGTGGTGGCCGCCGGCGGTGGAATCCTGGTCATCTTGGGCCTACTTCCGGTCCTCGGCCGAGTCATCGCCTCCATCCCGCAGCCGGTGCTCGGTGGCGCAGGCGTGGTGCTCTTCGGTTCGGTGGCCGCTGCCGGAATCCGCACCCTGGCCAAGGCCAAGGACGACAACTTCAATATGCTCATCATCGCGACCTCGCTGGCCTTTGGTTGTATCCCGATGGTCAAGCCTGACTTCTACGCGGCCTTCCCTAACTGGGTCGGCACCATCTTCCAATCGAGCATTTCCTCGGCGACGATCATGGCCGTTCTGCTGAACATCATCTTCAACGAGCTATCTTGGGGCCAGAAGAAAATCTCCCAGCGCACCATCTACAAGTACCAGCTCGACGCTTTGTCCGACGGCGATCACCTGATCGATGGCAAGCTCTACGATCACCAGGGTCTGGAAGTGCAAATCATCGCCGAGCAACCCGGTCAAGCCGGCGATCGGCCCATGCCTCAAGGCTGACCTCCGGCGCGTGCGCTTTCGAACTTTTCGACCTCCTAAGCGCACGCTCCATCCTGCTTTTTCAGCCTTGATCACCCCGTCAACCCGCCCCTGACCTGAAACATCAACGTGTTCTAAAAGTTATCCACCCGCAACCAAATAATCGAAGACATATTCGACTAACAGGCGTAAAATAAGAATATGTCCGAAACAACGATCCCCACACCAGAGAACCCCACCCCAGAACACCACGACGCGTTCACCGCCGTGATCAAAGGCATGGAAGCCACCCTGGCACAGATCGAAGAACACGGCACCACCAAAGAATGCTTAGCGACCATCAACCAACTCGAAAACGCGATCTCCTCCCTGCACTACCACCAAGCAGCCCTCGCCCACCAAACAGAGATCACCATCGTTCAAGAAAACACCGAACGCGGAAACTTCAAACAACTCAACCGCGGCGCCGCAGCAAACATCGCCCTCGCACGCAAAACAGACCCCCACGGTTACAGCGAATACCTAGAGAACTGTCGCATCCTCTTCAACGACACCCCACACCTGGCCGCAGCCTACAGTCGTGGGGAATTCACGGAAGCGCAAATGCGGGCCATCCTCACCCCACTAGCCCAGGTCAAAGCCCGCCGCCGCACCGAATTTGATGACCTCTACGCCCAAAACCCACACATGTTCGCCAACCTGGGCACCAAGAAAATCAGTGACAAGGTCAAAGACTTCACCCTCACCTACGCCTCGGATGATCAGTGCAAAGAGCAAAAGAGTGCGGAAGAGCAGCGTCGTATCAAGTTCACACCCCACCCGTCGACCGGGATGATGAGCATCCACGCAGAACTCCCCCTGATCGCAGGGATCGCCATGAAGAACGCGGTGAAAACCAAGTCGAAGAGTTTGAAGTCTGTGGGAGATGAACGAACCCGGGCGCAGATTGAAGCGGACTACCTCGCGAGTTTCTGCACTCACCCGGAAGCCAAAGTCCCAGTGCAGGTCAGTGTTGGGTTGATCATGACCGATAAAACCCTGTTCTTGGGTGACCGGCAGCCAGCCTACCTTGAAGGATACGGGGTGATCGCACCCCAGTACGCCAGGGAGCTACTTGCTGGTGAAGAGATCCTGAACAATATGACGTTGGCGGAAATGGCGACCACCCGGCCGCCAGCGTTCATCAACGCCCTAGAAGCCACCGCAGAACTGGTTCGCTTGTATACGGCTCCAGGGGACAAAGAACTGGTCGCGATGGATTCTAAAGCGCGGATCTTCCCGGAGAAACTCAAGAAGTTCATCAGGATGCGTGACCGAAGGTGCCGCACCCCCTTCTGTGACGGAACCATTGAAGAGATTGATCATGTGACCCAAGTGTATTTGGGTGGGCATACGTGTGTGACTAACGGGGATGGACGCTGTAAGTTCTGTAATCAGGCGAAGGAAACCCCGGGATGGCAAGAGTTTGTCCTCAGTGACGGTTTGCATAAGTTGAAGATCGCGACCGGGATGGGGCCGACGTATCATTCCACGGCGCCACCGGCGACGGGGTTCGCTCATCAACCCTATAAGCAGTGCATGAGTGAAGCGGAGTGGGTGCAGACCTTTGAGGCCTGGTTGAATCAGCCACCAGACCCAGGCAGTGAACCGCCCGGAAAAGATGATGGTCCGCCGGATGTTGAAGACCTCGCAGCATAACCATGCTCAATAGTGGGTTGGATACACGAATCGCCCCAGAAAAGACCTGGGGCGATTGGTACCAAACAGTAAAAACTACTTATTGTTTATTCTCACCGGTCATGGTGATTGGTTGAACTCCAGAATTTGGGAAACATCCAATTGGACTCTGATTAGATTCCGCGACAATATCCAAGCACTTAGAAGTCAAAGTTTCAGAAGTCAAAGACTGTTCGAGGATCTTGTTGGCTTCAGCTTCAGCAGTACTGGTCTGCTTGCGTTGTTCAGCCACGCGCGTCTTGGCGGCTTCGGCCTGAAGCTCGTTGATGCGATTCTGTGTTGGCTCATCAAAGTTAATGATCGGCAGGGTGACCGAACGGATCTCAATCTGAGTCTTCACCTTGGACTGCATCTTTTCCTGCACAGACTTGGCCAGACCTTCAAGATCCTGCCCGCCTGATGATGGTTCGGTATAGGCCAATGGATCATAGGTCGCCATGACTTCGTTCAAGGTCGCGCGGAAGTTTCGATCCACAAGATTCGACTGAATGCCCTCGAAGGTGCGGTAGTCCAGGAATACGTCCATGGCGTCATCGGTCTTGAGCTGCCACTGAATCGAAGCATCAACGTTTGCGCGACCGTTATTGCCCAGACGCACTGGGATGGCGCTGTCTGCAGAGTAGACATCGTTCTGTACTGAGCCATCGAGCTTCTCAACTTTTTCCCATGGCCACTTCAAGTGGAAACCGTTGCTTACCACCGAGGTTGGCTTACCCAGCGCAACCTTCACGCCAACGGTACGTGGCTGGACGATAGTGGTTGACATAACCGCCATGACGACCAGAGCAACAACGAAGACACCGATGCCGCCGGCTATTGTCCCGCCACGGTACTTTTCTTCTTTCTTCATTGCTTTGCCCGCAAAGGCAACGACTAAGCCGATGATGGCAATTACAAGTGCAAAAATCGTCGGAAACATGATCTCCTCGGTGTTGTGATGACACTGAATATTCTATCGAATAGATCATAAAGTGATTGGTTGAAACGCCGAATGTGTCAAGAATGCGAATACATCATCGCAGCCGATGCAGGTGACGCACTACACTCGGACGCATGCAACAACGAGAACTTGGACGAACACACCGCAATGTATCTGTCATCGGTTTGGGCACCTGGCAACTAGGTGCCGACTGGGGATCAGTCGAAGAATCTGAGGCTTTAGCGGTACTAGATTCCGCCTATGAAGCCGGAGTGAACTTCTTTGATACGGCTGACGTCTATGGCGATGGGCGCAGCGAACAGCTGATCGGCACATGGCTGAAAAACAACCCGGATGCCAAGGTCACCGTAGCCACCAAAATGGGGCGAAGAGTTGAACAGCTACCGGAAAACTACCACTTGGACGCATTTCGGGCATGGAACGATCGATCGCGTGCCAACCTTGGGGTAGACACCCTCGATCTTGTTCAACTGCACTGCCCACCAACTCCTGTGTACAGCAACGAAGCAACCTACGATGCGCTGGACACCATGGTAGATGAAGGACGCATGAGCAATTATGGCGTCTCGGTGGAAACCGTAGAGGAAGCTTTGGCCGCCATTGCTCGGCCGAATGTGGCGACGGTGCAGATCATCATTAACGCTTTTAGGCACAAACCACTGGAAGTAGTTCTTCCGGCAGCTCGCGAGGCCGGCGTCGGCATCATTGCGAGAGTTCCACTGGCAAGTGGCCTGCTGACCAACCGATACAACCTGCAGACCGAGTTTGCCAAGGACGATCACCGAAACTTCAACCGTGATGGTTCCGCGTTCGACGTAGGGGAGACCTTCTCGGGTGTTGATTACGCGACAGGTATTCAGGCGGCCGGGCAGTTCGCGCGGTTGGCGGCGGCAGAAGCCCCCGACGCGACCAGCGCTCAAGTAGCGCTCGCTTGGCTGGCAGCACAAGAGGGGATCAGCACGATCATTCCTGGTGCTCGCAACCCAGAACAGGCGCGAGCCAATGCGGCGGCGGGTGCACTGGAAATTTCCGAAGGTTTTAGCGCCTCGGTGCGCGATCTATATGATTCGATGCTGCGCGCACTGATCCACCCGCGCTGGTAACAACGCGGGTGGATCAGTGGCCTAGTGCTGCGGGGCTCCGACCGGGATGCTGGCACCTAATGCCACCGGCTCGGCGGGGCGTCGCTGGCCACGTTCGGAAACATACTCCAAATCGGTATCAGGCTGCGCGGTGTTCACGAAGGAGCGGAAACGCTTGAGCTTGACCGGATCGGCTAAGGTCGCAGCCCATTCATCCTCATAGTTGGCCACGTGCGCTTCCATCGCCGATTCCAGCTCCGCGGCCAGGCCCAGAGAATCTTCGACGACCACCTGCTTGGCGCGTTCCAAGCCTCCATCGAGGTCTTGCAACCAGTGGGCGGTGCGCTGGAGTTTGTCGGCGGTGCGGATGTAGTACATCAGGTAGCGATCGATGTACTTGAAGAGCGTGGCATCATCCAACCCGCCGGCCAACAGCTGGGCGTGGGCCGGGTTGGCGCCGCCGTTACCGCCAACGTAGAGGTTCCAACCCTCGGCGGTGGCTATCACGCCGATGTCCTTGGCGCGAGCCTCGGCGCATTCGCGGGCACACCCCGAAACGCCCATCTTGAGCTTGTGCGGTGCGCGCAGGCCACGGTAGCGCAGCTCCATCTCGATGCCCAGCGCCGTGGAATCGAGCATGCCGTAACGGCACCACGAGGAACCAACACAGGTTTTGACGTTGCGCAGCGACTTTCCGTAGGCCTGACCGGATTCGAAGCCGGCATCGACCAGCTCCCTCCAAATATCGGGGAGCTGCTCCAGGCGGGCGCCGAACATGTCGATGCGCAGGCCACCGGTGAGCTTGGTATACAGCCCGTACCTCTGGGCGACGTCGGCGATCACGGCGAGCTTCTGCGGGGTGATTTCGCCACCGGGAATGCGCGGAACTACCGAGTAGGTGCCGTCCTTTTGCATATTGGCCAGCACGCGGTCATTGGTATCCTGCGCTCCGGCCAAACCAGCGTCCATCGGGTGCACCGAGGTCTGCGAGGAAAGGATATTGGCGATCACCGGCTTGCAAATATCGCAGCCCGATCCGGTACCAAAACGCTGCATGACTTCGCCGAAGGTGTGCAGGTCGGCCACCCGGATGGCTTCGTAGAGTTCGGGGCGGGAGAAGGAAATGTGCTCGCACAGTGCGGTGGAGACTTCGGCGCCGTCCTTTTTCAGCTGCGCTTCCATCAACTTCTTGATCATCGGGACGCAGGAACCACACTGGGTGCCAGCGCGGGTGCAGGCCTTTAGACCAGAGACCGTGGTGACCGGATCCTTGCCCTCACAGCTGCCGCAGCCCGAGACAGCATCACGGATTGCGCCGGCCGAGACGTTGTTGCAAGAACACAGCACCGCGTCATCGGGCAGTTCACCTTCGGGAGCTTCGCCGCCCAGCGCGCTGAGGTAGGCACCGGGTTCGCCGGGTAGTTCGCGTCCGAGCATCGGGCGCAGCGACTGATATGGGGTGGCGTCACCAACAAAGATGCCACCGAGTAGGGTCTTTGCATCCGCGGAGACGACGAGCTTTTGGTACAGGCCGCGGGGCGCGTCGGCGTACACCACTTCCAGGGCGCCTTCGGTGCGGGCAAAGGCATCACCGAAGCTGGCCACATCCACCCCGGAGAGCTTGAGTTTGGTGGCGGTGTCAAAACCGGTGAATTCGGCTTGGCCGCCGGCGAGTTGTTCGGCGACGATCTCAGCCATGGAATTGGCTGGGGCGACCAAACCTACGCAGAGGCCTTCGAAGTTCGCGACTTCACCCACGGCCCAGATGTGCTCGATATCGGTGGCACACTGCGCGTTGATGACCACACCACCGCGCGGGCCCATGGAAAAGCGTGGGGCCTGGCTGTCGGCATCATCCAGCGCCTGGTTGTAGTTGCGGATCAGCTCGTCGCGGGGACGCACACCAATGGACACCACGACCATGTCGGCGTCGATGACCCGGTCGTCAGCCATCAGCACCCCGGTGACGGTAGTGCCTTCGCTGAGCACTTCCTTGGGGTAAACCCCGCCGTGCACGGTGAAGCCGGTCTGGGCGATCAACCGGCCCATGGCCTGACCTGCGCCCTCATCGAGCTGGGTACCCATCAGCCATTTTCCACCGTCGATCACCACGGCCTGTGCGCCCAGCGCCTGGGCGCCGGCGGCAGCTTCTAGGCCGAGCAGCCCGCCGCCGATCGTGGCAACGACTGGGGTGCGACCCAGTGTGGTTTTTAGTTCCTCAACCTTCTCGGCGATGGACCACACATCTTCTAGGGTGCGGTACACAAAGGTGTGTTCATTGCCCGGGATCGGTAGGGTGGCGGCGTTGGAACCGGTGGCCAGCACCAATTCGTCGTACTCGAAGGTGCGCTGATCTTCGGTGGTGACGGTGCGTAGTTCACTGTTGATCGCTACGGCCTTGGCACCGGTTTCTAGGGTGACATGTTCGGCTTCCCACAAGGTGGCATCGCCGAGGGTCAGATCCACGCTGCGATCGGTCAGCGCCTTGGACAGGGCCACACGATCGTAGGGGAGGTGGGCTTCTTCGGTCAGCACCGTGATGTGCAGGTTCTGTGGGGCCCGGCTGGCTAGCGACTCGGTGAAGCGGTGTGCTGCGGGGCCGCCACCAATTACCAGGATGCGACGTTCGTTGTGTGTGGTACCCATGATCAAATTCGACTTTCGCCTAGAAACGAGCAGTAGCAGGTTGTTGGCTCCAGCCTAGAAAAGCGTTTTTGCCATGCAATTTCTCTGGTGTTTCCACCGATGTAAATCTCTCCCTCACCCCGATCAGGGGCGGTGAGAGTGACGAAACATGCTGGACTCATTGCTGAAAGTCTTAGGGTGCATCGGGAGGGAGCAACGTGGAAGTTTCGCGGAATTTCCGGTGCTATTGAGGTTTCACGGACGCAGATTGTGCTGTGAGTCAGGGTTTACTGATTGGCAATCGCTCACGGTGCTGGGCGAAACAACCGGCTCCTATGCTCGGTATATCCGCCAAAACCAACCAGTAAAGGACGCCGTTCATGAGCACGCAATTGATCGAAGAGACTCTGGAAGAAACTGGGACTCTGGAAGAAACGCTGAGCTTTGCGCCGGTATGCCGGAGCGAAGAACTCGAAACCGGCTGGGGTGAAGCATTGTTGCTCGACGGGGCCCAGCTGGCCCTCTTCCGCACCGAGAGCGAGAATTTTCATGCCACCTCGCACCACTGCCCAACCAGCGGCGCGAAGGTGATGGCCCGCGGCATCCTCGGGGACACCGTTGTGGATGGTCAAGCCGTGGCCACCGTGGCCTGCCCGCTGCACAAGGAGGTTTACCGTCTGGATACCGGTGCCTGCCTGAACGCTGATTCGCCGGCCTTGCCCGTGCACAAGCTGATGGAAGTTGAAGGCCAATTGTGGATGGAGCAGATCAAATGAGTCGCGAGATTGCAGCAGGCACGGAGCACAGCGTCGTTGAACACAGTGTTGTCGAGCACGGCAACGTTGAACACAGCGCGTGGCAAGGATGGTTTGAAGTCCAGGACCAGATACTTGCAGCGTAAATACAACACCATAGTCACAAATAAGAAAGCAGGAACGAGATATCTCGTTCCTGCTTTCTTGTTCCCGGCTTGTCGTTCCAGCCTGACTAGGTGAGTGCCGGGGCCTTGGCCAGCAGTTCCTCGATCTTGGACTTGCAACCACCACAACCGGTGCCCGCGCGACACGCGTCGCCAACCTGGGCCACGGTGGTGCAACCTTCGGAGACCGCGTGGGCGACCTGGCCATAGGTAGCCCCGGAGCAACGGCACAGCTGATCGTCATCACTGGGCAGGGCCGAACTAGGATCCACGGCCGGATCATCCAAACGCAGCAGCGTGGAACGATCCTGGGGCAGGGCGGTGCCACGCTCGTAGGCGAGAATCAGTTCCGCACTGGTCAGTGGCAACCCGATGCACAGGAACCCGATAACCACCTGGGCTCGGGTGACGACCTTGAGATAACGTCCAGCGGTAGGGTCGGCAAACACGGTGGCCTGCAACTGTGGGTCGTCCCAAAAACCTGCGCTGATATCTCCGGCGGCGGCGACCTCGATGCCCTGGCCCTTGAGCATGAGCACGTCGGATGCGGAAAAATCTGGGGTCGAGCTTTGCTCCGGTGAAGATAGGTGCTGGGCCAACCAGCTGGCCTGCGCCCACCCCGGGGCGAGCAGGCCGACTGGGGGCTGCCCGGCAACCTCGGCGCAATCGCCCAGGGCATAGATGCGCTGTTCGGTATCGGCACACAAGAACTCATTGGTTTTGATGCCGCGACCTACGGCCAGTCCGCAGCCTTCGGCCAATTCGGTGCGGGCGCGCACGCCGGTGGAAATCAGCAGGGCGCCACCGGGAATCTGCCCGTGGGTGGTGGTGACCAGGGCGGTGAAGCCGACATCGTCCTTGGCGATGCCGGTGGCTTTGACCCCGGAGATCACCTGGACTCCGGCATCTTCTAGACAGCGGGTGAGGAGTTTGCCACCGTCGGAATCCACTACGCGGCCCAGGGGTGCTGGGCCGTGGTGGATCAGGGTGGGCTGGCCACCAGCGGCGGCAATGGCCAGGGCCGCTTCAATGCCCAGGATGCCGCCACCGAGGATCAGGATCCGGCGGCCCTGGGCTAGGCAGCGCGCTAGTTTGTCGGCGTCGGCGATGGTGCGCAAGGCAAAAACGCCTTCGGGTAGGGCGGTATCGGCGTGCGGATCGAAGTTCAGCCCGTTCAGGCTCGGGATCATGGCGCGGGCCCCGGTAGCAAAAATCAGCCGGTCATAGGGCACTGCGTCTCGACCTCGGATCAGCACCTGACGTCGGGCACGATCCACGCCCGTGGCCTGGGCGCCGAGGTGTAATTGAATCCCGGCCGCTCTCAGGCGCTGTTCGTCAACCATGAGTAGATGATCGAACGCGGCGGCGCCGATGGCCAGTTCGGCGAGCAACACACGGTTATAGGCCAGATGTTCTTCGGCGCTGATCACGGTGATGCGGCAGGCGCCGGCGGTGACCGAGGGCATCAGCCCTTCGATCAGTGAGGCAGCCACCGGGCCAAAACCGATGATGACAATGTGTTCAGGATGCTTCAATTTTCCCCCTTGATCGGGTTCAGGCTCACCTGAGCATGTTTGAATTCGGGCATCGCGCTAAAAGGATCCACGCTGGGGTCGGTCAGTAAGTTGGCAGTGGACGTGCGTGGGAAGTGGAAAGGCAAAAAGACGGTGTCCAGGCGCATATCGGTGCTGAGTTTGGCGCGGGCGATCGTGGTGCCACGCTGATTGGACACCTCAACGAGTTGGCCATCGCTAATCTGGTGGGCCAACGCGGTACTCGGATGAATTTCCAGGCGTACATCCGGGGAGGTGGCTGCTAGCTCATCCACCCGTCGGGTCTGCGTCCCAGATTGGTAATGCTCCAATAACCGGCCGGTGACCAGTGAGATCTTCTTCGACGGTGAGGCCACAGGGGCATACACCGCGATCAGCTGCGCCTTGCCATCTTGGTGTGCGAAACGATCGAGGAAAAGCCTGGGGGTGCCATTGCGTGCGGCCGGATCGGTACTGATGGTGCTTCCCTCGGGACAAGGCCAATAGATCTTCGCCCCTTGATCCAGTTGCTCCCAATTCACCCCCGAGTAGTCGGAAATTCCTCCGGCCGAAGCGAGTTTAAGCTCAGCAAAGACCTCGGCGGCATCGGGCGAGAAGGTGCCCGGGGCCTGCAGTCGCTGGGCCAATTCGCTGAAGATCCACAATTCGCTCTTGGCTTGCCCCGGTGGGGCGATCGCGGCACGGCGGCGCAGGATCCGACCTTCTAAGTTGGTCATGGTTCCCTCCTCTTCGGCCCACTGCAAGACCGGCAGCACCAGGTCTGCTTCGGCAGCGGTTTCGGAGAGGAAGAAGTCGGCGACCACCAAGAAGTCCAGGCGACGCAGGGCAGCAAAAATCTGGTTGGCATCCGGGGCCGAAACTACCGGGTTGGCCCCGTGAATCATGAGCATGCGAGCCCCGGTGGCGGTACCCAAAGTGTTCAGTAGTTGTACCGCGGGGATGCCCGGGCCGGGAATGATCTCAGGATCCACGCCCCAGACTTTGGCGACGTGGGCACGGTGCTCGGGATCGGCAATCTTGCGATAACCGGGCAGCTGGTCACACTTTTGACCGTGTTCGCGCCCGCCCTGTCCATTGCCCTGGCCGGTGATGGTGCCGTAGCCGCCGGCCATGGTGCCGGGCAGCCCTAAGAGCAGGGCGAGGTTGATGGCGGCGCTGACGGTATCGGTGCCATTGGCATGTTGTTCGATGCCCCGCCCGGTGAGGATATAGACGGGGTGACCACCGTTTTTCGCCTCGCGGGCGGCGTGGGCCAGAGCTCTGGCGGTGCGTCGGATTTCTTCGGCGGGCACACCGGTGATGGCCGCGGTGCGTTCTGGCCACCAAGCGGCCACCGAGGCACGCAGGGCATCAAGCCCGGTGGTACGCGCGGCCAAATAGTCGCTATCAGCCAAAGATTCAGCCAGCACCACATGAGCCAAACCGAGCAGGAGCTGCAGGTCGGTGGCCGGGGTGGGTTGGAGGTGCCAGCCAGCCCCCTCGGCGGACAACTTAGCGGTGGCCGATCGGCGCGGATCCACCACGATCAACCCGCCGCGTTCACGCACGGTATCCAGGTGGCGGACAAAGGGTGGCATGGTGTCGGCAACATTGGAGCCGAGCATCAGGATCATGGCCGCGTCATCCAGATCCGCCAGCGGAAAAGGCATACCGCGATCCAAGCCAAAAGCCTTATTGGTGCCCGCGGCCGCCGAGGACATACAAAAGCGCCCGTTGTAGTCGATCCGTGAGGTCCCCAAAGCCAGCCGGGCAAACTTGCCCAATTGGTAGGCCTTTTCGTTGGTCAGTGATCCGGAACCGAACATGGCCACCGCGTCGGCCCCGGACTCACTGCGGATGCTCAGCGCCTTTTCGGCGATCAGATCCAGTGCACGATCCCAGGTAATCGGCGCAAAACTCCCATCACTTTGGCGCAGTAGTGGGGTCTGCAGGCGCTGCGGGTGCTCTAGGAGTTTGGTGGCGCTGAATCCTTTGCGGCACAGCGCACCGCCGTTGGTTTCGAAATCTCGTCCGCTCAAGACAAGCTGTGCACCCGAGTTTTCTAGGGTGATGCCGCACTGCAGGGCGCAATAGGGGCAGTGAGTGGCGGTCATTTTAGACTCCCTGTTGGGCGAAGAGGGTCCCGCGACGTGCGTAGTTGTACCAGGTCAGCAGCATCAGGCCGAGGTAGGCGCCGATGAAGACGATAAAGGCTGGGGTGTAGGAACCCGCGCCCGACATGGACAATCCCAGTGCCTGCGGAATGAGGAAACCACCGTAGGCGCCGATCGCGGAGATCAGTCCCAAAGCCGCGGCAGCCTTGCGGGAAGCCTGCGCGCCCTCGGAACCCACACCCAGGGCGAAGACCGCTGGGATCATGCGGTAGGTAGAACCATTGCCGATGCCGGTGGTGGCGAAGAGCAACAAGAAGAGCAAGAGGAACAACCAGAAGTTAGCCAGCGGCAAGGTCAAAACCACCAGTGCGGTAATCAGCGCCATGGCGGCTAGGGCGATGACGGTGATGCGGGCTCCACCCATGCGGTCGGCGAGTTTGCCACCGTAGGGGCGGGCCAGAGAGCCAACCAATGGTCCGAGGAAGGCCAAGGTGATGGTGGCGGTACCCAAAGGCAGGTGTGAGTAGGCCGGGAAGGTATCAACGATCAGTTTCGGGAAGACCGCGGCGAAGCCGATGAATGAGCCGAAGGTCCCCACGTACAGGCAGGCGATGATCCACAGGTGCTTTTCTTTCAGGCAGGCGATCGCCCCGCGCACATCTGACTTGGCGGAGGTCAGATTGTGCATGCAACGCCAGGCACCCACCGCGGAGATGAGGATTAACGGAATCCAGATGATTCCCGCCAGTGGCAGTTGCAAGGATCCGGCGGCAAAGATGGTGATGGCGATCGGGACCAGTAACTGGGCGACGGCTGCGCCGAGGTTTCCACCGGCCGCGTTCAAACCTAGGGCCCAACCTTTCTGGGCTGCCGGGTAAAAGTGGGTGATGTTAGCCATCGAGGAGGCGAAGTTGCCTCCGCCAAAACCGGTCAGTGCAGCGAGCAGGAGCATCACAGCGAAGGGGGTGTTCGTGTTAGCTAATGCGAAAGACAGACCGACCGCCGGGATCAACAGCAGTAAGGTCGAGACGATGGTCCAGTTACGTCCGCCGAAGCGGGCCACCATAAAGGTGTAGGGAATGCGCAAGGTGGCGCCGACGAGGCTGGGCATGGAGATCAGCCAGAAAAGCTGTGAGGTGCTGTAGCTGAATCCGGCTGCTGGTAAGTAGATGACCACGATGGCAAAGAGTTGCCAAATGCTAAAGCCAAGGAACTCGGCGAAGATCGACCATTTGAGGTTTCTTCCGGCGGTGCCCTGTCCTACGGTGTGCCAGAAGTGTGGGTCTTCCGGAGCCCAGTTGTTGATCCAGCGTCCTGGGCTGATATCGAGGGCGGGTGCGGTGTCGGTGCGTGTTGGCGTTCCGGGGTCTACTTGTGAGCTCACGGCATTTCTTCCCTTCGCAGATGACTGATGCTTAGAGCATGGCAAAGCGGTATTTCGCGAAGGTGCGGAGGTTGTTGCACCGAAGGGAATTTAAACTCACGGGTGCTTTTGGCTCGGCGATAAAGATTGGTAATCCGTTGGAAACGCAAAAAATGGCTAATTATTCATAATGTGAAAAAGCAATCTCAAAATTGATTGCTTGATTCACATCACACTGCTAATCTCGTATCTGTCTATGGCGGGCACCCACCCCTGGGTCGCTATCTACCGGGCGTGCAACTGATCAATTCAGCAGTCGAGTACGGTCGGAATATCACCGGTTACCGGATGACGTATCGTGCTTGGCTACAGCATGAGGAGACACGCGATGAGCGTTCATACCACTGGCCAAGATTATCTTTCCATGGCCATTAATCTTGCCACCGAAAACGTCCACAATGCCGGAGGCCCTTTTGGCGCCGTGGTCGTGACCCCCGATGGGCAGGTTTTTGAAGGAGTCAACCGGGTCACCGCGAGCAATGATCCCTCGGCTCACGCTGAAGTGGTGGCCATCCGCACCGCGGCCGCAGCACTGGAGAACTTCGATCTGAGCGGTTGCGTGCTCTACACCAGTTGCGAACCATGCCCGATGTGTCTGGCCACCTCCCTGTGGGCCCGTATCTCCAAGGTCTACTACGCCGCCGACCGTCACGATGCCGCCAAGGCCGGCTTTGACGACGCGGTGTTCTACGAATATTTTGAAGAAAACTCCAACCGCGCCCTGATGCCCGTGCAACACTTTCGCGACGAAGCAGTTGAACACCTCAAGCCCTTTGAGGCTTGGGACCACATGGATACCCGCATCGATTACTAGGCGCTCGCCATGACAACGCTCAGCGATAAGCACGACGTTGCCACCTCCGCCCCAGAAAACGGCGGGGGTAAAAAATTACTGGACTCACTGTTCAGCATCAGCCAACGTGGGTCCACCCTCTCACGAGAAGTCCGTGGCGGACTGGTCACCTTCTTCACCATGGCCTACATCGTGATCCTCAATCCGTTGATCATCGGTGGATTCAGCCCCGAAGCGGCCCCAGTGGATGTGGCAGGAAACTATTTACCCGCGGCTTCAGTCGGGGCGATGACCTCGCTGACCGCGGCGGTAATGACCATCCTCTTCGGGCTCATCGCTAACCTTCCCTTCGCCCTGGCCGCCGGACTGGGGATGAACTCCTTCCTAGCGGTCTCGGTGGTCCAAGAAGTGACCTGGCCCGAAGCCATGGGCCTGGTGGTGATCAACGGCGTGCTGATCGTCCTATTCGGAATGACCGGCATCCGCACCGCCATCTTCCGCGCCATTCCCAAGGACCTGAAGGCAGCGATCACGGTGGGCATCGGCCTGTTCATCACCTTCATCGGTTTTGTGGACTCCGGATTTGTCACCCGCACCGAAGCCGGACCACCGGTCCAACTGGGGGAGAGCGGGTCGATCGTTTCCATCCCGACCATGATTTTTGTGCTGGGACTGTTGATCATGGGTGCGCTGGTGGCCCGTGGGGTGCAGGGCGGAATCCTGATCGGCATTGTCATCTCCACGGTGTTGGCGGTGATCGCCGAGCAGGTCTTCAAAATTGGGCCCAGTAGCGTGGCGAACCCGCACGGCTGGCACCTGAATATGCCGGTGCTGCAGGGCAATATTGTGTCGCTGCCGGATCTGTCGCTGGCCGGTCAATTTGACCTGTTCGGCTCCTTTAGCCGGATCGGGGTACTGGCCGCCACGATGCTGGTCTTCACCCTGGTCTTCACGAACTTTTTCGACGCCATGGGCACCATGACCGGCCTGGCCAAAAACGCCGGACTATCAAACAAGGACGGGACCTTCCCGCGGCTCAAGGCCGCCTTCGTCATCGAGGGTTTGAGTGCCGTGGCCGGCGGTGTGGGCTCCAGTTCATCTAATACGGTGTACGTTGATTCCGCCGCTGGCATCGGTGAAGGTGCCCGGACCGGCCTGGCCTCGATCATCACCGGGCTGTTGTTTATCGGTTCCATGTTCTTCACACCGCTCACCTCGGTGGTGCCCATGGAAGTGGCAGCCGCCGCACTGGTGTTGGTCGGAACCATGATGTGCGCGCAGATCCGGGAGATCAATTTTAAGCGGTTCTCTAGCGCCATGCCTGCCTTCCTGACGCTGATCACCATGCCGTTGACCTATTCGATCGCCAATGGCATCGGGGCCGGTTTTATTGCCTGGGTGGTGGTGAATACCGCGGCCGGACGGCACAAGAAGGTTCATCCGCTGATGTGGATCGTGGCCGTCGGCTTTTTGATCTACTTCGCCAGGGGACCGGTCGCACTCCTATTGGGATAGTGTGATCCGGGCTATATTGGAGTCCATCACGGGGAAGAAAGAGAAGCTACTCATGGGTGAATGCATCGCCTGGTCTAAGGGGCAGATCGCGCACGGACACTAAGCGCGGTTGTTTCCGCACAGTATCCACAACATTCACGATGCGCCCGAAAATTCGGGTGCAGGAGGTGTCCACGGCATGAGTGCCAACAATTCTCCCACCACTAATTCCCAACCTATCGGTTGCCATATCACCGTGAACGGCAACGAACTGGACTTTAATGGTCCACCACATTGCAACGCACTGGACTTTCTGCGCAACCAATCCCTGGTCGGCAGCAAGGAAGGTTGCGCCGAAGGTGAGTGCGGTGCCTGCGCGATCTTGGTGGCGCGCAGTGATACCGAAGGCAGCCGATGGACCTCGGTGAACGCCTGCTTGATTCCCGCCGCGGCACTGGACGGGCAAGAAGTCATCACCGCCGAGGGGCTGGGCACGGTGGATCACCTGCACCCGGTTCAGCAAGAGATGGCCGATCGCGGTGGCTCCCAGTGCGGGTATTGCACCCCGGGGTTCATCTGTTCCATGGCCGCCGAGTACTACCGGCCCGAACGCGGGAGCGGCGAGAATTCTGGCCACTATGGAGGCGAACACGAATGCGGACCCAACGGGTTTGACCTCCATGCCCTGTCCGGAAACCTCTGTCGGTGCACCGGTTATCGCCCGATTCGCGATGCCGCCAACGCACTGGGGGAGCCTGCCGCCGATGATCCGGTAGCCATTCGCCGGGCAAGTAGCGCTCCGTCGCCGGTGGCCACCGATCTGTCTGCGGCGGATACCCCCACCGGCGAGCTTGGGCGCTTCCGCCGTCCAGCCAGCCTGAACGAAGTGCTACAGATCTTGGCCGATGAACCAGAGACCACCGTGGTTGCCGGTAGCACCGACTGGGGTGTGGACGTCAATATCAAGGGCGCCCGCGCTCGCAGTGTGCTGGCCATCGACCGGCTCGAAGAGTTGCGCCAGCTGCGTTGGGAGGATGGCTTCCTTGAGCTCGGCGCGAGCCTGACCCTGAGTGAAATCGAACGCCAACTGGCCGGTCGAGTACCACTACTAGGCCAGCTCTTTGGGCAGTTTGCCTCCCGGCTGATCCGCAATTCGGCCACCATAGGAGGAAATCTCGGCACCGGTTCGCCCATCGGTGATACCCCGCCGTCCCTATTGGCCCTAGAAGCACAATTGGTGCTCACCAGCATCCACGGCCAGCGGTTGGTGGAACTGAGCGAGTACTTCACCGGATACCGGCAAACCGTGCGTGCCGCCGGCGAGCTGATCACCGCCATTAAAATTCCGCTACCACTGGCCACACATACCAGCTTCCAGAAAATCTCCAAGCGACGCTTTGACGATATTTCCTCGGTAGCCGTGGGCTACGCGCTGAACGTCGTGGACGGGAAGATCACCACCGCGCGCATCGGTTTAGGTGGGGTGGCGGCGACACCACTGAGGGCGCTGGCCACCGAGGCCATGCTGGAAGGCAAACCGTTCACGCTCGATACCATTCGTGCCGCGGCCACAGTGATGGCCGGTGAAGGAACACCCATGGATGATCACCGTGCCAGCGCGAAATATCGCACGGCCATGCTCGGCTCATCCCTGGAACGCTTTTATGCCCAACAACTAGCGGTGCAGAATTCAGAAAAGGAGACGAACTGATGAGTCAGCTCTCCCAACGACCAGCACAAGCCATTGTTGGCCAGCGTCACCGCCACGAATCGGCGGCCGCTCATGTCACCGGAACCGCCCTGTATACCGATGATTTGGCCCAACGACTCTCCGGGGTCCTGCACGCCTATCCGGTGCAATCCACCCACGCCCACGCAAAAATCCTGAACCTTGAGGTGGCCGGGGCCATGAATGTTCCCGGCGTCGTACAGGTGATCACCGCGGCCGATATTCCCGGGGTGAATGATCAGGGTGCCAAACATGATGAACCACTGTTGCCGGTCGATGAAGTGATGTTTTATGGTCAGCCGGTGGCCTGGGTGATTGGTGAAAACCTAGAAGCTGCCAAGGCCGGAGCCAAAGCAGTTTCGGTGGATTATGAACCATTGGAATCCTTGATCACGATTCACGATGCCATTGATGCCGACAGCTTTCATGGCATCCAACCGGTCATCCAAAAAGGCGACTGGGACGCCGGGTTTGAGCAGGCCACTCACGTATTTGAAGGGGACTTCGAGTTTGCCGGGCAAGAGCACTTTTATCTAGAAACACAGAATTCACTGGCGCTGATCGACGAAAGTGGGCAGGTGCTGATTCATTGTTCAACCCAGCACCCCACCGAAACACAAGACATCGTCTCGCACGTGCTCGGGGTGCCAGCTCACGAGGTCAGCGTGCAGGTCATCCGCATGGGTGGCGGGTTTGGCGGTAAAGAAATGCAACCGCATGGTTATGCCGCCGTGGCTGCTCTGGCCGCCAAATTGACCGGACGCCCGGTGAGGGTTCGACTTGACCGCACCTTGGATATGACCATGACCGGTAAGCGTCATGGCTTTTATGCCACCTGGAAGATCGGTTTTGATGATCAGGGCCGGATTCTGGCCCTGGATGCGTCACTGACCGCGGATGGCGGCTGGAGCCTAGACCTTTCTGAACCGGTACTCACCCGAGCCATGTGCCATATTGATAACGCCTACTGGATCCCCAATATTCGGGTTTCGGGTCGGGTGGCCAAATGCCATAAGACTTCGCAGACCGCGTTCCGTGGATTTGGTGGGCCACAGGGCATGTTAGTGATGGAGGATATTCTTGGTCGCGTCGCACCACAATTGGGAATTGAGGCCAGGGAACTGCGCCGACGCAACTTCTATATCGAAGGCCAAGACACCCCGTATTTCCAGCCGGT
This sequence comes from Glutamicibacter sp. B1, assembly GCF_039602135.1. Classification (NCBI taxonomy): domain Bacteria; kingdom Bacillati; phylum Actinomycetota; class Actinomycetes; order Micrococcales; family Micrococcaceae; genus Glutamicibacter; species Glutamicibacter ectropisis. Next base: position 3,069,721 of record NZ_CP125942.1, on the reverse strand, counting down.
GCGTCACCCCGACCGGCTCGAAGCGGCCTGGCAGCAGGTCCTAGATTCTGCCGAGGTGGCTGACCGGGAAGCCGAGATTGCCAAGTTTAACGCGGCTAATGAATACAGCAAGCGAGCCTTGGCACTGACTCCGGTGAAGTTCGGGATCTCCTTTAACCTCACCGCGTTCAACCAAGGCGGAGCCTTGGTGCTGGTGTACAAGGATGGGTCGGTGCTGGTTAACCACGGTGGCACCGAAATGGGACAGGGACTGCACACCAAAATGTTGCAGGTAGCCGCCACTAGCCTCGGGGTTCCACTATCTCGTGTGCGTCTGGCCCCAACCCGGACCGATAAGGTACCCAATACTTCGGCGACCGCCGCAAGTTCGGGCAGCGATCTCAACGGTGGCGCCGTGAAAGATGCATGTGAGCAGATTCAGGCGCGACTGGCCCAGGTCGCTGCCGGAAAGTTCGGGGTGCCCGCCGCGGATATTCGTTTTGCTCACGGAAAAGTCAGTGCGCTGGGCAAGAGCGAAGAGCTTGAGTTCGATGATGTGGTGCGCGAAGCGTATATGCAGCGCATTCAACTTTCGGCTGCCGGATACTACCGAACCGAGGGGCTGCATTGGGATTTGGCACGCATGACCGGAAGCCCGTTTAAGTACTTTGCCTACGGTGTCGCCGCGAGCGAAGTGGAAGTGAGCAGTTTTGATGGCTCCTATGTTGTGCGCCGGGTCGACATCGTGCACGACGTGGGCGATTCCCTCTCGCCGATGATTGACCTGGGGCAGATCGAAGGTGGTTTTGTGCAGGGGACCGGCTGGCTGACCTTGGAAGACCTACGATGGGATACTTCCAACGGGCCGGGGCGCGGACGGGTCGCCACCCAAGCGGCCAGCACCTATAAGATCCCCAGCTTCTCCGAGATGCCTGAAGTCTTTAATGTTGCTCTGTTGGACAAGGCCCATGAAGAGGGAGCGGTCTACGGATCCAAGGCCGTGGGAGAGCCACCATTGATGTTGGCCTTCTCGGTCCGTGAAGCCTTGCGCCAAGCCATCGCAGCTTTTGGTGCTCAGGGGCGCTCGGTAACCTTGGCTTCGCCGGCCACTCCGGAAGCGGTGTTTTGGGCTATCGACGCGGTGCGTGAGTAATCATGGAATCGTGGATTGATACGGTTGCCAGCCTGCGCCGGAAGCGTCGCGCCGGGGTGCTGCTGACGATCACCGCGGTGCGAGGTCATGCTCCACGTGAAGCTGGGGCCAAAATGGTGATCACCGAGGACGATACCTTTGGCACGGTAGGTGGCGGCAACCTAGAAATGGTGGCTATCAACCGTGCCCGAGAAATGATTAGCCAGCGGGCCACCGGACCACAAGTGATGGAACAACGGCTGAATGACAAGGTGTCGGCCACCTATGGCCGGCAGTGCTGTGGTGGGGAAGTGAAGCTCTTGTTTGAACCCTTGCCCGTGCCAGAAACGGTGGCCATTTTTGGGCTGGGCCATGTAGGCATGGAATTGGCCCGCATTCTCGCCCGCCACCCCATTGACCTGTATCTCACGGACTCGCGCCCGGAAGCCGTCGCGGCGGCGGCATCGCTGCAGCCCAGTGTTGCTACGGTGAAGGCTCAGGTAGCGGTGATGGGTGAGCAGGTGCTGGATATCTTGCCAGAAGGTAGTCACGTGTTGATCATGACCCATGATCATGCCGAGGATTTTCACCTGTGCGATGCGGCGCTACGCCATGCTTCGCTCGGTTCCATTGGACTGATTGGATCCAAAGCTAAGTGGGTTCGTTTTCGCAAGAATTTGGGTGCTAGTGGACATGACGAGCGGCAGATTTCTCGGATTCAGTGTCCCATTGGGATCCCGGAGGTGACCGGCAAACAGCCCGCTGTGATCGCGGTGAGCGCCGCCGCGCAGTTGATGCAGTTGCTCGCGGATCCTATACCGCTCAAAACACACAGTAACGAGATACAGTTGCACGCCTAACTGCACTGGGGGAACTAAGTTCAAGGACCAAGAGTTTAACAGGATAGACGCGGGAATACAGCCTGCCGTTTCCCCTAGATGAGGAGTGACAGTCGTGTCAATGTTCAACAAATTGATCCGCAAGGGCAAACAGATGGCCAGCGAATACATGCGTGAGCAACTTAATGACGGCAGCTCCAATTCGTCGCAGAAATCACGAGGTACAACGACCGCATATTCTCAGCAACAGCATTCTGGTTATGGGAACCAGAATTACTCGAACTCAAGTTCAGCCACTGCTGGGGTCTCCCGCGAAGATCAAGTTGCGATCGAGAAGTACCGGTACATGCTACGTACCGCTCCACCACAGGATATGGAACGAGCCCATGCCGAAGCCTTCTCGCGTTTGACCCCGCAACAACGGGCGCTGTTGCGCGATGAACTTTCCGAACAATTACCGGTTGCCGAACGCCCGGTGAGCGATCAGCCCCAAGATTTGGCCCGATCCGCGACACGGGCCGAGGTATCTCGGCCTGGTTTCATGGAGCGGATTCTGAGTTCCGGTTCGTCACGCTCACGCATGGCTGGTGGTTTGGCTGCCGGCGCGGGAGGACTCGGCGTAGGTCTGCTCGCTGGCGTCGCCGGAGCTTTTATCGGCTCCGCGATTGCTGGCCCCTTGCTGGAAGGCTTCGCCGGTATCGGTGAAGAACTCGGTTCCATGGCCGAAGGGCTGGGCGATACGGTTTCTGGTGCAGGGGAGCAGATCTCCTCGGCAAGCGAGGGACTTTTTGGAGATTTCCTTGGCGGGGTCGGCTCAGATTTTGGTGACTTCGAGTTCTAAACGTCTCTTGAGCCAGTTGGTACGTGCTGGAGAACGCTAGTTTAACGTGGTGTGCCTCGGACAAAAATGTCCGAGGCACAACACGTTAAAGAGGGGTTTCTTACTTCTTCAGGTGGTCAACCAACTGCGAAGCAATGCCGTTGTAAGTGCCCGGAGTCAACGACTGCAGGCGCTGCTCGGCCTCTGCCGACAAGCCCAGCTCGCCAACAAATTCCTTCAGGCGGGCTGCATCCACGCGGTGACCGCGGGTCAGGTCCTTCAGACGCTCGTAAGGGTTGTCCATGCCTTCAACACCGGCGATAGCCTCGGCGCGCATGACCATCTGGATGGCTTCGGCGAGAACTTCCCAGTTGTGGTCCAAGTCGTCAGCCAGTACGGCTTCGGCAACGTCCAGACGATCCAGGCCCTTGGCAACGTTCGAGATCGCCAGAACCGAGTGGCCGATGGCGGTGCCGATGTTGCGCTGCGAGGAAGAGTCGGTCAGGTCGCGCTGCCAGCGGCTGGTGACCAGAGTGGCGCCGAGGGTGTCGAGCAGGCCGTTGGAGATCTCCAAGTTGGCTTCTGCATTTTCGAAGCGGATTGGGTTGACCTTGTGTGGCATGGTCGAAGAACCGGTGGCGCCTGCCACTGGGATCTGTGCGAAGTAGCCGATGGAGATGTAGCTCCACACGTCGGTGCACAGGTTGTGCAGAATGCGGTTGAAGCGGGCGATGTCTGCGTAGACCTCTGCCTGCCAGTCGTGGGATTCGATCTGGGTGGTCAGTGGGTTCCAGGTCAGGCCCAGGTGCTCGACGAAGCTACGGGAAACCTGCTGCCAATCAGCTGCTGGAACCGATGCGTAGTGAGCAGCGTAGGTGCCGGTGGCGCCGTTGATCTTGCCCAAGTATTCGGTCTTTTCAATGCGATCCAGCTGGCGGGTCAGGCGCCATGCCAGAACTGCCAGTTCCTTGCCCAGGGTGGTTGGAGTCGCTGGCTGGCCGTGGGTACGCGAAAGCATTGGAACTTCGCGGGCGTCTTCGGCCATCTTGGTCAGCTGTGCAACAAGGTCGCGGGCTGCTGGAAGCCACACGTTGTTCACGCCACCCTGTACGCCCAGTGCGTAGGAGAGGTTATTGATATCTTCCGAGGTGCAACCGAAGTGAACCAGTGGCTTGAGGTTGCCAATGCCGATAGCTTCAAGACGGTTAGCGATGTAGTACTCGACAGCCTTCACATCGTGAACGGTCACTGCTTCGATCTCTGCCAGTTCCTTCACGGAGTCTGCATTGAAGTCGGTGACGATCTTGCGCAGGGCAGCCTTCTGCTCATCGGTGAGCGGTGAGGTGCCTGGAAGAACGGAGTTGTCGGTCAAGTGGATTAGCCACTCAACTTCGACGTGAACACGATCGCGGTTCAACGCCGCTTCGGAAAGGTAATCAACTAGCGGTGCCACGGCGCTACGGTAGCGTCCGTCAAGGGCAGTCAGTGCCAGGGGTTCATTAGCAAGGGAAGTACGCGCAATCTCAGCCATACTCATATTCTTCCATCCCTTGCTCGTCATCACATCTTTTACTTCACGACGCTTTCCACATCGGGCAACAATCCAGTGCTGACTTTTTATCCGCGCGCCCATGATGAGGAACAGAATTCGAATGATGAGGAGCAGGAAAATGATGTTCTCAGCGACGTTGGACTCGGCGGCTTTTCAGCTGGACGATGCGCAAAAAACTACACGCTTTGCCATCACACAACTTGATTCCATTGGCTTGTTGACTTGGAAATCCTCGGCCGGTCGAGCGTTCTACGAGAAAGTATTGGAACTCAGCGAGTGGTTAGAAGGACTAGATCGTCAGTTGGTGGAAGCAGAAGCTTATCTCAGCGCAGCGACCCGTGAAATCCAAGAACTCGAGCTACAGATCTTGAAGCAGAAATTGGCCTCCTGACCATGGGATATGACGTCAATTACAACCAGTACGATTACGCCAAAGCGCATGAAACCTGTCAACAAGTCTCGCGCGAGATCGCTGAAGTTCGTGAGCGGGTGCTTGGTGCGCAGCGAACAGTATCCAAATGCCAAAGCGAATTATTCGCTATGAGTGCGAGCGTGGGAATGGTGGTGCGTAGTCCCAGCTTGGATGCTGTGGATAGAGAACTGCGGGTAGCCATGATGCAGGCTGGTTCTTTGGCAATCGAGAGTCAAGAGCTCACCTTGGCCATGGGGCAGGCCGGACGAAATTACGAGGCAGCCGAAAATAGGGTAGAACACCAAGTCCTTGCGTCTTCCTTGGTGCAAAAAATTGGAGAGGTTTTCCAAAGGATCAAGAACAACAAGATGCGTCCACCCACAGAGAATATGGAAACCATCCTGCGCATGTTAACGATTCTTCGTCCCGATCTGACGCTGGGATGGGGAAAGAATTTTGGGGACCAAGTTGAGCTTCAGACCAAGGAGATCACAGCCTTCATGCGGCATTTTAGTTCGCGCCGAGATACCGAGATAGTGATTACAGAGCAGGATCCCATGCAAGAAGTGAACGTGGATGGAGGAATGGAAAGCTACTTCGAATTACATCGCATGCTCGAAGATCAAGGACCTGAGGAAAACGGAAAATTCATGGTTGTGGAGGTCGATGAGAACACCTTCGCGGTCATCATTCCTGGCACTCAAGACCGAGATGGAATGAAGAATCCTTTTGATGAGTGGGGAATCTCTGATGGGTTGGGTCTTGATTCTGAGAACTATGTGGATGTCATTGCTGATGCCATCGAAGCTAGCGGCGCACAGGAGGGCGACGAGATCATCTTGTCTGGATACTCGCAGGGCGGAATCCACGTCGCGCAGCTAATGAAGAACAAATTCTTGAACCGCAAATACAAGATGAACAAGATGATCACACTAGGTTCACCCATCGGCGGGATCGAGATCCCCGACCATGTTCGAAGCCTGTCGGTTGAAGATGACAAGGACATGGTTCCGGGAACAGATGGAACCCCCAATAGAAATCGCGGAAGAAATCATTTCACGACGATCTTTGATGGGCCGCGGGAACAGGTGAAGCCGCTGCTCAAGGAGGACACCCTGTTCGGGCCACCGCACCAGCTCAAGAACTATGGGGATCATCTGCGCGAGTTAGACGAGAACCCTAAGCCTGAGATTCGTGAACACCTGCGACGGTTTCGTCTGCCGAAGACTCCACTAAAAACTCGGAAGTTCAAGATCGAACGAGTTCCGCGCAGAATGAATGAGGAACAGCGCGAAGAAACTGAGCGAAAGCTCAAGAAGATGGCTCCGCCGCACTGAGGATCGTCGAAACAATAAAAGAGCAGTTCAGTTGAACTGCTCTTTTATTGAGGCATGAAGACTCTCTGCGTTGTTAGTCCCTGTCGCTCTTGACGAACAGGCCCAAAACGGCCGAGACAATCGAGATGATGATGGTGCCGGCAATGGCGTCCCACCAGAAGCTCTGAATAGAAAGCTCAATCGGGGTGAAGCTGGTCAGCCATGAAGTGAGTAGGAGCATCAGGGCGTTGATCACGATTGTGAACAATCCCAGAGTCAGACAGGTGATTGGCAAAGAAAAGAACTTGACGATAGGACGTACCAAGGCGTTGACCAAACCGAAGATGACTGCCACAACGATGTACGCAACAGCCGTACTTGCTGCGCCGTCGCCGACAGCATGAATCTGTAGACCGGGAACGATCCAAACAGCCGCTGCGAGGGCCAATGCATTAATGATGACTCTAATGAGGAAGCTCATGCTCTAACTCTGTCATAAAAAGCTGAGATAGGAATGTGGAACGGATGTAGCCAGCCCGCAAATCAGGGATACGCTTTAGACATGACTGAGAATCCGGTGACCCAAGACCAGGTGCAGCCACGCCCCGTCGTTGCACGTTTGCCAAAATACGCTGCAGGCAAGCCGCCAGCACCTGTAGAAGGTATTACTGCCTACAAGCTGTCATCGAATGAGATCCCTTTCGGGCCTCTGGATACTGTGCATCAGGCGGTAGTTGAGCAAAGCAGCTTGAACCGCTACCCAGATCCGCTCTCGTCGAAATTGCGTGAAGCACTTTCTGATTATTTGGACGTACCTGCCGAAGACATTGTCACGGGGGCTGGTTCACTGGGTGCCTTGACGCAGATCCTGACCACGTTCGCTGGGCAGAATGAAGACGGGATCCAAGACGAAGTGATCTACGCGTGGCGTTCCTTCGAGGCGTATCCCATTCTGGTTCAGTCTGCCGGGGCGCTCCCGGTGGAGATTCCAGTGTTGGAGGATGGGCGTCATGACCTTGAAGCGATGATCGCGGCGGTGAATGAAAACACTTCTGTGATCTTGCTGTGCACCCCGAACAACCCCACCGGGCCCATCTTGACTCAGGCTGAAGTTGATGACTTCTTGGCTCGGGTGCCTAAGAACGTCCTGGTGGTTCTCGATGAGGCCTACATCGAATTCGTGCGTGACGAAAAGTCGGTGGACGGTGTTCATACCTATAACGAACATGAGAATGTCGTGCTGCTCCGGACCTTTTCCAAGGCCCACGGATTGGCGAACCTGCGCGTGGGCTATTCGGTCGCGCATCCTGCGATTACCAATCATCTTCGCGTGATGGCAACGCCATTTGCTGTTTCTAGTATTGCCGAGGACGCCGCGGTAGCTTCGCTCTCGCAGATTGATCGTGTGCTTGAACGTGTTGATTCATTGGTCCAAGAACGTGAGCGCGTGGTCGCTGCGCTGACGGAGCAGGGGTGGAAGATCCCGCAGACGCAGGCGAACTTCGTTTGGTTGCCGCTCGGGGAGAAGACTTCCGAGTTCGTTGAACAGGCAAATGCGGTGGCGCTTTCGGTGCGCGGGTTTGCCAATGAAGGTGTGCGAGTATCCATCGGTGAAGTGGAAGCGAATGATCGATTCATTGAACTGTGCAAGGAATCACTGCATTTGGCGCAGAGCTGATTGGGGCTGTTATCTCGCGTTTTAGCAGTGAATGGCTATAGGCTTAGAAATTAGACAAGCCGTATATGTCCCGTGCGGAATGTATTCCGTGTGGGGCATATTTATGATCAAAGGAAGATATATGACGCGTGCTGCGACTCAGGCGACGGAGTCTGATCTAATTCAGATCTTGACTCCGGACGGCCAGCGTCACTCCCACGAAACGTATGATGCGTATCTGGGTGACGTTGATGATCAAATGCTCCGCGGTTTCTACCGTGACATGGCATTGACCCGCCGATTCGACCAAGAAGCCACAGCACTGCAACGTCAGGGTCAGCTGTGTCTCTGGGTTCCCTTGCGTGGCCAAGAGGCAGCACAGATCGGATCGGGGCGAGCAACCCGCCCGAATGACTACATCTTCCCGACCTATCGTGAGCATGGTGTGGCGCTGACTCGCGATGTCTCTTTCTCTGAGATGCTTCGTCTCTTCCGCGGTATCTCCGGTGGAGGTTGGGATCCACGGGAGAATAACTTCCACATGTACACCATGGTGTTGGCCGCCCAGATGCCACATGCTGCCGGCTATGCCATGGCGCTGAACATGGAACAGCACGGCTGGGACCAAGAACGTCGCGCTGCCGAGGGCAATGCGGTCGTGGCCTATTTCGGCGACGGTTCATCCACCGAAGGCGAAACCCACGAGTCGATGGTCTTCGCCAGCTCCTTTGAAGCGCCCGTAGTGTACTTCTGCCAGAACAACCAGTGGGCCATCTCGGTACCATTCGAGGTCCAGTCCAAGGTGCCACTAGTAAAGCGTGCAGCCGGCTACGGCATGCCGGGCATTCGCGTTGATGGCAATGATGTTTTAGCCGTTCTGGCTGTGACACGTTGGGCGCTGGAACACGCGCGCAGTGGCAAGGGGCCGGTCCTGATCGAAGCGGTGACATACCGCTTGGGTGCGCACACTACCGCGGATGATCCCACCAAGTACCGCATGAGCGAAGAAGAGAAGCAATGGGCGCTGAAGGACCCGTTGATCCGTCTCGAAACCTACCTGCGCGATAACAACCTTGTTGACGACGCATTCTTTGAACAGCTCGCAGAAGATGCCGACGCGATGGCAGCCAAAGTCCGTGAGGACGCCATGGCATTCCCGGTACCACCTCTAGCCAAGTCCTTTGAACAGGTGTACGCAGAAGCGCACCCGCTGATCAAGGAAGAGCTGGCATGGCATTTGGAATATGAAGCAGGATTCGCGGATGCGGCCGAGGGAGAGCAGTAAATGACCACCACAATGACCCTGGCCAAGGCCCTCAACACCGGCCTGGACAAGATCCTGGAATCCAACGACAAGTCGCTGCTCATGGGTGAAGACATCGGACGTCTCGGTGGCGTCTACCGCATCACCGATGGACTGATCGACAAGTACGGCTCCCACCGAGTCATCGATTCACCCTTGGGCGAAGCCGGCATCGTTGGTACCGCAGTGGGCATGGCGCTGCGCGGATTCAGCCCACTGGTAGAGATCCAGTTTGATGGCTTCGTTTTCCCAGCCTTCAGCCAGATCACCACCCAGCTGGCCAAAATGCATGCCCGCTCGGAAGGACGCTTGACCGCACCGGTAGTCATCCGTATTCCATATGGTGGCGGCATCGGTTCCATTGAGCACCACTCGGAATCGCCCGAAGCACTCTTCGCCCACACCGCAGGCCTGCGCATCATCACTCCGTCCAATGCACACGACGCCTACTGGATGATCCAACAGGCAGCTACCTGCCAGGACCCAGTGATCTTCTTTGAACCCAAGCGCCGCTACTGGCTCAAGGGCGAAGTTGATACCGAGAACCCAGCCTTGGACGCGTTCAAGGCACAGGTAGTTCGACCGGGTACCGATGCGACCATCGTGGCCTACGGTCCGCTGGTTCCCATCGCCCTGGCTGCGGCAGATGCCGCGTTGGAAGATGGACGAAGCATCGAAGTGATCGACTTGCGTTCAATCTCCCCGATCGACTTCGACACCATCACCGAGTCGGTGCTGAAGACCGGCCGACTGATCGTTACCCATGAGGCCCCAACCTTTGGTGGCATCGGCGGAGAAATCGCGGCCCGAATCACCGAGCGAGCTTTCCTTTCCTTGGAAGCTCCGGTACTTCGTGTGGGTGGATTCCACATGCCATACCCGGTATCCAAGGTGGAGTCCCAGTACCTGCCTGATATCGACAAGTTGCTCGAAGCCCTCGACCGGTCATTCGCTTACTAAAGCGGAACCCAAGGAGTAGAAATGACTGTTTTTAACCTCCCCGATGTGGGCGAAGGCCTGACCGAAGCGGATATTGCCTCGTGGAAAGTCCAGGTGGGTGATACCGTCGAGGTCAACCAGATCTTCGTCGAGATTGAAACCGCAAAGTCGCTGGTTGAGCTGCCTTGCCCATTCGCCGGCGTCGTCACCGAACTTCATGCTGCCGAAGGTGACACCGTCCTGGTGGATCACCCGCTGATTAGCATCGACCAAGAAGGTAACGCCGAGCCTCCCACCGGTGTGCCTGAACCGGTAGAAGCATTGAATACCGCAGCGCCACAGGCCTCGGAAGAGCCTGGCCCACTGGTTGGTTCCGGCCCCACCGCGGATTCGTCGGTGCGTCGGGCGCGCACCAGCCGCCCGGCTCCGTCAGCGGCCGGCGCCCGTACCGCAGCGGTACGAACTTCCGGTGCTGCCTTGGCCGACAGCATTACCCGCCGTGCCCAGTCTTTGGGGACCGTGGTTCGCGAAGAAGTTGACCGTCGTAAGCCTGCGGTGGCGAACTTTGTGGACCGGGTACTAGCCAAGCCACCAGTACGCCGTCTAGCCAAGGAACTGGGCATCGACATTAATGATGTTGTCGGTACCGGAACTCAAGGCGAGATCACTCGCGACGACGTGAACAGCTACCAGGCTCAGCGCGAAGCCGAACATGCTGCAGCACCAACGTACTGGGCTCACGGACAGCTGTCCGATGCCCGAGTGGAGCGCACCCCGGTGCGTGGTGTCCGCAAGGCGACCGCTAAGGCGATGGTTGACTCGGCATTCACCGCACCGCACGTGTCCATCTTTGTTGATGTGGATGCTAGCCGCACCATGGAGTACGTACAGCGTCTGAAAAAGTCCCGCGACTTCGAAGGCATCAAGGTCTCTCCACTGCTGGTGTTGGCTCGTGCCGTCATTTGGGCTGCCGCCCGCAACCCATCGGTGAACGCGAGCTGGGTAGAAACCGAGAACGGTGCGGAAATCCATCAGAAGCGCTTCATGAATCTGGGCATCGCCGCGGCCACGCCTCGTGGCCTGTTGGTTCCAAACATCAAGGACGCCCAGAACCTAAACATGAAGGAACTGGCCATTGCACTGAATGATTTGGCTACCACCGCTCGTGCAGGCAAGACTCGTCCCGAAGATATGCGTGATGGCTCGTTGAGCATTACAAATATCGGTGCACTGGGGATCGACACCGGTACCCCAATCATCAACCCGGGCGAGGTCGCCATCGTCGCTTTCGGCACGATTCGCCAGAAACCGTGGGTCGTTGATGGCGAAGTGGTTCCACGCTGGATCACCACCCTGGGCGGTTCCTTCGACCACCGTGTGGTGGATGGGGACCTTTCCGCCCGCTTCATGGCCGATGTGGCATCGATCTTGCAAGAACCAGCCATGTTGCTTGACTAGCAATTGTTGCTCGACTAGCAGTGAACGCTGACACCCCGAGGGAAAACTTTTCAAAAAGTTTCCCTCGGGGTGTCACAGTTTAAGCCCCTGAAACGACGTACTAAGTGAGGGCACAAACGTGCCTTGAACTTCAACAACAGGGGAGCGATGTTATGCGCATGAACTTGAGCAAGACCCACAAGAAGGGCTACGCAGCAGTCTTAGGACTGGAAGCCTACGCCAGTTCTTCGGTGCCTAAAGAACTCTACGAGCTGGTCAAACTACGTGCTTCGATCCTCAATGGATGCTCTTTCTGTACCGACATGCATTCGCATGACGCGATGAAAATGGGCATCCCAGCCGCCAAGCTCTTCGCAGTGGCTGCCTACAACGATTCTCCACTGTTCAGCGATGCGGAACGTGCTGCCCTGCGGCTGACCGATGAAGTGACGCGACTGGATGCCGCGCGCGGGGTTAGCGATGAGGTATTCAACGACGCGGCCGAAGAATTCAGCGAAGAAGAAGTCGGAAACCTGATCTTGGCCATTGCCACCATCAACGTCTGGAACCGCATTGCCATCACCACTCAGCTTGAACCACCAGTACGCGGGTAATGCCACACGCTGCTGATACGATCGGGCGCGTGGACGAACCAGAAACGGGCAGTGCGTTGGAGCAGTGGCTTGAGGCCAAGCCCCGGCTGACGATGCTGGCCTACAACATGCTTGGCGTGTGGGCTCAAGCCGAAGACGTGGTTGCCGCAGTAGGCGAGCAAGTCGTCAAACTTGAGCCCCATCAGGTTGCCAACGTGCAGAATTGGCCTGGGTATCTGACCACGCTAACGACGCGTCGCTCTATTGATGTACTGCGCTCAGCACAGCATCAACGCACCGAATATGTTGGTTCCTGGTTGCCTGAACCGGTGGATCAACGGACACTGCCCGAAGATTCGGCGGTTAATGATGCGATGCTGCGACTCGGAGTCCTACTACTACTCGAAGAGCTTTCGGCCCCGGCACGTGCCGCGTATGTACTGCATCATGCGTTAGGTTATTCAGCCACCGAAATCGCGCCAGTACTTGAAACCTCACCTGCTGCGGTACGGCAACTACTGAGTCGTGCGGCTAAAAAGCTACGCCAGGCCCAGAATCCACAGCATGATGTATCGAGTGTTTCGTCGATTCTGACGCAGATTGTTCAGGCCATACATCGTGCTGACCTGGACGCAGTCGTCAGCTTGCTGGCCCAAGATTCGGTGCTGTACTCCGACGGTGGAGGTAAGGTTCGTGCCGCACTTAATCCGGTTTATGGCGCACAACGTATTGCTCGATTCATGATTGGCGTGGAGCGTAAGAACCCGGACCGGCAGGTATTTATCGGCCAGGTTAACGGCGAACCGGCTTTGCTTTTTGCTAGGGACGGCCGAGACGACGTGCTCGTCATTGACATGTCTGGCGGGGCAATCCAACGGATATTGCAGGTCTCGAACCCTGATAAATTAGGCAAAATTGGCAGTGAATGGACGCTACTACCGATCGAGAGTTGCTGATGCCGAGGCGCGATAGTTAATCAACACTGTGTTGATACAGTAGGTTCCATGATTTTCAGCAGCCTTGGTCCATCACTTCGCCGCGTAGTTTTGATGGCTGGCGCCGTGGCACTCGCTGGAACCATGAGCCTTGGTTTGGCGGGTGATCCAGCACAGGGCGCGCTCTTGGCGCCTTCTGCTGAATCTCAAGAACCGGTATATCCTTCAGCTTCGCCCAGTGGCGAATCAGAAGATCAAGACAGCATCTTGATTCCTTCGGTGACTTCCCAAGAAGGAAAATTCTATTTAGCTGTCTCCGACGCCGCTATTGATGACATAGATTCACAAAAGATCATGGACGCGGTCCGTGAAGCAGTGGACGGGCAAAACGCAAAAATACTTCTCGGCGTCGACAAGAAGCCCAATAATCTCAAGGGCGCTAGCCAGCTGGTGCGTGGCATGCTGCTGTTTGGTGACAGCGACGCCATGAGCGATGACTGGCTGGAGAACGGAAAAACCAAGGGATACGTCGGTGAAGGATGGATTGCCATCGGCGTGATGCTCCCCGAAACCGTAGGGGGAGAGACTGAAGTCTATGTGGATCCCGGACGCAACGTAAAAGAAACCGAAACTGGGAGCAAAGATCGGATCCTAGAGGCTGGCGCAACGGACTTTGTTGCCGGAAACTACACCTCAGGAATCAGCGCCGTGGCGGTCTCCGCCACCGATAATCTGCGCACGCCAATGGACAAGAAGATCGTCATCAGCATCGTTGTGGGTGTGCTGGTGTTGATTGTTGCGGTGATCGTATTTTTCGCACTCCGGCAAAAGCGTCGACTGTCGCAACAGGTCGCGGCACAAAAGCGCACCAATCAGGCCGAAGGCTGGGAATCGACGATTCGCCAGGATCTCAACGCACTTCGTCGCATCCCCACGAATAGATTCGGGGTAGCAGAAAAGTACCAGAGTTCCAGGGCGCTACAAGAGATTCAGTTGGAAAAGGAGCGGGTCCTTGCTGAGCACGATGGAGCCGAGGACACTCTCATCTTGAGCGCAGATGAGCCGCATATTTCGCAGGCACAGGCGCAACGCCTTGAGCAAGAAGCTGAACATCTTGCTCTGTTGCGTCGGGCGGTTGAGCTGAGTCGTGCGTTGAGCGGTACTCAGAACAATTCCGTGAAGTCGTGGAACCAGATCATGGAGCAGCACCGCGGTGGATTGGAATTGTTGGTGCAGTTCCTTGACTTGGACGGAGCTTCGCAATTAGAAGTTTCCCCGCGTATTCGTACCGTACTGGTGACCCACACCGATGCGCTGGACCAGTTGCGTCAACGCACCAAATCAAATCCTGATTCAGGGCAAGCCAGTGAGCTATTGGAAGAGCTGTGGGTGCTACGTGAAGAGTTAGATTCACTCATTGATGGCGCACTGACACAGACTGGCAAGGCGCGGGTGAAACTAGATGCGAAGCTACAAGCCCAATTGGCTGCGTTCTTGCCAGCCGCTGGTGCTAAACCCAATGACCCACTTTCGGTGCTCCGAACCTTCGCCCCGGAAAGCGGGAAGAACTAATGGCGCTGCGGATAATGCACGACTCGACGGGCCGACGCTTGCGCCGCCCCATTCATTGGACGGCTTTTGTTGCCCTTGTCCTGGCCGTGGTCACTACCCTTCTTGGCATCCGCGCGGTGTTCGCTGTGCATGCGGCCAGCGTTCCAAAACCCTATGAAGTGAAAGTTCTTATCCAGGGGAAGCAAAACTTCAATATCACTCAAGAACGCGTTGATGCTGAACTGGCAGAGCATCCGGTACGTTCTTCGCAACCGCTCACCGTGATCCTCGAAGATCGTTGGCTCACTGGGGACGAGCTGCTACGCGGCCAGGTACCCGATGGGCAGATCATCATCTCCTCCAAGTTGGACAACCTTGATCCGAATATCCAAGACGTTCAAGAGCGTTTTAGTGGGGTCGGGTTGGCCGAAAACCTCACCAGTAGCAAAGAAGAGCATACTGATCTACGTTTCGGCATAGAGCATGCCTTCATCAAAAATGTGTCTGTAGGACACGGTGCCAAGGCAGTGGTCGCCGCTGCGCAAACAGCATCTGTGGTGCTGGATAAAACGGTGACCAGTTCGGTGATGTTCTGGTTCTCCGTGGTGGCCCTGAGCGCTATGCTGACCGCTGCTTTCCTTGCTTCGGCCCTGCGTTTCCGTTCCCGGTGGGAGTCTCGGCATCGTCGTTTGGTCGTGGCTCAGCGTAAGTTAGCCCGCGTAGTCCTGGACTTGGAGGCGTTGGAAGCAACGTATACCGCCACCGAAAAATCCAAGCGTCCCGAGGGATTCACCAAGGCTTGGACTGAACTGCAACGGCTTTCGCTCGCAGCCGCTCGCGTGGAAGATCCCTTGGTCAGTGACTTATTTGATCGCCAGCGGTGCTTGAGCAAGAACACCGGGAAGCAACTGACAGCTTTTGAAGCCACTGCCCGTAAGCTGACTTCACTAGCTGACAGCCTCATGGGTGCCGGATCAGTGCATGCGAAACTTGTTGGCACCGGGTCCACCTTCGACAAGCTCAGTAGCCCGATCAATGACGCAGCTACTGAACTGCTCATTCGCCTCGAAGACGCACCGGGCCGGATGGTATCGGGGGCAGATCTAGCTGAGCTTCGTCGCGCATTGGGAAGCCTATTGGATGCCGCCCAAGGCGAATCGAAACAGGCCAATGCCGTTCAGACGTGGAGCAGCGCCGAAAAACAATTGGCGGATATCACCGCGCGGGTGATTCGTGAATTGCGTCGTTACCCGCACGGCAAGCGCCCGCCCATCCCTGAGGTGACAGCGGAACATAACCAATTGCGTTCTTCCCTAGGGCTGCCACCATTGTCGCAAAAGGGTGCGTTGTATCAATTGCACGTGGCCAACTCCATGGCTCGTTCGATACTTGGTGACACGCTCGAAACTGACCAGAAGCAACCGCCAGCGGTAAAGAAAGCACCGGTGGACACGCAGTTTTGGGCCAAGATTTTTGGCACTCGCGCTGCGGGAAACGACGAACCGGGCAAGCTAGGTCGGATCAAAATTATTGGTCTGTTAGCGGTGTTACTGTGTGCCAGCCTAATTGCCTCCGGGATCATTGTCTCCTCGGTGACGAAGAAACCTCGAGCTACCTATGATGGGTCCGGCCAGGGCATGATCTTGGAGATAGATGACAAGTCTGGCTTGGTTGATGAGTCCGAAATTCGCCGCTATATGGAAGAAGATTTTGACGTTGAACAGCACCTGCTGGTTGCCGTTCGCGATGCGGAATCCTACCTAGAACTGCAGAACCGAGAAGGCTCAGAATTCCGAGAATCGACTCCACAAAGTGTGCAGCAAACGATTTGGCGCATCAAGAACGAATATAAGGACCGCTTAGATCCGGACAGCGCGGAACTTCCTGAAGATCTGACGATTATTCCGTTGCTGATTACCGATGAAGGTCAGGGCATTATGCCGGGACTTATTTCGGGCGCTGTCATCAGTGGGAAAGCCTCGTGGGGATCAACCACTGGTTGGGAGTATGGCAGCATTTTTGAATCTTCCTACCCTTCGATGGAAGTGGCTAAGGCTGCCGAAGATTTCGCGACGGTACTCAAGCGCGCCGGGTACGAAGAGCCGGATTACAACGCGGCATTGCTGTTCTGGATCCTTACGTTCATGTTCTTCTTCACCGTGCTGAATCTCGTCCAACTCATCAAGTACCTGCTGGGCGCAAGTTTGCGTTTGAACCGATTCTCGCGTGGTTCTCGGGCGCTGGGCCAGGCCCGGCGACAATTGGAACAGTTGGCACTGGGGCTGGAGGATTCGCAGATCAATGCGGTGGCCGTGTTGGGAGCTTCCGAGTCCGGGCGTGCAGATGAAGCTGGGCAGCGCCTGTTTGAACGTGCGCTGATGATGGCGTGGCGTGAAGCTGAGGAACTGTCCACGATGAGTCTGTCCCAGCGATTGAGTTCCGATTTTGGTGCGCGCACTGCGCATTTGCAACGGCTGGTGGCATTGCTCGATGAACGTGATGCGGATGTAGCTAAGCGCGCCAAGGACTTGGTGCTTGCCAGTCGTGGGGCTGGCGGGGATGCCCCGAAGCCAGTGAAGTTGCCGGGAGAACAATAACCTCGTCCCGGCAACTTAGCTGGTTGTCTTTACTTAGCCCAGAAGCTCCGGCAACTCTTCTGGAGCGTTGCCGAGGACCTTCTGGGAGAGGAACTCGGTGACCACTTGGTACCAGATCTTCGCGTGCTGCGGGCTGAGAATCCAGTGGTTCTCATCCGGGAAGTACAAGAACTGGTGTTCGGTGCTGCCGTCTTCCTTCTGCGGCAAACCGGAATCGGCGAGCAGTTCGTACCACAGGCGCAGTCCTTCTCCGATAGGCACACGGTAGTCTTTATCCCCGTGGATGACCAGCATCGGAGTGACGATATTGCCTATCGAATGATGTGGCGAATTTGCCTCACGCATTTCGGGGCTCATTTCGCGAGTCCAGTAGAAGGCTGCATCCGTGGTTTTGCCAAAGCCTTCTAAAGCCCACAAACTGGCGTGGGTGACAATAGCCTTGAAGCGGTCGGTATGTCCCGCCACCCAGTTGGCCATGTACCCACCGAAGGATCCACCCATCGCTGCAGTGCGGGTTTCATCGATGTCATCACGGGCTTCGGTCGCATCGGTGATGGACATGAGATCAGTAAACGGTTCTTGGCCCCAGCGTCCCCAGCCACGCTGGATGAAGTCCTGACCGTAGCCGGTTGAGAGGGCGGGGTCAGGTAAGAGGACCGCATAGCCTTGGGCAACTAATAGCCATGGGCTCCAACGCCAGCTCCAAGCGTTCCAGGATCCTAGCGGTCCGCCGTGGATCCACAGCAACAATGGTGCCTTGTTCTGGTCCGATGCCGATTCTGGTAAGGCTAGCCAAGCCCGGACTGTGGAACCATCTTCTGCAGTGGTGCTCACTTCGGTGAGGGTTCCGGGCAGCTCTGGGCGCTCTGTCGGGGAGAGCAGTTCGGTCAGCTCGCTGTAGTCTCCAGCTTCGAGTTCGTGCACATGAGTCAGGTTGACCGCCACCGGTTCAGCTGGGTACAGGTAGCTTGAGCGCAGTGCGTAGGCGGTGCGTGAATCACTACTGATGGTGACATCGGTGAAGCTGCCTTCGCCAGTAAGGCGGGTGATCTTGTCGTTGTAGAGGCTTAGGTGGAAGATCGGAGAATGTCCGTTGTCATCCGCGGTGAGCAACAGTGAACGGCCGTTGGGAACCCATTGAATATCGTTGACCCACCGGTCCCATCCGGCAGCGATCTGGTGGGTGGAGCCATCGGCTAGATGCATCAACCATAGTTCAAAGACCGGCGCTGTTTCCGCGGTTGAACGGTGCCAGCGAGCATAAACAAGTTCTTTGGAGTCTGGGCTGATCTTGCCCAGCGTGTATTCGTAGGTGTCATCCGGGGCTAACAGCAGATCTTGGGCACCGGTGTGTAGGTCGATGCGCATTAGGCCCGGGGCCATGGAAGCGCGGCCTTCAAGAACCTGCCATTCGGTGATCAGAAAGTCGCCGTTGGGTGCGACATCAAAGGCGGATTCTTCCAGATTGGCGCCAATGCCTACGGTCAGGTCCGTAAGTTCGGTGCGGGTAGCGTCGTGGGTTTCGGGGATTGAACCGACGTAGAAATGCGGGGTGGAAGGGCCAAGGTCGTGGTCCCAGAAACGCACGGGGTATCCGGTGTGGAGAATTGCCGAGACCTTCTTGTCCTTACGCGCGGTGCGCAGTTTTTCTTCGGCTTCAAGATCCTTGGCGCGACTGTGTCCGCTGGTGCGCAAGACAATGGTGTGCGGGGACTGCTCGCAGACGCGGAGGGATTGCACACCTGCCGGATGGGAGATGATCGGGCGCGCTTCACCTCCTTGAGCGGGAAGTAACCAACCTTCGGGCTTCGCGTCGTCTTTGCTTGAGCGTTTGGCGACGAACAGCAGGTCGCCGCTGGCAGTGAACTGGGGTTGGGATTCTCCCTGTTCTCCGAAGGTGAGCCTGCGTGCTGGGGTCTGGCCCTTGGGATCGATGGACCACAGCGCACTGTCGTAGCTAGTTTCATCTTCTGAGAGGGTGCTCAAGGTGGTGACCAGGCGCGTTCCATCGGGGGATAGCGCTAGACCACCGAGCCGTGGCATCGAGATGTACGAATCTAATTTATGAAATGAATGCTTAGAGTGTTCCACTTCACATATCTTGCCACTGATGGGCGTGTGAAACTACTGGAATTCGAAAATTACGTTGGACGACAAGTCAAAAAGTACCGGCCGGAAACACAACAAGAAGTTGCGATTCCGGCCGGTCTGGGATTGTCTGCGATCAATTCCTATTTATTGGTCCGCCGAGGCCTTCGCGTTCATGCGAGCCTGAGCCAGCTCATTGATCCGGCCACGGCACAGGTACCAGCCGCCGATGATCATCGGGATGATGATGACCAGGGACGCGATGGTCCAGGTGCCTACCGGGTTATCGAAGGCCATCATGATGAGCACCATGACTAAGAAGGCCAGGGTGACCCAACCGGAAATCGGTGCCAGCGGCATGCGGAAGCTTGGACGCTCCTGCTCACCACGCTTGGCCGACTTCACCAAAGCCATCTGGCACAGCACGATCATGCCCCACGAGGCGATGATGCCAATGGCTGCAAAGTTCAACACGATCTCGAAGGCAGCCGCAGGAACGACCGCGTTCAGTATCACGCCGAGCACTGCCACCACGGCAGTGATCACGATGCCACCGTAAGGAACGCCAGCCTTGTTCATGCGTCCGGCGAAGCGTGGAGCCGAGCCGTTCAACGACATCGAGCGCATGATGCGCCCGGTGGAGTACAAACCAGCGTTCAACGATGACAGCGCTGCGGTGAGCACCACCAGGTTCATGATGACATCCATGCCCTGCACGCCGATGGAACCAAAGAAGGTCACAAACGGTGACTCACCGGAGCTGTAAGCGCTGTAAGGCAACAGCAAGGAGAGCAGTACCAGCGAACCAACATAGAACACGGCAATACGGATGATGACGGTGTTGATAGCCTTCGGCATCACCTTTTCAGGGTTCTTCGCTTCACCGGCAGCGGTGCCGATCAGCTCGATGGACGCGTAGGAGAAGACCACACCCTGCATTAGAACCAGCACCGGCATCAACCCATTGGGCAACAACCCACCGTGATCAGTGATCAGCGAGAAGCCAACCTCGTGACCCTCAACCGGGGTGCCGAAGACGACGAAGTAACAACCGATAATCAAGAAGGCGACCAGCGCCACGACCTTGATCAACGCGAACCAGAACTCCATTTCGCCAAAGGCCTTCACCGAAATCAGGTTCATGGTCAGCACCACGGCCAGGGCCAGCAAGGCCCAGATCCACTGTGGCACCGCGTCGATCCACGCTACGTATTTGCCGAAGAAGCCCATGTAGAGGGCCACCGCGGTGATATCTACGATCGCGGTCATCACCCAGTTCAGCCAGTACAGCCAACCGGTGGCAAAGGCTGCCTTCTCGCCGTAAAACTCGCGAGCGTAGGAGACAAAGGAACCGGTGGATGGGCGGTGCATGACCAATTCACCGAGCGCACGCAGAATCAAGAAGGCAAAAAAGCCGCAAACTGCGTAGCTGATGACAATGCCGGGGCCGGCCTCGGCCAAGCGGCCACCGGCACCCATGAACAGGCCGGTACCGATGGCGCCACCGATGGCGATCATCTGCATCTGACGTGATGACAGGCCCTTGTGGTAATCATTGTCGCCGGCAGTGAGCGCGGCGTCAGGCACATGTGCCGCTGTGGCATGCGGGGTGGAATTATCCATAGGATTCCTTGGATCTAGTCGGAGAGGTTTGCGAGGCGCTCTGGGGAGAGCAACTCATTGAGGTCTTGGGCAGAGAGCAGCCCGCGTTCGAGCACTAGCTCGGCGACTCCGCGCCCGGTGTGCAAGGCTTCGAGGGCCACCGACGTGGAGGCCGCATAGCCGAGGCGTGGGTTCAGCGCGGTCACCAGGCCGATGGAGTTCTCCACCTCACGGCGTAGCGCTTGCTCATCAACGGTGATGCCGTCGATGCACTTTTCGGCCAGGGTCAAACAACCATTGGTCAGGTGCTTGAGCGAAAGGCCGATAGAGTGAACGATCACCGGTTCAAAGGCGTTCAGCTGTAGCTGTCCACCCTCGGCGGCCATGGTCACGGTCAAATCGTGGCCTACCACCTGGTAAGCGATCTGGTTAACAACTTCCGGGATCACCGGGTTGACCTTGCCAGGCATGATCGAAGAACCGGACTGCACGGCAGGTAGCTGAATGTCATTCAGGCCCGCACGTGGACCGGAAGACAGCAGGCGCAAGTCATTACAGATCTTCGAAATCTTCAGTGCCACACGCTTGAGCACACCGGAAAGGTGCACAAAGGCTCCTACATCACTGGTGGCTTCGATCAGATCGGGGCTGGTGGTCAGCGGCAGGCCGGTCAGTTCGCGTAGGTGAGCGCAGGCGGCCGCGGCGTAGCCGGCTGGTGCGTTCAGGCCGGTGCCGATCGCGGTGGCACCGAGGTTGATTTCGGTGACCAGGCTCAGCGACTCTGCCAGGCGTGCCCGATCCTCACCTAGGGTCACGGCCCAACCACGGAACTCCTGACCGACGGTCATTGGCACAGCATCCTGCAGCTGGGTGCGGCCCATCTTCACAACGGTGCGGAACTCTTTGGCCTTGGCATTGCAAGAATCTTCCAACACCTGCATCGCGGCCAGCAGTGGCTGGGTAGCGAAATGGGTGGCGATGTTCACCGCGGTCGGGTACGCATCATTGGTGGACTGCGACAGGTTCACATGGTCGTTGGGGTGCAGGTACTGGTACTCACCCTTGTTGTGGCCCATGATTTCCAGTGCGAGGTTGGCGATGACCTCGTTGGCGTTCATATTGGTGCTGGTGCCAGCACCGCCCTGAATCGGATCCAGGATGAACTGGTCGTGCAGGGAGCCTTGGGCGATGGACTCGCAGGCCTGGTCAATGGCCCGTGCGCGATCGGCATCGAGCAGGCCCAGATCATGGTTGGCACGGGCCGCTGCCTGCTTCACGCGCGCCAGTGCGCGGATCAGGTGCGGGTTGCCAGCCAGGGTGTTTTCGGTGATGTTGAAGTTATTTTTAGCGCGCAGGGTGTGCACGCCCCAATAAGCTTCCACAGGGATATCGAGGTCGCCAATCAGATCATGCTCGCTACGCGTTTCGCCGCTGAGCAAGGTTTCAGACATGGTGGATTGATCTCCAAAGGTAGTTGTTTGATGTGGTTGTTTGATGAAAACTGAAATCTAAAGGGCTGTCAGTACGCCCACTGGCGCACCGCCGCCCAACGCTGGGCTGCTGGCCAATTCGATAAGGGCTGCCGGCGCGGAATCGCCGAGGTGCTCTGTCAAAAGCTTGACGGTGATTGGCATGCGTGCCCGATCGCCGCCGTCGGCAATCTTGACGGCCAGTGCGGTGCCATCGGGCAGGGCCACGGCCTGGATGCCTTCAAATCCGTCCTTGGCTACCGCACCCGGGATGGCCCGCATCAGCGCGGTGACGTCGCGGCCCTCGCCGGCCACCAGCTCAGGGTAGGTGGACATGGCTGCTGCCACGCGGGCCTCAGGGGTGCCGGGTTGAGCGGTCGCCAGGCGGGCGAAGCCGCGGGCGAGGCCGTGCAGGCTGATCAGGTAGACCGGGGTGCCACAACCATCGGTGCTCACCCCGCTGATCTTTTCGCCGGTCAACTCTTCTACGGTGTCGGCCAGCAGCTGCAGCAGACGCTCGTCTTGCAGGTAGTTGGCGGTGTCCCAGCCCTTGAGCTCACTCAGTGCAGCTAAGGCGGCATGCTTGCCCGAGCAGTTCTGTGCCAGTTGGGTCGCGGTGCCACCGGCTGCCAGGAAGTCTGCCCGTTCGGCCACGCCATAGGGTAGATCGGTGGAGTTGCGTAGTGCGGTTTCATCCAGGTTGGCGGCGGCCAGGGTGGAGGTGGCCACCTGCTGGTGGATCGGTGCACCTGAGTGGCTGGCCGAGGCCAGCGCCAGCTGCTGATCGTTCAGTTCTAGTCCGGCGCGCAGCATGCCTACCGCGAACAATGGCTTGAGAGCCGAGCGGGGGTAGTAGGCGGCTTGGGGATCGCCCAACGAGGCACGTACAACACCTTGAGCATCGAGCAAGACCGCAGAGCCGTAGTGGATGGATTCCACGGCAGCGCCCCGAGTGGCTACGACCAAAGGTTCATGCTTTGGGAGTACCGGGGATTCCAGCGGGTTGCTTTGTGGCTGGGTTGGCGCGGGGTTCACTTATTGCTCCTGACGATGGTGGATACTGCCTGTTGTACTGCGGAAAGGTGATCGCTCATGGCTTGATTGGCGGCTTGTGGATCTTGTGCCTCGATGGCCCGGTAGATTTCCAGATGTTCGTCGTTGGACGGGTTGCGACGCCCGGCGACGAGGTTCACGGTTTCGGACTGGCGGGCCATGGCCTCACGGATGTCGGCCACCACTTTGGTGAAGACCGAGTTGCCGCTGGCTTGGGCGATGGCTGCGTGGAAGGCAGCGTCGAGTTCGACCCAGGCCGCCGCATCATCTTCGGCGGCCATTTGCTCGATCAGCCCGCTGATGCGCTCCAAGTCCTCGGTGGTACGCCGGGTGGCCGCGAGTGTGGCGGCTGGAATTTCGATGTGCGGGCGAGCCTCGAGCAGGTCATCGGAGGAGAAAGAGCCCAGTTTGAGTTCACGGGTGGGCCGGTGTGAAATGACGAAGGTGCCCCGGCCAGTTTCGGTGCGGGTTAGTCCCAGTGCGGCGCAGGAGCGTAGTGCTTCGCGGATGACCGAACGGCTGACCTGGTAGTCGGCGGCGAGGGCGGCTTCTGAGCCGAGTTTGCTCCCGAGCGGGATTTCCTGGGCTTCGATGGCAAGGCGGAGTGCGTGGAATACGGCTTCGGCAGCTGAGCGTCGTTGGATCGGCTGCTGTCCGGGTGTCCAGCTGTCTGACAGGTTCACGACTACAAGTGTGCGGGTGTGATGCACCCAACGTCAAGTCGAAAAATGCTGTGAGTGGGAACACTCAGGTCAGTGGAGCAGTCTTGATCCAAAGCGGCGCCTAGTCCGGAGCGGAGAGTTGCCCGTAAAACACACAATGGGTGCCACCGGCAACGCCGGTGGCACCCATTGTGGTGAATAACTTACGGGATCGTGATGATCTGACCGGCGTAGGCCAGACCGCCACCGAAAGCGAAGAGTAGGGTCTTGGAACCCGATGGCAATGGCTCATCGGAAGCCATCATCTTCGAGAGAGCCAAAGGCACCGACGCTGCCGACGTGTTGCCGGAGTACACCACGTCGGTCGCGACGCGGGCATTCGGAGCACCGATCTTGGCAGCCAGTGGCTCGATGATGCGAAGGTTAGCCTGGTGCAGCACAATGGCGTCCAGTTCCTCTGGCTTCATGCCAGCGCGGTCAATGATCGTCGAGGCGATCTTAGGAAGCTGGGTCACGGTCCAGCGGTACACGCTCTGACCGTTCTGTGCGAACTTCATATCGTTTTCGGATTCAATGCGCACCGCATCAGACAGTGAAGGAACCGAGCCCCACACTACTGGGGAGATGCCATTTTCTTCCGACGCGGTAATGATGAATGCGCCAGCACCGTCTGCGGTCAGAACGCAGGTGGTGCGGTCGGTGAAGTCAGTGTAATCGGTGAGCATTTCGGAACCGATGACCAGAGCGTTCTTTGCGCTGCCGGCAGCAATAGCTCCCTGCGCCAGGCCAACTGCGTGGGCGAAGCCAGCACAGGCAACGTTCACGTCGAGGGCGGCCGGGCCCTGCTCCATGCCCAAAGCGTTGGCAACACGAGCTGCCATGTTAGGGGAGCGGTCGGTCGCGGTGCAGGTAGCAACGATGATCATGTCGATATCGCTGGCTTCGATGTCGGCGGCGTTGCCCAGTGCCATCGTCGCGGCCTTGATAGCCATGGAATCTACAGTCTCAACACCCGTGCCCCAACGACGTTCCTCGATGCCGACGCGTCGGGTGATCCATTCATCGCTGGTTTCCACCAACTTTTCCAGCTCGGTGTTGGGGACGATGCGCTCTGGCTGGAAGTGGCCAAAAGCGACGACTTTGCTGCCCGTCATGGATATAGCTCCTATGTGGATTCAAATCTGCTCTTCTAAGGGTAGTCGTTTTGAGTGCTACTCGCTGTTCATATACCGCAGATTGCATTTATTGCGGGCAAGATCCCACATTCTTGCCCATTTTCGTTCGGTAATCGAGAAACGGAGATTCCATAAGACTTCACATCCGGTCGGTTCCTTGTTCACCTACTGGTTAGAACCGGGAAGTTCAATGAAATGAATAGCAGCAGACCGCGGGGAGGGATCGATGAAGCCACTAACAATCATTCATCTGAGCGACACGCATCTGCGCCCTGAAGGTCAGCTGCTCCATGGAAATATCGACTCCTGGGGGCGAACGGCCCAGGCCCTGCGAGCAGCAAAAAACTTCTCACCGGATGCCATCGTGGTGACCGGAGATATTGCAGACCGGGGCGCGCCGATCCATCCAGTAGCCGCCGCGATGTTCAACGATATCCAAGAAGAATTTGGATGCCCGGTGATCAGTATTCCGGGCAATCATGATCCTTCGGGAAGTGTTGGACCAGAGTTTAATACCCAACGTTTATCGACCGGGCCCTACCCAGCAAATACCGTGCATGAGATCGTGGGCTTGCGGATTATTGGGCTGGACAGCGCGGGCTTTCAACTGGCGCAAGGCGAGGTGGATGAGGCGCAGCTATCGTGGTTGCGATCATTGCTCACCGTGCCAGCACCGCTGGGATCACTCTTGCTGTTACACCACCCGCCGGTGGAAGCTACCAGTTCGGTACGAGCCGGACGAGGCCTCAAAGATCCGATGGCCTTGGCAGCAATCACCGCTGGTACCGACATTCGTGCGATCCTCTGCGGGCACTACCACCAGGCCACAACAAGCCTGTTGATCAATACTCCGGTGTTTATGGCACCGGCAGGTTCCTACAACATGAATCCTTTTGCTCCCGATGAAATCCTCGCAGAATCCGGATCAGGATTTGCGGTACTTCAACTGGGGCAAGACGCAATGAATTGGTTCGTTGCTTATAGCGACCAAGTCATGAGCACAACACAGGGTGCAGGGCACCCAAGATCGGTGCGCGGCCAACAGACCGCCAACTGATTAATAGCAAAACTTCGCACCCAAGATCAGGATCTTGCGGTGCACGCATGAAAGAAGAAGACGATGAGTGAACAGAAAATTGTATTAGTCCGCCATGGCCAAACCGAATGGAACAAGGCTGGCCGCTTGCACGGACGCAGTGACCTGCCGATGAATGACACCGGCGTGCGCCAAGCTCAACAGCTGGCAATTGACCTGTCAATTCAGGGACCATGGGCAGCGGTATATTCTTCCCCGTTGTTCCGTGCACTGCAGACAGCACAAATTATCGCCAACGGTATTGGCACCCGTGCATTGTATGAGAATCCCGAACTTATGGAGCAGGACTTTGGTGACTGGGAAGGCAAGCTGGTGGGGCATCCGGCCGATGAACAGCGCCAACTGAACATTGCTTCTGGAGAAACCGAACAGCATCTGGTTGAACGTGCAGTCAACGCGTTGTTCAAGATTTGCCAGCAGCATCCGGGCGGGAACGTTCTGGTGGTCAGCCATGGAGCACTGATCAGCTCCGTGCTCAGCGCATTGACCGAAGAAGCAGATCCGCGGGTTGCTAACGGAAGCTACCGTGAACTGGATTCGCAGTTACTTATCAACTACGTCTCCCGCGAACCGCTCTGGCACTAATATTCGCTAACTAATGAACCCGTTGGCCCCCGCAATGCGAGGGGTCAACGGGTTCATTAGTTGGACATGTGACTAGCTATATCTGCCAGTCGGAATCGTGTTTACCACCAGGTTGATCCGGTGACGGTCACGGTCGGCTTCCCATCGCTCCAATCAATGGTTCCCGAGAAGCTACGATCGAATTCCTCTTCGCTGTAGTCGATGTATTCGGTGTCATTACGCTGATACTTGAACGTCGCCTCGGAGCTCTTGAAAGAGTCCATGCCTTCAAGAGTTACCTCCGATGCTTGGGTCTTCACGGAGAAGGACTTCAAATCCTTATCCTGAAGCTCGCTGGGGCACCCCTCATTCAGGTTAGTTGGCACCGTGACGCAGGCAGTTGCAAACTCGTGCACCGCATCCAGTGCGAGTTCTGAAAGCTTGCCGGTCACCGTGGTGGTCAGCGTGACCGCTGCTTCCATATCATCGGGATGGTTAGCACGCAGTTCTTGAGCATCGACCTGAAGGTAATCAGTGTTTGCCGCCGAAACGGTGTAAATGCCGGGATAGACGTAGAAGTCACCACTGAAAGAAGAGCCAGAATCACCAAAGTAGGACTCTGCTTCAGAAAGGTGAACCGCTGACTTTCCAACGGTGACATCCGAAACCTGATCGGCGGAGATCTTCACTGGTACTAGTAGCGGTTCATTCAGATCCCACGTATCAAGCAAACCGTATTCTTTGTCCCCGCGGTCCACGGTGAAGACCTTCTCATGCTGTTCGCCATTGATGGCGTAAGTGGCTCGCACCGATGCGCCATGATTTGCCTTCGACAGCTGCTTAACATCGATGACTTCCAGACGCTGCTTGGCACCAGCCAGCACGTCATCGGTGAGTAGGGCACGCGACGCATTGTCGATTCCAGGATCCACCATTTCTGCTGCTTTTTCAGCCTTGCCGTCAGCAAGAAGATCGAGGTACTGCTCAACCTGTGCCTCGGGCTTGCGCTGAGAATTCAGGTAAGCCACCGCACCAAATCCCAGACCAACGAGAACTGCCAAGCCTAGAACACCAAAGCCAACAGCCTTGGCTTTCTTCTTGGAGGATTCTGAGGCAGGCTGAAGCGCCGGAGCCTCATTGACAGCCGTGGATGCTGAAGCGGTAGCCGAAGCTGCAGGCAGCACGGTGGTGTTCTGCTCGGCAGTAGCCGTCGGCATGGTTGTGGTGGGAGCAGCTTCGGGTGCGCGGGTTGCCTCAGTGGTAGGGGTCGTCGCCGGTACCACCGGAGCCTGAGACTGGCCAGAGATCCAGCGTTCTGCAGCGGGCTTGCCACCCAAAATTCCAAGGAGCGCCGGAGCATATCGGTAAACCTGAATCGGCAGAATTTCTGCGAGTACTGAAACGATCGCAGCACCGATGGCCAAGAAAATCACGGAGTACCAAGTGATGCCAAATGAAACACCTGCTGACATCTCACCCATTCCATTTGCGGTGATGTTGCCACCCAAAGATATGCTCGTCAGCCACGCAAGAATCATCCACAGAACCAAGGAGATGACTGGCAATTGCCAGGTTCGTTGCCAATTGATGCGTTCGGTACGAGTGCGCTGCACGCCGATCCTAATAGCAACCGCAAGAATCAATACAACGGTGAGAACGAGCAGCCAAGCACCCTTGCCATCGGCGAAATCCCATAGTCGATAGACCGAGGTGGGGATGGAATCTCCAGTGAATTCTTCCAACGCGGAGGCTACGCCAGAAACATTAGGAGCTAGAGCCCCGAGGAAAGCCAATGCTCCGAGGTAGGTGCCCAGGGTTCCCAACAAAGGGATCAACATGAGCGAGAAACTCCACGGCATGTCTTCGTCTTTATTGACTAGTGCCACGATGATCCCGACTACGGCAAAGAGTGTCAGTACGCTGACAATCAGGGTGATTGATTCGCGGGCCCCGTTCATTAACGGTGATTCGGAGCCGACGCGTTGCGGTGCCGTTGCAATGAATTGCGAGAAGAAAACGGTCAAGAGAACTGTAAAGAAGACGCCAGCATATCGTGGCGAAATTGTTGCGCTCAAGAAGCCCATTGACTCCATGGACAATTTGCCAAAGAGGGAAATAATCAAGAGGGCCAGTGCAATGACCATTGCGTGCAGCCCGGAGGTTACTGCGGCACTCTTCCAGCCACCCTTACGCACCCCACGGTTGAGCTTGCGCACCAGCAGGTAGTTCACCGCGCAAATGGCGAGAATCACAGTTATAGAAACCAGCGATAGTGCTAGCTGTGCTTCCCCGGAGAATCCAAATCCTCCGCCGGCACCAAAAATTTTAGGCCGCCGCCGAGCACTGCGCTGAAGAGCAGAATAAAAGCCTTGAACGAATTGATTTGGGAGGCCAGGCCCAAATCCGAGTCGGAGTAGCTACTGGTGCTGGAGCCGTTAGCCGAACTAGCCAGCGGAATCAGGAAACACAGGGCAAGGACGACACCGATAACGGCGATGCTCGCTGCTTGGAATCCGAGTAGTTTGAGGCTGGCTGGAGACTTGAGTTCCAGGACCGCATCCGTCAACTTTTTCAGCTGAGGATTTTGCCCAGCGGCGGGCAAGGACGTAGAGGGAGGTTTTGGAGGCGTTTGTGGCGCCTTTGATTCTTCCGGTTGTTGCAAATTATCCAAGGTTGTTCCTGACGTGGTGCGATGATGAATGTTTATTGGCTAAATTTTTCAATTTAATGTCGATCGAGTTGAAATTTGGCCTACAAATTTCATATCACAGAAGCAGGACAGGATGGCTGGGAGCTCGAAACTATGACGGGAATCAGTCCCGGAAATGATGCCTTTGTTACGTCAAGAACTCTGGGCATAAAAAGGCCGGGACCAGTCTCCGATGAGGAGCGCTGATCCCGGCGAGGATGCCGGTAGGTAATTAGAGTGAGCGAAGCACGACCGAGGTGCCCTGACCGCCACCACCACAAATACCAATGGCGCCGAGCGATCCTGCAGGCATCTGCTCTAACTGGCGAGCCAGAGTTCCAATAATGCGTGCACCCGAAGCGCCGATGGGGTGGCCCAAGGCGGTAGCTCCACCGTGGGGGTTCACGATTTCTTCATCCAGACCCAGTACCTTTGCCGACTGAACAACCACCGCGGCAAAGGCTTCATTGATTTCTACCGCCTTCAAGTCTTCGGCCTTAGCGCCGGCCTTTTGCAGTGCGGCGGCGATGGCGTTCGATGGTTGCTCGTGCAAAGTGCGGTCTGGGCCAGCGACAAACGCATGTGAGAGAACTTCAGCCAGCGCGGTGAGCCCCAAGCGTTCGATCGCAGCATCGCTGGCCAGAACCAGAGCCGCGGCACCGTCGGTGATTTGTGAGGAGTTTCCGGCGGTAATGCTGCCATCCTTAGCGAATGCAGGACGCAGTGCGGATAGAGAATCAACGGTAGTTGAATCGCGAATTCCATCGTCTTCGGAATACGTAGTCTCACCCTTACGAGTGGTAATGGTGAAAGGAGCAATCTCTCCTGCTGTGAAATCACGAGATGCCGCAGCGCGCTGATGCGAGGCAGCTGCCACCTTGTCCTGCTCCTCGCGGGTGAGTGATAACTTCACGTTGTGCTCTTCGGTGGAAACGCCCATTGAACGTTTCTCCGCGGCATCGGTCAAACCGTCGTATTCCAAGGTGTCAATCAATTCAATGGCACCGTATTTTGTTCCGGCTCGCGCACGCTGGACGTGCGGGGCCAAGGACATTGATTCTTGCCCGATAGCCACAACGATTTCGGCTTCGCCACTATTGATGAGTCGGGTGCCGGCAACCACGGCTTCCGCGCCAGAAAGGCACACTGCGTTGAGGGTGATCGCTGGAACGTTCAGTGGAATGCCTGCCCCGACGGCCGACTGTCGGGCAGGGTTCTGACCTGCACCACCTTGAAGCACTTGGCCTGCGAAGACGTGCTGGACCTCGGTCGGGTCAACGCCAGCACGCTCCAGGGCCGCCTTGGCAGCATGAGCACCGAGCTCAGTGGCTGGAACGCTGGCGAACACGCCATTAAATTTCACAAATGGCGTGCGGGCGTAGCCTACGATTTTGACGCTCATGCTTTCAGATCCTCCAGGATGTCGATGGCAAATTCTGCTGCCGTGATTTCTTTAATGGTTTCTACACTTTCGCCCGGGGCCACAGCACGCAAAGTGAGCTGTCCTTGTTCAATGTCGAACACGGCGCGATCGGTAATGATTCGGTCGACAACACCAACACCGGTGAGCGGCAAGTCGCAGGATTCTACAATCTTGCTCGTACCGTCTTTGGCGGTGTGGTCGGTGAGGACGATGACTCGGGGAGTGCCGGCAACAAGGTCCATGGCGCCGCCCATGCCTTTGACGAGCTTGCCAGGGATGGTCCAGTTGGCCAGATCCCCATTGGCGGCCACCTGTAGGGCACCGAGGATAGCGGTTTGCACGTGACCGCCACGGATCATGCCGAAGGAGGTCGCTGAATCAAAGAAGCTACCGCCAGGCAGAATGGTCACCGTCTGCTTGCCAGCGTTGATCAGGTCAGCGTCCTCGTCCCCTTCATAGGGGAAGGGGCCCATGCCAAGTAGTCCGTTTTCGCTTTGTAGCTTCACCGAAACGCCCTCGGGAAGGTTGTTAGCTACAAGGGTGGGGATGCCGATTCCGAGGTTCACATACTGACCGTCGGTTAGTTCACTGGCGGCGATGGCCGCCATCTCATCACGGGTCCACATCTCTAGGCCTCCTGACGGCTACGTACGGTGCGTTGTTCGATGTCCTTGACAGCATCGGCCTGCACCAGAGTTTGTACAAAAATGCCCGGGGTCTCAACCAAAGACGGATCGAGGTAGTCATCAAGGATGTGCTCGGCTTCAGCGAAAGTGTGCCGACCAGACATGGCCACCAGTGGGTTGAAGTTTTTAGAAGTCATCCGATAGCGCAGGTTGCCTTCGGTATCGGCCTGGTAAGCCTTAACCAAGGCGATGTCTGCAAAAATGCCGCGCTCTAAGATGGCCGGTTTGCCGTTGAATTCCATGACTTCTTTGCCTTCAGCCACCGGGGTGCCAACACCGGTTGGAGTGAAGAAAGCGGGGATGCCTACGCCGCCGGCACGCAAGCGTTCAGCGAGGGTTCCTTGAGGACAGAATTCCACGTCCAAGTCCCCATCGAGGAACTGTTGCGCGAATAGTTTGTTCTCACCTACATAGGAAGCCAAAACCTTGGAAACCTGTCGGTTTTCCAAGAGCAGGCCTAAACCTTTGCCATCGACGCCCATATTGTTGGACACGATGGTGAGGTTGGTAGCTTTTGAATCTCTCACGGCGGTGATCAGCCTGTTGGGGATCCCGGAGAGGCCAAAGCCTCCTACGGCGATGGTCATGCCATCTTTGATCACTGCGGCTAGTTCAGCTGCCGCGTCATCTCGAAACTTCGTTGTCATCGATATCTCCCTGCGTCCACTATGTGGAGTGCGGATGTGTCTTACTCCCAAGGTACGTAGTCGCAGATGAGCATTCAATAGTGATCAGGGCTTTGCCTGTGTATTGGTCGGATGGTGAAGAAAATTCTAGATAGCGTCCATAATATGAACGCTTCTGCCTTCATCTAAACGACGTCAAATTCATTGCCTTCAGGATCCGACATGCACACCGCAAAATGATCCATTTCGGCTCGATCCATCACGTGACGAATTTGCGCACCCAGAGCTACCAAACGCTCAGACTCCTGTGAGACTCGTGCCTTCCGCGTTTCAAAATCGACCCCTCGACCACCGCCCACACGAAGGTCAATGTGGAGTCGATTCTTGATGCTCTTTCGCTCCGGAACCTGCTGGAACCACCAGCGTGGGCCGTGTCCAAGTGGATCGATGATGGACTCTGGTAGTTCTCCCGCTTCTGGTTCCAGCTCTTCGGCCGGCACTCCCATGGCTTGCCAATATGTGTGCCACGTTGCATGCGGGGCTGGAGGTGGCTCAGGAATGTAGTGCAAGGCTTGGGACCAGAACGCCACCATCGTTTGCGGATCTGTACAGTCAACGACCAATTGCCAAGAAGTATCCATGCCCCACAGTATGCTCCCTTACACGGACACATACCGTTGAATGAACAAGCATCGTCCATAATATGGTCATGAGTAATTTACCGGCCGGAGCCCAAGTTGTTGGTCGGCTCGCCGCTGTACTTCGAACCGTGAGCACCTCCATGCCAGAGGGCATCACGACTACTGAGGTGGCTCGCGCGACTTCACTAGCGCGACCCACCGTGCACCGGTTGTTATCGGCACTGGTGACCGAAGGTTTCTGCGACCACGAGCACCGCACCGGCAAATGGCTGCTGGGGCCCGAGCTATATCTCATGGGAGCAGTAGCTGCTGAACGCTACGACATTAGTGAACTTGCCCGAGAGCACGTGACTGCGTTGGCTGAAGCCACCGGTGAAAGCGCCTTTCTCTCCGCAAGGCGTTCAGATGAAACCGTCTGCTTACTCCGGCAAGACGGCGCCTTCCCGATTCGTTCCTTTGTGCTGTACGAAGGTCGGCGATTCCCCTTGGGTGTGGCCTCGGCAGGTATGGCAATTTTGGCCTTCCTCCCTGAAGAAAGCATGAAACGCTATCTAGCTAACAGCTCGTTGGAAGCCGAATACGGACCGGCCCACAGTGCCAAGGAACTCAAGAAAAAAGTAGCTGAAACCAGGAAGCTTGGTTATGCAGTGAACCCTGGGCTGATTGTTGAAGGTAGTTGGGGGATGGGAGCTGCCGTCTTTGATAGTTCTGGACAACCTGCCTGGGCGTTGAGCCTGACCGGCATTCACACCAGGTTCGAAGCTGAGCGAAGAAAAGAACTCGGTGAACTGCTGCTACATCATGCTCATGAACTGTCGACCAAGCTCGTTAAGCGTTCCTCTCCAGTGGCGCGTCAGTGAACGCTTGGCGCATTGATAGAAACCTGAGGTAGTCTCTCTTCGGCGGAAACACCGACAGGCAGGACCGTCACCGCGACGCACAACAAGCATTAAGGAACGGTAGATTTGGTCCTCATCCCGGCTGGAATCAGTACGCCACAGATCATGATCGATGTGGTCCAACTGGAAAAGAACATCGACAAAATGGCTCACCGGGTGGCCAGCCAAGGTCTGAAACTACGTCCGCACGCCAAAACGCACAAGATGCCAGAGGTTGCCAGTCGTCAACTAGAGGCCGGTGCCGTGGGCCTGACCGTGGCCACCGTGGGTGAAGCGCTGAGCTTTGCCCTGCAAGGTGTGGCAAAAATCTTTATTGCCTATCCTCTGTGGGTCGATGAATCTCAGGCACAACGAATCCAAGAATTGATCAAACGTGCCAAGCTCAGTATCGGTGTGGACTCGGTGCAAGCTGTCGAGCAGATGGCTCGGATGCTCGGAGCCCAGGCATCGAAGATTCGCCTCATGATTGAAATTGATAGTGGACATCATCGAAGTGGCGTCAGTCCCCGAGATGCTTTGGCTATTGCTGAGTCGGCCCGCGATAGTGGAATGCGAGTCCAGGGTGTCTTTACTTTTCCAGGTCATAGCTATGACCCGGACGGTATCGACAAGGCCGTCAACGATGAGCATAAAGCTCTGGCTGAAGCTACTCGATTCCTGCGCGAGGCTGGATTCTCAATCAAGAGAATTAGTGGCGGTTCATCTCCTACCGCAGCACTCAGTGATAATTCAGTGCTCACCGAAGTGCGTCCCGGCGTTTATGTCTTTGGAGATGCCCAGCAGTTTGAACTGGGGCGAATTGGTTTTGATGAAATTGCCTTGAGCGTGGCCGCCACCGTGGTGAGTCGCCATGAGGGCAACGACCAGATCCCGCGCCGAATCGTCGTGGATGCAGGAAGCAAAATTCTTGGCGGTGACCGCCCTGCATGGGCCAGTGGTTACGGCCGAATTCTTGAATGCCCCGAAGCTCGGATTAGCGCCCTGTCGGAGCATCACGCTACCGTGACGTGGCCAGAAAACCTTGAATTGCCAGCTCATGGCACGCAGCTACAGGTGATTCCGAATCACGTGTGCCAAGCAGTCAACCTGGTGGATTCGGTACTTGCCGTGAACGCCGACGGAAGTTCCGAGCAATGGGATGTCGCAGCCCGCGGATTAAATTTCTGATTGCTGAATTGGCCTTTGACCTCTAAGAAGTAAAGCACGAAAGGTGTGGGATGAAAGATTCTTATCTTCAATAAACATCATGTGATGTTTATATGTTAGGCTGAATACATGATCAAGCCATACGCCACCGTCGCTACCGGATACACGGTCTACTCCGATGTCGAATTCATGAACTTTCCCGCCGGGGAAGCGCACTTCAAGATTGGTTCGGCTGCCCAAGAGCAGACTCCAAGCCACATCATCATCACCGGTACCGACGCCAACGACTACATGCGTGCCGGCCTATGGATTGACTACGCACACCAACACGGGCACAAGGTCAGCGCAGTGATCCCATACCTGCCAGCAGCCCGCGCCGACCGCGGCGAACCATTTGGGGCCAAGGTCTACGCCAACATGATCAACTCACTCGAAGCAGACCAAGTGATCTGTTTTGACCCGCATTCCCCGGTGATCACCACCCTGATCAATAACCTCACCATCATTGATCCAGCCGATTCCCTAGCAAAATGGCTGCAGCTTTTTGGCCAGCGCTACGACGGCATCATCGCCCCTGATGCGGGAGCCGTGGACCGTGCGACTAAAGCAGCCAAGACGTTTGGAGTGCCGTTGTACAAGGCCGGCAAGAAACGAGACTTCGAAACCGGAAAACTCACCGGATTCCACTGCGAAGAACTTCCGGCAGATGGGCACTACCTAGTTGTGGACGACATCTGTGATGGCGGAGGAACCTTCAGAGGCATGGCCGCAGCTACCGGGCTAGCCAAAGAAAACCTCGACCTCTGGGTCAGTCACGGAGTATTTTCGGGTGCCGCCGGTGAACTGACCAAACACTACGGGAAGATCTTCACCACCGACTCCCACCCAGGCCACAACAACCCCGAGGTCAACGCCAGCGTTCTGCCGATCGCCTCAATCATCCCGGCCTACCTCTAATCTTCTTACCGCGAAATTTCCAGGAGAGATCATGAACTTGCTCGCCCCCACCATCACCGCACCATCGGTCACCGCGCCACTATTCCTCACCGATTGCTACAAACTGGGCCACAAAGCGCTCTACCCACAAGGCACCACCACGGTCTACTCGAACTACACCAACCGTGCCTCACGCATTGAAGGAGTGGATCACGTGGTGCACTTCGGACTCCAAGCATTCATCCAGTCCTACTGCGTTGAAGCCTTTGCACCCTTCTTTGCCGCCAGCGAGGAAGAAGCCATCAACGAGTACGAAGAAACCCTGGTCAACGTGCTCGGACCAGAACACGGCATCGACACCAGCCACATCCGTGCCCTACACCAGCTGGGCTACCTGCCATTGATCTTCCGCTCATTGCCAGAAGGCACCCGCGTGCCCTTGCGAGTACCAAGCTTCACCGTGGAAAACACCCTTCCGGACTTCTTCTGGCTGACCAACTACATCGAAACGGTGCTCTCGGCAGAAATCTGGCAGGCATCAACCTCGGCAACTACCGCAGATACTTACCGACAATTGCTCAACGCAGCCGCCGAACGCACCGGCGGCGACCTTGGCGCAGTCAACTGGCAATTACACGACTTCAGCTTCCGTGGCATGGGCGGTGCCCACGCGGCGGCCATGTCCGGGGCGGGGCACCTGCTCTCGTTCACCGGCTCGGATTCGCTGGCCACTATCGACTGGGTGAAGCGCTACTACCCATCCCTTCCAGGCAGCGAAAATGGCCAGATCCTCGGCTCCATCCCAGCAACAGAACACTCGGTGATGTGTGCGGGGATTGCCCACGACAATGAACTGGCAACCTTCAACCGCATCCTAGATCAGCACCCTGCCGGGAATGTGTCGGTCGTTTCGGACACCATGGACTTCTGGAGCGTGCTCGGCCAAATCCTTCCAACACTCAAGAACCGGATAATGGCCCGCGAAGGCAAACTCGTGATCCGACCCGATTCCGGAGACCCCGCAGATATCATCTGCGGCACCCGTAGCAATCAGGAACTGGCGCTCACCGCGGAAGGAAAAACCCCAGAGAATGACCCGGCCTACTTTGGTGCGGTTCAGCTCTTGTGGGATGTTTTCGGTGGCACCATCAATGCGGCAGGCTATAAAGAACTGGATCCACACATCGGACTGATCTATGGGGACTCCATCACTCCCGCACGGGCCAGGGACATTACCGAGCGTCTAGAGCTAGCAGGGTTCGCTGCATCAAACATTGTCTTTGGCGTCGGCTCGTACACCTACCAGTACGTCACCCGTGACACTTTCTCATCGGCAGTCAAAGCCACCTGGGCACAGATTGACGGTGAAGGCTATAACCTGCTCAAAGACCCGGTCACCGATTCGGGGATGAAAAAGTCAGCCACCGGACGCTTGGCAGTAAAGCGCGACGAGCACGGTGAGCTGTATCTGGTGGAACGAGCCAGCGAGCACGATGAAGCAGAGTCGTTGCTGCAGCCAGTGTGGAAGGATGGTCAGTTTGTGAAGGTTCAGTCCTTCAAGGACGTTCGCACCGTTTTGGGCAACATCGCCTAGATGCCTGGTACTTCAGTGTGCGTCGACGGCACCTAAGATGGGAGACATGCCTAACCAGCCACTCATCTCTATCGATGCCGTACCGCTAATTGTCGTGGATGACGCACTGCATGTAGTCACAGCGCAACGCGAGTGGGATCCCTACGCCGGGCAACATGCGTTGCCCGGCGTACTACTCAACGCTCATGAAAGGCTCCGTGAAGCGGTGGCCCGTGCATTGGCAGATAAAGCCGGAGTGAGCGAAGACGTCACCCCGGAACTAGTCGCGGTTTTTGATGACTTTGAACGTGATGAGCGTGGCCCCACGCTGTCCATGGCTCACCTGGTGATCCTAGGTACCTTGCCGCAAGATCCGAGAATCAAAGCCGAGCCGCTGACGGCATTGCCAACGCTTCCCTTTGACCACAATGCCATCATCGCCCGTGCCGCCGGCATGCTGCTGGACTCCTTGTGGGTCAACCTTCCACTGACCCGGTGCCTGTTGGGCGAGCAATTCACCACCGCTGATGTCGTGGCCAGAATGAAGGAGCTCGCGGCAGCTGCTTCACGGCCCGAACCGGTAGTGAATAATGTGGGCCGGGCTCTGGCCTCAAACAAGGCCGTGCAGAAATTGCCGGCGATTGCGGTGGGCACAGGACGGCCACCGGCGAGCTGGAAATGGGTTTAACCTGTCCTGCCACGCGAAAAATAATCGCATTGCTACCGACGCGTAGGGCATGATGGGAGCTATGGAGAAAAGCGCTGCGCCCGCATGGGTGGCTAACTATCAGCCAGGTGTCCCATCGGAGATTGTCCTGCCCACCGAACCGCTGAGTCGCATGTTCGAAAACTCTGTGGCCCAAGCCGGCCAGAGCCCAGCCGCAGAATTTTTTGGGCGACGCACTAGCTATGCGCAGCTCGGCGAACAGGTAGCGCAGGCGGCCGAAGGGCTGCGCGCCCTCGGGGTCAAAGCCGGGGACCGCGTCGCGTTGATCCTGCCGAACTGCCCACAACATGTGGTGGCCTTTTATGCAGTCCTGCGCCTAGGAGCGGTGGTGGTGGAACATAATCCGCTGTACACCTCCCGGGAGTTGCGTCACCAGTTTGAAGACCATCAGGCACGCGTCGCGATCGTGTGGGACAAGGTCGTGGCAACCTTGCAAGAATTCCCCAAGGACGTACAACTTGATGCCATCGTGGCAGTGAACCTGCTTGATGCCTTCCCACCGCTCAAGCGCATGGCACTGAACCTGCCGGTGAAGAAGCTTCGCGACACCAAGGCCTCGCTGACCACCCGCACCTCGGGAACCACATCGTGGAAAGACCTGCTCGCCGGCGGCCCGCTGGATGCCAACCATCCGCACCCAGATGTTGATGATCTAGCGGTCATCCAATACACCTCCGGCACCACCGGGCACCCCAAGGGAGCCATGCTCACCCACTTCAACCTGTATTCCAACGCATTACAGGGCGAAGCATGGATGCTCGGCGCCAAAGAACGCGAGGAAATCCTCTACGCAATCCTGCCCATGTTCCATGCTTTTGGCATGACCCTGTATCTGACTTTCGGCGTGAAAAAGCAGGGACTGCTGGTCCTCTTCCCGAAGTTTGATGCACAGATGATCTTAGATGCCTGGAAGAAATCACCGGCTACGGTGTACTGCGCTGTGCCACCAATTTACGAACGGACCGCGCTGGCAGCCAAGGAGCGTGGCCTGTCGCTCAAGAGCGCCAAATTCTGTATTTCCGGGGCGATGAACTTGCCTGACCACGTGGTTGAGCTGTGGGAATCCATGTCTGGCGGACTGCTCGTTGAAGGCTATGGCATGACCGAATCCTCCCCGGTGGCACTGGGCAATCCCTTCCACCCCAGCCGCCGCACCGGAACCATCGGCGTACCCTTCCCCTCAACGTTGATGAAGGTTGTCGAAGTTGATGATCCAACCAAGGAAGTAGCCCCGGGTGAAGCCGGCGAACTGCTGATCAAGGGTCCTCAGGTGTTCCAGGGTTATTGGAATAACCCCGAAGAAACAGCAAAAACAAAGACCGAAGACGGGTGGTTGCGTTCGGGCGATGTGGTCACCGTTGATCAGGACGGGTTCACTCAGGTGGTAGACCGGGCCAAGGAACTGATCATTACCGGTGGTTTCAACGTCTCGCCCACCGAAGTGGAAATAGCTTTGCGTCAGCATGCGGATGTGGTTGATGCAGCGGTCTTCGGTAAGCCTTTGGCTCGTGGTGGTGAAATGGTGGTGGCCGCGGTGCAGTTGGAACCAGGAGCCGAACTCAATGAGGACGCACTTCGCGCGCATTGTCGTGAGCTGCTCGCTGCTTACAAGGTGCCCAAGCGTGTGGTTCAGGTGGAAGAGTTGCCACGCTCGTTGCTCGGTAAGATCTTGCGCAAACAGGTCAAGGATGAGCTGACCGACAGTGTCTAGGCGGCCAGCGCTCGGAGGTTAGCGGTGGGTATGAACCCCGCAATAGTGTTGCAGTATCCATTCACCGGCCGTTGGCTCGTGCAAAACAGTCCTGCAAATCGAGTACCCAGCCACGGGACTAACCTATTTGCCTCGTCCTTAGCCATTGATTTTGTCCCGGTCTATGAGCATGGACGAACCGCTCCGGTGGCCATCGGGACCTGGCTGGGCATGGAGGATTCAGCATGCTTTCCCGGTTTCGGGACGCCCATTCTGGCGCCGTGCGTCGGGACAGTTATTGCCGCGGACGATTCGATGCCGGACCATAAAGCCCATCGCGGACTTGCCTCGGTTAGCTACGCGCTGACCCAACGCCAGCGGCTCGCCCAGGGATGGCAGGGGCTCGCCGGGAACCATGTGATGATTCAAGCCAATGGTGCGATCATCGTGCTGTGCCACCTACAACAGGGCAGCATTACAGTCGAGTTCGGGGACGCGGTTGCCCCAGGCCAGGTTCTGGGACGTTGCGGTAATTCCGGGAACAGCACCGAACCGCATGTGCATGTGCAAGGAATTGACCGCCTTCCGGTGCAATCAGCCAAGGCGGTGCCCCTGCTATTCGCCGGCAAGCTACCGCGCAACGGGCAGATTCTCCAGATACCCGGTACCGGTGTCTAGTTCAGAATCAGGACCTGTTGGTTCAGAGCGGAAAAGCCGGGAAGACCGGTGCCCCGGTGCGCCGGCCCAACTCGTCCAGCTGCCAGCCCATGCGCTTGACAAACCGGAAGGTCACCGAGCTCTCTGAGAGGGACAGCCCCTCGATGCGCTCGACGACCTGCCGTTCGATCTCGAAGATCTCCTGCGGTGACTGCACCCACAGCACGAACGTGAAGTTGGTAGCCCCGGTGGTCGATGCGCAGTATCGCAGATCCGGAAAGCCACGTAGCGCCCGGGCTGCGGCATCATGCAGCGTGGGCGGCAGCCAGCAGAACCATTGGCAACTGATTGGCTGCCCGACCAGCGACGGGGCCACGTCGCAACGTAGCGACACCCGCGGATCGGACAGGATCCGGTTCAGCCTCCGGGACACCGTGCTCGGGTGCAAATTTAGTTCCTCTGCAATGTCGCTGACGCTGGCCCGTCCATCGCGCACAAGTAGCGGCAGCAACTGTTCATCCCCCTGGCGCATTCCCGGGCCTTCCGCCTCGGAGGACCGTTCATAAGGCCGCAGCGCCCGGACAGTCGCGTCATTGAGGACGTTGAGCCGCCATTCATGGCCAGCGAAGTGCGTGCGGGTGCACAGGATGGTTTCCTGGCGGGCGAGCCCTTCCAGCGCGGCGATGCGCGGCTGGATGTGCTGCATAAGATCCTCGATATCGGGCGCAAGCACCGTGAGGATGCTGTCCCAATGACGGGCCGGGACCTCGATCGATACGACCTCGGGAATTTGTGTGAGTCGTTTCAACAGCGCCTGCTGTGCCCCGGGTTCGGCTAGTTGCGCAATGAAGGCAGTCACCCCGGCGCCGCTAGATCCGAACGGAACCGCGGTGCACCAGGCCAGTCCCTGTTCGGACATTTCCTCCCAGCGCTGGGCCAGGGCCGCGGGGGACCGGTGAAGCGCGCCACCCAGAGCACGCCAGGACGCGCGCGGGGCGATTTGCAGAGCCTGGATCAGTTCGCGGTCTTCGGCGAGGGTCATTTTCAGGGCCTTTAATTGCATGCATGAATGCGACTTGTTTTTGATATTTTCTGCAACGATACCGGACATTAACCCATAATTTGATCAATGTTGACGGATTTCTTTGGATAGGAATGCACGTTTGAACGCGCACCTATACTGATCTGGGCAGAATTTGACGTCAAAGGAACGTGACATGGAATACCTCAGGGAAGCAACGGAGATCGAGACGGAGATCGTGGCGCTACGCCACGAACTGCACCGCCATCCGGAGGTTGGATTGCACCTTCCCGGTACTCAGCAGCGCCTGCTGGCGGAGCTGACCAAGCTGCCGCTGGAAATCACGCTGGGCAACACTTCCTCTGCGATCACCGCCGTGCTGCGCGGCGGGGCAGCACCCGAGGGCGATGTCCCGGCGGTGCTGCTACGCGGGGATATGGATGGTCTGCCGGTGGCCGAGGAAACTGGTCTTGGGTTCGCATCGGAGAATCCGCAGGCCATGCATGCCTGTGGCCACGATGCTCACATGGCCATGGTGCTGGGTGCCGCCCGGTTGCTGAGCGCCCGGCGCGAGCATCTGTCCGGGGATGTGGTCTTTATGTTCCAGCCCGGTGAGGAGGGCAGCGACGGCGCACGCCACATGATCGATGAAGGCGTGCTCGACGCAGCAGGACCACGGGTCTCCGCGGCCTACGCGCTGCATGTTTTCTCCGCCCGCATCCCGCAGGGGCACTTCGTGGTGCGCAAAGGGCCGATCATGAGTGCCTCAGACACCGTGATCTTCACCGTCAAGGGCCGTGGCGGCCACGGCTCGGCCCCGCAACGCGCTGTGGACCCGGTGCCTGCCGCGGCGACCATGGTCCTGGCGCTACAGAGCATGGTTACCAGGCGCTTCGACTCCTTCGATCCGGTGGTGCTGTCTGTCGGCATGATCCGCGGCGGAGACATCGAGAACGTAATCCCCGACTCCGTGGAAATCCGCGCTACCGTGCGCACCTTCAGTGCGCACAACCGCGAGCTGATGCACACCGCCATCCCGGAAGTGCTGCACGGGGTGGCTGCCGCGCATGGAGTCACGGTCGATCTCGACTACAACCTGCTCTATCCGGTCACCATGAACGATCCAGCTGAAGCCGAATTCGCCGCGACGACCGCCGGTGAACTGTTCGGCCAGGACCGGGTGGTCGACGCCGAGCACCCGCTCAGCGCCTCGGAAGACTTTTCCAAGGTCCTGGAGCAGGTGCCGGGGGTCTTCATTCCGCTGGGTGCGACCCCGCGGGGCGCCGACGTGGACCAGCTGCCGGACAATCATTCTCCGCAGGCAACCTTTGCGGACGACATACTCAAGGACGGGGCCGCCCTGCTGGCGACCCTAGCACATCGCAAGTTCGCCGGGTTAGCCTCGGCGCGCATCACTCAGGAAGAAGCCACCAGATGAGTACCTCTTCAACCCCGGCTGTGGGCGGGCAGACCGTCGGACGCGACCGCCGCACCACGCGCAAGAACCTGCTTGGCATCGGCATGGGCAACCTGCTGGAGTGGTATGACTGGAATGTCTATGCCTCTTTCGCCGTCTATATCGCCGCACACGGCTTCAACAACGAAGACAAGACCTCGGCGCTGCTCGCGGCGTTGGGTGTCTTCGCGGTGGGCTTCATTGCCCGTCCCTTCGGTGGCTTCGTCTTCGGCTGGATCGGTGACCGCAAGGGCCGCAAATTTTCCATGACCCTGGCGATCCTGCTCGCCTCGCTGGGCAGCGCGGCCATCGCGCTGATGCCCAACTACCAAAGCGTGGGGATCTGGTCCTCGATAATGCTGCTGGTCGCTCGTCTGGTTCAGGGCCTGGCCCATGGCGGAGAGCTGCCCTCCTCTCAGGTCTTCCTCTCCGAGGTGGCTCCGAGCAAGCGCCGCGGTCTGTGGTCCAGCTGGATCTACGTCTCCGGTACCGCGGGCATCCTCGTTGGAGTATTGATGGCAGCGGTGCTGAACATGACGCTGTCCGCACAACAGCTTGATGCTTTCGGCTGGCGCATCCCGTTCGCGCTGGGCGCGCTCGCCGGGCTGTACACCCTGTACCTGCGCCGCAGCATGGAAGAGCCCGAGGCTTTCAAACAGGTGGCCGAGCAGAAGCCTGAACAGCGCCGGGGCATCGTCGCCCAGGTGTGGGAACACCGCCGATCCGCGCTTCAGGTCATCGGCATGACCGTGGGTGTGACCGTTGCCTACTACGCGTGGGCCATCAACGCCCCGACCTTCGCCAACACCCAGCTGGGCATGGACCGCGGTCTAACCCTCTGGGCAGGGGTGATCGGCAACATCGTGCTGATTGCCGCGTTGCCGCTGTGGGGCATGCTCTCCGATCGACTGGGCCGCAAGCCGGTGATGATCATCAGCGCTGCCGGAACGTTGGTGCTGTACTATCCGATCATCTGGTGGCAGCATAACGACTTCCTGGTGCTGGTGCTTAGCGTATCGATTATGTCGGCGATGCTGGCCGGCGCGTTGGCTATCATGCCCGCGCTGTTCTCCGAACTGTTCCCGCCGCAGGTGCGCACCTCCGGCATCGGGTTCCCCTACGCTTTCGCCGTGGCGGCGTTCGGCGGAACCGCGCCGTACGTGCAGACGCTTGCGTCTTCCGCCTCGTTCAATTTCTTCCCGGTCTATACCATGGCGCTGCTGGTGCTCTCCATTCTGACGGTGCTGAGCCTGCCCGAAACCAAGGGCAAGGACCTGAACGCGATGGCCGGATAGCGCCGGCCGTCGCGAGCGGCCCGCCAACCTCCGGAGAACCAATCTCGGGGGCTTGGCGGGCCCGCGTGCGTTAATGCTCGGCACGAAAATAGGTCTCAATCTCACCGGCAGCTGATCTCTGATCTCTGATCTTGTCGACGTACGAATTGCGCGCGGGATGACGCAGGATGATGTGGCTTCAGTACTTGGGGTGACCCGCCAACGCGTATCAAGAATGGAACAATACGATTCCAACCCGCGTCTAGAAACCATCAGACGGTATGCCA
Source organism: Glutamicibacter sp. B1 (assembly GCF_039602135.1). Taxonomy (NCBI): domain Bacteria; kingdom Bacillati; phylum Actinomycetota; class Actinomycetes; order Micrococcales; family Micrococcaceae; genus Glutamicibacter; species Glutamicibacter ectropisis. The sequence continues at coordinate 3,025,219 of NZ_CP125942.1, read as the reverse complement.
ATGCAGTTGGTGCACGAATCGAATCGCAAGTCAGCATCGACGATGGGCACGAAAATCAGAGAGATGCCAAGATGGCAGGCTGAACTTGAATGAGGTCTTGGCAAAAGCAGTTCCAAGGCGCGTGCTGGTAGATAGAAGGAATCAGCGCAGTCTCGGCATCGCCGCCAGCAGCTTCTTTGTGTACTGCTCTTGCGGTGAACCAAAAATACTCGCTGTGGCACCCTGTTCGATGATCCTGCCCTGGTGCATGACCGCGACGTGATCGCTCATATGTTCAATCACCGAGAGATCATGACTGATGAACAGATAACTGGTTCCAGTCTCCAACTGAATCTGATCCAACAGATCCAAAATCGTCGCCTGAATCGAGACATCCAACGCCGAAACAGGCTCATCCAAAACCAGCACCGAAGGCTTGGGTGCCAAAGCCCGCGCGATGGCTAAGCGTTGCCGCTGACCACCGGAAAGCTCTCGGGGATTGCGCTCTAGCAATCCAGGGGATAATTCAACCTGTTCCAGCAGCTCAGCCACCCGAACCCGGTACTCGGCTGCGCGCTTGGACTTTCCCCGGCTCAGCGCATCGGTCAACAACTGGCCGACCGAATACCGTGGATCAAAGGAGCCGAGCGGGTTCTGATAGATCGCACCCATGTGTACACGTAGCTGTTTGCGTTGGGGCTCATGGAGCGGGGCGAAGCGCTCGCCGAGCAGGTTCACTGTTCCAGAATCTGGTTTCTGCAAACCCAACACCATGCGCGCGGTCGTAGTTTTCCCGGACCCTGATTCACCGACCAGACCCAGGGTTTTGCCCTGCGGCAAGTCGAAGCTCACCTGCTCAACAGCGACGTGCTTGCCAAAGCTTTTCGAAAGGTTGGTAGCGCTTAACGCCAACGGCCCGGTTGGGGTTTGCCGCTCGGGCACTGACGGTCTTGGTGCACCGGTGATCGACAGTGGAGCGAAGCGGGGAACCCCGGAAGGTACAGCCTGCAAGAGCTGACGGGTGTACTCGTGCTTCGGATGGTTCAAGACCTGGGCAGTGGGTCCGGACTCAACAATTTCACCGTGACGCATCACCGCAATCTCATCGGCCAAGTGGGCTACCTGGGCAAGGTCGTGGCTGATCATGAGCACCCCACGACCCTGCTCCTTGAGAGCGCGTAATTGTGCGAGTACTAGCGCGGTGAGCTGTGAATCTAAGGCAGTGGTCGCTTCATCGGCGATCACTACCTGAGGGTTTCCGGCCAGCGCTTGAGCGATGAGTGCGCGCTGGCGCATTCCTCCAGAAAGCTCGGTGGAGCGTTGCCTGGCACGCAGCTCGGGGTCGGGCATGTTCACCGAGGCCAAGACTTCGTGCACCCGCTGTACTCGTTGTGCTTTGGAGAGTGAACTATGTTCCTTGAGCCCATCGCCAATTTCTCGGCCCACTGGGCGTAGCGGGTCCAAGGCCATCAGCGCATCTTGCAAGATCATCGAGATCGTGTTGCCTCGAATCTTCTGCCAGTCCGAATCGGCCAGGTTCCGTGCATCGCGGCCGCAAATGGTGAGTTCGCTGGCACTGACCTGTCCGCCGGAAAGTCCAAGCAGGCTACGTGCGGTGACAGACTTACCGGAGCCTGATTCTCCGACCAGCGCCAGCACCTGGCCAGCACTTACGGTCAAGGAAATGTTTTTCACCGCGGGTGCTCCGTCGAAACTGACCGACAGATCTTCGAGCGTAATCAGCGTCTGCTCACTCATAATGACTTCACCTTTCCGCCCAGGGCTCGGCCGATGACAGTGGCCGAGACGGCTACCGCGACGATGGCTAGGCCGGGGAAGAGGCTCATCCACCAGGCCAGGTGGAGGTAGACTCGGCCGGCGGAGAGCATGGCTCCCCATTCTGGAGCTGGCGGGGCGGTGCCCAGGCCCAGGAAGGACAGGGCGGCTGCCCAAATCACGGCTTGACCGATGCCCAAAGTCACTAGGGCCATCAGCGGTTTGAGCGCATTGGGAATCAGGTGGTTGCGGACCTTGAGCCAGCTGCTACGGCCTAGCACCGTAGTGGCCTCAAGCATTTCCGAATTCTTCAGGCTACGGATTTGGCTGCGGACCAAGCGCGCGTACCCCGGAGCCGTGGACAGGCCAACAGCTACGATGGCCGGGCCAACACCTGGACCGGTGAAAGCGATGATCAGCAACGCCATGAGCAACGAGGGGATCGCGTAGAGCGCTTCGAGCACTCGCAGAATTACTTCATCGAGCCAGCGTGGGGACAAGGCGGCCACGGTGCCCAAAACGATGGCCAGTCCCATGCCCAACGCGGTAGCAGCTAAACCGATGGCCAAAGAATCACCAGCACCGTGAATGACGCGGGTGTAGATATCGCGTCCGGACTCATCGGTGCCGAAGAAGTGCGCAAAGCCCGGCTTCTGGAAGGCCTGCGTCGGGTTGATCGCCAGGGGATCACTCGGTGCGAGAAGCCAGGGGACTAGGGCCATGACCAACCACAGCAGAATGACGATGGCCGAGAAGATCTTTGCGCACCGGCTCATCGTTGCTCACCTGCCGGGTTAATGATTCGTTCAAGACCTTCGGCCAGGGCCATCACGACAATGTACACCAGCGCGGAGAACAGGGCGATACCGGTCACCATCGGAATATCCCTGGCCAATACGGCTGAGAGTAGCGAGCGTCCCAGACCTGGGCGAGCGAAAATTGCTTCAACCACCACGGCACCGGACAACAGGGAAGAAAACGCCCATCCGGTCAGGTTGAGCGCAGGCAAGGCAGCATGGCGTAGACCATGACGCCAAAAGAGGGTGAGTCGGCTTTCACCACGTGCTCGGGCCGCCAAGGCAAACTGGCTGCCCAACGCTTCACTCAACGAGTCACGCATCAACTGGGTGAGGAAACCAGCAAGTGGCAATGCCAAGGTCAGCACCGGAAGCACCAGACCTTGTGCTGAACCATTATCAACCGCAGGGAACCAGCCCAAGGCCGAGGAGAAAAGCATGATCAATACCGCGCCGAGCCAGAAATGGGGGACCGCGGCAGCGATGATTTCCAAGAGGTTGCCCAACCAGCTACCAAAACGACCTGCATTACTTGCCGCAGCTGCGAAGCAGAGGGCCAACAGCCACGCCAGAGCCAGGGCGAGCAGTGAGAGCCACAGGGTGTTGGGCAATACCTCACCCATGACTTTGGTGACCGGTTCTTTCAGCGAATAGGAAGTGCCAAAGTCCAGGGTGACCAGTTTGCCAAGGTACAGCAGGTACTGGGTGAAGACCGGCTGATCCAAAGCGTATTCTGCGCGGGCGGCGGCCAAGGCTTCGGCCGAAGCCTGAGAGCCCGGGCCGCCCATAATTGCTTCGGCTGGGTCACCGGGGATCAACCGGATGGCGATGAAGATGGCGGTAGCCACCAACCACAACACCACCAGTGCTCCGCCGATCTTGCGCCCAGCCCAAGCAATTGTGCCCATCAAAGGTTACTGATCTAGGAAGGTGTCGAAGTAGATCGGGGAGGACACCGCGGTGGTGGCACCAATGCCGTGGACATTCTTGCCGTAGAGGAAATGGTTCTGCTGATCGTACAGTGGCAACACGTAGTAGCCTTCCATCACGATCTTCTGTGCCTGCTCGTAGAGTGAGGCACGCTGCGCATCATCATTGGTTTCTTCGGCTTCGACCAGCAGCTTATCGAGCTTCTCGTTCTTCACCTGAGCGTTATTGGCGAAGTAGCCCGAAGGTGCTGGAACTGTGGAGTCGGAGTGGTAGAGCACGCGCAGTACCGATGGGCCGACCTTGGTGTAGGGCGCGGAGACCAGATTGTACTCATGCTCGGCCAGCGCACCGTACCAGCTGGAAAGATCCAGCAGGTCAATTTTCACTTCGAAACCTACGGCCTTGGCCTGAGCCTGGAACTGTTCAAAGAGGGACTGCTCGGCTGGGACCGACTGGTTGGTGGAGACCGGGAAGCGCAAGCTCAGGCGCTTGCCGTCCTTCACGCGGAAGCCCTGCTCGTCGCGTTCGCTCCAGCCAGCCTCATCAAGCAGGGTGTTGGCCTTGGCGGTATCGGTGGTGAACAGTGATTCCTCCGAGTAAGCCAGTGGCTCTACGGAGGACAAGAGTGAGTTACTGCGCTGGGCGGTGCCGAAGAACAGTGAGGAGACACCGGTGTTGGCGTCCACCGCACGAATGAAGGCTTCACGTACGCGCTGATCATCAAATGGTGCCTTGGAGCTGTTGAGCTCAATGCGGTTAGACGATCCTGGGCGTGGGGCATCAAGGTGGCCCAGCCCGGAGTCTGCGGCTGTGGAGATGGTGTCGGGCTGGGCATTATCGATGACGTCAACTTCGCCGGACTGCAGGGCTGCATAGCGAGTGGCGGCTTCTGGGATGAAGCGCCAGGTAATGCCATCGAGGTAGGCGGTGTTGCCGGTGCGCTTGGTGTCGGCTACTGGCAGCACGTAGTCATCGTTGCGCACCAGGTTGACGGCCTTCTGGTGTTCCCAAGACTTAACCTTGAACGGCCCGGTGCCTACCGGGGAAGCACAGTTGGCGCTCTGATCGCGTTCCAGGGCTTTAGGAGATTCGATGGCGGTCCATGGCATCGACAGGGATTCAAGCAGTGCGTTATCAGGAGCGGAAAGCTTGAGCACCGCAGTGAGTTCGTCCTTGGCCTCAACACTGACGACCTTGCCCACGGCGAGGTAGCCGGTGGAGGACGCGGTGTTGGGGTCCTTGAGGTGCTCGATATTTGCCTTGATGGCTTCGGCGGTGAGCTTGGTGCCATCGGTGAACTTGATGCCATCACGCAGGGTGATGGTGCGGGTCAGCCCGTCCTCGGAGACCTCGGAGCTCTCGGCCAGCCAAGGAATGATCTCGCCCTTGTCATTCTTGGTGAAAAGGGACTCCAGATATTGGCTGGCAACTAGGGCCTGTGGGTAATTTCCGCCAACATGTGGGTCAAGGCAGGTTGGTTCTGCATCGCCCGAGGCGTAGACCATGGTGCCGCCGGTGACCGGTGCTTTGCTTTGTGCCGTGGAATCGGAAGTGCCGGTTGAGGAGCAACCAGCTAGAAGAGCGCCGATTAGTGGCAGGGCGAAAGTGCCGGCCAGGATGCGCGAAGTGCGCGAAGTGCGTTGCATGGGAAGTGACTTACCTCGGTGTGCTAGTGGAATGACCACTCCAACTTTAGCCCTGTGCGGTGCATTCGTCAGATCGGCGCTTTATACGTCGTCGCAATGAATGCACCGCACGGGGAGAAAGAAGTGAGCTTCTACTTTTCGCTAGCTACGGTCAGGCGACGGTTTTCGTGAGCTGGGGTTTCGATTTCATCAAGGATCGCCACGGCGAAGTCCTGGCTCGAAACGAAGTCGCCGGCAGGAGAATCGGTGCCCTGGGTGTAGCTGCCGGTGCGGCGGCCTGGAGCGATGACTGGTGCTGGTGCAACAACGGTCCAGGTGATTCCGGAGACCGAGGTGAACATGTCATAGACTGCGGCAGCGGTCAGGGCCTCGGCTTTGTAGGCTTCTGGGAAATCTGGGCTGTCGACCAAACGAACACCGTTGACTTCGGTAGCGCCGGCGCCGCCAACCACAATCAGGCGTGCTGGGGTGAGGGTTTCGGTGATTTCCTCGAAGGCATCCAGGTATTCCTGGTGGTCGCCACCAGTGCGCGAAGGTGGCACGGAGATGACGATGACGTCGTTGTTCTTACCCAAGTCGCGGTAGGTGGCAGCATCGTTGAGCTCGGCTGCTACGGCAGTAGTTCCAGCAACTTCGGTACCTGAACGGGTGACAGCGGTGACTTCGTGGCCACGGGAGATAGCTTCGGCAACGACTTCTGTGCCGACCATGCCGGTGGCTCCGTAAACTGCGATCTTCATGGTGATTCTCCTGTTGATTGGTTGTCGTACAGCACGATGATATCCTTTTGATACTGACTACTACAACGAAACTAGGTTTCCTTATGGATAGCCATGAGTCATTTAACGTCTTCGTGCAAAACTGTCCTTCACGTGAAATTATGCAGCGCCTCGGGGATAAATGGACACCGCTGGTCCTATTAGCCCTAGCTGACGGGCCCCAACGTTTCTCTGAGTTACGCCAACTTATCGGAAGCGTCACCCCCAAGGTGCTCACCAGTACCCTGCGCACCCTTGAAAGAGACGGGTTAGTCAAGCGCACCGTCTTTGCCCAAGTCCCTGTCCGCGTGGACTATGAGCTCACCGACGTCGGGCACAGTCTCTTGGGGCCGATGGAAATACTGCGCCAATGGTCCGAGAGTCATGCATCCAAGGTGCTCAAGGCCCGAGACGAGTTTGATGCCCGTGAGGATTTAATCGGTAACTAACTCACCCCTTGAGCTGTCACTCAGGTCACATAGACTGTGGTCACTTAGAGTAACAACGGGCAAAGGAGCCGGTGGTGTTTGAAATAAGCGAAGATCAAAAATCGCTGATCGACATGGTCCATGATTTCGCAGAAACCAAGATCGCACCGATGGCCCAAAAATGGGATGAAGAACAGCATTTCCCCATTGATGTCTTAGCCCAGGCCGGACAACTGGGCATGGGCGGTATCTACGCCTCTGAAGAACACGGCGGCTCGGCACTCACGCGCAGCGACGCGGTGTTGGTCTTTGAAGAATTAGCCAAGGCAGACCCCACGCTCACGGCCTATATTTCCATCCACAATATGGTGGTGTGGATGGTCGATAGCTTCGGCAACGAGGAACAACGAGCCTCGTGGCTACCCGAGCTGATCACCATGGAACAACTAGGCTCCTACTGCCTGACCGAACCAGGCATCGGTTCCGACGCGGCAGCGCTGAGCACCCGCGCACGCAAAGACGGTGACGAATACGTACTCAGTGGAGTGAAACAGTTCATCTCCGGTGCGGGCAGTTCGGGACTCTACATCGTCATGGCGCGGACCGCAGATACCGGAGCCCGGGGCATTAGCGCCTTCTTGGTCCCAGCAGACCTACCAGGTCTGAGTTTTGGTTCTAATGAAAAGAAAATGGGATGGAAAGCTCAACCCACCCGTCAGGTCATTATGGAGGGCGTGCGTATCCCCGCCGAAAACCTCTTGGGGGAAGAAGGCCAAGGCTTCTCCATGGCTATGAAGGCACTGAATGGTGGACGACTGAATATCGCAGCCTGTTCCCTGGGTGGGGGCCAACTGGCCTTAGAAAAATCGGCTGCTTACCTTAAAGAACGTCAGGCCTTCGGTGGGCCACTAGCCAAACAAGAAGCTCTGGTCTTTAAACTCGCCGATATGGACATGGAACTTGAGGCGGCCCGTTCACTGTTGCGGCGGGCTGCTCGTGCCCTTGATGCCAAGAGCCCAGATATGGTTCGGCTGTGCGCGATGGCCAAGAAAGTCGCCACCGATGCCGGCTTTAATGCTGCCAACAGCGCCATCCAATTACACGGTGGATATGGCTACCTAGCGGACTACGGTATGGAGAAAATCTTCCGTGACCTGCGAGTGCACCAAATTTTGGAAGGAACCAATGAAATCATGTCCCTGATTGTGGGAAGGTCCCTACTCGAAGGCTGACTGAATTTTAGAGTGTCTATCTTTTAGGGGCGCGGCTTGGCAATCTCGGTGGCTCGCACCGGATGCGAGGAGTGTGAGTCCTGCGGATCCGGATGCACCGATTGGATTACCGACTGATCCGCGAGGATGGCATCCAGCGAGCCTAGCGCCATGGCATCTAGTAACGTGCGTTGGGTAGGGCGCATCATCTTTAACTCTCCGCGCTCAAGTCCAGCAAAAAGGTCCTCCGGCTTAGCCCACTGCGAGCGCACAGCTTCGGTTGTTTGGTGCAACGGGTCCTGGCCATCGGCGAGTGCCGCAACAAAAAAGTAGGTATCAAATCGTCGGGGAAATCCCACGGGAGTGACCCAATTAGCCCACGGTACGAGCTGGTGTGCCTCAAGACGTAGGCCGGTTTCCTCGAAAACTTCACGAAGCGCGGCGGCCAAGACTTCCCCAGATTTCTGTGGAGCTAGTGCTTCGCCCTGGTCCCAGGCCGCGGTGTTGGCCCAGCGCTGGGCATGGGCCGCGAGCATCGCATCATCAAAGCTTCCGGTGGTGACACTGTCGCTGTCCTTGGGATCTACTCGGCCACCGGGGTACACCACCATGCCTGCAGCAAAATCCATGGTGGACACTCGATGTTGCACGAAGACTTCAAGCCCTTGAGAATTTTCACGCAACATCAGCACACTGGCTGCGCGACGAATAGGAACGGTGTCTAGGGCTTCGTTGCCGGAGTTGCTCATGTCCACCAGTATGGACTGCTTGTCAGGCGCCGGCCAATATCGCTGTACCGTCGGCGCCCTACTGGTGCGTGTTGGTGCGCAACTTCAGTGCCGACAACGGGCACATTTTGACGGCTTCGTCGGCTGCCTCACGCTGATCTTCTGCCAGAATCACGGTGCCAGACTGGTGCCCATCAGCCCTGCGCGCCAAGGGATAACCCCACGGGTCGCTGGTGAGGTCTGTAGCTAATAATTCGATGCAGAGGCCTCGTCCCTGGCAGCGAGTCCAATCGATTTCTAGTTCTGCGCTCATGCTTGCTCCTAAAATTTGTGCAGGCACTGGCCACTGAGATGGGCCTGTAGTTCATCGTCAAATACGTGCAAGGCGCTGCTGGCCAAACGTGCCGTGGCATCGGGGTGATGGCAGGCCCCACGTCCGGTGACTAGTTGAGTCAGACGCTCGATCCGTCCGGTCAGCTGCGGGTCGGTGCTTCGGCGTGCCACCGCCTGCAGGTCGCGGGCCAAGGTCGGAAGACCAAACATGCACGGCCCACACTGTTTGGCCGAGGACTGCGCCAGATAATCCACAATTTTTGAAGCTCGGACCAGTGGGCAGGTGCCGAATCTGAGTATTTCGAGCACTCCGGCACCGACAGCTATTGTCGCTGGGTATTGTGTAGCGTCGGAGGTGGCAGAAAGTGAGATATCCAGATCTCTGGTGAACTGGCCGTGGAATCCACCGACCAATACGGCATGAATATCCTTGGTGGGAATCTGGAGTTGTTCTAAGAGCACCGAAAGGTTGCTGCCGCCGTGGACCTCGTGCACCTGATAGTGACCGGCATCGTGGATGCTCACCATGCGGCTTCCGGGATCCTCTTCGGTGCCCGCGGATCTAAACCAATGCGCCGAGTACCGGGCAATCAGGGCCAGATGCGCCAAGGTTTCAACATTGACCAAGAGGGTGGGAGCACCACCGAGTCCAAGATCACTCAGGTGCCATGGCTGATGGCGTGGTAGCGATGGGCCGCCTTCGAGGGAGGAAATCACGGCGGTGGCTTGACCGGCTAAAAAGTGGGAATCCGTGGCATGCAAGGTAACCGATCTTTCGCCTCGCTCGCTCATGGCCTGGAGCAACCGTGGATGCGAACCAGCTTTGGTCACAAGGTAACGCTCAGATGCCCCGAGGATTCGGGCGGTGAGTTCCATACCATCGAGGACCAGATGTGGAGCGTGGGTCAGTAGCATCTGGTCCTTGTAGCTCAACGGTTCACCTTCACTACCGTTGGCAATCAGAACCGGTGCCTTGCCCGTGCGGTTCACCGAACGTTGCACGGCAGCGATTTTCCGTGCAGTTGGGAAGGAACCACCGCCACGACCCGATAGCCCAGAGGCCTCCCACTGCTCCACAATTTGGGAGTCTTCAGCAGGTGATGGCAGAGGGCCGAAAGTATCTAAGTGCTGTGACCACGAAGCGTCGGGGCCGGCAGCTAACAGCCGCGGTTCTTCCAAGACACCCAGGTGTACCTTGGGGATGCTGGTGGTGCTCACAATTTCACTCCTTCACGAGCGAGTCGGCGGGTTGCCGAATGGTCAAGATAATTTGCGGTCAGTCGCCAGATGACTGCGGCCAGCACCAAGCCAATAGAGACGACGGTAGCTATCCGGTACCACAGGGTGCCGGCGTCAGTTCCGGTGCCTAAGCCGTGTGCTACTGCGATGGGCCACATGAGGTATGCGGTGAGGTGGATGCCGCGAAAGACGCGCTGGCTCAGGTGTCGACGCAAGAGTCCGGTCAGGGCGATGGCGATCATCAGCGAGAAGCTGACGGTGCCTAAGCCCTGCCAGAAAGGCCGGTAGTCTCCTAAGAAGGGAACAACAATGTCGATGATCTGCATTTTGGCGTAGGAGTCAGCCAGCAGGCTGAGGACATGTAGCATCACGAAGATTACGCAGAGCAGTGAAAAACTACGGTGGAGCAGGCTTTGGGTGTAGCGGGAAAGTCCGCCGAAGGCTCGGCCTGAACGCGCCATAATGCCAACGAGTAAGGTGCCGGTCAACAACAGCAAGCTGATCATGCCACTGGTACGAGCCACCGACCACATCAACTCATCCATGGGCACTCACCTTGGGGTGACTTGTGGCTTCTCTGGGCCAGCGGGAGGTAGCGTGCACTCGGCCTTCTAGGTCCACCAAGCGGGCTGCAAGCTCGAGAGATTCCAACCAATCTAGGGCAGCAGTGCCTCTGACGATCCCTGCGGTGCTGTAGGTATTAGCTTCCAGACAGGTGGGTGCTGCCACGGTAATGCTTGCGTGCACCGGATGCGCGGGCAAACCAAAACGTGGGTCAAGAATATGGTGCATCTGCAATCCGCGGTGGCTCCAACGACGCTTTTGGGTGCTGGAGGTGGCCAGCGAAAATCCGGAGTGCAAAGAGATCTGCTGTGATAGGGCATCATCGGTATCTTGAACCAGGATCTGCCAGGGCTGCTGAGCTGTTCCTGCAGTGGCAATGTCCCCGCCGAGGCTCACCAGCACAGCGGTGTCCAACTCTTCTGCCACCTCGGCGGCACACCAGTCGGCGGCCATGGCTTTAGCAGTGGCTCCCAGGTCGAGAAAGGTGCCAGCAGGCAAGGTCAGCTGCGTTCCGTGCAGTTCAATTTGGGGCCAGAGGATTGGGCGTAGCACGCGTTGGGTGATGTTTACGTCTTTGATGGTGGTCTGCGGCAGCAGGTCAATATCTCGGTCATAGCCCAACTCAACAAGATCGGCGCCGAGCAACGGATCAATGTCCCCGTCACTGTTCTTTGCAGCTTGCAAGGCACCGTCGATGAGTGCAGCGAGGGTGGGGGAGACATGGGTATTCTGCGCACCTGAGTGTGCTAGTTGCATAAGTTCTGAATCCGGGCGGAACCGGCTACTGGCCAGTTCAACCTTGGCGAGTACCGAGTCAACCAGTGCTTTGGCAGCTGGTAAGGCGGAATCGTCTTCCACCGTTAGCTCGGCCTGCAGGCCCCAAATTATCCATGTAGTTTGTGCGCTCATGATTATGAACCTGAAGACCTTCCGCTGACTGAACCACCTGATCCTTGGGAGACACCGGAGTCACTTTGGGTACTGGAATCGCTGGACTGACTCGAAGAGTCGGTTGTTGAGTCCGAGTCCGTACTCGAATCTGATCCGGTGGTTGAATCGGATTCGACTTCTTGGCTTTGGGTGTCTTGAGATGAAGAGGTTGAGCTCTCGGTGCCGCTTTCTTGGGTGGTCGAAACTACCGTCTCGGACGCAGTGCTTTGCTCATCTTGTAGCGCGGTGACGGAGACCCCAAGACCGACGACCGCGACGCTGGAGGCGGCGACAGCGGCGGTGATCCTTCTGGATTTCCGGCGATGTAGGTGCAGGGGGTTCATGGTGGCCCTTTACGAGGATTAGTGGTGTGTTTGTATTTTGATAATCCCAATCCAAGCTTTGATCATGCCCTGTCATTTTTAGCTAGAGCCTATGAATATTTGCACTCAAGACGGGCCGTATACCCGCCCTCCTGTGCATGAACGCACATTGACCTGCGGAAACTGCACAGCGAGAAATCGTTGACCCTAACTGTGGATTAGCCATAACTTGGCAGAGAGCATCCCAGAAGAGGGTGTTTGCCACCATGGCGCGCACGAAGGGATATCACCGAAGATGACTGAACAAACTCAATTCGCAGCAAGCAACAATGACGGGTTGCAAGGCCGACGCGCAGTGGTCACAGGTGGTGCCAGCGGAATTGGCTTCGCCTGCGCTCAGGCCCTAGCACAAGCAGGGGTCACCGTCACGATCGCGGACTTTAACGATCAAGCCGCCCAGGAAGCAGCGGATGCTTTGGGCGGTAAGGCGTGGGCAGTGGACCTCTCAGATACTCAAGCGTTGGAACAAGCCAGTATTGATACCGATATCCTGATCAACAACGCAGGTATTCAGCGTGTGGCAGCCATTCACGAATTTGATCCTGAAGCGTGGCGACTGATTCACAGGCTCATGCTCGAAGCCCCTTTTTTGCTCATTCGTGCCGCGTTGCCTGGCATGCGCGAACGCGGTTTTGGGCGGATCATCAACATCTCTTCGGTCCACGGGTTGCGTGCCAGTGCCTTCAAAAGTGCCTATGTTTCGGCCAAGCACGGTCTCGAAGGGCTGTCTAAAGTCACCGCACTTGAGGGCGCCGACTATGGGATCACGAGCAACTGCATCAATCCGGGATATGTTCGTACGGCTTTGGTAGAACAGCAGATTGCGGATCAAGCGAAATTGCATCAGATCCCGGAATCTGAGGTGGTTGAAAAAATCATGCTTACCGAACCAGCGATCAAGCGGCTAATCGAACCCGAAGAAGTCGCCTCATTGGCCACCTGGCTTAGTTCCACTGCCGCGGGCATGGTCACCGGTGCGTCTTACACCATCGATGGCGGTTGGAGTGCCCAGTAAAAGGTTCTAACCCTTAGGCCGGCGAGAAGAGTAGGGTTCCGCTGGCAGCGACCGTAATGATGATGAGAGTGGCGACTAGGCCTAGGAGTAGCGACTTCATGCCTGCACTAAAGATGCTGCGCAGGTGCACGCCGAGACCCAACGCGGACATTGCTGCAGAGAGCAGTAGCGTTTGCACGGTGGACGCAGAGGTGAGGAATCCTTCGGGAAGATCAATTGTCGTGCGTAGCACTACGGCGGCGAGGAATCCAAGAATGAACAGTGGTACCAACGGTGGAGTCTTCTCACCTTGAACTTTGTGCTTGCCTCGCAGATATACCCCTACGCCGGCAACTACTGGGGCGAGCAATAGAACTCGGGCCAATTTTACCGTTACTGCCACGGCCAAAGCCGCCGCTGAGACAGATCCTGCACCGGCCACCACTTGGGCTACTTCGTGGGTGGAAGCCCCAACGAGCATGCCGATACCTCGATCATCAAGTCCCAGAAACAGACCAAGGGCTGGCATGGCCGGAATCATAAGGGTTCCAAAGAGGACGACCAGGCCCACGGCCGTTGCTACCTCGTGTTCCTTTGCCTTCACGGTTCCTTCGGCGCCGGCCACCGCGGCAGCGCCACAGATGGAGAAACCGATGGCAATCAGCAGGCGTTGCTCCAGATCCAGGCCCATGAGTTTTCCTATCCATGCTGTGAGTAGGAAGGTGACGACTACCGAGAGAACTACCACCAGTAGGACTCCTGGGCCCAAAGCAATGATGGAGCCAAGTGATAACTGGAATCCTAGAAAGATAATGCCCAAACGCAATAGCTTCTTGGCAGAAAAGCCAACCCCCGCCTCAAAAACATGAGGCACCGGCGCAAGATTGCGCCACAACGCCCCCAGTACGATCGCCATGAGTAGCGCGCTGACCGAGCTGAAGAAATGGTTAATCAGCATGCACACGGCACCCACTGCCAAGCACAGGATAATCCCTGGGGTGACTTCGGTGAAAAATCGCTTCCTTGCTGATGCTTTGGTGGACGCGGTGGTATCCGTTTCGAAAGAAGCACTGGTTGATCCGGAAAGGTTGTTCATAGCAACTATTCTTCGCCCGATTGCCTATGAGCGGTATTCACATCCTGACTATCGCAGGCATATGATCATGATATGGATAGCGATGTGACGGTACGTCGGAGCTTGGCGCATTGGCTCCAATTTTCATCCTTGGAGTTATTGGTTGGTATCGCAGATCATGGGAGCCTAAGTGCTGGTGCGCGAGCGACCGGCATGGCACAATCCAATGCTTCACGGGCGTTGAAAACCCTTGAACGTCGTCTGGGATATTCCTTAGTCACCAGAAAAACGAGCGGGTCAACGCTAACTGCAGAAGGAGTGCTGACCGTTCAATGGGCTCGCGAAGCGCTCGCCGGACTCAACGTATTTGCAGCAGGTGTGCGTTCTTTGGCTGAGCATGGCCAGAAAGAGTTGGAGTTTGGCGCGAGCATGACGGTGGCCGAATACTTGGCACCTTCATGGATCGGAGCGCTGCACGAACAATTGCCTCAGGTGACTCCACGGATGAGAATCATGAATTCTCACGACGTGATCCAGGCAGTGGAACATGAAGAGTTGAGCCTCGGCTTTGTTGAAACACCGGACTTACCAGCTGTGCTCAAGAGCCGCGAGGTATTCCGCGATGAAATGCTGATCGTCGTTTCACCAAACCACCCTTGGGCTGTGCGAGATAGCCCGGTCACCGTGGAAGAGTTACAAGAAACAGCACTGATTGAACGTGAAAAAGGCTCAGGGACCAGAGCCTTTCTTGATGCTTTGACTACGGCCCAGCGAGCCGAACCGATTGCAGAATTTAATAGCAATGCGACCATCTGTCAGTTGGTAGCCGGTGCGATGGGCCCGGCCGTACTCAGCCACCTCGCCGTTGAAAGCCAACTGGAACAAGGCATCTTGGTCCAAGTGCCGATTGCTGGCCCGCCGCTGACACGTGAATTGCGGGCCATCTGGCGGGAAGACCGGATTCTGAATTCAAACCAGTCAGCACTTCTAGATATAGCCCTGAGCAAGCAACCGAAATAGTGGTGGTCAGGCTACTTGTCTATCGGCTCAGTTTTAAACGGAGAACCCCGGACCACGCGTGACACAACTTTTGGAAGGTGCCGCGCGGTCCGGGAATAGAAGGATTCTCTTCAAGAGAGAGTTTAGGAAACCTTCTCGATGGTGTGACCCAACTGCTTGGTGGGCACACGGTAGGTTTCACGTGCGGTCAGTGCGGAGAGCGATGCAATCACCGCGATGACTGCAGTAAATATGCTGATCTGAATCCAGCCGTTGGCCTCGAGACCGCCCAGGGCTGCAACGATGGATGGTGCGAAACCTGCCATGAGGAAACCAAGCTGGGTACCAATAGCCAAGCCAGAGAAACGTACCTGCGAGGAGAACATCTCGGCGTAGAAACTTGGCCACACAGCGTTCGCTGCAGCGTAGGCGCAGGAGAAGACCAGCACGGACAGGGTGAATTGCAACAACGCGTTGTCGGACTCCATAGAACGCAAGTAGAACGGCATAAAGACTGCAGACCCCAAGGCCCCATAAATGAAGACGGGTTTACGGCCGATCTTATCGGCCAACATGCCAAAGAGTGGCTGCGTAATCAGTGCGCCGATGTTACCGGCAACAACCAGCCACAGGGTGATGGATTCATCCATGTTGCCGATGACCTTGCCATAGGAAATGGCCAGGGTGCCATACACAGTGGAGACGGCTGCAATGAAGGCGCACAACACAACGCGCAGAACGTCTTTCCAGTAGAAACGCAGCAGAACCGCTAGAGGAAGCTTGGCGATCTCATTGTTCTTCTTGGCCTCTTCAAATTCCGGGGTTTCGTGCAGCGAGCGACGGATGAAGAAGGTAATGATCACGACGACTGCAGAAAGCCAGAAAGGGATACGCCACCCAATACCAAATTTGATCTCGTCAGGCAGGGCAACTACGGGAATGAAGATCATGGCCGCCAGAATCTGGCCACCCTGGGTACCAGTCAGCGTCCACGAGGTGAAGAAGCTGCGTCGATGGTCAGGAGCGTGCTCCAATGACATCGATGAGGCGCCTGCCTGTTCACCGGCTGCCGAGAGCCCCTGGCATAAGCGCGCGAATACCAAGAGGATTGGTGCTAGCCAACCGACCTGTTCGAAGGTTGGAAGACAACCGATGAGGAATGTTGAGGCGCCCATCAGAATGAGGGTAAACATCAACACTTTTTGTCGTCCGAGGCGATCGCCAAAGTGACCCACAAAAATAGCTCCCACTGGGCGCGCTACATAGGCGAAGCCGAAGGTGGCTAGCGACATGACCGCGGCGTTGGTGTCTGCATCGGGGAAGAAAATGTGGGGGAAGATCAGCGCAGCGGCCGAGCCGAAGATGAAGAAATCGTAGTATTCGACGGCGCTGCCCATGAAACTGGCAATGGCGGCTTTGACCGGTGTTCGTCCTTGGCCGCCGGTGTCGGCTGATGCATTGGTACTGTGTGGCGATTGCATCGGTAACTCCTCGTTGAGCGTTCGTGAGGTGAAGATTTTTAGTAAGTGTTCGCTATGCGTACACTTGTTCGGAATGTGTTCATTGGATTACAGTAGATGTAAATCACATCTCAGGCAATACCTGAAGTAAACAAGAAGGGCTGCGGGAGAACATGAGTACACGTGCTGAGTCTTATCTGGTCGGTCTGATCGGTGACGGCGTAATGCCCTCGCTGACACCACCGATGCACGAACGAGCCGCCGAGGTGCACGGGTTGCATTACCTGTATCGGCCCATTGACCTCACCGAACTGAATCTTCCGGCAAGTGACATCGGTGAATTGCTGCAGGCCGGAGCCAAGCTGGGATTTAACGCCTTCAACGTAACCCATCCTTGCAAACAACTTGTTCTGGACCATCTTGATGACATCGCCCCGATGGCCAAGGCCATTGGTGCGGTGAACACTGTGGTGATCGACGAGGGGAAATTCATTGGGCACAACACCGATGCCTCCGGATTCGCCCGTGGTTTAGAAGAAGGACTGCCGAACTCCAAAAAACAAAAAGTTCTTCAGCTCGGAGCCGGGGGTGCAGGAGCCGCCGTGGCCTACGCCTTGCTAGCTTCGGGAACGCAAGAGCTGCACATCGTTGATCTTGATGAACAACGAGTCACCCACCGAGTTCAAGAACTGCGCAAAAACTTCCCTCAGGCCTCAATTCACGCAGCAACTCCCGCCCAGGTGTCGCAGCTCTTGAGCGAAGCTGACGGGCTGCTCAACGCCACCCCGATCGGCATGCATCATCATCCCGGACTGCCGTTGGATATTACGGCGCTGGAACCACGCCACTGGGTCGCCGATTGCATTTACCGACCCGTAGACACCGAACTTATTGTTGCCGCCCGAGACCTTGGATGTCAGGTCCTCGACGGGGGATACATGGCAGTCGGCCAAGCAGTCGACGCCTTTGAAATCATCACTGGCATTCGGCCAGAAACGCACCAGGTACGTGAACACCTGCTGGAAATGCTGGAAAAAGGACTGTAATGCGCACTTCGATAGCGACGGTATGCCTCTCAGGAACCTTAGAAGAAAAACTCCTCGCTTGTGCCAAAGCTGGCTTTGATGGAGTTGAGATCTTTGAGCAAGACCTTTTGGTCAGCCCGATGTCGCCCGAGGAAGTCAAAGCTATGGCCGACCGGTTGGGGCTGAGCCTGGACTTATTTCAACCTTTCCGCGATTATGAAGGCGTCACCGAAGAACAACTACAAGCCAACCTGCATCGGGCCGAAGCAAAATTTCAGCTCATGCAGCGACTGGGCATCGACCTGATGCTCCTGTGCTCCAATGTCGGCACCGCCACCATCAACGACGATGACCTCTTTGTAGATCAAATTCGACAGCTCTCTGATCTCGCTGCCCAATACGATGTGCGGATCGCTTATGAAGCGTTGGCCTGGGGAAAGTTCGTTGATACCTATCAGCATTCGTGGGACATCGTGAAGCGCGTCGACCGGGCCAACGTAGGAATATGCATTGACAGTTTCCACATTCTCTCGCGTGGTGATGACCCCGCTGAGATTGCAACGATTCCTGGAGAGAAGATCTTCTTCGTCCAGCTGGCCGATGCTCCGGTGCTCACCATGGATATCCTCTCCTGGTCTCGTCACTACCGTTTGTTCCCCGGTCAGGGTGGCTTTGCCCTGGACCAGTTCATGGCAGAGCTCGTTCGTTCAGGCTATGACGGAATTATCTCTTTGGAAATCTTCAATGATGTTTTCCGTCAGTCCAATGTTGAACGCACCGCCGTTGATGGGCTGCGTTCCTTGCAGTGGTTGGAGTCTAAGACAGCGCAGCTTTTGAGCTCTACGGGAGAGCAGTACGCGCTGGAGCTCAAGATGCTGCCGGGAATTCAGGATGCCACCGGTTTTGACTTCGCCGAGATTCGAACCGAAGATCCTGAACGTGTTGCTGGAATGCTGGCTCAGCTTGGCTTTAATTTCAGTGGACAACATCGTCGTAAACCCGTGCAATTGTGGAGCTCGGGCGAAGCGAAGATCATTATCAACTCACAGCGCAGTCGTGGCGTGGAGGCGGCGGTTTCAGGATTTGGTGTTCTTGTGCCAGATCCCGGGACCAGTGCCCAGCGTGGGGAGGCTTTACTCGCCACGAAGGTACCCCGCCAGCAGACGCACAACGAGCAAGAGCTATCCGGTTTTCTCGCGCCGGATAGCACCGAAGTGTTCTTCAGCTCGCGGGCCAATACGAGGAACTGGGTCCAAGAATTTGAAGATGCCGGCCCAGCACCAACTACTGATGCCAACGGTCCAATCTTGAGCATTGATCACATCAATCTTGCTCAACCATGGCAATGCTTCGATGAATCAGTGCTGTTCTACTCCAGCGTATTGAACCTTAAAGCACGCCCTGGAACCGAAGTTCCCAGCCCGATGGGGCTAGTGCGTTCGCAGGTACTTTCAACGCAGGACGCTGGTGTTCGGCTGGCCCTGAATATCGTTCCTCAAGGGCTGGAAAACGTCATTGAGCGCAACCACGAGTACCCAGAACACGTGGCCTTGCGAACCAACGACATTATTGAAGTTGCCCGTACCGCCCGCGCCCGTGGCATGGAATTCTTGCAGGTTCCGGCTAACTACTACGAGGACCTCGCAGCACGCTTCGATATTGATTCACAACTGCTGGAGACGCTGAAATCACTGCACTTGTTGTACGACCGCGATGAAGCAGGGGAGTTCCTACATTTCTATACCAAGACCCTTGGCAACATGTTCCTTGAGGTAGTTGAACGTCGTTCTAGCTACGATGGGTACGGGGCGCCCAATGCGCCGGTCAGGCTTGCTTCTCAATTTGAGAGCAATCGCTGGAGTAGGAATATGTAGAGCTGGGGAGAATCAACAGTGACAGAGCGGCCGGATTATTTCGTTAAGTCAGCGGAAAAGACTCTGGCCGTGTTGCTGGCATTTTCAGCAGGAAATTCAGAACTGACGGTGTCCCAAGTAGCTACGGCCACGGAACAGACCCGAGCCTCTGCCCGTCGATTCTTGCTCACCCTCGTTGACCTTGGGTACCTGCAGGCTCACGGTAATGCCTACCGGATGACCCCACGTGTCTTGGATATCGGTGCGGCCTACCTGTCGGGGTTGACTTTGCCCCAGGCAGCCGTGGGGCACCTGCAGTCTTTGGCACGCGAACTCGAAGAGACAGCTTCGCTGTGTGTTCTTGAAGGCCAAGATGCGCTCTATGTTGAACGGGTGGCGGCGCCACGCCTTCATTCTTTGAATGTCTCCATTGGCAACCGACTGCCAGCTTGGGTGACTTCCATGGGACGTGTGCTCATCGCGCAGTTGGAGCCTGCTGAACAAGAAGCATTCCTGCAGCAAGTAGAACTGCAAAAATACACGGAGCACACGGTGTCCAGCATCAAAGACCTGAAAAAGGAACTGGCACGTGTCCGCGAACAAGGTTGGGCACTGGTTAACCAAGAACTGGATGAGGGCCTGCGGGGCTTGGCGGTCCCGGTGATTCGTGGTGGCAAGCTTCTTGGCGCGCTGAATATCTCGGTGCAAACCAGCAGAAATAATCCCGACTATATTCAAGAACAGCTCTTGCCTAGGCTTCGAGACGCCGCCAAAGACATCGCTGATGACTTTGGCGGGCGTCTTGGCTAAAGAACCGCTTGTAGGTTAGTTGCCGTTCGCTTCGATGGCGGTGGCCAATAAGCCTGAAAGGCGCTGAACACCTTCTGCAATGGTGGCTTCATCGACCGAGCAGAAAGCTAGGCGTAGCTTGTTATCGGCTTGACCGCTTGGGCTGAAAGCCGCTCCCGGAATGAAGATCACTCCGGCCTTCACACCCTGCTGGAGCAACTGGTAGGTATCGATGCCTTCAGGCAAAGTCAACCAGATAAAGAATCCGCCTTCGGGTCGCGTATAACTGATCCCATCCGGCAGGTGAGCGGCCAAAGCTTCGAGCATGGCATCACGACGGGAACGGTAGAGATCGTTGTACTTGGCGATCTGGCCCTTCCAATTGTGCTCATTGAGATAAGCACTAATGATCATCTGGTTCAGGGTCGGTGGGCACAGGGCTACCGCTTCACCGGCCAAATAGAACCTGCGGAAGAGGTGGGTTGGAACAGCAGCCCAGCCGATGCGCAGTCCTGGGGCAAAGATCTTAGAGAAAGAACCCATGTAGATGACGTTCTCTGGATCCAAACTGCGCAAGGTGGGCGCTGGCTGACCGTCGTAGCGCAGCATTCCGTAGGGATTGTCTTCGAGAATCAGGATGCCTTCTGCACGGCAAATATCAACGATTTCTTGGCGGCGCTCGGCAGCGAGCGTGATGCCAGACGGATTATTAAAGTTTGGAATGGTGTAGAGGAACTTGATGCGTTCGCCCGAAGCGCGTAGCTCGGAGATTCGATCGCGTAGGGCCTGGGGAATCAGGCCATTCTCATCGGTGCCCACGGGACGTGCGGTGACTTGGTAAGCCTCGAAAGTGTTCAGCGCACCCACATAGGTAGGATCTTCGCACAACACGGTATCACCGGGGTTGCAAAAGACTTTGCATGCCATGTCCTGCGCAGATTGTGAACCGTTGGTGACGACTACGTCCTCAACTTTGACGTTGGTGATTCCTTCAGCTGCCATCACGTCCAGGATCTGCTCACGCAGTTCTACGGTGCCAAGACCTGAACCATATTGCAGGGCTTCGGTGCCCTGTTCGGTGATGATGCGTTGGCTAATTTCGCCGATTTTCTCCAGCGGCAACAACTGCAAAAACGGATTGCCGCCAGCTAGGGAAACCAGCGACGGGTCCAAAGATAGTTCGAAGACGTCGCGTACGGCGGACTGCTTGATGCCCGCCGCGCGGTCAGAGAGTAGTGCCTCATGTGCTGTGGCGAGGGATTGCGGTGCGGCGGTCATGGTCCTCCTTGGCCAAGGCTCCTACATTTGCCGGAGCGGGCTCCTCGCGTTCGGGATCCGAGCGAAAGTGTGTTTTCGAATAGAATACTTTGGTATTCCAACAGGAAAACTCTTGCTTGGCAAGAAGTCGGGGACGGTGAATCCCAAACTCTTAGTCTCCACTATGACAATCGACGGAGAATCTCACCTGGTGACGCGGTAACCCTGTGCTCTTTGAGCGTTATTATTTTTCGGTGCCCGAACGGGAATCTAGCCAAGCCTGGATGGCACTCGGACGAATTCGTCGGTGCGTTCCACGGTATTCCACCGGGATGGTCCCAGCGTCGGCGAGCTTACGCAGATAGCTATTAGAAATCCCAGCCATCTGTGCCGCCTGAGACGTGTTGAGCAGCAATTCTGGGGTGCCGATACTGACCGACTCGCCCAAGGCAAAACGCGAAAGCACTTCGATCAGCGCCTCATGCGCTTCGCGCGGAAGTTGCAATGCCGTTCCATTAACAAACACCGTGGTGTCATTTGATTCGTCCAGCGCGCGCTTCAGCTTTGCGGTGGTCTTTTCGTCCAATGCCTCAAAAGTGCGGACCCTGCCCAGAGCTGAAGTCGGTGATGCCATAAAACTCATTTTGCCCGAGATGCTCGATTACTGCACGTAGCGCTGTCGTTCTGGGGGCAATGCTACGCGAAGTCATAATGCCTTAAATCGACGAAAGGGGGTTGAATTGCGACAAACGGTTCCCGTATGGTGGAAACTGTAGGTCTAAAGAAAGTACTGACCAGCCATCTTCCGGCACACCACGAGGGAGCCTTCAGCCTTACCCGGCGGAGCCCATCTGGGAACTGTGTACATGGAAGCC